>JALCME010000004.1 GCA_022648295.1 Bacteroides sp. | reverse complement strand
GACTTATGTGACAACTTTTTTAGGCGTAAAAGAATAGAAAGTGAACTTTTTCAGGTTTAGAAAACTATTGAGTGAACTAATTTAGGTATAACATACGAAGTTGTCAACTATTTCCAGTACAATACAATTAATCTAAGGCAAGTCTCCGTTTCCTTGGTTAGAAACTATCGTTTCCTACGGTGGGAACGACAGTTCCCCTTAAGGGGAATTGTGATTTCTCTTTATCGAAACCGGAGTGACTGACCGTTGGAATGATTATAAACTAAAAGGCACGAATACACAATTGACTAGGTTTGGTTGCTTTAGCATTGGTTATTCGTGGAATTGATGCATAGTTTTTTCTTTCCCAAAAGGGTATCATGAACTTGCTTTCCTCCTCTTGAAAAGTTTATAGATAGAAAACAATTGACGAATAAGGATGCATTATTATTCTTCTGTTTGACAAATACACTTCATTTTATCTTTTGCTAAATGGCTAAAGAAGCTGAAGGATTAACATAAGCTTAACCCTTTTAATGCTTTCTTGTAACATTTTGATAGATAGTTGAATACGCTGAGTCTGCAAGCGTTTGGGCTGAAAGCTGAAAGCAACCTGAAACTACGCTTTCAGCTATAAACCCTATGCATAAAGGGATACAGAAGCTGAAAGCAAAAACCGCGTATTTTAAAAATTCCACTGCGTATGGCGGATTTTAACCCTGTTTTATGTTATCTTCGGGCCATTATCCACTTAAATATTGATGCTAATTAACTTTCGTCATCTTCTAGTCAATCCATTGAGCGCTGTTCTTAATTATTGACAGATAACTTATTACTCTGAATTTGCTTTGAATTCGTTTTGATGGGCTAATGCACCCTAATAAAAAAGTGAAGGTTATTTTCTTAAGATATGATGTATAGCTTCTTGTTCTTCCTTCGAGAAAGAAGTGTTTGCTGTAGCCTTCAGATTATCGCTTAGTTGGGATACGGAACTTGCTCCTATAATAACGGAAGTTACCATTTCATCTTTCAGTACCCAGGCCAAAGCCATTTCCGCTAAAGTCTGTCCCCGCTTGGTGGCAAGATTGTTCAAGGCTTTGATTTTCCGGAGAATGCTATCGGTCAGGACTTCTTTTTTCAAGAACTTGTTTTGTGCCATACGAGAATCTTCGGGTATTCCGTTTAAGTAACGATTAGTTAGCAAGCCTTGTGCCAATGGCGAAAAGGCAATGAATCCCGTTCCGTTCTCTCTAGCCTGTTGCAAGATGCCTTCCTCTTCAGGCTCCCGGTTGAGGAGATTGTACCGTCCTTGGTAAAGTAGGCAATGTACATCCCGTTGCTCAAGATAATTGTAAGCAAAAGCCGCAGCTTCTTTAGGATATTTAGAGATTCCCACGTACAAAGCCTTTCCTTGACGTACAATGTCAACTAAAGTTTGTAACGTCTCTTCCAACGGAGTATTCGGGTCGTAACGATGAGAATAGAAAATGTCTACATAATCCAGATTCATCCGCTTTAAGCTTTGGTCCAGACTGGCCATGAGTGACTTGCGCGATCCCCATTCGCCGTAGAGTCCCGGCCACATTTCGTGTCCTGCTTTAGTCGAAATAAACAATTCATCCCGGTAAGGGCTGAATGATTTCTTCATAATCAAGCCAAATGTTTCTTCTGCGGAGCCGAAGGAAGGACCGTAATTATTTGCCAGATCAAAGTGCGTTATCCCCTGGTCGAAGGCATAGTGGGCCATAGCCTGAGAGTTGGATAGTGTATTTACGTCACCAAAGTTATGCCATAAGCCCAGTGATATTTCAGGCAAAAGAATGCCACTCTTTCCGCAACGACGGTATTTCATTCCTTTATTATATCTTTCCTGGTCGGGAGAGTAAATGGGTTCTATCATAATGTTGTATTTATAAAGTTGATTTAGAACAAAGATAAAATCTTTGGATGAAAAACACGTATAACTGTCATTTCAATAATTTATCAATCGCTTTTTTTATGATTGGTTCCATGATACTAAAACCGTCCTTCGTGGGATGAACGCCGTCTTTAGAGTACTTGGCGGGCAATCCGTTCCTTTCGTCTTTCATTGCAGAATGAAAATCCACATAGGTTATTTTATGCTTTTTCGCATAAGCTTTTAGCAGGTTGTTTAACTCCATTATTTGTTCGGCAGGATTCTTTATTGCCGGTCTCCATGGGTACTGATATACCGGTAGAACGGAACAAATAATAACTTTAATGCCATTGGCCCGGGCTAGTTCAGCCATGGAGAAGATGTTTTCAGCAATCTTTTCTATAGGCATATACATACAGTTTTGGGCAATATCGTTTGTTCCGGCCAGAATGCTGACAACCTGAGGCTTTAAGTTGATGACATCAGAGCGGAAGCGGGCTAGCATTTGGGCGGTAACCTGTCCCGAAATGCCGCGTCCTATGTAGTGGTTCCGGTTGAAGAAAGCCGAGTCGTTGCGATTCCATATCTCTGTGATGGAGTTACCCATAAAGACAGCAATAGGGTTCTTTACTTCTTTATTCGCTGATTGGTATCGTTCGTAATTGGCCCAGGTTTTATCGGGCACCGCATCGTGTCCGTTATCTGCTACTTGAGCTAAGGCCTGAGATTCTTGTATAGCTTGCTGTTCGCCGACTTGACCTTTGAGATTAGTTGTTTGCGACGGTATTTGTATGTGATGAGCAGCATAGATACTTGGACAGAGGTTCATTGCACAAAGCAGAACTATTAAAGTTGTTTTTTTCATTGTATATTATTTAATTATTATTTTTTGTATGAAGTTCCAATATCATAAGTGTGGATTTGCTTATTTGCAAATTTGTGTGTTTCACTCTACAAATATAGTTCATTTTCATATTGGGTGTTTTCTCTTTTAAGTTTTTTATGTAACTCGATCGGATTCATCCTTCTTAAAGATATGCTTGCAGTTAGGGGGCGTAGTGTCTTAACTTTGTATCATAATTGGTTAAGATAATGTTGCCTCATAATGATTTATAATATTATCTTTGCAATGTTCAATTCTTTAAATATACTGCTATGAAGAGGAAACTCCTTTTTGTTTTATGTACCTACCTGTGTGTTACAATTTCTTTTGCTCAAAAGTTTGAAGGGCTTGCGCTGACTCCTCCCATGGGTTGGAATAGTTGGAATAAATTTGCCTGCAACATTGATGAGAACTTAATTAAAAGTGTTGCGGATGCCATGGTGGAGACCGGTTTGCGTGATGCCGGATATGTTTATCTGAATCTGGATGATTGTTGGCATGGTAAGCGTGATAGTCTGGGATTTATTCATCCCGACCCCGTGAAGTTTCCTTCGGGTATGAAGGCTTTAGCCGATTATGTGCATTCCAAAGGATTGAAGATTGGTATCTATTCGGATGCCGGGCGACAAACGTGCGGAGGGCGCCCGGGTAGCTTGGGACATGAATATCAGGATGCTTTGCAATATGCCAAATGGGGAATTGATTACTTGAAATATGATTGGTGCAATACCGAGGATGTGAATCCCGTCGGTGCTTACAACCTGATGCGTGATGCTTTGAGAGCTGCCGGAAGGCCTATCTTGTTTAGTATGTGCGAATGGGGACACAGCAAACCTTGGGAGTGGGCGGCTAATACCGGACATATGTGGCGTACCACCGGAGATATATTCAATTGCTTTGATTGCATGGATCAGCATCCCGGTTGGACTGCTTATGGGGTGTTACAGATTCTAGATATGCAGAAGGGACTCCGTAAATATGCCGGACCGGGACATTGGAATGACCCGGACATGCTGGAAGTCGGCAACGGTCAGACTGTCAATGAAGACCGTGCCCATTTCTCCATGTGGTGTATGCTTGCCGCTCCTCTGATTTTGGGCAATGATATACGCCAGATGTCACAGGAAACGAAAGACATTCTGATGAATCGGGAGGTGATTGCCATCGATCAGGATAGTCTGGGTATTGAAGGATTGAAGTTTGCCGCGGATGATGGACTGGAATTCTGGTTTAAGCCCCTCGCTAAGGGCGATTGGGCTCTTTGCATATTAAACCGTACGACAGAAGTAAAGACGTATAATATTGATTGGCAGAAGTTTAATCTTTATGATGAAGTCTCCAAACGATTTACCGATTTTGATTCGAAAGTGTATGATATGCGTAACTTGTGGACAAAAGAAACGGCGGGCGATACCAGAAAACAGCTTGCAGTCACTATTCCCAGACACGACGTTGCCTTGTATCGATTAACTCTTAATTCTAAAAAGAAGCAATAAATCAATATAATATCAATGAAAAAAATAATACTAATGATGGCTATGGGTGCTTGCTTATCTTCCTTTGACGGTAACCGTAAGGAAGTGTATAAAGATGCTTCCGCTCCGGTAAAAGACCGTGTGGAAGATTTGTTAAGCCGGATGACGCTGGAAGAGAAAGTCGGGCAAATGAATCAATTTGTCGGTATTGAACATATAAAAGCAAATAGTGCGGTGATGACCGAAGCTGATTTGAAGAACAACACGGCCAATGCTTTTTATCCCGGTTTTACGTATAAGAATGTGGAAGAGTGGACAAAAGAAGGTGAGATCGGCTCTTTCCTACATGTGCTGACCTTGAAGGAAGCAAACTATTTGCAGTCACTTGCCATGAAAAGCCGTCTGCAAATACCTATCCTTTTTGGCATTGATGCCATTCACGGTAATGCCAATGCTCCTGATAATACAGTATATCCTACCAATATCAATCTGGCTTGTTCGTTCGACACGCTGATGGCTTATACCATTGCCCGCCAGACTGCAAAGGAAATGCGGGCTATGAATATGCACTGGACGTTTAACCCGAATGTGGAAGTCGCCCGTGATCCCCGTTGGGGACGTGTCGGGGAAACCTATGGTGAAGATCCGTATCTGGTGTCATTGATGGGCGTTCAGGCGGTGAAAGGTTATCAGGGAAAGCTGGATAGCGACTCTGATGTGCTGGCTTGCATTAAGCATTTTGTTGGTGGTAGCGAACCGATTAACGGAACAAATGGCTCGCCGGCGGACTTATCGGAACGTACCTTGCGTGAAGTTTTCTTTCCGCCTTTTGAAGCCGGAGTAAAAGCAGGAGCGATGTCGCTGATGACTGCACATAATGAACTAAATGGCGTTCCCTGTCATAGCAACGAGTGGCTGATGGAAGACATCTTGCGTGGAGAGTGGAAATTCCCCGGCTTTGTGGTCAGTGACTGGATGGACATAGAGCATATATCAGATTTACATGCTACGGCCGAAAACATAAAAGAAGCTTTTTATCAATCCATTATGGCAGGTATGGATATGCACATGCATGGCATACACTGGAATGAGATGGTGGCAGAGCTGGTCAAAGAGGGACGCATTCCCGAATCGCGTATTGATGAGTCGGTACGCCGCATTCTGGATATTAAGTTCCGTCTCGGACTGTTTGAACATCCCTATGCCGATGAGGCTAAAACCATGAAGGTACGCCTCTGTCCCGAACACCGTCAGACAGCCCTTCAGGCTGCGCGTGAAGGTATTGTGCTGTTGAAGAATGACGGCGTACTACCTCTGGATGTTGCTAAATATAAGAAAGTGCTGGTGACAGGCATTAACGCTGACGATGAGAATATCCTGGGGGATTGGAGTGCACCGGAGAAGCCGGAGAATGTGACTACTATTCTTGAAGGACTTAAGATGATTGCCCCTGATACGCAATTTGACTTTGTCGATCAGGGTTGGGACCCCCGTAATATGGACCCGCAGAAAGTGGCGGACGCTGCTTCCCGTGCCAAGGAAGCCGATTTGAATATTGTGGTTGCCGGTGAGTATATGATGCGTTTCCGGTGGACCGATCGTACGGATGGAGAAGATACGGACCGTTCGGATATAGACCTTGTCGGTTTGCAGAATGAATTGATTGAGAAGGTTGCAGCTTCGGGTAAACCGACAATTCTGGTGCTGGTAAATGGTCGCCCGCTTGGCGTGCAATGGGCTGCCAAACATTTACCTGCTATTGTGGAAGCCTGGGCACCGGGTATGTCCGGCGGACAGGCAGTTGCCGAAATACTTTATGGCAAGGTGAACCCTTCTGCCAAATTGGCTGTAACCATTCCCCGCAGTGTAGGACAAATACAAATGATTTACAATCATAAACCATCACAATACTTTCATCCTTATGCAGCCGGGAAACCGAGTACTCCGCTTTATCCTTTTGGTTACGGCTTATCTTATACCACTTATAAATATGATGAGCTGAAACTGAGTGCGCAAGAGATCGGGAAAGAGGGCAGTCTGGATGTTTCCGTGCGGGTGACCAATACGGGACAAAGAGAGGGCACTGAGATTGTGCAACTTTATATCCGTGATAAGTTCAGTTGTGTGACCCGTCCGGTGAAAGAATTGAAAGACTTTGCGCGTGTACCTTTAAAAGCAGGAGAGAGCAAGGTTGTTAACTTTACAATTACCCCGGACAAGTTAGCGTTTTATGATATAAAGATGAAAAAGATCGTGGAGCCCGGGGAGTTTATAGTGATGGTCGGCTCATCTTCGGATGATAAAGATTTACTTATGAAGACTTTTACTTTGAAATAAAATGAGAATCCATAGATTTATATCATTTTTTCTATGTAAATAGTATAAATTGGAGGGTAATAAGAAAGTATAGTTGTATCCATGTTATTATTATTAGGATGACATTATGGAAAATATAAATTATATAATGAGGGAAATTACTCCTCTTTCAGATCGTGATTGTTTTTATATTGCTGATCGTCGTAAAACGGAATTTACTTATCCCATTCATTGTCATGAAGAGTTTGAACTTAATTTTGCCGAGCATGCAGCTGGCGTTCGCCGGGTTGTCGGTGATTCTTCTGAAATAATAGGTGATTATGATCTGGTCTTGATTACAGGAAAAGAGCTTGAGCATGTGTGGGAACAATATCACTGTGTATCAAAGGAGATTCGTGAAATTACGATTCAATTCTCTTCTGATTTGTTTTTTAAGAGTTTTATAAATAAAAATCAATTTGATAGCATTCGACGTATGTTGGAACGAGCGCAATGTGGTCTCTGTTTTCCAATGCAAGCTATTATGAAAGTTTATAATTGGCTAGATAAATTGGCTTCTGAAGATCAGGGGTTTTATGCTGTGATGAGTTTTTTGCGTATTTTGTATGAACTGTCGCAATATGATGACGCAAAGGTGTTATCTAGCTCTTCGTTTGCTAAGATTGATAACTTTTCTGATAGCCGTCGGGTGCATAAAGTACAGAAGTTTATTTCAGAACATTATCAGGAAGAAATCCATTTGGCTACATTGGCTAATATGGTTGGAATGACATCTGCTTCTTTTAGCCGTTTTTTTCGTTTACGTACCGGAAAGACACTGTCTGATTATATCATTGATATCCGGTTAGGGCATGCAACCCGTATGTTGGTTGATTCCACCCAGACTATTGCGGAAATTTGTTATAGTTCAGGTTTTAATAACCTTTCTAATTTTAACCGCATTTTTAAAAAGGGGAAAAAGTGTTCTCCTAAAGAATTTCGTGAGAATTATAGAAAGAAAAAAATTATAGTATGATAGTTCAATATTGTTTTTTTATGCTAGAGATATGATTCTTTTTATTTGAATTTTTATGTATGAGAATATATATTTTATGAAAAACAACGGCATTTGCACATGTATTCTTTTTTGTGTACTAATGAGATAAAATTGTATCATTTTTATTTAGCTAAATCCGCTATCTTTGCATTAGTAAGCTTATAAATATGAAATAGAATGGAGAAATTTGAAGAAAAGATAGATGGGCTTTTTAGACACTATGAAGATTTGATTACAAGAGAGAACATTGCAGTTGAAGAGGGAAATGGTTTATTTACTCGTTATAAATATCCAGTATTGACAGCTGCCCATATTCCTGTGTTCTGGAGATATGATTTGGATGAGGCTGCTAATCCTTATTTGATGGAACGTATTGGTGTGAACGCTGTGATGAATGCTAGTGCCATTAAATGGAATAATAAGTATTTGTTAATAGTACGTGTGGAAGGAGTTAACCGTAAATCTTTTTTTGCGATTGTTGAAAGCCCTAATGGAATTGATAATTTTCGTTTTTGGGATTATCCTGTAACTATTCCGGAAGATGTGATACCAGAGACTAATATTTATGATATGCGTCTTACAGCCCATGAAGATGGTTGGATTTATGGCATTTTTTGCGCTGAACGTCATGATAGCCGAGCACCAGGTGATCTGTCTGCGGCTATTGCGACGGCAGCAATTGCTCGTACTAAGAACTTGCAACATTGGGAACGATTGCCTGATTTGAAAGCTCGGAGTCAGCAACGTAATGTAGTGTTGCATCCAGAGTTTGTGGATGGAAAATATGCTATTTATACTCGCCCGCAAGATGGATTTATTGATGCAGGAAGCGGATATGGTATAGGATGGGCTTTATTGGATGATATAACGCATGCTGAGATAAAAGAAGAGAAAATTATTGATCGACGTGATTACCATACAATTAAAGAGGTGAAGAATGGTGAAGGACCACATCCGATAAAAACTCCTGTTGGTTGGTTACATTTGGCTCATGGTGTTCGCGGATGCGCAGCAGGTTTACGGTATGTACTTTATATGTATATGACTGCTTTGGATGATCCTACAAAACAAATAGCTACTCCTGGAGGCTATTTTATGGCTCCTGAAGGAGAAGAGAGAATTGGTGATGTTAGTAATGTCCTTTTCTCTAATGGTTGGATTGCAGATGAAGATGGCAAGATTTTTATCTATTATGCTTCTAGCGATACGCGAATTCACGTAGCTACTTCAACTATCAATAAATTAGTGGATTATTGTATGAACACTCCGGTTGATGGATTGTCTTCTTCTGCTTCTGTAGTGACATTAAAAAAACTTATAGATAAGAATCTTAAAATAATGAATGGATAAAAGTTTTAATATATATATTATTGTTTGGTTAGGAATAATATGAAAATACTCAAAGAGAGAATCGGTTATGGTTTTGGAGATATGTCTTCTTCTATGTTTTGGAAGATCTTTTCTTATTATCTACCAATCTTTTATTCGAATATTTATGGTTTAGGTTTAGCTGATACGGGAATTCTTTTACTTGTTACTCGTATCTGGGATGCTGTATCTGATCCGATGATGGGGATTATTGCTGATCGGACTTATACACGTTGGGGCAAGTATCGTCCATATTTATTATGGATGGCTTTTCCTTTTGCGATATGTGGAATGCTTCTGTTTACTACTCCTGATTTTGGAAGAATTGGTAAACTAGTATGGGCATATACCACTTATATAATGATGATGACTGTTTATACAGCCATTAATGTCCCCTATGGGGCTATGCTTGGAGTAATGACAGATGATTCAGATGAGAAAACGGTCTTTTCTTCTTATCGAATGTTTTTTGCTTTTGGAGGTAGTTTTGTTGCTCTTTTTGCTTGGGAACCGTTATGCATTTTTTTTTATTATATATTAGGATCTGTTGAGAAAAGTTGGCAATATTCTATGATGGTAATAGCTATTTTATGTTTGATAATCTTTTTATTTTGTTTTGGTATGACTTGTGAACATATCAAAAATTTTTCTACAGTATCACCTGCAAGTGATTTCAAATCACTAATTCATAATAAGCCTTGGTGGATTGTGATATGTGCTGCTCTTTGTTCAAATTTATTCAGTACATTACGTGGCGCTGCAGCTGTTTATTTTTTTACGGGTTATATAGGAAATGATACTTTCCTTAAAATAGGAAATTTTTCTGTTTTATTTTATGCAGGATTATTTCTTAGTGTTGGTGAAGTCTCTAATATGTTGGGTGTTATATTAACTGTTCCATTATCTAACGTGTTTGGCAAAAAGTCCACTTATATTTTTATAATGGGGGG
The DNA here is from genome assembly GCA_022648295.1 of Bacteroides sp. Taxonomy (GTDB): domain Bacteria; phylum Bacteroidota; class Bacteroidia; order Bacteroidales; family Bacteroidaceae; genus Bacteroides. The sequence goes on along the minus strand of JALCME010000004.1, from coordinate 182,902 downwards.
GGTAGCAATGTTAAGTATTCTTTTTTTCTATTTACCATGTAATCAGATAGGTTTTTGGTTAATGCTAATTCTGCAAATTATTATTTCTATATGTACAGGTATTATATCTCCGCTGGTGTGGAGTATGTATGCTGATGTTTCGGATTATGCAGAGTTGAAAAACAATACTGCTTCAACAGGACTTATTTTTTCTTCTTCGTCTATGGCACAAAAATTTGGAGGAGCATTTGGAGGAGCAGCGGTAATGTGGATACTTTCCTTATTTGGATATAATACGATTAAGGGTGCAATGCAAACAGACAAAGCTTTGATTGGATTAAATATGTTAATGAGCTGGATACCTGCATTTGTGGCTATTTTAGCAATGATAATCATGCGCTTTTATCCACTAACGAGAGTGCAGGTTGTTGAAGTGAGTAAAGAGTTGAAAAAAAGAAGAGTAAAGATAGCTGAATGATTTAGAAGTGATATTAATTGTGAATGGATGTGGAAAACTAAACTTTTTTAGAATTAGATATTACCTTGATTTGTTTTTGTTTCTATTTTGTTGTTTTCTTTCCTATTATAATAAGATTGTTGGGCGAAATTTAAAAAGTATCAATGATGGATAAAATAGTACTTGTATTCACTGTATAGTATGCTTATTTTTGCTATACAAAGATTTGATCGTTGTATAACTTTAAATTTTATATTTATGAAACATGTACTAGTTAAAAGAAAATGGCTGTTTGCCCTTTTATTTCCATCATGGTATTTACTTATTTTTGCAACAATGCCTGCTATGCTAAATGCTCAGAATGTGACTGTATCGGGAGTTGTTACAGATAGTAATAAAGAAGCGGTTATTGGTGTAAATGTGTTATTAAAAGGGACATCAACAGGTACAATTACAGATCTGGACGGGAAATACCAATTGACTATTCCCCGGAATGGTATATTGGAGTTTTCTTCTGTTGGCTTTGTAACACAAGAGATTAATGTTGCTAATCGTCGTATTATTAATGTTAACTTGGTAGATGATGTCAAATTAATTGATGAAGTCGTGGTTGTGGGTTATGGAACTGTGAAGAAATCGGATTTGACAGGCTCGGTGGGGAAAGTCACTACAACTGAATTAACTCAGCTCTCTACTACTGATATAGGCCAAGCTATTGCGGGGCGTGTTGCAGGTGTGGATGTGATTAGTAATTCTGGAGCTCCGGGAGCAGGTACTAAGATTCGTGTTCGTGGTTATGGAACTATTAATTCCTCTGATCCACTTTATGTTGTTGATGGATTTCCTGTTTCTGATATTGATTATTTATCTCCTCAAGATATTGAGAGTCTTGAAATATTGAAAGATGCATCAGCTACAGCTATTTATGGTTCGCGGGGTGCTAATGGTGTTGTTCTTATTAAAACTAAAGGTGGACATTTCAATACAAAAACATCTGTTAATGCTACAGCCTATGCCAGCATGTCAAAAATGTCTAAAGATGTGAACTTGTTGAATGCGTGGGAGTTTGCGACATTGAAAAAGGAACTTGCGGTTAACAGTGGTACTGCGTTGAGTGCTCGTGATGAGACTATGTACGACTATGTTATAGAAAATAAGTATAAAGGGACAGATTGGGGGGATGAAGTTTCTCGTACAGGTTATGCGCAGAACTATAATTTAGATATTAATGGAGGTACGGATCGTCAAACGTTCAGCGTGGGAGCAACTTATTCCACGCAACAAGGCATCTTGAAATATAATGCTATGGACATCTTTTCAGGACGTATTAATAACACTTATAAGTTACCTTTAGGGGTAACACTTGGAGTCAATGTGATTTATTCACATCGTGCGTCGAAAGGAGGAAACGGTGATGGTAATTATTTTGGTTCTATCTGGCCTTCTGTGATGCGTGCAGATCCCATTATTCCGGCATGGGATAGTTATACTAATAATTGGGGAGAAATACTGTTTAGCGATCCTTCTTATGATCCAGCACGTTCAATTTATCTAAACTCTGATAAATATTCGGATAGTAATAGTAATATGTTTATAGGTAATTTTACGTTGCAGATGGATGATATAGCAGGTATTAAAGGTCTTGCTTTTCGTACACAATATGGTATACGTGCTAATTATAGTTCAACAAAAAAATATACTCCGGTATGGTATGTTTCATCTAATCAGAGTAATTCAAATAGTTCGTTATCGGTGGGGCGTAATAATTTTACTTCTTGGTTATGGAATGGTTATTTAATGTATAATAAGGCGTTTGGATCGCATAGCATAAATTCTACATTTGGGTCTGAAGTTCAAGACTTTCGTTATTCCCTTTTGAGTGGGTCGGCTTCTGATGTTCCTGAAAATCCGAATTTGTGGTATATAGATAATTCACTGACAGCCTCTTCTAAATCTGCTTCTAGTTCCATGCCTTTTGTTTCACGCATGGCATCTTTTTTTGGTCGTGTGAATTATACTTATGCTTCTAAATATTTGCTAACTATTACTGGGCGTTATGATGGATCGTCGAAGTTTGCGGATGCAAAAAAGTGGGGATTCTTTCCGTCATTTTCTGCAGGATGGAACATGCATGAGGAAAACTTTCTCAAAGGAAAAACACCATTCGATCAATTGAAGTTGCGTGTTGGATGGGGGCAAGTCGGCAATGAGAATAGCGCATCGGGTTTCGGTTATATATCATTGATGAATTCTGGTTTTAATGCAGTCATAGGTGATCAGTTGCAGCAAGGTCAGATACAGCAAACATTTGCTAACTCAGAGTTGGCTTGGGAAACAGCTGAACAAGTAAATTTTGGGACTGATTTTGGTTTGTTAAAAATGCGTTTTACGGGTACCGTTGATTATTTTATACGTACTACTAAGAATATGATAATCCGTACACCCATTCCACTGTATGCAGGTATGGGACGTGCCAATACGAATGCAGGCTCAATGAGAAATAACGGTTTGGAAGTTACACTGCGATGGAATGATCATATTGGTAAGGATTTTTCGTATTCTGTATCAGCGAATGCTTCTTTTGTTAAAAATAAGGTGTTAAGTTTAGGTTCATCTGATCCAATATACGGTGTAGGGGTGGGACGTAAACAGGAAAGTTTCACTCGCACAGAAGTAGGACGTGAAATGGCCTATTTTTATGGTTACAAAACTGATGGAATATTTCAGACACAAGAAGAAATTAATAGTTATAAAACATTGGAGGGAAAGTTGATACAGCCAAATGCTTCGCCGGGTGATGTAAAATTTTTGAAAACAGCAAATGATGGCTTACCTCTCAATCCTAATGATCGTACATATTTAGGTAGTGGAATGCCTGATGCTACCTTTGGCCTAAATTTGACAGCCCAATATAAAGGTTTTGATATAGCATTGTTTATGCAAGCTTCTATAGGTAATGAAATAGCCAATGCTTTAGTAATGGATTTGTATTCTTCTGAGTTTGGGCAATGGAATATGTCAGAGAAGATGATAAACCGTTGGCATGGTGAGGGAACTTCGAATGTATATCCACGATTAATAGCTTCTGATCCCAATGAAAATTCGCGTTTCTCTGATCGTTATGTCGAAAATGGTTCCTACTTGCGTATGAAAAATCTGCAAATAGGTTATACATTGCCAGCTACGTTTACGCAAAAGTTTAAAATATCACGTTTGCGCGTCTATGGCAGTGTTGACAATGTTTTTGTATTGACAAAATATAGTGGTTTCGATCCGGAGATGGGTGATTATATAAGTAATCCGTTGAATAATGGAGTGGATTTAGCTTCTTATCCTCGTCCACGTACATTCGTGCTGGGTTTTAATATATCTCTGTAATTTTTAATCTTAAAATTAATATATCATGGAGTTTAATATAGGAAAGAAAAACGCATATGTATATGTCGTTTCATTATTAACTATGTTTCTGTTTACTGATTGTAATGATTTCTTGAATGGAGTTGAACCACAAGGGCAGGAATCAAGTATCGTGTATATGCAAAATCAGGATAATGCTGAACATGCTATCATAGGATTATATAATCTGCTTACGTTTAGTAGTGGGAGTGGACCCGATGGGGATTGGGTGGATAACCATTATGATTGTTATTTTGGTAGCATGATGTCAGATGATTCAGAGAAAGGTAGCCAGCCTAGTGATAATCCTAATGGACTTACACAGTTGACGATGTATCAACTTACTCCTTCGCTTCTTTTGGATAAATTTTTTTATATTCATGGCTTTTGGGGAGTTTCTCGTGCTAACTTTATTTTGGATAATGTGGCAAATGCAAGTTTTGATGAGAATGTAAAAAAACGTATGTTAGGAGAGGCTCATTTCTTCAGAGCTTATTATTATTATTATTTATTACAACATTATGGTGGCATGCCAATCTTTCATTCGTCAGTTACGGCTTCTGATTTCGGAAAGATAGCTCGATCTTCTTATACGGAGACCATGCAGTTTATACTTGATGAATTTAAAGAGGCCGAGCTATTGTTACCTAACAAAGAGGATTATGGAGCCAGTGATATAGGACGTGCTACTAAAGGTGCAGCTCGTGGAATGATGGCTCGTGCTATGCTTTATCGTTTAGGTACTGACCCGGAATGTCCAAATACTTGGCAAGATTTGTATGATCTTACAAATACTATTATTTCATCGGGTAGTTATCAGTTAATGTCTAATTATGCTACGCTTTTTGAAGAGATTACTGATGGTGATTATCGAACAGAGTCTTTATTTGAATATACAGGAAAAGACGGATGGATGAATTCTGGTTTAGTACTTCCTTGGTATTTTGAAGGTAACAGGGGAGTTGGAGCCGGCTGGGGATTCAACCAACCTACGCAGGATTTAGTAGATGCTTTTGATCCTACAGATCCGCGATTGAGTTGTACTGTATATGGCATAGGTTATAATAATGGGATTTTATACGGAGCACCTTCGCCTTTTCCTGATAGGGCAGGTCAAATGATGACTAATTATTATAATCGCAAGTTTGCGACTTACCCCGGTGCTTCGGGTATGGATGCTTTATTAAATGGAACCTCGAAAGCTGTGTTTGTTATCCGATATGCTGATGTGCTCTTAATGCATGCTGAAGCTGCTTACTATTTAAATAAAGAAGATGAAGCTAGGAATATGGTGAATATGGTGCGTACACGTGCTCGTAAATCTTCTTACTGTCAGGGATTTAAGGTCGGAGATCCGAGAGTATTCACTATGCCTACTATTATGCCTAATGTACCTGATATTGGTGAAAATATTACAGGGCAGACACTGCTTGAAGCTATTTGGCATGAACGTCGTTTAGAGTTTGGTATGGAGAACCTTCGTACTTATGATTTAATACGTACTGGGCGTTTATTTGATCGTGTGAGTAAAGTGAAGGATCAGTATCGTAAAGGAGGTATAGGACCTGTAAATACTAATAATGGTGCTGATATGGAAATACGCATTGATGGCATAGGAAACAATATTCAAGAGTATTGTTTAAAAGTGGATATACCTGGTGTCGGTGGTGGTGAACGTTATCTTCCTTTGTTACCTATTCCTAATACAGAAATTACTTATTGGAATATTGAACCTAATCAAAATAATTAATTTATTATGTCATGAAAACAAAATATTATTTTATAATTGTTTGTATAGCTATTGGTGGATTACTCTATGGTTGTAGTGCAAATGATGAATTTGACTTTTCTAAGAATTATGATATACCTTGGATAGTATCCACGATTACTAGTGTATCATCTCTGGAGGGGGCATCTGGTACAACTATTATTATCAGCGGCGAAAATTTAGGTAGCGATTTAGTGCCTAATACTGGAATAAAAATGGGTACAGAAATATGTACTATCGTTTCTCAAACTTCTACAAGTGTGGCTGTTATTGTTCCTAATTTCGCTTCCACTGAACCTGTGGAAATTTCCATAACGAATTTGCATAATCGTAAATTCGTCTTTGAAAGTAAATTTACGCCTATACAAGAGTAGAAAGCAAAGTTCTAAAATAGGGAAATATATGAGAAAAATATTTTTTAGTATTTTGTTTATATTTTGTGTGACATTGTCGTCAGCACAAACTTGGCAACCTGCTGATCCGAATGCCTCGCCGGAGGCCCGGTCACTTTTTACGAGATTACTTAATATCCAATCCAGAGGTATAATGTATGGACATCAGGATGATCTTATGACTGGGCATATGCATTGGTTTGAACCTGGTCGCTCTGATACAAAGGAAACGGTGGGTGACTATCCCGCTGTAGCGGGATTTGAGTTGGGTGAAGTGGAACTTGGAGGCGAGCTTAGCCTTGATTCTGTGGCTTTTATTAACATAGCTGATCGTGTGCGTTGGTTCAACAAGCAGGGGGGGGTTATTACGGTGAGTTGGCATTGTATAAATCCTATAACTTCACGGTGGCCAGGGATTAAAGAGCCCAATGGTGCCGGGTCTGCGTGGGATGTGGAAATGCTTTCGGCTGATAGCCTTGACGCTGTTAGGAGTGTGTTACCTGGAGGATGTAATCACGCTATGTTTAATCAATGGTTAACTCGGTTAGGCAAATTCTTTTTAACCTGGCGTGATGAAAAAGGGACGCTTATCCCTTTTGTATTTCGTCCTTTACATGAGCATTCTGGTAATTTCTTTTGGTGGGGCACCAATCGTTGTTCTGCTGAAGAATATTCTGCTCTTTGGCGATATATTGTGGATTTTCTTCGCAACATGGGTTTGCATAATATTCTTTATGCTTATAATACAGATAAAATATATTCTTCTGAAGAATATTTGACTGGCTATCCTGGTGATGACTATATTGATCTCGTGACTATTGATTGGTATGGGCAAGGGGAAGAATTCAATAAAAACGTGGATAAAGCACTAACTTTTGTTACACAAATAGCTATGCAAAAGCATAAGTTATACGCGTTGAGTGAATGTGCCCCCATCAGTGTTGATCTTCAAAAGATTCTTGCCAAGTATAAACCTTCCTATGTTCTCACGTGGAGACATGCTCCTGCCCGAGGAGGAAGGATTTTTGTGCCGCCTACGGCTGAACAACTTGCTAAAATGCCAGCCGATGTTCGTGCTGCTTACGAGAACTGGCTGAAGCAACCCAAGCATGAAGATCTTCTAAAAATAATGAAGTCTGATAAGCATTATTTGTTTCTGAAAGATATCCAGAATGTTAAATAAAAATGCAATCTGAATGAAAAGAGAAAAGACACTTGTATTGGCCGTTTTCGGTCTACTTTTAGTTGGATGCGGAAGTACACCGTCGGATAAATATTCACGTGGTGTAGGTATTTATCCGGGAAATCCTAATGAAACTTCTTCACCGGAATTGGTGGTTGATAATAGTACTTATCGTAACTTAGCTGTCCTTAAGGCTGCTTATCAGTCATCAAGTTATGATTATAATCTTACAGCACAGCTCGTTACGGATGGCATTATTAGTACTCATTCTTCATCTACTCTCAATGTTTCCACTCAAGATGGCAGCTTAAAGAAGAATGAACGTGAATGGCTTTTTGATGGAAAACCGGATTCTAAGTATATTGTTAATGGCAATGACATTTATTTGCAAGTTGATTTCAATAATATGAGAGTGGATGCTGATAAACTTGTGCTGAGGGGTGACGTAACTGTAGATGATCGGAAAACTAAAGGGTATGAGATGGCTGTCTATGCTTCTGTTGATGGTAAATCTTGGAATTTATTGGATATAAGGAGAGGTAGTGGTTATGCCGGGTCTGACATTCCATCTGCGAAAGGATTCTTTGCTCCCCCTGCCGGAACTAAAACGCAGAAGCCAAAGTTGAATCCTTCTCCTGTGTTATTTAAATATAAGTATAAGCAAATTCAACAGGAATTGCCTGTAATGTCGTTCGGTAATATGCGGAGAGGGCGTCCTATCATTTATGAAGTGTTGCTGAAAGATAGCAAGGTTTACAAACATTATAAGTTTGTTTTCAAGATGGCGGCAGCTGAAAATTGGGCGTTTAATACGTTGGACTTTTATAAAAATAATGAGTTGTTATCTGTACTGCCTTCTGCTTGTTTTAATAGTGCATGGCAAAGTGCTACCCCTGGGAAAGAATGGCTATATGTAGATTTGGGTGCACCTGCCAAATATGATAAGATTAATCTTTATTGGATAAATAAGGCTGTGAAGGGTAAGATACAGTCGTCTAATGATGCGAAAACGTGGATAGATGTAGCTTCTCTTCCTGGAGGTACAGATAAGAAAGATATTATTATTTTGAACAAAAAGGTAAAGAGCCGTTACGTACGTTTATTACTTACCGAGGCGGAATCGGGGCAACCTTATCAGCTCAGTGAAATAGAGATTTATGGTAAGGGAGGACTGGTCGCGCATCCGAAAAAAGCTCCAGTTGAAATGGACAACAGACAGTATTTAAGTGGAGGAAATTGGAAATTACAACGAGCTTCGGAAGTCGAAGGTACAGGTGAAGAGATTTCTTCTTTAGGATATAAAGATGGGAGCTGGATACCAGCTACTGTGCCAGGTACTGTATTGGCAAGTTATATCAATATAAGTGCAGTACCTGATCCTAATTTTGCAGATAATCAATTGCAAGTGTCAGAATCTTTTTTTCTCTCTGATTTTTGGTATCGTGATGAATTCATAGTTACTAATCCTACAGAATATTTGTTTTTAAACTTTGATGGCATTAACTGGAAAGCTGATGTGTATTTAAATGGGAAAAAATTAGGAAGAATGGAAGGTGCATTCATTCGTGGTAAGTTTGATGTATCTAAACAAATAGTAAAGGGTAAAAATGTGATAGCCGTAAAAATTATAAAAAATGCCCATCCTGGTGCTATTAAAGAGCAAACGGCTTACAGCACGGATCAGAATGGGGGGGCTCTTGGAGCAGATAATCCTACGTTTCATGCTACTATCGGATGGGATTGGATACCTACAATCCGAGGACGTGATATTGGCATTTGGAATGATGTGTTTTTAACGTACAATGGATCTGTAACTATTGAAGACCCCTTTGTTCGTACGGAACTTCCATTGCCTGACACTACTTCTGCTAACGTTTTTGTTGAAGTAACATTAAAGAATCATTCGAATGATCCCGTGAGTGGCATGCTGAAGGGTACTTATGGTAAAGCTGTCTTTAAGCAGCCTGTTAATCTAACCGCAGGTGAGGAAAAATTGGTGAAGTTAAATCCTTCTACAACTCCAGTTCTTCATCTAAAGCATCCATTACTTTGGTGGCCGAAAGGTTACGGGGCCCAGCATTTATACAATGTCTGTTTTAGTTTTGAGGTAAAAGGTAAGGAGACAGATAAAGTAGTATTCAAATCAGGTGTTCGTCAAATGACATACGATGAAAATGTGTATAAACCGAGTGGAGGTATGTCTTTTGGCTTTTTCGGACAAAGTGAACCTCGGCGTTTAAGTATTTATGTTAATGGACGTCGGTTTGTGGGATTTGGTGGTAACTGGGGATTTAGTGAATCAAATCTTAACTATCGCAAGCGTGAATATGATATAGCTGTGGCTTATCATGCGGATATGAATTTTACAATGATACGGAATTGGGTTGGACAAATTGGAGATGAAGAATTTTATGAAGCATGCGATAAGTATGGTGTGATGGTTTGGCAGGATTTTTGGTTGGCTAATCCGTTGGATGGTCCTAATCCTTTTTACGTAAATATGTTCAATGCCAATGCTAAAGATTATGTAAAACGTATTCGTAATCATCCTTCGATGGCCATTTATGTAGGACGTAATGAGGGTAATCCTCCTGCAGAAATAGATAATTATCTGCGTACTATGATACAACAAGAGCATCCTGACTTATATTACATTTCTAATTCCGCTATGGGTATTGTGAGTGGTGGTGGTCCTTATAGAGCTTTACCACCGAAATCATACTTCCAGTCTTATGGGCATGATAAGTTTCATAGCGAACGAGGAATGCCAAACGTGATGAATTATGAGAGTATGTTACATACTTTTGGATATGAATATATAAATCCAGTAAATACGGTAAAAAGTCCGAACTCTGTTTATGGACTTCATGATTATACCTTAGGCGGAACAACTGGTGCATCTGCTCAGGCTGTCACTACTTTTAATGATATGATAGAGAAAGCTTTTGGTCATCCGAAAGATGCAAAGCTGTTTTCAGAATGGGCTCAATGGATTAATTATAATGGTTATCGTGCCATTTTTGAGTCAAGGAGTGAACATCGTCGTGGCATGTTATTATGGATGAGCCATCCAGCTTGGCCTTCGATGGTATGGCAAACTTATGATTATTATTTTGATCCGACAGCTGCTTACTTTGGTTGTAAAAAAGGAGCAGAGCCGTTACATATTCAATGGAATCCGTTGCGAAATGATGTGGAGGTAGTGAATTATCATGCTTTTAAACGCATGGGATTGATAGCTAAAGCTCAAATATTCAATCAAGATGGAGCGTTGAAATGGGAACATAAAACGCCGCTTAATATTGAAGAAGATCAGACAGTGGCATGTTTTCCAATTGGGAGAGTGAAACAATTGTCAGATACTTATTTTATTAAACTTATGTTGACTGATAGTCAAGGGAAAGTGCTTTCTGATAATTTTTATTGGAGAGGGAAAGTTGATGGAGATTTCCATTCGCTACTTCAATTACCGAAGGTTCATATCCAACAGTCGATAATAATGAATTTAGTTGATGGGGAATGGATATTGAAAGGCATTCTGAAAAATGAGACGAACACTCCTGCATTGATGATACGTTTAAAAGTTGTAGGTAATAAATCAAGCCAAATATTACTTCCTGTTTTTTATTCTGATAATTATTTTTCTTTAATGCCGGGAGAAAAAAAAGAATTTAGTATTAAATTGGCAGATTTCGACACACATGGTGAGAAACCTGAAATTAGAATATCGGGATTTAATTTATAATCAATAAAAAAGAGAGATATGAAAAGAATATTGAAAATTATGCTTGTTGCTCTTTCTGTAGCGACAGCAATATGGGCTCAAGATTCAATACCTTGGTATGTTGATCGTTGGAATGTGCATCAACTTAGTCTAATGGCAAAAAACATGCCGCTTGTTAGTGTACAGGGTAATCATTTTATTACTCCTGATGGACGGACTATATTGTTCCGTGGCATTGCTATATCTGATCCTGATAAGGTTGCCCGTCAAGGACATTGGAATAAAGAGCATTTTGAGAGGGTGAAGGCATTGGGCGCTAACATTGTTCGTATACCTATTCATCCTATAGCATGGCGTGAACGTACACCTGATATGTATTTAAAAATGTTGGATGAAGCGGTGGATTGGTGTACAGAATTGAAAATGTATGTAATGTTGGACTGGCATACTATTGGTAATCTGGAGATGGAAATGTTCCAAGATCCTATGTATGTTACCACTAAACAAGAGACTTTTGACTTTTGGAGAAAAATTGCCGGGCATTTTGCGGGTAATAATACCGTTGCTTTTTATGAATTGTTTAATGAACCTACTACTTACCGGGGACAATTGGGGGTATGCACATGGTCGGATTGGAAAAAATTGGTAGAGCGAATGATAACAGTTATTCGTTATGCTGATAAAGAAACCATTCCTGTGGTTGCGGGTTTTGATTGGGCTTATGATCTTACTCCATTACATAACGAGCCTATTAATGCTGATGGCATTGCTTATTCCGTACATCCATATTCCAATAAAAGTCCTCAACCTTGGGCTATTACATGGGAAGAAAATTATGGTTTTGCAGCTAAGACTTGGCCTGTATTTGCTACTGAGTTTAGCTACGATTCCACTGATATGCCAAGTTTAATAGAGCCTGCCAAAGGTTTTATTCCTGGAAATTTTAAGTTGAAAGATCCTGAAAAAGGGATGGGTAAAGGTAACTTGATTATGACACCAGGCAAACCCATTGATTTTGATGGCGATCATTATGGAAATCAGATTATTGGTTATTTAGAAGGGAAAGGCATTAGTTGGTGTATATGGGTATTTGACCCTGACTGGGGAGGCGCAAAAATCAAAAGTTGGAATTATGAACCTACAGAAGGACTGAAGTTTTTTAGCGCAGCTATGAAAGGGCAATTGAAAGTGCAGCAAAAGAAAAAATGAAAAGGATGTTTGCGTCATTTATATAAAAATAATTATCTTATTTGATAATTGGATTTTTGATATTGATCTTTTAGTAACATAGATGAATGAAATGAAGAAAATAGTAACAGTTGTACTTTTTGTTATTATAGAGACCTGCTTTTTTATTATGCAGGCTCAGGAAGATACTTTGCCTATTTTTAACAGAATCTATCAAGGTCAGTGGCTTTTTCATGCAGGTGTAGGTGAGTCATCATGGCGAAAACCAGAATTGAATGACAAAGGCTGGACAGTACTGGAGAGTGGGCAATCATTGGTCGAGCGTAAGTTGAAAACAGAAAAAGGTTTTGGATGGTACCGTATACATGTGGAAATTAATAATAATATGTATGCAGCTGCTTTACGTCGAGGGGGTGTAATATTGCATATAGATAGTTTGGCTGGCGCGGATACAGTTTATGTAAATGGTGTGCAGGTTGGCTTTTTCTCGATGGCTTCTGTTAAAAATGGCAAGTATTTAGAACGAAAGTATTTTTTACCGTTTTCGATGTTGAAAAATGGGGATAACCTTATTGCTATAAAGTTTTATGATGGGTGGAGCCCTGTTGGAGGAGGATTGTTAAGAGGTGCTATAATGAAACTTTCTACTGTAGAGACTGTTGACCGCTTAGACTTAAAGATTGATGTGAACGATGACGATTATATTTTTTTCGCTCCGGATTCTATGAAGTTGATGGTTACGTTGGATAATCAGAATTTATGGAGTGTAGGAGGTGATCTTGTACTTGGCGTTGCGACTGACGGTGGTCATTCTTTAGCTACATGGCGGAAGAATGTAATGGCTAGAAGCAAACAATCGACTTCAGTTTCCTTTGAATATGTTCCTCCTTCTCCTGGATTTTATCAATTTACGTTGTACTTTGATTATAAGGGTAAAACTTGTTGTGAGAAACGTATTAATTTGGGCTTTGAACCGGAGAAAATGCAATCATTTCGCGATGTTCAGCCTGATTTTAAAAAATTTTGGAAGTACAATCTGAAAAAATTGGCAGAGGTGAAGCCTGAGTATAAAATGACCCTCATTCCTGCAGTTTCGAATAAGGATTACGAGATGTATTTAGTTGAGATGAAGTCTTTAGGAGGAATTACTATCCGTGGATATTATTCAAAGCCAAAGCGAAAAGGACGGTTCCCGGTATTAATAGAATATATGGGGTATGGGTCTGCACCTTATTTTTCATCAGTGGAGTGGGACGGTTTTGCCCATTATGTACCTTCTATTCGTGGACAAGGCCTAAATCGTCTGACTAAGGAAGATGATTTTTGGATTACTATTGGCTTGAAAAATAAGGAGGGATATTATTATCAGGGTGGTTTTTGCGATGTGGTGCGTGCCATTGATTTTGTATGTAGTCGCCCAGAGGTGGATACAAGCAAAGTCGCTGTCCGTGGAGGAAGTCAAGGTGGAGCGTTATCATTTGTGGCTGCAGCATTAGATAGGCGAGTAAAAGTGGCTGCTCCAAGTAATCCTTTTTTGTCTGATTATCGTGTTTATTTCAAAATTGCTCCATGGCCTAAAAGTGACTTTGATAATTATAAGGAAATGCATCTGGATATGGACTGGAAAAAAGTGTATGAATTGCTCTCATATTTCGATATTAAGAATTTGGCTTCATGGATTAAGTGTCCGCTTATTATGAGTTTCGGTGTGCAAGATAACGTCTGTCCGCCGCGCATTAATTTTGCCGCCTACAATCAAGTGAAATCTCCAAAAGTTTGGATTGCTTGTCCTCGTTCGGCCCATAATACCGATGCAAGGGCTCGGAAGGCGGAGCAAAAGTTTATAAGAGAAAAGTTGGGAATTGTTGATAATTGATTATTTTATATATATTATGGACCTTATTTTTATTATCTTTTAATTAAATGTAGTATCATGAGAATTATTCGTTATATCTTAATCGTGTTATCTGTTTTCGCTGTGATGGGAGTGAAAGCCCAAAATAATCAGGATGCATGGGCTGGTTTAAATTTTTATATGATGGATAACGATACAATAAAGGCAGAAGATAAAGCCGTTACAGTCATATTTATGGGCAATTCTATCACGCAGATGTGGGGGGGGATGCGTACTTTTTTTAAAGATAACGGTTATTTGAATCGTGGCATTGGCGGACAGACGTCTCCACAGATGCTCTCACGGTTTCGTATGGATGTGGTGGCTTTGCACCCGCAAATAGTTGTTATTAACAGTGGCATAAATGATATTGCTACCAATACAGGTACGTATAGCTTTGATTTCACCTTTGGTAATATCCAGTCTATGACTGAAATAGCTGTAGCTAATGGTATTAAAGTTATACTCACGTCTGTACTTCCTGCAGCCATCATTCCATGGAGAAAAGAGATTAGGGCTGTACCAGTTAAAATCGATCAGTTGAATAGTGCTATTAAAGAATATTGCACTAAGCATGGATATGTGTATGTAGATTATTATTCGTTGTTGGTTGATGATGATGGTAGTAAAGGACTTCCTAAAGAATTGACTCTTGATGGTGTGCACGTTAATGGAAATGGATATGCTATTATGGAAAAAGCCGTAAAAAAAGCTATTGATAAACTTCTTAAAAAATAAGTAACTATGAAAAATGTTGGATTAAGTATAGTGTTGGTAGTAGAGGTTTTTATGTTGGCGGCCTGTGGTAGCGAGGCTGATGGTTTATTAAAGAAGATGACAATAGAAGAGAAGGTTGATCTTTTGGTTGGTGCAGAACGACGTCAAGGGGAAGGTTTAAACTCTATAGTGAGTAAAACTATGGGAATAGTGCCCGGTGCGGCAGGGACTACACAACCTATAGGACGTTTGAATATACCTCCTATAGTGTTAGCTGATGGACCAGCCGGGTTAAGAATACAGCCTATTCGTCAAGGAGATAGTACTTCTACTTATTATTGTACTGCATTTCCTGTAGGCACTCTCTTATCCTCTACTTGGAATACGGAACTTGTGGAGAGTGTAGGAAAAGCTATGGGAAATGAAGTGCACGAATACGGTGTGGATGTTCTTCTCGGTCCCGCTATAAATATACAGCGTAATCCTCTATGTGGACGTAACTTTGAATATTACTCAGAGGATCCGTTACTTACAGGGAAAATCGCAGCTGCTATGGTACGAGGTATACAGTATAATGGAGTGGGTACGGCTTTAAAACATTTTGCTGCTAATAATCAAGAGACTAATCGTGGCGGGGATGATGTCCGCATATCGTCACGGGCTTTAAGGGAAATTTACCTTAAAGGCTTTGAAATAGCAGTCCGTGAAGCGTATCCATGGACTATTATGACTTCTTATAACAAAATCAACGGGGTTTATACTTCTGAAAGCTCGGAATTACTTACCGATATTTTGCGTAATGAATGGGGTTTCAAAGGTGCAGTGATGACTGATTGGAATGGGGGTATTGATAATCCTGCTCAAATCTATGCTGGTAATGATCTACTCATGCCAGGAACTACAAATCAAAGGGATTCCATACTTAAGGCTGTAAAATCAGGTATACTAAGTGAAAATGATGTGAATAGAGATGCACGTCGGGTGTTGGAATTGGTTATGAAGGCTCCACGGAGTAAAGGTTATTTGTATTCCAATAAACCGGATTTAAAGTCACATGCTTTAATTGCTCGTGAATCAGCAGCTGAAGGTATGGTGTTGCTTAAGAATGACGGTGCTGTTTTACCTCTTATAAGAAGGAGTATAGCTTTATTTGGTATGACTTCTTACAATTTTATTTCCGGTGGTACAGGTAGTGGAGATGTGAATGAAGCATACACTGTTTCTTTGAAAGACGGTCTGATGAATGCTGGTTTTGTTAATGATTTGGCTGTGGATACTCTTTATAAAGAACAGATGAAGATACAGAATGATGAATTTACTAAAACTATTGATTCAAATAACCCATGGGCTAAGTTTATACATGTACAATATAAGGATTTTCTTCCTTCGGTTGATATACTTAAAAAAGTAGCTGAAGAAGCAGAAGTGGGCATACTTACTATAGGACGAAATTCGGGTGAGTTCAGGGATCGTAAGATCCCTAATGATTTTGATCTTTCGGATATAGAAAAGCATTTGATTTCTCTGGTTTGCAGGGCGTTTCATGCTGTTGGTAAAAAAGTGGTCGTGATACTAAATATAGGTGGCGTGATAGAAACATCTTCATGGAAAGAAGAACCTGATGCGATCTTGTTAGCATGGCAACCTGGGCAGGAAGGAGGAAACTCTGTAGCTGACGTACTTTGTGGAAAAGTTAATCCATCTGGCAAATTGCCTTCAACGTTTCCTATAAATTATATGGATATAGCTTCGTCTGCTAATTTTCCATATGATGCTAATTATACAGGTAAAGGCAGTTTCATGAGTGTGCCGCTCACTAAAGAAGAAGCTAAAAATCCAGTACGGAATGTGGATTATACTTGTTATGAGGAAGGTATCTATGTCGGATATCGTTATTTTGATTCTTTTGATAAAGAAGTCTCTTATCCTTTTGGTTACGGATTGTCTTATACAAGTTTTAGTCTCGGAAAACCAACAGTTAAACGAGAAGGGGAAAATTATCTATTCATTATTCCTGTTACGAATATAGGAAAAGTTCCTGGCAAAGAAGTGGTGCAATTATATGTTTCTGCTCCCGACGTATCAGATTTGACAAAGCCTGCCAAGGAATTAAAAGCGTTTGCTAAGACTCATTTATTACAGCCTGGAGAAACACAGTCTCTGGAATTGAAAGTGACGATGTATGGTTTGGCATCATTTGATGAGAAAAATAGTCAATGGAAAACAGATGCAGGTCAATATACGGCACTTTTTGGTATTTCATCGCAGAATATATTGCAAACATTGATATTTACAGTAAACAAATCTATTATGAAAAAAGTGCATGAAGTTCTGAAACCACAGACAAAATTATCTTTCTTAAGAGAAAAAGGATATTAATATCTTAGAGTTATGAAAAAAGTGATATTGACAGCATTGTTGCTGGTAACTTGGATTAGTTTACAAGCTGGAAGTTATAGAAGCTTTAAAGTGTCAGTTTATGCTCGTGCTTATGAGGTAGAAAAAATGAGTAACTTACACTGGCTTGATTCCACTTGGAATATTATTTCGTCCCAAGTAAAGGTGGATAGGATTTATTTAGAAACGCATCGTGATTTGAAAATCGTCTCGGATGAAACCTTGGAGAAAGCTAAAAATTTTTTTCAAAGTCGTGGTGTGGAAACTTGTGGAGGAATTACTTACACCATTAATGAAATGAATAATTTTGAAACTTTTAGCTATAGTAATCCCGAACATCGCAAGAAGGTACAGGAAATCGCGGAACATACTGCGAAGCATTTTGATTGCATAATCCTTGATGATTTCTTTTTCATAAATAGTAAAACGGATGAGGAGATTCAAGCTAAAGGCAAACGTTCGTGGACACAATATCGAGATAGTTTGATGGCCGATGCGGGGAGGAATTTAGTTGTTGCTGCTGCCAGAAGAGTAAATCCAAATGTAAAGATCTTTATCAAATATCCTAATTGGTATGATCATTTTCAAGGGTTGGGCTTTGATTTGAATCAAGGGCCGAAGATATTTGATGGTGTATGGACTGGGACTGAAACTCGCGATCCAGAGAGTGCCCAACATATTCAGCAATATGAAGGTTACAACATTTTTCGTTATTTTGAGAACATTTCACCGGAGCGTAATTTTGGTGGCTGGGTGGACAGTGGAGGCTTAAGTATGGGTATGGATAGGTATGTAGAACAATTGTGGCTGACAATGTTCGCTAAAGCACCTGAAATCATTTTATTTGATTATCTTCAATTAATGAGTATACCTTTACTTAATAAGTTCTGCACTCCTTGGCAAGATAAATATATAACAAGTTTTCGATGGAATGAAATGATGAAACCTATCAAAAATAGCAAAGGAAAATTGGTGAATCCTAAAACTATTGCGCGTGCTGCAGGGTGGTCTTTGGAAAGTCTCGATAAATTTGTATATAAATTGGGTAAACCTGTTGGAGTTGTATCTTATAAACCTTATAATTCGTTAGGTGAAGATTTTTTGCATAATTTTTTGGGAATGGTTGGAATTCCAATTGATATGGTGCCTGAATTTCCAACAGATAAGAAAGTTGTATTGCTCACAGAACAAGCTGCAGCAGACAAGGATATTCTCATGAAAATAAAGCGGCAGTTGACGGGAGGAGGTGATGTTGTTATTACCAGTGGGTTATTGAAAGCTATACCGGAAAAGATTGCAGAAATTTGTGAATTAAAAAATACGGGCTTTGTTCTTGTTAATGAATTTGGACAGGGAAATACTACGCGAGATATCTTGATACCTAAAATCTCTTATTATACTAATGATGTTTGGGAGTTAGCCAGTGCAGGACATCCACTTTCTGGCGGTGTGAATGGCTTTCCGATGTTACTACGGACAGGTTATTCTAAAGGGAATCTTTATATTATGACTATCCCGGAAAATTTTGGTGATTTATATGAGCTACCGATAAATATACTAAATTCTTTTCGGCAGGCTTTAAATAAGGATTTGAAAGTAGGTTTGGATGCTCCGGCAAAAGTATGTATTTTTGAGTATGATAATGGCTCTTTTATTCTCGAATCCTTCCTTGATCAGGAGACAACAGCAACTATCATTATGAAGGAAAGTAGTCTTGTGCCTTATGATATATTGACTGGTGAAATATTAATGAAAGATAAAGCTCCTGAAGTACATGGTTTTTGGATGATGAGAAATAGAAATAATGATAATCGATTCACTGTGAAAATTCCTCCACATTCTTATCGGGCGTTTGCGGTGAAATAGATAGTTGAATATATTGTGTTTTGCTTATCTGATAAAAAATATAGATCAAATAGGATGAAACTGCTGAGAGAAATATAATATTGCATTATTGCTTGATAAGGATAATCTTATGATGATTAATGAGTTAAAGGAAGATGTGTATAATCTTTTGGAAACAAACATCTTATCTTACTGGATAGAAAATATGCAGGATAAGAAGTACGGTGGCTTTTACGGGCGCATTACTGGAGATGGAGTTCTGATACCTGAGGCTGAAAAAGGTGCTATTTTAAATGCACGCATCTTATGGACATTCTCTGCTGCTTATCGTTTGTTGGGGAAACCTGAATATAGGGAGATTGCTACTCGGGCGAAAGCGTATATTATTGAACGGTTTTATGATAAAGAATATGGTGGAGTATACTGGTCTCTTGATTATCAGGGACATCCTCTTGATTCCAAGAAACAGATATATGCCATCGGTTTTGTTATTTATGGTTTGAGTGAGTACTATCGTTCCACAGACGATTTTGAAGCCTTAACTTATGCGATTCATTTTTTTGAGAGTATTGAACAACATAGTTTTGATACTGTAAAAAATGGCTATTATGAAGCTCTAACCCGCGAATGGGGTGAAATGACTGATATGCGGTTAAGTGATAAAGATGAGAATGAGCGAAAAACGATGAATACTCATTTACATATACTTGAATCTTATACAAACCTTTATCGGGTATGGAAAGATGAACATTTAGCAAAAAAACTGCGTAACTTGATCTTGTTATTTATTGATAAGATTTATAATGAGCAAACGGGGCATTTGGAACTTTTCTTTGATGATGATTGGCATAGTAAATATCATATCATTTCATACGGACATGATATAGAAGCTTCGTGGTTGATACATGAAGCAGCATTGGTCTTGGGAGATAAGAGTTTGATAAAGCGTGTGGAGCCAGTCGTGAAACGAATAGCTGAAGCTGCGGATGAGGGATTGACCCCGGAAGGTGCTTTAGTCTATGAGAAATTCTTTGACCGAAATTTTACCGATACCGATCGCCATTGGTGGGTGCAGGCAGAAAATGTGGTTGGTCATCTTGATCTTTATCAGCATTTTGGTGATGATAAAGCTCTTGATAAAGCTCTTCGTTGTTGGATGTTTATCAAAGAGAAGTTAGTTGATTATCAACACGGTGAGTGGTATTGGAGTACCTTTGAAGATGGAAAGGTGAATTTGACCGATGATAAGGCTGGGTTTTGGAAATGCCCTTATCATAACGGGCGTATGTGTATGGAAATTATGGAACGGAACTTTTGAAAGAGGAGTTACTTAGCATTGAGGTTGGAATTGATAGAGTAAAATAATGAAGATGGGAAAAAGTAGAATGTTTTTTTTAGTTGTCACATTCTTATGTGGGTGTGTCATGCAAGCCCAGACATTGCCCGTTGTTGACGGGAAAAAAAATGTGGAGAAAACTGATCTTGGAATATGGAATGGAATATATCCGGACTTTACTCATTTAAATTTCGGCTGTGATGGAAATAGTATAACAGCTGGTGAGCAATGGTCACGTACAGTTGTTGACCTGTTAGGTTTTGCTACTCATCACAACGTTGCTGTTGGTTCTGCTACGTGGGCATGTTATTCTGATACACAGGATTATGGGAGTATGGGTTTTTCTGGTATATCTAATGGTTGGAAACCAACCACTGACAAATTAGAACTTCAAAAACGTCATAATAATGTGTCGAAAGTCCATATTCTGCACTTTATTGCTGATGTAGATAGTGGGCGATATCCTGTGCCTGATGTTTTTGTCTTTGCTATGGGTACTAATGATACTAATTTAGGATCAGCTGAAGAGGCGCTGAAAGGTAAAACTTTAGAAAAGGTAGATGTTACTACTATGGCTGGGGGTGCGCGTTGGTCTATTCAGACTATATTAGAGCATTATCCCAAATGTCGTGTTTTTGTTTGCACTCCTATACAAACCGGAAATGTGGAACATAACGAACGTAATCTTCATCAGATTAAAATTCTACGTATTATCTGTCGTGCCCTTTCCGTACAGTTAATTGATTGCTATGCTAACAGCAGTATTAGCGAGAAATTTGAGCAAACCTCTAATCGGGGCCGTTATCTGAAAGATGGACTGCACCCCGATGTGGAAGGACAATGCCTAATGGGGAGGTATATAGCCAAAGAAATCCGTAATAATTATTTCTGATTTACCATTTTGGCTCACATTTCACCCGTTTGCCGTCTTCTGTAGTATATTTCTCCAGTGAGTTTTCTTTGGCTTGGATGCAGATATAAATCAGTGGATCATCTGATGTGTTGCAAAGTCCTCTTTTGCCTTGTGGTGCCACACGTATAACACTACCTTCGGAGATAGGGAAGAAATCTTCATCAACTTGATAATAGCCGCTCCCTTTAAGTATGATATAAGTTTCTTCATCTTTAGTGTGAATGTGGAAGTAAGGGAGTTCACTATGCGGAGGAATGGTGGTAAAGGATATTTCTGTTGCTGTAGCTCTAGTTGCATCTTTTAAGAATACTTTTCCGCGGATTTCTTCTCCCGTCTTAGGATGAATTAACGCATAATCGTTCAATTGATCTAACCGTCCGATACTCACTGCTGTGTAATTGGCGTTCTCTGAAATACATTCCGGCTTTTTCATTGTTGTTTAATTTAAAATCATTGATTGGGCAAATTTCTTTTACCGTTTGTTCTTTGCAAAGATACTAAATAGGGTATACCATTCTCAAAAATGAGAGCTTTTAACTTATGACTTTCACTTATAGTCACTTATTGTGTTACATCTCTGATTTTTTTACTTTATATTTGTCTCCTATTTGAAAAGACTTCTATAAAGGAGTTAGTGTAAATAAAATAATCAGAAATAGTTATTGGAGGCATTGAAACTAAAGAGTGACAGGTTTGATTTTTATAAAACGAAGTACGGGAAGAACCTTTTGATAGATTTGATTCGGTTGGAAACGCTGGAACAATACATTCGTTCGACTCAATCTCATTATTTATCTTATTTCGATATAACATTGATTACAGAGGGTGAGGGACAATTTGTATTGAATGAGAGAGTCTACGAATTAAAAAAAGGGCTTGTTGTCTTTTCTTTGCCGGGGCAAATCAGAAAATGGAATTTCAATAAAGTACCAAAAGGATACGTGCTTATTTTTGAAAAGGCTTTTCTCGCTTCTTTTTTGAGTGATCCCAAGTTTCTTGATAGGTTGAGTTACTTTAATTATAATTTGGAAGACTATTCTTTAAAGTTAAATGAGGCGGATTCGTTACACCTTATTGAACTTTGTCGGGAAATTGAGGAGGAAGTGAAGTCTTTTAAGAATAATGATGAACATATTTTGCGGGCGTTATTATTTCAAGTACTTATTTTGTTAAATCGAAAATTCAAAATGGCTGAACCGGTACAAAATTGTACCGAAACAAACCGGCATATCCGTGGCTTTGTTAATTTAGTATCAGCAAAGTTTAAGCAGGAACATGCTGTGCTGTTCTATGCTGATGCACTTCATATCTCAGCGGGACACTTAAATGATTTATCCAAATCTTTTTTAGGAACTAATGCAAAAAGATATATTTCTCGTCAACTAATGACGGAAAGCCGGCGATTTCTTGCTTCTACAGATTTGTCTATTTCTGATATTGCCTTGGAGTTAGGTTTTATTGACACTTCTTATTTTATTAGGTGGTTTAAGTCTGAAGCGGGGCAAACTCCGTCTTCTTTCCGAAAAGAGCAGAATCCCTGAAAAGTCCTGTTTTTGCATTGTTTTATGGTATTGCTTCAAGAGATGGAACTATAACTTTGCATTCAAAAAATATAATATATGGTATTTACAGGATTTACAACAGCATCTATTGAATTCTTAAAGAATTTGGCTGCGAATAATAACAAAGAATGGTTCGAAAATAATCGGAACATTTATGAAACTTGTCTTCTGGAGCCTCTTAAGCAGTTATCTATGAGGCTGGGTGTGGTAGTTAGTAGCATTGATAAGGAGATAGAAATTGCTCCCCAAGTGAATAAAACAATTTCAAAGATTTATAGAGACACTCGCTTTTCTCGCAATAAATCACCTTTTCGTACCGGGTTGTGGCTTACTTTTAAGCGACCCCATAAGTTATGGGGAAACGTACCTGAATTTTACTTTTATTTCACGCCAGAAGAATATCAATACGGTATGGGCTATTATGCTGCAACTTCGGATAATATGAGATGTTTAAGGGAGTATATCAGTCGCTATCCCCAGCGTTTTAGGGAAATAATAGAGGCCTATAAAAGCCAGAGTTGCTTTGCGTTGGCTGGAAAAAATTATAAGAAAGCTATTCCCAATGAGCTCTCTGAGGAATTTCAGTCTTGGTTTCAGAAAAAAAATATTGAAGTAAGTTGTATAAAGAAAATAGACCGAAGTTTTTATGGTAAAGATTTAGGGAAAACTTTGGCAAATGCTTATCAGTTTAATGCAGCGTTATATCTTTTTATAACAGATAGCCTTAATAAATAAAATATAAGTCATGAAAAAATCAGCAATAGCCATCTGTTTAATAATTATGGTCTCTAATACTTTAGCTCAAAACTTCAATCTTGATGAGGTGGAAACTCGCAATAATTCGGATTTATTCAGGATAGAGACAATTGATAATGAAAAGACGATTATTCTTGAAGGGAATAAGTTTGATAGCTCAATTGATCCGTTTACCGGTATGGAAAAAAGTAACTCCAGAGGGGCAAAGGTGTTTTTGGTAGGAGAGGTGCAAACAGATTATGTGATGAGTACTGAAATGAGACTGATAAAGAACAATCTCGAGGATTGCAATGATTGTGGATGGCTTGGCTTTGCCATACGAACACAAGATTTTGACAATTTTGAGTGCGTTTGGTTTATGCCTGGGATGAGCAAGGATAATGTGGCATATATTCCATTTGCTCATGGAATAGCTCCGTATTGGGGTGAAGGATATATTAAATCGGAAAAAGGAACTGTAAAACTTCCCCAGAATGATTGGTTTAAGACAACAGTTGTTGTAAAAGGGAATAATATATCTATTTACGTAAATAGTGAGCTCGTTCTAAAGAAAAAAGCTTCTTATTATCTTACTTCAGGATATGCCGGGCTCTTTGTTGGAACAGCAACAGATGCTGCGTTTAGGAAAATAAGTATTGAAAAATTAGAGTAGTAGTTGGTCAATCATTTTTGATAATGAAATGAGTTTATAAAAAGCTCATTTTTATTTTTTACTGAATATAATATTCTATTGAATCATATATCACCTTTTATTGCTTTAGAGAAAAACTGATATAGAGTTTCAATTTGTTTTTGGAGTCCGAGATTGCGGTTATTTTAAAATTTTATATAGAAATTAAAGCTGCATATAGTATTATTTTCATAAAAATCTTTTTCTTTGCATTACTTTAAACTCAAACTATGAATGGACAGTGATTATAAAATAAGCATCTTTATATTATTGTTGGCTATTTTCTCTTTCAATATTGCTTGTGGAAATAAAAATGCCGGGAAAGTGAAAAAGGCTGCTGATTCTATAAAAGCTACATATGTAAATCCTTTATTACCCGAAGGAATTGACCCTAATGCAACTTTTTTTAAAGGCAAGTATTATTATCTTCATGGAACTGAAAATAATATAATGTTATGGGAAACGCCGGATATTACGGATTTAAAACATGCCCGATGCAAGATTATATGGCAACCTAAGGAGTCTGGGAATGCTTCTCATCTTTGGGCACCGGAAATTCATTATATAGAGGGAAAATGGTATATCTATTATGCTGCAGATGATGGTAATACGGATAATCATCAGTTGTATGTGTTGGAGAACTCGTCATCTGACCCCATGCAGGGTAGTTTTCGGATGAGAGGACGAATTTTGACCGATCCTAAATGCAACTGGAGCATACAGGCTACTGTTTTTGAGCATAGGGGAGCGCTTTATCTTTTGTGGTCTGGCTGGCCAGAAAAACGAATTCATGTTGAGAACCAGTGCATTTATATTGCCAGGATGAAGAATCCATGGACTTTGAGCTCTTCTCGTGTAATGATTTCCAAACCTGAATATGAATGGGAACGTCAATGGATAAATCCTGATGGAACACGTACCGCTTATCCTATTTTTGTTAATGAAGGGCCCCAATATTTTCATTCTAAAGATTATAAGAAAGTAATTGTGTATTATGCGGCAAGTGGCTCCTGGACTCCATATTATTGTATAGGTATGTTAACTGCCGATTCAGAAAGTAATCTTCTTAATCCAAATTCGTGGACAAAAAATAATGTACCTGTGTTTCGGCAGTCTCCTGAAAATGGAGTATTTGGGCCGGGAGGGATCTCTTTTATTCCGTCTCCAGATAGTACGGAATGGTATATTCTGTATCATGCGAGGCAAGTAACCAATGGCGATGCTGGTAGCCGTGATACTCGTAGCCCACGTTTACAAAAAATTAGTTGGGATGCTGATGGTATGCCTAACTTAGGTATTCCAGTGAGGGTAGGTGTACCCCTTTTGAAACCATCCGGTTCTATTAGTAAATAATCATTTCTCGCCTTTTTTAATAAAATATGAAAAAAAATGTTCAGTAAACAAAAGAATTTATTCATATCTCTTATACTTGCCTTAGTATGCACTTTACGAGTGCGTAAAGAACATTTTTTTCTGTTTATTGATTAATCATTTTCTATCTGTAAATTGAGATAATCTTTCATTTGTACGATTTCGAAATCGTAAAGCTATATTATGAAAATCGTCTCTCTTCGTCTTTTAGAGAACTTCCATAATATTGCTTTTTGTGAAACCTTTAATTTTATGTGCTATGTGCAAAAAGTAAAACAAATTGCGCGGTTTTTAAACTTTGGAGTTATATAAGAATAATCTTTAATTAGCTCTATATTATTTAATCATTAAATCTATTTATAAAATAATGACCTATAATTTGATAAAAATTAGTGGTAAGCATATGCTATATGCTCTGTTTACCATATTAGTTCTTTGTTTCGTGGGTTGTAAAGATAGCGAAGATGATTCAGAAGTTGATACTTTTGATCCTTCTAAACCAGTTTTAGTCTCTGACTTTATTCCAAAATCGGGGGGGGCGAATCAAAGGCTAGTAATTTACGGAAGTAACTTTGGCAATGATCCGTCAAAGATACATGTGTATATTGGTGGTAAACAAGCCATAACTATTGGTGTCAAAAGTGAGAGCCTTTATTGCTTAGTTCCTGAAAAAGCATATAGCGGAAAGATTGAAGTGATAATAGATAATGGTGATCAATCTGTAATAGCTGAGGCTGAATCAATATTTAATTATCAGAAGACGATGGTTGTATCTACTTTATGCGGTTATCGAAATGAAAGGGACGATCAAGGTTGGCACGATGGAAAATTCTCCGAATGTACCGGTTTTGGCAGTGATGCTGTTATGATGTTCGATCCTAAGAATTCAAAACATCTTTATGTCGTATATGACAACTCGGATTATGTAAAGTTGATAAATTTTGAAGATAGTACGGTGACTACAGCTTTTACAAGGGGCATGGGGCAATGGAATCGAATGCGTAGTATTGATTTTACACTTGATGGAGAATATATGCTTATTGCGAATGATGCGGGAGATCATGATGCTGCTGTTTCTATTCTTTCTCGTGCAAATGGATTTAAAGATCCGCAGAGATTAACCGAAAACAAACAATGTAATGGGGCTTCTATTCATCCTATAACTGGAGAAATGTATTTTAATAGCTTTGAGAAGGGGCAATTCTATCGCTTTGATATGAATAAATTTTATTCAGGATCATGGAATGTCAAGGATTATCAAGAGTTATTTAAAATACAGGATAACGGGTGGGAATTTAAAATTGTGATGCACCCTTCTGGTAATTATGCATACATTGTAGTAATTAATCAACATTACATATTACGCACTGATTATAATTGGGCGGAAAAGAAATTTAATCAGCCTTATGTCATTTGTGGGACAGCAAGACAAAGTGGCTGGGTAGATGGAGTTGGTACAAGCGTTCGCTTGGCAAGGCCCTATCAGGGCGTTTTTGTGAAAAATCCGGACTATAAGGGTAAGGCGGATGAGTATGATTTCTATTTTGTAGAAAAAGATAATCATGATATTCGAAAATTGACTCCAGAAGGAAAAGTTACAACGTTTGCTGGGCGTGGTAGTGAAAGTCTTAATGGAGATAAATGGGGCTTTGTTGAAGGAGACTTGCGTAAAGATGCTCGTTTTAGAGATCCAACTGGTATTGCATATAATGAAGAGGAGAAAGCATTTTACATTAATGATAATACAAATCGTCGAATACGTAAAATAGCTTTAGAAAAATAGTCTAATAAATAAAAAAGCATACATAGATATATGAAAAGTTTTTTAATAACATGGATCATATTGCTGGAGGGCTTTGTTAGCGCTTTTGCACAGGTTGAAACAGTAGCAGTAAAAGGAACAGTAACCGATGTAAACCATGAGCCGTTGATAGGTGTGAATATTTCGGTGAGTGATATGCCGGGTATTGGAGTTATTACTGATGTGAATGGCCATTATAGTATTAAGATGGAACCTTACCATAAACTTCTTTTTTCGTATGTAGGTTATGAGAAACAAGAAATTTTGGTGAAAGAACAAAAAGTAATTAATGTGACTATGAAAGAGGCGGCTGCCAGTGTGTTGGATGAAGTTGTGATAACGGGTACTGGTGCACAAAAAAAACTGACTTTAACAGGAGCTGTTACGACGGTCAGTGTGAACGATTTGAAAGCAACCTCCTCTTCCAGCATAACAAACGCTTTAGCTGGAAACGTTCCTGGTATTATGGCGATGCAAACATCTGGGCAGCCTGGTAAGCAATTTTCTGAGTTCTGGATTCGTGGTATATCCACTTTTGGAGCAAATCAAGGAGCATACGTGTTGGTTGACGGTTTTGAGCGCGATCTTAACGAGATTAATATTGAAGATATTGAATCTTTTTCTGTTCTTAAGGATGCTTCTGCTACAGCTATTTATGGGTCAAAAGGTGCTAATGGTGTAGTGCTAATTACAACAAAGCACGGGAAGGCTGGGAAAATTAATATTGATGCAAAAGTGGAAACGACATATAATACCCGTACTATTACACCGGATTTTGTGGATGGTCTAGCTTATGCTAATTTGTTGAACGAAGCACGTATTACTCGCAATCAAACTCTTATTTATTCTCCTGAAGAATTGGAAATTCTACGCTTAGGACTTGATAAAGATCTTTATCCGAATGTGGACTGGAAAGATTTATTATTAAAAGATGGGGCAATGAGTTATCGTGCTAATCTGAATTTAAGTGGTGGAGGCAATACAGCCCGCTATTTTGTGTCTGCTAGTTATGTGGAAGATCAAGGCATGTACAATACTGATCAAACCTTACAAAATGATTATAATACAAATGCGAATTATAGACGGTGGAATTATCGTCTTAACACGGATATTGATATTACGAAGACTTCTGTTTTGAAATTAGGTGTTTCAGGGTCTCTCTCAAAGCGTAATAGTCCGGGATTGGGTGATGATGATGTGTGGCCGGAATTGTTTGGATATTCTCCTATTCGTACGCCAATTATCTATTCCGATGGAAAGATACCTGCCATTGGTACAGGAAATCATACTAACCCTTGGGTAGCAGCTACACAAACTGGTTATAATGAGAATTGGATAAATACTGTTCAAACGAATGTGACGTTGGAGCAGAACCTGGATATGCTAACAAAAGGGTTGCGGTTTACTGGACATTTTGGGTATGATATAAATAATAATAATAATATTAGGCGCTTAAAATGGCCTGAACAATGGAGAGCTGAACGTAGCCGCGATCCAGATACCGGAGAAATTATATGGACCCATATCTCTGACCCAAGTGATATGCACCAGGAAAGCAGTTCGGACGGAGATCGTCGGGAGTTTTTAGATTTAATGCTTCAATGGGATCGTAGCGTGAAGAATCACCATTTTGGTGCTACTCTAAAATATACACAGGATTCGTATGTG
Source organism: Bacteroides sp. (assembly GCA_022648295.1). GTDB lineage: Bacteria > Bacteroidota > Bacteroidia > Bacteroidales > Bacteroidaceae > Bacteroides. Next base: position 153,885 of record JALCME010000004.1, on the reverse strand, counting down.
CGAACTCAAAATTTAGGCGATGATATAAAGAATGGTATTTCTAAACGTAACCAAGCCTTAGCGGGACGCGCAACATATAATTGGTTCCTCCGCTATTTTATAGATTTTAACTTTGGATATAATGGCTCTGAAAACTTTGCAACTGGGCATCAATTTGGTTTTTTTCCGGCTTATTCATTAGCTTGGAATATTGCTGAAGAGCCTCTTGTGAAAAAAAAATTCAAATGGATCAATATGTTTAAAGTTCGTTTCTCTCATGGTAAGGTTGGTAATGATAATTTGGGAGATAACCGTTTTCCATTCCTTTACACTATTACTGATAAAATACCGGATCCAAATGATAAAAATAAAACGATAGACAGACCGGGATATAATTGGGGACAATATGGAAGTAATCATTCTTTTCAAGGACTAACTTATAGCTCAGTTGCTTCACCTGATGTTACTTGGGAAATTGCTACTAAGAATGATCTTGGAGTAGATCTTTCTCTTTTTAGCGAGCGTCTTTTGGCTACTGTTGATTACTTTAACGAGAGGCGTGATGGTATATATATGGAGCGTAGGTATTTGCCATCTATGGTAGGATTGTCTAGTAATCCTTCTGCTAATGTTGGAGCTGTGAAGTCAGAAGGCTTCGATGGTAATTTTACTTATAAGCAAATAATTGGGAAAGTTAATTTGACTATTAGGGGGAATATTACTTATAGTAAGAATAAAGTTCTTGAAAAAGATGAAGAGAATAAGGTTTATGGATATCAAAGGGAAGAAGGTTATCGTGTAGACCAATGTAAAGGCTTAATTGCTTTAGGTTTATTTGAAAACTATGATGATATTCGCAATAGCCCTACTCAGACTTATGGTACCTATCAACCTGGTGATATTAAATATAAAGATGTCAATGGAGATGGTATTATAAATGATGGTGATCGGGTTGCTATTGGTGCAACGGCAAAACCTAATCTAATTTATGGCTTAGGTACCTCTGCCAGTTGGAGAGGTTTAGATGTGAATATTCATTTTCAAGGTGCAGGTAAATCTACTTATTTTATTTATGGGAAAAGTGTATTTGCTTTTAGCGAAGGAGAATGGGGAGTGCCTTTCAAAGATATGTTAGAGAATCGTTGGATATCTGCTGATATCTCAGGAAACCCAGATACTGAAAATCCAAAAGCTTCTTATCCGAGATTGAGTTATGGTGGGAATAATAATAATCAGCAAAATTCGACTTTTTGGTTGCGTAATGGATCTTATATCCGTTTGAAGACATTGGAGATAGGATATACTATTCCTAAAAAAATAATTAATAAGATCCACTTCAATAATGTACGCATCTTCTTAACAGGTTCTAATCTCTTGACATGGTCTAATTTCAAGTTGTGGGATCCGGAGTTGGAGGATCCACGCGGAGAAAAATATCCACTTACAAAGTCTTTGACTTTAGGAATGACGATTAAATTATAAATAAAACTATATATGATGAAATATATCTATAAATTACTGTTTATTTTCTCTGGAATAGTAATAATCTCATCTTGTTCGGATTATTTGGAGTCCGACCAATACTTCAAGGATCGTAAAACAATAGAGTCTACTTTTGAGAATAAGCAATTTTCAGAAGAATGGCTAGCTTATGCTTATTCATTTTTGACTAATGAAAATGCTGATGTCTGTAGTAAGGGATATACTCCTCATTGCTTTGCAGATGATATGTATTATGGAGACCGGGATGGCAATTATGATTCTGATAATATAAACTCCTTATCTTATAATAAATTTAAGCTAGGCGAGTATACGGAAAATGACGATTACAATGGGAATTGGGCAAGATGTTATAAAGGGATACGTCAAGCCTCTATTTTTATTCAAAATATTGATATGAATAAAGAAATGACTCCTGAACTTATTCGTGAATACAAAGCTCAAGCTCGTTTTGTGAGGGCGTATTATTATTGGTTATTATTACGTAAATATGGTCCTGTACCTTTGTTACCTGATGAAGGAATTGATTATACGGAAAGTTATGATGATATAGCTATTCCTCGTAGTTCTTATGAAGAATGTGCTGAATTTATCAGCAATGAGATGGCTCTGGCTGCAAAAGATTTACCTTTAGGTCCGCAAGATGCCGAAAATGTGGCTCGTCCTACCAGAGGAGCGGCTCTAGCCACTCGTGCTATTGCTTTGTTGTATGCTGCAAGTCCCTTAATGAATGGAAACACGAGTGATTATGCTCAAAAATTGGTTGATGATAAAGGACGGCAGCTATTATCCCCGGAGTATAATGAAGAAAAATGGGCAAAGGCCGCAGCAGCGGCTAGAGATGTCATGGAACTTGGGGTGTATCAATTGTATGTAGCTCATTTGCGGACATCTGGAAGTTCGGCTTATCCCGCCACAATCGTACCTCCAGTTGACGGCAATTTTTCTGAAAAGGATTGGCCGGAAGGATGGAAAGATATTGATCCTTTTGAGTCATATCGTTCTGAATTCAATGGTACATTGACTGCTGCAGAGAATCCAGAGTTAATTTTCACTCGTGGACAAAATCAATCCGGGGAAGGTATAAATACCATGGTTGCCCATCAATTACCTCGTATTGCCTCTGGTTGGAATACCCATGGAATAACTCAAAAGCAATGTGATGCATATTATATGAATAATGGAACAGATTGTCCGGGTAAGGATAGAGAAATAGGGCGTGGGGATGGTTCCAGCCGTGTAGGAGGTTATACTACAGAAGAAGATATTAGCAAGGGTCGTTATAGACCATTAGGGGCGAATGTTTCTTTACAATACGCCAATCGTGAACCTCGTTTCTATGCTTCTGTGGCCTTTAGCGGTTCGGTTTGGCATTTGCTAAATGAGAGCCAGGATAGGAATAGAGAGGAACAAGTGTTCTATTATCGTGGTAATGGTAATGGATATACCAATACTATGTTTTGGCTTCGTACCGGTATAGGTGTGATGAAGTTTGTGCATCCTAATGATACTTATGAGGGTGGAGATATTAACAAAATTGTTCCTAAGGCAGAACCTGCTATCCGTTATGCTGATATTTTGCTGATATATGCTGAGGCTTTAAACGAATTGGACCAATCTTATGCTATTCCGTCGTGGGACGGTTCAAAGACTTACACGATTAGCCGTGATATCAATGAGTTAAAACGGGGTATTCAACCTATACGTATCCGTGCAGGTGTACCGGATTATTCAGCCAGCGTATATGCTAACAAAAACGAATTTAGAGAAAAGCTTAAACGTGAACGCCAGATTGAACTCATGGGTGAAGGAAAACGCTACTATGATCTGCGTCGTTGGAAAGATGCGGAGATTGAAGAGGCATTGCCTATTTACGGATGTAACCCTTTAATGACAGAGGATCAAAAAGACTTATTCTATACACCTGTTGAAGAATGGTCGCTTCCTACCACTTTCGCTCAGAAAATGTGGTTTTGGCCTATTAGACACGATGAGTTGAAGCACAACAAACGACTTACTCAAAATCCAGGGTGGACATACTACGATTAAAAAATAATAGAATTGATATATGAAAAAGATATATAGCTTGTTAGTTATGGTAGCTGCATTAGCATTATGTGGCTCATGTAATGACGAATGGAAAAATGAACAGTACGAACATTATATTTCATTTAAAGCACCGATTGATGCTAAAGGAGTAACTCCAGTTTATATACGCTATAAAGTTGATGGAGCTGTTACCTACAAGTTGCCGTTAATAGTGAGTGGATCGACCACAAATGATCAGAATATAACAGTTCATGTTGCTGTAGATTCTGATACTTTGCAAGTTTTAAATTATGAGCGGTTTCAAAACCGTACGGATCTGTTTTATAAAGAGCTAGATGCTCAATATTTTACAATTCCTGAAACTGTAGATATTAAGAAGGGAGAAAATACTTCTTTGCTCAATATTGACTTTACATTAAAGGATTTGGATCTAGTAAATAAGTGGGTACTTCCTTTGACTATAGTAGATAGTCCATCTTACATTTATAAGGCGCATCCACGTAAAAATTATCGTAAAGCTTTATTGCGAATAATGCCTTTTAACGATTATTCGGGTGCATATAGTAGTACCACTTTGAATATTTATTTGAAAGGATCGGAAGATGATGCTTCTATTGTGCAAAATACAAAGCAACTTTATGTTTCTGATGAAACTTCGGTATTCTTTTATGCCGGAACAGTTGATGAAGATCGTACCGATCGTGCTAATTATAAGATATATGTTAAATTTGATCCGAACTCTAATAATCTGACATTTACTGTTGATAATCCTTTAATGGAATTTCAACTGAATCGAAGTCCATCTTATACTGTGGACGAGGAGATGGATGCTACTCGACCGTATTTATTACATCGTTATGTAACCATTCGTAATATCGATTATAATTACACGGATTACACTTTGATTCCTAATGCAAAAGTTGAATACACAGTAAGGGGTACCATGATTTTGGAGCGTAAAATTAATACTCAAATCCCTGATGAAGATCAAGCGATTGAATGGTAAAAGACATTGCTCATTTATCCTGAGTCTGTGAAACTTATTCATAAGAGGAATACCTATCAAATATAATGATGGATATTCCTCTATCTTTTTGGACCTTTATTTTAAAGTCAGTTCGACGAATTATATATTTCTGGTTTATTATATAATAGCATGCCTTACTATTCTTAAATGATACTTCCCTTTTTTTTAAAGATAAAAAATGATTATTTTTAGCCTCTTCATCTTATACTTTTTAGGTCTTCTTTTAGGATGGGGATAAATCAGTCCTAATCTCATCCTGATTCAGTCCTAGACTGAATGCCATTCACTCGTATATTGATCTTGTTTCAGTCCTAGATTGTTTATGCCCCCCTCTCAGAAGGCTTTTGGAGAGGGGTGGCATTACTTCATGGTTTGTAAAAAGAGGAACTCCATTTGTACAGCTTAGGACATATTAAAACAGAAATGGCAATGAATTAATTGTATAATTATTAACAATAAAAACTTGAGAGGAAGCTCGCATAAGTCTTAGAATTCACGCTATTTTAGTGACTTTTGTCGCTTTGGTTATAAGCTGGTAGGTGTTTTCAGAAGTCCTGCCTCTATTTGTGCAATATGAGAATTATAAAAACGTAAATGCACATTAAAAGTTTATTCTTTGCCTAAAATATATCATATTCTTTTATTACGGAATAATAACTTGCATCAAAGCCGGATAACAACTTGCATCATAACTTTCCATTATCCCTTTAGGACATGCTTGGGAAGCATCTTTAAAGGTTATGTTTCGGCTCATATCACGATTATTCCAAGCTGTATTGATATTCATACGAAGCCAGTCCGTATATTGTGGCTGGTTGCCATCTTTTATAAGCATAATGATATATTGTGCGAAAATAGCTCCATAAATACCTTGTTCAATTCCGTTTTTGAAAGGTAATAATCCATTGTCGTTACACATTGAATTCTGCACATAGTTTGCAGCTAGAATAGCATCTTCAAGGTATTGTTTTTTCTTAGTTGCCTTATAAAGCATTACAGCAGATCCTATACAGGTGGCTTGATTATAGAGCTGTGTTGTCCAGTCTATATCCATTCCATTGCGCCGTTGGAAATGATAGTGCATGTTATCGGCAATACGTCCGTCTTCCTTATTGAAGAAAACATTGCGAGACCAAGCATATATATTTTGGGCTTTTTCCAGATAGTCAGCATCTTTGGTTATGTTGTAAAGAGTCATTGCTCCTATCACCGTGGGATAGTTAATGCAGGACATTTTGCCGTCATGCTTGAAATTCCACCACATTCCACCACGTTCAGGGTCGTATGATTCTTTCCAAACGTGATAAAAGCCGGAAGATGCGTGAGCCAGGAATTTCGGTTCGTGAGTGATTTCATATGCTCTTGCCAAAGAAATAATCCACCACATCATATCGTCATAAATAAACCATTCAATCTTATTGTTCCAATTGTATTTATCATATTGTTCATAACCTCCTTGATAAATATCTTCTATCAGCTGGCGATACTTGGGCGATTTAGTTCGCTTATAAGCATTCATTATCATATCCCAATAAATGGCTTGTACCCAGATAGCAGCCCGACCTTTCATATCAGAGGATATGGCATATAGTTTCATTCCGGGATTATAGAACGTTTTATGAAAAGCATCTATTGCAATTGTTGCATCTTTGTTCGTATATGATTTTATATTCTTGTCTTTTGTAGCATGCACCATTGTGCATGGAAACATTGATAAAAGAATAATAATTGTTAGTATTTTATTTCTCATCCTTGTATTCTTTCATTTTTTCTAATAAAACTTTCATCCAGTATCCACCAACAACGGAACGTGCTTTAAAGCCTACGAATTCTCCGCTATCTGTGTGATGCCAGTCACTTAAAGGAACACGTGAGGTGCTTTCGTTTGCATACTTGTATACCGGTGCGACAAACTTTTTGAATGTTGTTATATCCGGTGATAAAGCAGCTGTCCACATAATCCAATCTGATTTGGTATATTCTTTACGTGAATCAAGCGGAAGCCCGTACGGATTTTGTTTAGTTAGATAATAGCTTACTTCTTTTTTTATGACATCGTTAGGAAAAAGGTTGAGCCCCCACATTTTATCCCAAATAATATTATATTTCTGGCTCCATGTATCCTTACGATCAAATGCTAAGCGATAATGATTGCCTTCGTTATCCATTTCTTCCCACTTCACAGCCATTGCTTTGGCTATTTTGGAATATTTATCGGCTATATCTTTCATGTCAAGCATACGAGCTAATTCTCCATATCCGGCGATTCCCATTATTGCCTTAATAGAGAGATTGGCATTGTGTGCCCAATGCCCTGCGAAGTCGTCCGTGCAAAGCTGATTTTCGGGGTCCAATCCATATTCTACCAGATAATCTGTCCAGATTGTCAGTAAATCCCAATATTTCTTTGCGTAATCGGCATTGCCTTCTATTTTAGCGATAGCTGTTGCAAGTATTATCATGTTTCCTCCTTCTTCAATAGGCATATCTCCTCCATATACTTGTCCATTAGCTATAGGATAGGTGCCGAGGTCGTGGGCCGGGAAGGGTTTATTCCACCGTCCGCTGGCACTATACTCAAAAATGCTAGTCATCATCGCTTTTTGTAATTCAGGGTTATAGGCCAAAAAGAGTGGGGCTGAAGGATAAGTCAAATCAACAGTATTTACGCAACCGTTGCTGTTGTTCTCTTTTGAGAAGAAAAGCAGGTTACCTTTTTTGTCAGTAAATAATTTGTGAGCAGAGATCACTTGACGATAAGCCAAGGCACAAAGCTCTGCATATTCTTCTCCACCAGCTTGTTGAGCATCGTCCATAATCATTTTGTCAAAATCGCGACAACGTTCCATGACAGATAGATAATTTTCTTCTGCTTTTTCAAATGCGTCGAAAATGGTTACTTTGCCGTTATGCTTCCAATAGGGCATACGCTTTTCATACATGTACTCAATGGAGTAAATATCGTCATAACCAATCATTGCATATCCGGTTTTAGCCTCTTGTTTTACCTCTCCCAGATTGTGCATATAAGACATTGCAGGCATATCCACTGGTTTGTGTGTAATTATCTTTTTCATTGTAGGCAGAAGTTTACCATTGTTGCTAAACTCTTCCTTCATTTTGTAGTAATCCCCCAGGCTGATAAAGCGATCCGAACTATTTCCCGTGGCCAGGTAAGCGTATCCCCAGTCTATGCAGATGCCATCACCTTTACGGTCGCATATTGGTTGATCAATGCTGCCTGCTTTTATGTAGCTCATGCCGTTACGCACCAGCATACGGGAAATGGTTGGTTGCGTTTTTTCATTAATGGCTAGTTCCGGAGTTGTTTCCAGATAAAACTGAACATTGTGTGCTTTTTTATCAATGGAGCGTACTTGGTAGGAAATGTAATTGATGGGGGTGGACAGCCAGTCAAGATCATCAATGAGTTGTGGTGCGGTAAATACGATGTCCAGTTCTATCGGTCCACAGCTGAAAGTATAATATGTTTGTGTGGGAAGTACACTGACTGATTTCTGGATAGCTTCGTTTTCGAAATTTGCGTTTTGTTTCTTTTCCCTATAAAGACCGAAATCAACATAAGCTCCACCTATGGTATTGTGGCAATGTGCGGCAATTATGTTTTTGCCATTATGGAGTTTCTTTTTAGCTGTTTCCGTGAGTTGGAAGCATACATCATTGTTCCAAGAATAACCGGTACTTACCAGCTTCTCACCATTTAGATAGAGTTCAAAAGTATCGTCGTGGGAATATTTTAAATAAAAATTGCTGTTAGTATCCAGATTCTCCAAATTAAACGTCCGGCGTATCCAAATATCATTATTTTCCCATGCTGTATGGATGCGTGGCATATCACGGGTTCCGAAAGCCGCTTGCCCATGTTCCCATGTATTGTCGTTGAATTGAAGGTCGGTCCATCCTTGGGCTGGAGTTTGATATGTATAACTTCCTTCCCAATTTTCGGTATTTGTCATTGGAGCAATATCTTGAAAATTAGGCTCTACTTTTCCCATAAAACGATATACTTTATTATCTACGCGTAAAGCTCCGAGCAAAGGTTTTTGGGCATTTGTCCAATGCTTTGTAGTGCCTTCATTCAATTTATCATATGGGGACCATATTGAAAAATAGGGGTCTGACATAACTAATGGAACGGAGGGAGCGCGTAATGCAACTCTTTTTACAGGTTTAAATAAATCGGAAGCTTGAACGTTGTAAAGCAGTATTGCCGATAAGATTGTCATTAATAGTTTCTTCATAATAAAAATAAGTTAATGTTATGGGTTGAAGTGTGCAAATAAAGACTTATATTCTTTCTTTATACAAAAAAATATATTCAATAAAAGAAAAAAGCTGCTCATTGGTTAAAAAGGAGTACTCTTAATCTTACTATTTGAGCAGGATACAGCATTTTCTGAACAGAAAATATTATTGCAGGATATAGAATTGAGGATTTTGATTTTACAGTAAGTGTAATAAGGTGTCTTTTATAAGTCTAAAAGATTAGATATATTATTTGTATTCTCTTGGAAGCATACCGAACTGGGCTTTAAAGCATTTAGCAAAGTAGGAAGAAGAAGTAAATCCAACTTTTTCAGCAACTTCCGAAATGCGTTCGCCACTTTTTATTAATTCTGCTGCCCGGTTTAGCCGGACCGTTTTTAAGTAATCATTGGGAGGCATACCGGACAATGCCTTGATTTTCCGGTAGAAATTGGACCGGCTCATGCACATTTCTTCAGCTAAACTATCAATATAGAAATTCTCGTCAGCCAATTGGTCTGTGATTACTTCTTGTATGCGGGCAATAAATTCTCTATCTTTTTGTGATAGAATTTGTTCTGATGCAATCTTTTCGGCTTTATTACCAAAGAGGTTGGTCATCATCTTATGGAAATTTTGTCTGAGTTTAATTAAGTTTTCTATTTGTATTTGCAGCTGGCGTCCGGAAAAAGGCTTTTCAATATAGGCATCAGCTCCGCATCCTAATCCTTCTATTTTAGATTCGATAGTGGTTTTAGCTGTTAGTAAGATTATAGGGATATGTGAATAGTCAATGTTTGACTTGACTTTTTGTGTTAATTCTAACCCATCCATTACAGGCATCATTATATCACTGACAATGACATCTATATTTTCATGTGAAAGAATGTCAAGTGCTTCCTGCCCATTTGTTGATTTTAGAGTTCGAAAAATAGGATGGAGTGCTTCCTCTGTGAGGTCAAGCAATTCTATGTTATCTTCAACTAGAAGTACGGTCAACTTACCTGCATACTGTAGCGTTGAGTTGTCTTTGGAATTATCTGTGATGATTGCTGTTTCTTTTTGTTGAGAAGTGTTATCTACCTCAATTACGGTTGTGCTCATCGGAAGGCTGATAATAAAAGAAGAGCCACCGGTAGAATTATCTTTCAGAAGTAATTCTCCATGATGAGCTTCGACTAATGATTTAGAGTAGGAAAGCCCGATTCCACTTCCGGGAGTAGCTTCTTTGCTATTTTGAACTTGGTAAAAAGCCTTAAATACTTTTTCTTTTTCAGCATCAGGTATGCCAATCCCATCATCATGGACATAGATATTAATGTTATTCTCTGAATGAGTGAGTTCAAGTTCTATATGTTTTTTGGCATACTTGAGTGCATTTCCTATTAAATTAACCAATGCCTTGCGTATTTTATCAGAATCAATCGTGGCATGAATTGTTTCTTGGGGAATTTTCAGAGTAATTGCGATTCCTTTCAATTCTGCAGAGCCTGTAAATTGTTCGTATATTTCTTCTAATAATTTATTGATATTGCAGGATTGTAGGTTTAATTGTAGTTTTCCATTTTCCATTCTTTGAAAGTCGAGCAATTGATTTGTGATATTCAATAAATAATTAACGTTTTTATTGATAATTGATAAGTATTTGGTTTCCTTCTCTGTACTATTGGTCATAAGTTTCTCCAAGGGTAAACGAATTAAGCTTAAGGGAGTGCGTATTTCATGGACAAGATTAATAAAGAAACTGATTTTTGATTTATAGATTTCTTTCTCTTTAGATATTTGAAATTCTTCCATTCTACGTTTATATCTGACTTTTATATATCGGTTCCATCTTAAAGCAATGTAATATGTAACACCTAAAAGTAGTAAAGTATATATGATATATGCCCAGTAAGTGCGCCACCACGGAGGAGTAATTATTATTGTAATTTTAGCACCTCTCATGTTCCATTTGTTGTCATTGTTCGATCCGCGTACTATAAATTCATACTTTCCTGGAGCTAAGTTTGTGTATGATGCCGAATTTGTTTTTGAATTTATAACCCATTCTTTATCTATTCCTTCAAGCATGTACAAATAACGGTTTTTCTTTGGATCCTCATAGCTTAGCGCAGCGAAGTCAATGACGAAGCTGTTATATTCGTACGGTAAAGTAATTTGATTACTTGCGTATAAAGGTTTTTTTAGGTTTAATACATTTTGTATAATATGCTTATCTGTCGTGTAAGGCAACCGAATATCTGTGATATAGATGGGTGGAACATAATTATTATCCATTAATTTTTTTGGAGTAAAAGCATTAAAACCATTAACTCCTCCGAAGTATAATTTTCCTTCTAATGTTTTTAACGAGGAGTTTGCATTAAATTGATTTCCTTGAAGTCCATCACTCAAAGTAAAACGACGAAAAGATTCTCTATTAGTCGGATTAATTTTAATGAGCCCCATATTGCTTGAAATCCAAAAGTTTCCAGTTTTGTCTTCTTCAATTGAGTAGATCACCTTACTTGGAAGAATTACATTGTTCGGATCAAAATCTGTAAATGTTTCTTTTGAAGAATTGAAGGAGCACAACCCCCCTCCATTAGTTCCGAACCACATTGTTCCCTTAGAATCCTCAAATAACGTAATTACATAATTGTTTGTTATGGTAGTGGGATCATTCCGTTTATGTTCAAAGTGTTTCCAAATACCTGTTTGGTGCTGGTAGCGAAATGCTCCGCTGTTGGAGGTTGCTATCCAGAGATAGCCATGTCTATCTTCAAGAATGCTAACCACAGAGATCATTGTTCCAATGGTATTGACTACAGAAAAATTATCTTCTTGTGAGTTATATTGGCAGAGTCCCCAGCTTGTCCCTACGTATATAGTACCATTATGCCCTTTATATATACAGAGTACCTCATTGCTCGATATTGTATTTAACTCATCACGTGAATAGTGATATGCTTTAATTTTTCCCGTTAAAGTATCATATACTTTGATTCCATCTCCATAGGTGCCTATCCAAAGTTGCTTACCATTGAGGAACAAGGCTCTTATGTCGCATTCTTTAGGCCCCAGTAGTTTGTTGATTGGGTGCTTATAAAATTGTAGTGACTTTGTGTTGAGAAAATACAGACCTGCACGTGTGCCGATCCAAAGGTTCCCTACAGGATCTTCACAAAAAGGGCCGGTAACAAGTCCCGTTTTTCCGGTGTTATCAGGATTGGCAGAGCAGTAAGATTCAAAGTGTTTGGTTTGTTTACTGGCATATTTTACTCCTTCCAAATTGGTTAATATCCAAATTCCTCCTTCTGCGTCTTTTATCATACCGTTGATAGATTGATCACTTAATGTCCCTGAAAGTAAAAGGGGATTGTCTGTTCTTTGGAAGGAATCTTGTTTGTGATTAAATAGATGTAGGCCGTTATCTGTCCCTATTAATAATTCTTCTTTAGAATATTCTGTTATACATCTTATTGTGCCGGTGGGGAGCGGTACGTGGTATACATTCAAGGTCCCTGCATATTCATTCCATTTATAGAGTATATTATTATCTGTTCCCATCCAGATAATCCCATTTATATTAGTAATGCAATCAATTTTGTTCTTTCTACTATAATTATATAACGTTGATAAGGGTGAAAGTAGTTTTTTAGAAGATCCGTTCTGATTAAAACAGAACAATCCGTCCTGTAAAGAAGATAAGTATACCTGAGATGTATTACCTTCGCAGATGTCCCAAACGAAAGAAGTGTGACGACTGTCTTGGGTCAGTATTTTTGTTTTGGGGTTGTAAATGAAAAGGCCTTGACCTAAAGTGGCTATCCATATCATTCCATTATGTGTTCGGATAATTTTTTTTATCTCACTGCTTATAAGAACACCATATTTGGTCTTTTTGTCAAAATAGGTAAAATGATTATTGTTTCTGTTATAGATATAAATGCCTAAATTTGTACCGATCCATAAAAATTGCTTATTCTCTTCAAATATTGTTTGTATGAAATTATTCTCTAATGAGTATTTATCATTTAGTGTGTTCCTGTATATTTTGTTGGAGTTCCCGTCGTAGCAATTCAATCCGTCGCTTGTGCCGAACCACATAAATCCATAGCTATCTTGAATGCCACACCAAACCGTATTATGTGAAAGTCCGTCTTCCACTTGAATTTTTTTGAAGAAGAGATAAGATGAAGCGGTTAGAGATTCTGCATAAGCAATCGTTATAAGTATTAGAATTGCGATCTTTTTCATTGTATTGGTTTAATCTCTTTAAAAAAACGGGGGCAATTTAATCATAATTAAAATGATGGACAATATAGAATGAAGAAAATATGGGCATTTATAATATTCGATATTTATGTTTACTCTCAACATAATCTTTCTGCCAAGTGTTAATAGTACAATTATAGAAAGATAAACTACAATACTCATGCAGAATTTGATAACCAAAACGGTAAACCTGAAGGAGGGAACACCAGAGAGCAAAAGAGCGGAAATTCGCGATTATTTTTTGAAGACGTGGGAGATAGATGAAAAACTTTACACGCAACTTGTGGATGATGATTCTTTTTATCTACGGGGTGACCCACTCCGGCATGTCATTCTGTTTTATTTAGGGCACACGGCTGTATTCTTTATTAATAAGCTCTTTTTAGCCCGAATTATTGATTTTCGTATCAATCCGGGTTTTGAATCAATCTTTGCCATAGGAGTGGATGAAATGAGTTGGGACGATTTGGATGAGAGGCACTATAATTGGCCGTCGGTATCGGAGGTGCGTCATTATCGCGATAAGGTTAAGGCCGTTATTCTGGATGTGATTGACCGTATACCGTTACTTCTTCCCATTGATTGGGACAGTCCGTTTTGGATTATAATGATGGGTATTGAGCATGAGCGTATTCATTTGGAGACTTCGTCTGTACTAATTCGCCAGTTGCCACTTGATAGGGTGGTGAGCGGACGGTTTGGTAGGATTTGCGAGGAACGAGGGGATGCACCTGCTAATGACTTTTTACCGGTTCCCGGCGCTGAAATGAAGTTAGGTAAACCTATGGATCATCCGCTTTATGGTTGGGATAATGAATACGGTAGCCGTGTAGAGAAAGTGAAAGACTTTTGTGCAGGCAGGATGCTGGTGTCTAATAGTGAATTTCTTCAGTTTGTTAAAAATGGTGGTTATGACGAAAAGAGCTATTGGACTGAAGAAGGGTGGAACTGGTGTACTTTCAAGAAGGCACAGATGCCACTGTTTTGGAGAAAAAACAGTGGTGGCTATGTTTTACGCTTGGTTGCCGAAGAAATTCCCATGCCATGGAACTGGCCGGTAGAAGTCAATTACCTTGAAGCTAAAGCTTATTGTAATTGGTTATCTGCTAAGGAAAACAAAACTTATAGGTTACCTACTGAGGCTGAATGGTATTGTTTGGCAGAATATTGCGGCATTCCCGATGTAGAAGCATGGAAGGGAGCACCGGGAAATATCAATCTGGAATATTACGCATCACCTTGTCCGGTTGACAAGTTCAAGCAAGGTGATTTTTACGATGTTTTGGGTAACGTATGGCAGTGGACGGAAACACCAATCACTGGTTTTGCTGGTTTTCGTGTGCATCCTATGTATGACGATTTTTCCACACCTACCTTTGATGGCAAGCACAATCTGATTAAGGGTGGTTCTTGGATATCTACGGGAAATGAGGCAACTCTACATTCTCGTTATGCTTTCCGCAGGCATTTCTATCAACATGCCGGTTTCCGTGTGGTGGAGTCGGAACATCCGTTGGCGATTGAGAATGATGAGTACGAAACAGATATGGAAGTGGCTAATTCGTGTGAGAATAATTGGGGAGATGCTTTTGGAGCAAAGCCAAACTTCTACAAGGATCTTGCTACTCTGGTATTGGGAGCTGTGAAAAACTGCAAAGTAAAAAGCGCGCTCGATTTGAATGCAGATACCGGTAGACTCGCTTTTGAACTGGCACCTCATGTTGAAGAGATTACCGCCCTTGATTTCTCTGCCCGCTTCATTCGTATGCCTATTCAGTTACAGGAAAAGGGCTTTGTCCGCTATATTGTGAAAGATGAGGGTGACTTGGTCTTTTACCGTGAATTGCTACTAGCAGAAACCGGCTTGGGGATGGGTAAGGAACATATTGTGTTCATGCAGGAGAATGCTAATAATATTAAGCCACTTTATACGGGTTACGATTTGATAGTTGTACCCAATTTACTTGAAGAGTTGACTAATCCCGTTGCTTTTTTAGAGCATATTCATGAGCGGTTGAATGCTGGTGGTATATTGGTTGTAGCTTCTACTTACGATTGGGAGACGAACGCGATTGCTAAAGAATATCGTCCAGGAGGTTTTAAGCGTGATGGAGAGCCCGTTACTTCTTTAGATGGTATTAAAAGCATTTTGGAATCTCAGTTTATCTTGGAGCAGCCTCCGGTCGATGTGCCATATATGCTTAGAAAAACTTCCCGTTGCTCGGAAATCCGTATATCGGAAGTTACTGTTTGGAAGAAGAAAGATTGAGACGATAATTTTTATATAAAGTTCTTGGACAATCTAAATTTGTCATAGCTTGTCATGTATCTTCTTTGCTTTCGCCTTTTTTGCTTACCTGATGAAAAGGCGAGTAATTGTCTTTTTTAGTATCTTTGGGGCAACTTATGATGATATAACTTCTTTTGCTATGAAACGATTGATATTAAGTCTTCTATTTGCCTGTGAAATAGTGTCTCACTTGTTTGGCTCTCCAAATATGATAGTGGAACATTATACTGTTGAGCAGGGGTTGGCGAATAATATTGTGAATTGTGCATTGAAGGGCGAAGGAGGGTTTATGTGGTTTGGCACTTGGTATGGTTTGTGTAGTTTTGACGGAACCAAGTTTAAAGCCTATAATAATCGGGATGGGCTTTATTCCGATCTTCCTCCCCGCAAAATAGAAAGTTTGCTTGAAGATAAAAACGGTTTCCTCTGGATGAAAACAGTGGATAGGAAGTTATATATCTTTGACAAAGTAAACGAGCGTTTCCACCCTGTATACGATGATATGAAACTCTATTCTGGAAATATTCAGATTATTAAGCTTCAAAAAACAGCAGACGGAGATATGCTTTTGTTGACGAAAGATAAAAGTTTGCTTCGTGCGTCAACGGATGCTACAGGGAAAGTTAATATCCAACTTTTACATGATTCCGGTGTTAATGCATCTTTATATGATTGGAGGTTGCGGAATAATGTTTTTTCAGAAACTAAAGAATATCTGAACTGGATAGGAAAGGATTATAAGATCTTTTCTTATCGTAAGAGTCCTTTTTTGATTTCAAAGCCGGCGGATTTTATTAGTAAAGAGATTGGAGGTGGGTCCGATAAAGTGTTTACCTGTGTTTGTGGTGATACTAAAAATGTTTGGTTGGCTGATGATGGTGGAGCTGTTTATCAGGTTGATTTGTCTTCGGGGAGAGTGAACCGACACCAGTTTCAAGGACTAGAAGGAGAAATAGAAAATTTACTTGTAACAAATTCAGGAATACTTTATTTAGCAATTGCCAATCGTGGTATTTATGAATATCATTTGAAATCCGGGTTATTGCGGAAATTGTCTTTATCTCTTTTTAATGTACCGATATCCCATGCTTTTATAGATAAAATGGGCAAGGTGTGGTGGCAGTCTGGTAATGAAGGCTTACTTTATTATGATCCGCAAACAGATGAGTCGGAACGTTTCCTTTTTCCTACAGGGCATGCTATCGGTAGTTTTGATGTGCAGGATGCTGGTGAACAGGGCCTGTTCTTTCTCACTCCGGCCGGGGAGGTTTTATTCTTTGATCGGGATTCTCATGCCATGGTGCGCCTTAACTCGTTGAAACAATTTGCTATTGACGGAGATGATAAACATCTCTTTTTGGGACAGTATATTGATAAGGATGGTATTTTCTGGTTGCTTTCTGCTACTGCTGGTGTTTATAAAGTAAATTTTCCAAAGAAGCAATTCAAACTCCTTGATCTTCACCAGTTTGATACTTCTCTTTCCCATACCAATGGTTCTACAGATGGAATTAAGGCCCTTTTTCAGGCACGTAATGGAGATATATGGGTTGGCACGCGCTGGGAAAAAGTTTATCGGTTTGATAAGAGTGGAAAACTGAAGCAAATATTTTCGAAGGCGAATTATCAGATTGGACGTGTATATCATATTATGGAAGACAATAAGGGGAATCTCTGGTTTTCTACTAAAGGTAGCGGTTTGGTAAAAGCTATTCCGGACAATTCGTCTCCCCTTGGTTTTCAGTTTATTCGGTATACTAGTGATTCACATCGTTCCAACTCCATAAGCGGAAATGAAGTCTACTTTACTTTTCAAGACACGAAAGAACGTATTTGGGTGGGTGTACTGGCTGGAGGACTTAATCTTATCAGTGAAGAAAATGGCAAGACCGTGTTTAAACATAAGTATAATGGTTTAAAGCATTACCCATCCTACGGGTTATACATGGATGTTCGCAACATGGTTGAAGATAATAACGGGCGTATTTGGGTGGGTACGATGGATGGGCTGATGTCGTTTGATAGTCATTTTACGGCCCCTGACAAAATTGTTTTTGAAACTTATCGGAGTGAGAGCGCCAGTTCGAACATTGCCGATAATGATATCTACGTGCTCTATAAAGATAAGGATGCTAATATATGGGTAAGTGTTTTTGGTGGAGGAGTGAATAAATTGATCGGTTATGATAAGATAAAACACCGTCCGTTATTTAAAGCATATGGTATGAAAGAGGGGCTTAATAATGATGTAGTGGTATCTATTGTGGAAGATAATCATAAAAATCTATGGTTTGCAACCGAAGGTGGAATTTCCCGATTTAATAAAAAGACGGAGCGGATTAGGAACTTTGATAAGTATGATGGCTTCTTGAATGTGAAGATGGAAGAAAACTCTGCACTAAAGGCCCTCAATGGTGATCTTTGGTTAGGTTGTAAACAGGGCATTTTAATCTTTTCACCGGATAAATTAGAAACACTGAATGCAAACTACCGGACCTGTATTGTTGACTTTATGGTTTCAAATAAGAACATACGTTCTTTTAAGGAACATCCTATTTTGATGAAGTCCGTAAAATATGCCGATTCCATCAGACTTAAGCACAATCAATCCATGTTCACTATAGAATTTGCGGCTTTAAATTATTATAATCAAAATAGGGTATCGTATCGTTATATTCTTGAGGGTTATGAGAGTGAGTGGCACTCAAATGGTAAAAATAGGATAGCTTCTTATACCAATGTGCCTCCTGGTGATTATGTATTTAAAGTTCAATCCATTGATGAGGCTAATCCCGATCTGCTTTCGGAAAAGAAATTGGTAATCACGATCTTATCTCCTTGGTGGTTGACTTGGTGGGCTTATTGTATTTATGGCGTTTTAGGCTTGATTTTGCTTTACGGGATTTTGAAGATTATCTTTGTGATGATGAAGATGAAGAACGAGGTATATATTGAACAACGTTTATCTGAATTGAAAATTAAGTTCTTTACAAATATATCTCATGAACTTCGCACTCCGCTTACTTTAATAAAGGGGCCTATACAAGAACTAAAGGAGAAAGAAGCCCTCTCTTCCAAAGGGGTACAATATGTGGAGCTGATGGAAAAGAACACGAATCAGATGCTACAGTTGGTTAATCAAATCTTGGATTTCAGGAAGATTCAAAATGGGAAAATGCGTTTGCATGTTTCCCGTATCAATATGAACAAGCTTCTGGATACTCTTCAAAAGGAATTCAAAGTTCTTTCGGAGGAGAGTGATATTTATTTTTCTTTTGAGTTTTCTAATGAGATTATTTATTTATGGGCTGATAAGGATAAGTTGAATATTGTGCTTAGAAATATTATTTCGAATGCGTTTAAATTTACACCCACCGGAGGACGTATATCTGTATCTATGGGATTAACTGAAGATGAGAAGCGATGCTATGTCCGTGTTGAGGATACAGGAGTCGGAATTCCTCAGAACAAGCTATCTGAGATTTTTGAGCGTTTTTCTCAAGGCGATAATTCCCCAAATGCGTATTATCAGGGAACAGGCATTGGACTTGCTTTATCTAAGGAAATCATTAATCTTCATCACGGTTTTATTGTTGCGGAAAGTCAGGAGGGCCAGGGTGCTGTATTTACTATAGAACTGTTTTTGGGCAAGGAACACTATAAAACAGCAGAGGTTGATTTTTATGTTAGTGACAGTGATTCTGTTGAAGTACAGCAACAAGATGAGCAAGAAGAGATTGAAGATAAAGAGCAGCCTGATGCTTCTTTGCCCAATTTGTTGGTAGTTGAAGATAACAGGGATTTAGGCCGTTTACTAAAGCTTCAAATGGAGGATAAATATAATGTATATTTGGCGGAGAATGGGGTGGAAGGATTGAAGAAAGTTCACTTGTATCATCCTGATATTGTAGTTACCGACCAAATGATGCCTGAAATGTCCGGGCTTGAATTGTTGCAACGTATCCGCGAAGATTTCCAAATCAGCCATATACCGGTGATTATACTTACAGCTAAGAGTGACGATGTGGCGAAGACAAGGGCAACCAATATGGGAGCAAATGCTTATATCACCAAACCGTTCAGTAAGGATTATTTGATAGCTCGTATTGAGCAGCTTTTGGGTGAACGCAAACTATTCCGTGAACGGTTTTGGCAGCAATCGGAAGATAAGCAACCTGATAGTTACGAACAGTTTTTGGTAAAGAAGGATGTGCAGTTGCTGGATAAAATACATCAAGTTATTGAGCAGAATCTTGATAATAGTGATTTTAATATTGATAGTATTGCTGCGAGTGTGGGACTTAGTCGTTCTGCTTTCTTTAAGAAGCTTAAGAGCTTGACTGGTTTGGCTCCGGTAGATCTGGTAAAAGAGATTCGTTTGAATAAATCCATTGAACTGATAAAGAATTCGGATATGAGTATTTCAGAAATAGCATTTGCTGTAGGATTTAAAGATTCCGGCTATTATGGTAAATGTTTCCGTAAAAAGTATAATCAGACTCCAAAGGAGTATATGAACGAATGGAGAAAAACATAAAGATTACGATTACATCCGGCTTTTTTAATCGTCTTTCAGTAAATGATGCTTTAACCCTGATGAAAAAAGTTTAGCACAATGAGAAAAGATTTATTAAAGGCCTTTCTTGGAGGATTGTTCTTCTTGATAGGTGTGCAGCCTGTTATTGCACAGCGTTTTGATTTAAAAGTAAAAGGTGATAGCCTTATTTATGTGAAAGATGAGCAAGGAAATCGTATACTTGACTTTTCATATTGCGGATACCTGAATTCCGACCAAAATATTCCCGATCTTCATAATGTCGTTTATGTTCCCTGCGAACAAGGGGATAACTGGTTTAAAATACAGAAAGCCATTGACTATGTTTCTTCTTTGAAGCCTGATGAAAAGGGCTTTCGTGGTGCGGTTCTGCTGGATAAAGGAGTTTACTCTGTTTCTAAAGGACTACGTATAGGAACTTCCGGGGTTGTGTTACGGGGAATGGATAAGGAAAAAACGGTACTCCTTAAAACAGGAACAGATCGTGGTGCTTTGATCTACATAGAGGGAAAAGAAGATAGAATGTTTGGGGATACTGTAGATATTCGTTCTAAATATGTTTCGGTCAATGAACGTACATTAGAGGTTTCTTCTTCAACGGGAATTCATAAAGGTGATCGGGTTATTGTGATGAGGCCGTCTACAAAAGAGTGGATTGCATCTGTTGGATGTGATATTTATGGAGGAGGCATCAGTTGGTTGGGTTGGAAACCGGGTGATGTGGATTTGTTCTGGGATCGGACTGTTAGAGAGGTGAACGGGCCGAAGATTACTCTTGACGCTCCTTTATCTATGGCTTTGGATGCTAAATATGGAGTTTCCAAGATTTTGCTTTATCATTGGAGAGGACGGGTTTCTGATTCCGGTGTGGAAAATATGACTTTAGTTTCCGATTACGACAAAGCTTATCCAAAAGACGAAGATCATTGTTGGACGGGCATTTCCATCGAAAATGCCGAGAATTGCTGGGTACGTCGGGTTAATTTCGAACATTTTGCAGGGAGTGCTGTATTGGTACAATCCACAGCTTCAAGAGTGACTGTTGAGGATTGTATTTCCCGGGACCCTATATCGGAGGTTGGCGGAATGCGTAGGTGTACCTTTTTAACTATGGGGCAACTGACGCTTTTCCAACGTTGTTATTCGGAACACGGAATACATGATTTTGCTGCCGGATATTGCGCAGCGGGGCCAAATGCTTTTGTCCAATGTGACTCCAAAGAATCTTTGGGCTTCAGTGGGTCTATTGATACATGGGCTTGTGGACTTCTGTTTGATGTGGTAAATATTGACGGACATAACTTAACTTATAAAAACTTAGGGCAAGATAAAGATGGGGCTGGATGGAATACCGGGAACAGTTTATTTTGGCAATGTTCGGCTGCTGAAATAGAATGTTATTCTCCGGCTGAAGATGCACCGAACCGGGCTTGTGGTTGTTGGGCGCAGTTTTCAGGGAATGGTCAATGGATTCAATCCAATAATCATGTTCATCCACGTAGCTTCTTTTATGCGCAGCTTGCCGCGCGTTTAAATAAAGAGTGTGAAGAACAGGCGCGTATTTTACCGCGTAGTACGGATGCAACCAGTAGTCCGACTGTTGCTGAGGCAATGCGTTTGGCAAAGGAGGCATACGTCCCTCGTCTAACATTGGAGAAGTGGATTAATGACGGGAAGTTTACTGCATCTGTCAGTATGAATGGCGTGAAATCCGTTGATAGGGTAAAAGTTTCCAGTGGATATTCTGTAAATGAAGCGGCTACTGAACATTTACCGAAATCTGTCATTGGAGTTGTTGATGGCCGATTGGTTAAAGATGGTTCTTTGATGGTTGGCGCACGACAGGAAGTTCAGTGGTGGAATGGAAAATTAAGGCCACGGTTTATTGCCGATGCTAAGCCGCATGTCACTCGTTTTGTTCCCGGATGTGAGGGGGTGGGATTAACCGATCGGATAGATTCGGTAATCAGTCATATGAAATCTAAAGGAATATTGCTTCTTGATCATAATTATGGTCTGTGGTATGATCGTCGTAGAGATGACCATGAACGTATTCGTCGCCGTGACGGAGATGTTTGGGGACCTTTCTATGAGCAACCATTTGCACGGAGCGGAAAGGAAACTGCATGGGATGGCTTGAGCAAATATGATCTGACTCGTCCGAACGCCTGGTATTGGTCACGTTTGAAGCAGTTTGCTGATAAGGGAGAACAAAAAGGGTTATTGCTCTTTCATGAAAACTATTTCCAGCATAATATTATTGAAGCGGGTGCACATTGGGTAGATTGTCCCTGGCGTACGGCAAATAATATCAATGATACCGGATTTCCCGAACCTGTTCCGTTCGCAGGAGATAAGCGTATTTTTATGGCGGATATGTTTTATGATGTAACCAATCCTGTTCGAAGGGAATTGCATCGGAAGTATATTAGGCAATGCCTTAATAATTTTGCCGATAACAATAATGTTATTCAACTGATAGGTGCGGAGTTTACCGGCCCGTTACATTTTGTCCGGTTTTGGATTGATGTAATAGCGGAGTGGGAAAAAGAAACGGGTAAGCATCCTCTTATTGCCTTAAGTACCACTAAAGATGTTCAGGATGCTATTTTGGGAGATTCGAAACGTGCACCCATAGTAGATATTATCGATATTCGTTATTGGCATTATAAGAGTGATGGTACGGCTTATGCTCCGGAAGGTGGCAGGAATATGGCGCCGCGTCAGCATATGCGTAAAATGAAAGTAGGGAAAGTGACTTTTAAAGAAGCATATAAAGCTGTTAATGAATACCGTCGGAATTATCCTCAAAAGGCTGTGACGTTCTTTGCTCAGAATTATCCGGATATGGCATGGGCTATTTTTATGGCGGGAGGGTCTTGCCCGCAAATTCCGGTAAGGGATCCACTCTTTCTGGCAGATGCTGCTTGTATGAAAGTGGAAGAAAGTAAGGAGCCATTTTATGAGAAAATGGTAAATTCTGATACGGGAGCGATCATTTATTCCCATTCCTCGGGTAATATTCCGCTCGCTTTGTCGTCAGGAAAATACCGGTTATCGCGTGTGAATGTACGTAGTGGTGCTATGGAAGTTATTAATAAACAATTGAAAATAAGTGGAATATATACACTTCGTATTCCTGACAATAAGGAATGTGTTTATTGGCTTCACAAATTATAATAGATAAATTGGTTATTAAGAAGGTTTTGAATTTTTGGAATCACTCCCGGTACATTTCATTCTGTACGGGAGTGATTTTCTTTTTGAATATGGCTATCTTTTTCTTCTTTTTTATTCTTTAAGCTATAGAAAAGGGTTATATGTTCTAAAACATAGTATCTGTTTTTTCGATTCTATAACCAAATATTCCCTAAGTGCGCATGCTTTGGTCTCTATTTTTGCATCATAAGAAAACAACTAATAATTATACTATGAGAGACCAAACTTCTAATGTAAAAATGGGGATTCTTAGTGAATCTACAGAACAGGATGCTCATTTGTTTACTGAATTTCAATCAGGCAATGCAAATGCTTTCTCGCATATATACAGCTTATATATCAATGCTCTTTTTAGTTATGGTTGCAAGTTGACTTCCGACAGGGAACTTTTGAAAGACTGCATTCATGATGTTTTCGTAAAACTGTATATGCGGAAGAATGAGTTAGGCGAGATTAATAGTTTCAAATCTTATCTGTTCATCTCTTTACGAAATAAATTGTGTGATGAAATGCGCAAGAGAACATATATGTCTGATGTGCCGGTTGAGAGCTTTGCTAATATTTCGGATGAAGAAGATGTGGAGACTTCCTACATTGTAAGAGAAACAAAGCTAAAGAGCAAGAATAAAATTGGTAATATCATGGAGAAACTTTCTCCCCGGCAGCGTGAGGCACTAGCATTGTACTATCTCGAAGAGAAGAAGTATGATGATATTTGTGAAATTATGAATATGAATTATCAATCAGTGCGAAATCTTATGCACAGGGGATTAGTTAAGCTAAGAACTATGGTGGGGTAGTTGAGATGATCTTAATTACCTGAATTTCAATAGTAGTTAATCTCCTGCATTACTTTTACAAGAAAATAGTTTTCAAAATTTTTGGTGGAATCAAAAATAGCAGTACCTTTGCATCGCTTTTGAAACGAAAGTGTACGGGCGTTTAGCTCAGCTGGTTCAGAGCATCTGCCTTACAAGCAGAGGGTCGGCGGTTCGAATCCGTCAACGCCCACTTCAATAACCTTACACTTTCAATCAAAATGACGGGCGTTTAGCTCAGCTGGTTCAGAGCATCTGCCTTACAAGCAGAGGGTCGGCGGTTCGAATCCGTCAACGCCCACTTCAGTATTGAAGACTTACAATTTTGTAGGTCTTTTTTTTTGAAGACCCCTTAAGCGCTCGCTGCCAATTAAATTAATTCCTATACTTTTCTTTATTCGCCGCATCTATCAGTTTGTCTTACCCTAGATTTAGTTGACTGCTATAATTATCAACTAAAAACAATTAAGATGAAAAAGAGTGACATGACTTTTAGTGTTTATCAATTAGAAGTCCTTAAGGAGTTCTATGATTCCCAGTTACCCCGTTACAAATTTGCTCAGAAAAAAGGTATTTCCCGTAGTACATTTATGCGTTGGGTTCGTATCTTTGAGCATTTAAACCCCGAAATGGTTGAGTGTATGAAAAAGGATAAATCTTCCAAGGGCTCTGATGATTCTGCGGCTCTGACCGCCTTACGTCTTGAAAATGAGCGTTTACGTACTGAACTCAAGCACGAAAAAATGCGTGCCCATGCTTATGATACAATGATTGACGTTGCTGAGGAAATGTTCAACATTCCCATCCGAAAAAAAGCCGGCACCAAACAATGAAAAGGCTTTGGAAAGAGCATTGCGGTTATCCCGTCACTTCTCTTTGCAAGCTGTTTGGTGTTACAAAGCAAGCCTTTTATAAATATGTTGACCACAGCATGGACAACTGTGTGCGTGAGCGTTTTGTACTAGAATTTGTAAAGCGTGTGCGTGAGAAGGATCCCGGTATTGGTGGTGAGAAGCTCTGGGTGATGTATCGGAATGAGTTTGGCGGGAGTCATGCGGGCGTTGGTCGTGACTGTTTCTGCAGCATATTGTCAAAGTATAACTTGACAGTACGTAAACGCTTCCGGGCTCCGCGTACTACGGACTCATCTCATTATCTGCCACAGTATCCCGACTTGACAAAAACATTGCTTGCAGATCATCCTAATCAGCTGTGGGTTAGTGATATTACTTACATCACGATATGGCTGGGGGAGGATAGCTATGTGTTTTGCTACTTATCACTGGTAACAGATGCCTATACCAAGTTTCAAAGAATTTAGTCAACCTGTATCAGAGAAAAGAGAAAAACAAGTCAACCCTAAGCCGGAATGAGTAAGACACAAGTCAACCTTTATCAGGGAAGTACATACCTTTTAGCTGAAAAGACCTGCCTTTTTCCTTTTTTAGCAGTGACATTTCTTGGGCCCACAACTGTGGGCCCGCCGGTTTACAACTGTGGGCTCTCGGGCCCACAGTTGTCCCCCCAAGAGCCCACAGCTGTGGGCTGAAGTTTTGCCTTAAATATTCCGATGTTTTTCTATGGGAATTGTGATAAAAGTATACGGGCAATCTTGAATTTTTCTTCTAATACCTTCCGAAAAGGTCTTCAGATGTAACCCTTGAAACATATGTAGCAGCCAGACCTGTGATAATCGGGAAACGTATGATTAAGGTTGTTTGTTTGGATCTCATTATAATAGCATAGAATCAGTAATCTACCATTTAATGCTCAAGACAGGGGATTTTGCATACTTTTTGCCTGTTTTGCATATATTGTTATTACTTGTTGATAATGAAACTGTTAGGTGCTAAATTGTGTAAGTATTCAAGAAAAAAGCGTGACGGAAACCATTTGTCGTCACTTGCCGTCACGCTTGTCGTCACTCAATAACGTGCTGATCTACATTGTGTTACTCTAACGAGTGATGAAGTGACGACAAATCACGCAAAAACTCTAGGAAAGGAGAATTTTAATTATAGAGAAATATCCGTTAGTGAAATGATACACAACTCATCTTTATATTCATTCTCATCTCTGCATGAGCGATCAAAACACAGCTATGTAGCAGGAATGTAACCTGTATGTTTAATAACTGAAACGTTATAGATTTACCTTCGCGCAAAATTTTCATTAAGGATTCTAAAAAAGTCTGTAGTATTTGTCTTGGTATTAGGTGGCAAATTGGCTTGGGCTGAATCGTATATGCATTGAATGATAAATTGTTAGAAGAATGAGAAAGATAGCAAAGTTTGTATTGTGCTTGGTATTGGGTGGCATTTTGCCGTTGGTTACTTATAGTTGTGGAGATAGCAGCGATGTGGTTGCGGATGATTTTAATGTGCAGTTTAACCTTCCGAAAACAATCGATGTGAGTAAGGGTGGGGAGTGTGTTTTTACGGTAGTCGATGGAGGAGCTCCTCAGATGTCCGATTCATTCATCCTGGAGTCGGATGCAGGAATATCTTATGTATGCCACTTCGCCACAATTTCATCTGAAAGTTTCACTGTGCAACTCTCCGATGAATGTGAAACTGGTTATTATAATGTCTACATCAAACGGGATACACGGAAAAAGCCGGTTGGACGTATATATATTAATGTCGTTGATGGGTTAAACTTTACGCCGGATGCGGGCACTACAATATATGGTATTGTTTCTTCAGTGGAAGGGGCAGTGAAGGGTGTCGTTGTTTCGGACGGAGTGGAAGTGACTACCACAGATGAAAATGGTATTTATCAACTCAGGTCTGCAAAGAAATGGGGATATGTTTTTATTTCTATACCGAGCAGTTATGAAGTTCCTTCCGATGGAGTGCTTCCTTTGTTTTATCAGCAGTTGAAAGGTAATGCCAACACGGCGGAACGGATGGACTTTACGCTAAAGAAGGTTTCCGGACAAGATACTTATAAAGTCTTTATGCTGGGGGATATGCACCTTGCCAATAGGACGAATGACAGCAAGCAGTTTTTGGAGTTTACCTCCGATTTAAACAGCTATCGGAATCTTCATCCGAATGAAAAGATGTATGCTATTGCTTTAGGGGACATGACTTGGGATTTGTATTGGTATTCAAACAACTATGCGTTACCCGAATATCTCAATACCATCAACAGTCAAGTCAAAGGTTTGCAGATATTCCATACTATTGGTAACCATGATTACGACTACAAAACGACTTCTGATTTTGATGCGGAGAGCAAGTATATGCATTACATTGCGCCTACTTATTACTCCCTTAATATAGGTAAGGTTCATTATGTTGTCATGGACGATATTGATTGCAGTAATTATGATGGAACAACTTCACGTAACTATGAAAAGCGGATTTCTTCGGAACAATTGGACTGGCTTTCCAAAGACCTTGCTTACATTGACAAGTCAACGCCTCTGGTGGTGGTGATGCATGCGCAGGTGTTCTATCCTACGGAAACCGGAGATTTCAAGATAGATCACGATGTGGTCAATACAGCTCAACTATTTAGTATCCTGAATGGCTATCGGGTGCATTTTGTGACAGGGCATACGCACATGAATTTCAATGTAACTCCTGAATCGGCTGTTACAGACGGGCGGAATTTCTATGAACACAACACCGGAGCTGTTTGTGCTTCCTGGTGGTGGTCTGGTAACCTGACTCCGGGTGTGCATATCAGTCCCGACGGTACTCCGGGTGGATATGCTGTTTGGGATGTTTCCGGGACAAACCTTCAATGGATGTACAAGGCTACCGGATGGTCGGAGGACTATCAATTCCGTAGTTATGACCTGAATAATGTGCACTTCTCGTTAGCCGATGTTCCCCAGATGCCGGATAATGTTTCTGCTTCTATTAAGAAAGAATATATGAAATATGTTGATGCTTATCCGGCGAATAGCAATAATGAAGTACTAATAAATATTTGGAATTGGAATCCCTATTGGACTTTGACTGTGACTGACGAAGCAGGTAAAGAGTTGACTGCTACAAAGGTTTGGGCTTATGATCCACTACATATCGCCGCTCTTTCCGTAAAGCGTTTCAACTCTGCCAGTCTCACGTCCGTTCCCAGTTTTATTACTGAAAAGTTCCCTCACTTTTTTAAAGTGCAAGCGCCTGATGCTGATACGGATCTGCGGATCACCGTTAAAGATGAATTCGGGCACGTATGGACAGAGAATATGCAGCGTCCGAAAGCATTCTCTACGGATGCCTACAAAACCAAATGAAGCAGATTGTAATTGATTTCTATTTTAATTCTTAAATAAACTTATGAAGGTATTTAAATCATTGATTTTATTGCTGCTGTTATTGGTGGCAGAGAGCATTTCCGTTCTTTCTGCCCAAAACAGAGTGGTATCAGGTAAAGTGCTGGACACTCAGCAGGAGCCTCTTGCTGGTGTTACAATTCAAGTCAAAGGTACATCAAAGGGGAGTATTTCCAAAGCGGATGGTTCTTTTAGTCTCCAAGTTCCATCAGAGGCTGTCGAGTTGAATTTCTCTTATGTGGGTTATTTATCCCAGCAGGTTAAGGTTACTCCGGGAGAAAAGAACATAACTGTTCATTTACGTGAAGATGCTATTCTACTGGGTGAGACGGTGGTTATTGGTTACGGTACACAGAAAAAGGTTAATTTGACCGGTGCCGTAGCAACGGTGGAAAGTAAAACGCTCGAAAACCGTGCTTCACATTCGCTGGCTAACATGCTGCAAGGTTCTGTGGCGGGACTTAACATTACCACATCTTCGGGTGTCCCCGGTAGTTCACCCGACATCAATGTACGTGGTGTGACTTCCATCAACGGTGCTGAACCGCTTGTGTTGGTTGATGGCGCTGTCGGTGATTTGAATCGTGTCAATCCTAATGATGTCGAATCCATCTCTGTTATCAAAGATGCTTCGGCTGCTGCTGTTTACGGTGCACGTGCGGCTTTTGGTGTCATTCTTGTCACGACAAAGTCAGGATCGGCTCAGGATGGTAAAGCAACAGTCCGTTATAGCGGACGTATCGGGTGGGAGAGTCCGACGACTTCCACAGATTATGAGACTACCGGATATTGGTCTGTATATACCATTAATAAGTTTTGGAAAGCCAATTCGGGAACATTGTACGTCAACTATACCGATCATGATATGCAGCAGTTGCTGGCTCGTGTAAATGACAAAACAGAAAATCCTGATCGTCCGTGGGTGGTTGAAGAAGAAAGAAACGGACGGAAGCAGTGGGTTTATTACGGAAACTACGACTGGTGGCACATGCAGTACCGGGATAATCATCCGGTGCAGGAACACAATGTCTCCATCAGTGGTGGAACGAAAGATATTAAGTATCTTCTGTCTGGCGCATACGATTATCAGCAGGGGATTCTGAAGGCGAATCCTGATATCTATCGGAAATACAATATGCGTTCGAAAATAGACTTCAGGATTAACAAATGGACCACGATGTCTAATAATACGTCGTTCTACGGTTCGCAATATACTTTTCAGGGCGATGGTAGCGTAG
This sequence comes from Bacteroides sp., assembly GCA_022648295.1. Lineage (GTDB taxonomy): Bacteria > Bacteroidota > Bacteroidia > Bacteroidales > Bacteroidaceae > Bacteroides. The sequence goes on along the minus strand of JALCME010000004.1, from coordinate 124,396 downwards.
AGAATACTCTTGCTTATGGCGCGCGGCATGCCTTGGCTTGTTTCCCTATGAAGAATCCTGATGGATCTTGGCTTTACAGTACTCCTTATCTTAATTATAAGGTAGGCAATGGTCGCCATATTATGCTTGGTGAAGGATCACACCGCAATGTGCAACGTGCAAGCGATTTCTCCACCACGACACGTCTTGTCATCACTCCGATAAAGCCGCTAAGCATTACGGCGGACTTTACTTATCGTTTGTATCAGACGCGCAATACGAGTCGTTCCAATAATATGTATTTCCGGGAATATCCAGATGCCGAACTTGGCGTCTATGCAACCGGTGCCGGTGCGAACCGATTGGATGAAGCGGTTAATACGCGTAATTATTATTCGACCAATGCGTATGCCAACTATGACCAAACCTTTAATGAGGTACATCATTTGTCGGGGGTTGTTGGATTCAATTATGAAACACTGAAGCGGAAAAACGTTTCAGCTTACGGGGAATATCTCTCTTCTACAACGTTGGATGACTTGGATTTGGTTGGTCAGAATCCGGACGGTGAAACTATCACCGGTGTTGGTGGCGGACAGAATGAATATGCTTTAGCAGGCTTTTTCGGTCGTATTAACTATGATTACAAAGGCCGCTATCTCTTTGAGGCCAGTGGACGTTACGACGGAACTTCCCGCTTTGCCAAGGGGAGCCGTTGGGGCTGGTTTCCTTCTGCGTCGGCAGGCTGGCGCATTTCGGAAGAGCCTTTCTTCAAGCCGGCACGCAATGTTGTCAATAATCTGAAGTTAAGGGCTTCTTACGGTAGCTTAGGTAACCAGAATGTTTCTTCTTATTATACTTATATGCGGTTGGTTTCCATTAACGACTTTGCCGGTTATTCATTTGGCGAAGGTAGCGCTATGGCCAAATATTCAACACTAAGTGCTCCCGTGGCTTCTGATTTGACCTGGGAAACTGCTCAGCAGTGGGATTTTGGTTTCGATCTTGCCATGTTGAATAACCGGTTGAATGTCACTGCCGACGGGTATGTCCGTAATACGAAGAACATGTTGACCGACGGCATTGAACTGCCCGCAGTATACGGAGCCAGTGTTCCGCAAATGAATACCGCTGACTTACGTACGAATGGTTATGAGTTGTCCGTTACCTGGAGAGATCAGTTCACTGTAGCGCAACGGAAGTTGGAGTACAGCATCGGCTTTAATGTCAGTGACTATAAAAGTATCATTACCCGGTATGACAATAGTGAAAAGACCTTTGCTAAAAAATACTATAAAGGCATGCGGCTCGGTGAAATCTGGGGATTTGTTACCGACGGTTTATTCCAGAGCACGGAGGAAGCACAAGCTTATGCCAAAAAGGTGGATTTGGGTTACATCAACAAAGGGGTAACTGGTGGTTGGCAAGCCGGAGACCTTAAGTTTGTTGATCTTGACGGAGATAATATATTGGGCATTGGTGGCAATACCGTTGATAAGCCAGGTGACCGCAAGATCTTAGGCAATTCACTCCCTAGTTTTTCTTATGGTATCAATGCCAGTGTACGCTGGTCCGGTTTCGACGCTTCCGTCTTTTTCCAAGGTACCGGTAACCATTATTGGTATCCCACCGGACAGGCAATGCCGTTTTGGGGACCTTATTCATACCCTTACCTCACTTATCTACAAAAAGACTTCCTTAAAGATGTATGGGCTGAAGATAACAAAGATGCTTACTTCACACGCCCTATGGCTTATTCGTCTACTTCCGGTCCTTTAAGTAAAGTGAACGACCGTTATCTCCAGAATATACGTTATCTACGCTTCAAGAATCTGACTGTAGGATATACTATTCCAGCCAGTTTGACGAAAAGAATCGGCATTGACATGGCCCGCTTCTATTTCTCGGGAGAGAATCTTTGTTATTGGTCACCTCTCAAAAAACATACCAAATACATTGATCCTGAAGCGGCTATTGACCGAAGTAGCGCTTACAACAACGCTTACTATCCGTGGCAGCAAACCTTTATGTTTGGTGTAGATATTACTTTTTAATCCTATAAAGTTACAATTATAATGAAACGATTTATTACAGCAGCAACAATATTGCTCATCGGGCTTTCGGCTTGTGATAACTTGCTTGATTTGCAACCCTTGAGTCAGATTTCGCAAACGGATTATTTCAAAACGGAAACTGATCTTCAACTTTTCAGTAATTCTTTCTATAACAACTTGTTGGACAAATCACCTTACGATAACCAGAGTGATCTTTGTGTCCAGCAGAACCTTTCGGATGAGATGCTGGGAGGTAGCAACCGTACTGTTCCTGCTTCGGGCGGCGGATGGTCGTGGACGGATTTACGCAAAATGAACACATTGCTGGCTTATGCCAATCAGTGTAAAGATGAGGCTGCCGTTCTTAAATATACGGCACTGACCCGTTTCTTCCGGGCTTTCTTCTATTTTGAAAAAGTCAAACGTTTCGGTGATGTGCCTTGGTATGACATTGAACTGGGTTCGGCCGATGAGGCTCTTTATAAGGCACGCGATTCGCGTGAATTGATCATGACTAATATGATTAAGGACATTGACTATGCCATTGCCAATCTTCCGAACGAAAAAGAGGAAGCAAGTAGTCCTTACCGTGTCAATAGATGGGCGGCTATGGCACTAAAAGCACAGTTTTGCCTTTACGAAGGAACTTACCGGAAGTACCACCAACTCAGTCTTGAAGGACATGACTATACCTATTATCTGGAACAGTCGGCCGCAGCTGCAGAGGAATTGATGAAGACAGGTCCATATAAACTGTATACCACCGGACATCCGGAAAAAGACTACCTGACTCTTTTTGCCGAAGAAAATGCCAATCCTGACGAGTATATTTTTGCCATCAAGTTCGATTACGGACTCAATATTTATCATAATGCTACGGCTTATACGTTGGTGCCGACACAAGGGCGCCCAGGGTTAACCCGCAAAATGGTGAACACGTATCTGAAGAAAGACGGTACGGCATTTACCAATCAGGCAGGCTGGCAAGAAATGTCGTTTATAGACGAAGTGAAGGATCGCGATCCCCGTCTGGCTCAAAGTATCCGTACTCCGGGTTATACCCGCATAGGCAGGACGGAAGTGCTTGCCCCCGATCTGTCTACCAGTATCACCGGTTATCAACCTATCAAGTTTGTTCAAGACCCTACAGCTTCGGGGGGAAATGTCGACCGCAATGATCGCTCCACCTGTGACCTTCCGGTCTACCGCTATGCAGAGGTGCTTTTGAACTATGCCGAAGCAAAGGCGGAATTAGGAACTTTGACACAAGATGATTTGGACAAATCCATCAATTTGATCCGTCAACGCGTTGGAATGCCTGACCTTAACATGAGTGTCGCCAACGCCAATCCGGATCGGTATCTCTCTTCAGATGAGACGGGTTATCCAAATGTTACGGGTGCGAACAAGGGTGTCATTCTCGAAATCCGTCGTGAGCGGGCCATTGAACTGATGCAGGAGGGATTCCGTTTCGATGATTTGGTGCGTTGGAAAGCCGGTCATTGTATTGATCAATCCATTAGTGGAATGTACTTCCCCGGACCTGGTGAATATGACCTCACCGGTGACGGAAAGGCTGACGTAATTCTTTATGCTGCAGGTACTTCCAAACCGGTAGCTGCTTCCGGAGTGCAGGTTTATAAGATCGGAGAAGAACTCATTCTTTCCGGCAACAACTCGGGCTACATCTCTTATCATAAGAATATTGAGCGTACTCCTTTCTCTGAAGAGCGCGATTATCTTTACCCTATTCCGACCAACGAGCGTTCACTTAATAATAATCTTACGCAGAATCCGGGATGGAAGGATGGACTCGACTTTTAAATTAAGCAATGGAATTTGATATATAAACTTATAAAACAATGAAACGGATGTATTATATAATGGCTTCACTCCTGTTCGTATTTACCTGTTTTTTGGGAAGCTGTGACAGCGAAGATGAAAGTACACTCTCCAAAGCGGTACTGACGAGCGCTGGTACACTTAATTTTGAGGCCAATGGAGCTACGGAAAAAATCATCACCGTCTATGCTGATGGCGATTGGGTTTCGGAAGTTCCGGACTGGGTTACAGTGACGCCTGCTACAGGCACCGGAACGATGGATGTGACTATTTCTGTAAACGATAATATGCGCGATGGTGCTATTGACAATCCCCGTAAAGCTTCTCTAGTCTTTAAAGGTAGTACGCTGGCTAGTCGTGCGGAAGTTGTTATTTCTCAAAACGGAGATAAATATCGTGATTGTCCCGAATATTCTTTGAGTGAACTGACTGCACTGACCGACGAAGCGGTGGTCTCTGTGCCCGGAGTTACGGTAACGGCTGTTACAACAGTTGGTTTTGTTGTTACCGATGCTCTAAATCAGGTGAATGTGTATATGCTGAGTACAGCAGCTGTAAGTATAGGTGATAAAGTATCGGTGAAAGGAACTAAGTTTACTGATTCGAAGTCTCTTATTTACGTAGAATGCGACGAGGTAAATGTTGATTCCAAGGGTGGTGCGGTGACTTATCCTACGGCAACAGATATTACTGATAAAGTGGATACCTATACTTCCGCTTCGAGGGATTTTGTTACTGTCAGTGGTATATTGAACGGTACTAACGTCACGGTGGAAGGTGCCAATAACTCTGTTGCTATCACTGATGCTCCGGAAAACTTGAATCTTGCTTCACTGAATGGTCACAAAGTAACTGTTACCGGGTATTTTGCCGGCGTAGCAGCTCCTGTAGTCAAAGTGATGGCTGCCGCTGTCAAGGATCGTGGTGTTGTAGAGGTCATCTATTTCTCAGACGACTTTGAATGGTTGCAACCTTGGGCTGATAATAGTGGAGCCGGTCAGACGGTAGAGAATGATGGAACTGGTTCAGCCCCGCAAATTTACACGGCGGAGAATGGGTCCGGTCAGTTGGCATCGGAAGCTTTAGTAGCGCGTGGATATGGTCTTGAAGAAATACCCGGACATGCCATTTATCTTCAAAAAAACTATCTTAAATTTGGTAAGACGGATTATCAGGCTGGTATTACACTTCCTGCATTGCAAAATATTTCGGCAAATACCAAACTGAAGCTTTCTTTCGACTGGGCACCTATGGTAGGGGGTTCAAGAAAATTTGATCCGGTAAAACTTATCGTTTCCGTTACTAATGGAAATCAAGTTGTTGAATTAGATCCTATCGGGCATAGCTTTGTAGATACCGTAGACAAATTAGAATGGCTCCATGCCGATGTAGTGATAGATGGTGTCACTATTACCAAAGATACCCGTATTAGTATCAAGTCCGATGGTTGGGGAGATACGAAGAGCACTACCGGCAGTAGCGTTTACCGCCGTTGGTTCCTTGATAATATCAAGCTTACAAAGGCTAATTAACCGGCTTTTATAGGCGAATCCTAAGTATTCTCCAGATTAAATTAATAGAATCTTACCCAAGTTTACGAATAATAGCGTATCCTTGGGTAAGTTTGTATAAGTACATGATTGCTTGTTCAATCGTACTGATGTTTTCTAAAGTTTCTTTATGGAGAAATCTGCAAATCGAAGTTCCTCATCACGTAATTGATCTTGCCAACTTCTGTCTTCACCCAGATAACGGTATATTCCCCATTTAGGACGAAGTCCGGTACAGTTTGTACGCCACATATCCATCTCTGTCGGAGCTAATTTCAAGAGTACTTTCTCATCTTTAAGGCGTGTAATTACTATTTCATATGAGCCATTTGCTCCAAAACGGGCTTTTTCTTCCACTTCTACCCAATTGCCTAAGAAATCGGCAAGATTTGCACTTGCTAAAGTCGTTGTTCCTTCATAACGGTTGTTATAACGAAGCTTTAATTGTTGTCCGCCATTACTAGTGGAGTATGCTGTTAATGTGATGAGTGGAAGACCTACATCTGCCGTATTGGTTGCATTATCAATACCTTTCAATTGATGAAGATGAGAGAATTTCGTTGTCGTCTGGAATCCTGTTGGTAGGCAGAATTTCCAACGGAATACCATTGTCTCTCCTTCTTGACCAACAAGGCTTTCCGGAGATTTATTATCAGTCTTTATTTCATTTCGTTGCCGGTCTGTAACATCTGTTAGTCCGCGGTCATCATCAATGGCTGCATGTATAAAGAATGCAAAGACGTATTTGTCCAATTGGGTATCATATACTTGTTGAATATGCTGAAAATGTTCCGTTTTGTGCTCACGAGATGAATCGGGAGTTTCATGGTTATATCCGGAACGTTCAATTAACTCGTATGTTTTCGCACTGTTGCCATCAGCAATCAATGTACCATCTACTTGCTCCGATGTCTGTTGTCCCTTTCCGTCTATTGTTTCCGATAGGCTATTAGAGCATGCAACAAAGGGCAAGAAAGATAAAAGTAATAATCCTGCTTTCATTTGTATTATTTAATATAGTTACTCAAGAAATCCACAGACTTAAAGAAAATTTCTTCCATCTTATCAGAGGTCTTTGAACTCAGATTATGATCGTAATATTTGTATTCTAATAAATCACAAACTGCCTTTTTCTTTTTTAATGCGGCTGCAAACATTTCACTCTGTTCGCATTCCACGGTGACATCGCATGTACCACAAACTATCATGGAAGCTGGAATGTTATTTTTCGGAATTAAGTTGATAGGAGATGCTTCACGTAGTACTTTCGATTCTCTATTACAAAAGTATGCAATACGCTGCGGGTCTTTTGTTTTCATTGTGATAGCAGCTGCTTCCAAATCATAAATGCCGGAGTAGCCCACAAAAGCTTTTGTTCCGGGGGTCGTCATCGCTGCAACAGCTGCTAAATGTGCACCGGCTGAAGTTCCCAGAAAGCCGAAGCAATTGGGATTGACATTTAATTCCTTAGCATGCTCTTGTACATACTTCACAGCATCCCGGATATCTTGGATAGAAACTAGTACAGTGGCACCCGATTGGGGAGCTAGTGTATAAGAAACGCGTACACCCGTAATTCCTTTTTGTTTAGCAAGATATCTTGACAGCGTCTTGGATGAACTATTATCGCCCCGTGCCCATCCGCCTCCATGGATGTAGATTACAAATGGAGCCGGTTTATCTGTTACTGCAAAATCCACTGTCAGTGTTAGTTCATAATCTTTATATTTCTTAAAAACGAAATCTTTCATGATTACCCCTTTATAATCCTGACCTTTCAGAAGATTCGGCTGGTAGGTGTAGGGGACCATTACATCGGGAATGGTATTTACGTCAATAAACTTGGCGTATTTCTTTGCACGTAACAGTTCATAAGATCCATCTTCGTTTTTCGTCATTTTCATACCGTAGCGGTTGGATAACTGTGGAGCCTTTTCTTGTGCAAAACAAAGAAGAGGTAACATACACAAATAAAAAAATAGTTTCGATTTCATGATATTGTTTGATTATAAAAGTATTATTCTTTTTTTAAAACCAGATATAACAACGTTTCTATATCTGACGAACTGTATTTAAGCCCGATTTTTTTCGCTGCATCAAGATACCTTTGATTGTTCAACGCAATTCCTGCTTCATAAAGGACTATTGCTGCGCGGGATTGGTTAAAAGGTTTAATCTGTTTGTATTTCCACTTCTCTGGGTTTAAGTAGTAAGGGTATAAATAAGCCACAGCTTGGGAAATCTTTTTTTTGTTAAGGGCAGGTGTTTCCCATAGGTTAATTCCTATTTGACTGGTTATTTGATTAGCTTCTGTCAAAGCTTCTAATACAAAAGTGGAATAATGCAAAGAAAGAGTGCGCTTTAATTCCTGTGGGAGTGAACCATCGTCAGCTACCTGAGCACCTATCTTAGGCAAGATACTTTGTTCTGTTACTTCCTTGATTCGATCTGTTCGGTCCAGATATGCCAGCACCATTAAATGAATTGTCTCGTACCACAAGCCATGATTGTTCGTGGCATGGGATTCTTTTTGTCCTTGCGTACTATTTTCCATCCAATAGCAAAAAGCAGTAGCCCAATCGCTCAACTTCTTTTTGTCTGAGTCACTCCAATTTGCCGATCCGTTTATTAATTTGGCGGCACTTAATGCATGGCAAAAACGACGAGAGTCAATAAAGCCAGATCCTCTTATCGTCTTCATCCCCGGCACATACTGTGCATAAATCATATTAGGATTCATACCGAATTTCGGGTCAGTGAACCATGTCCTTAAAAAATTAGCGCATGTTTTGGCGTAGATTTCTTTTCCTGTGATATAGTAAAGTACTCCCAAACAAATGGTCGCATCTCCTAAGCAGTTAGCATTTTCGCGTTCCGGATATTCGTAAACTTCCGGATTACGTTGGCCGTCTCTCCTAATATAAGGAAGTCCATCCGTCTTTGTAGAATCCGGCCACCAATAAGGTGATAGGGTCATATAATCTCTGGGGTCTTTACTAGGCGGTAATTTCTTTTTAGAGGTTACTGACAAAGGAGACATTTTTATATATTTATCGGCCACTTTTTCAAAAAAATCAATGTAATGAACTACTTGTTTGTCACCCTTTAGATAGCCTGCTTTCAATTGCTCAAGTAGGGTTACATTAAATGGAACCAATGGAGTAGCATATAGTGCTCCCCAACAAAGGCACACAATCCATGTAGCAAGGATTCGTTTCATACTATTGAATAGATAAAGTATTGTATTATATTCCATAGACGCGAATCCTGCAAATGCAGAATTTAGTAAGTGCAGAATCCACGTCTGGATAGCCTATTTTGGAAGTTTCTTTTAAGAGAAGAAGCAACCTCCGTTAATATCAATGTTCGTACCTGTCAGGTAAGAAGATTCAGAACTGGCCAGGTAGCAAACCAGGTCGGCAACTTCTTCAGCTGTCCCTTCACGACGTAAAGCGTATGACCCTTTCATGCGTTCGCGATTTTCCGGTGTGTTAAAACGATCGTGAAAAGAGGTGGCAATAGTACCCGGGCAAATTGCATTGCAGCGGATTCCCTGAGGGCCTAGTTCTTTTGCCATGGAACGGGTGAATGTCATTACCGCTCCTTTTGCTGTGGCATACATCGAAGCTCCGTTACCACCTCCATCACGGGCAGCTAACGAAGAAAAGTTAACGATTGAACCTCCTCCAGACATCATTGGAACTACTTCGCGAGTACAGAGGAATACAGAACGCATATTGACGTCCATTAAAAAATTGTACCACTCTTCGCTTTGTTCTGTAATCTGTTTGCGACCTACGATTCCGCCTACTACATTTACTAAGACATCTACTTTATTGCCAAATGCCTTGTTACATTCTGCAAATAGATTTTTTACGGCATCGGCTTTGGTCATATCTCCTTGAACTGCGATTGCCTGACCACCTGCTTTTTTTATCAGTGCTAACGTGTCTTCTGCATCTTCTTTGTTGTCAAAGTAGTTTAAACAAACTTTAGCACCTTCCGTGGCTAATTTTAAAGATACTGCGCGACCTATGTCACGTGCGCCACCTGTTACGATAGCGACTTTTCCTTCTAATTTCATACTTGTTTTGTTTTAAAAAAACGGTTATTTATTGATTTGTTTAATTTCTCCTACTGTTAGAAAGATGGAGCATAGTGATAGAGGTACCAAGGCTCCTAACAGGCTGAACAGCAATATCCAGTTGGTGATATAGCTGGCAAAGAGAATAGCCAGAATAGTACCTAGTACAGCTGAAGCTCCTCCTAATCCCGCCAAAGAACCGACGGATTTGCCACAATGCAGATCACTCGGGATCGTTTGTAAATTCGTCATAAAGAATTGGAATCCTCCTAATACCAGTGTCATAAATAAAATAGCGATTGAAGCTGAAGTAGACATAATAGCTGCCAGAATGGAAGGGACGATGACAATTCCTCCAATTAGCATCGCTGCTTTACGGGCATAGTTTACTGTATGTCCTCTGTTTATTAGCCAACCTGAGTACCAGCCACCGGTAATACTTCCTATTGCTGCACCTACATAGGGTACCCATGCAGAGAATGCCACTTCTTTTATATTTAGATGAAAGACGTCGGCAAGGTAAAGTGGCAGGAATGTTACGAACATCCACCAAATAGGATCGAGGAAGAATCGTCCCAAAATGACAGACCAGTTCTTTTTTACCCGTAATAGTTCCCCCCAGCTCTTTCCTTTATCTTCTGTTTTCATTTCTTTTTCGGGTTGACCATTTAGAATATAATCGCGTTCCTTTTCTGTAATCCAAAGGTGCTTTTTAGGGCCTTCTTTGTTAATTATCAACCAAGGAATAAGCCAAAGCAGTCCTAAACCGCCGACGATAACAAAAGTTAGTTTCCATCCAAAAGCAATAAATAGCATTAAGATGACAATAGGAGCAAGAATGGAACCGATAGACGCTGCCGCTCCGAATAATCCCTGAGCAAAAGCCCGTTCCTTCTGGGGGAACCATTCAGCATTGCTTTTCGTTGTTCCCGGCCAAGGTCCGGCTTCTCCCAATCCTAACATCATTCGAAAGAATGTCAAAGAAACAAGCCCTCTCGAAAGGGAAGCTAATGCATCTGCTGCGCCCCAAACTAGTACACTCCAGAAGAAGCCTTTCCGACATCCAATCTTATCGTATAGTTTTCCGGAAACAAGCTGGCTAATACCGTACGCTATCATAAAGAAGATGGTGATTAGTCCAAGAATCTCTTTAGCTTTTTGGGAAGCATTCGGGTCATTTTTATCTATCAGTCCGAGGTCAATGGCAATGCCTTCACGATGAGTAACGAAGGTTACTTCATTTTTCTTTTTTATTTGTGCGGTAGCCACATTGACAGAATCCCGATCTCCATTGACTGCCGTTAGGATATACTGGTCACCAATTAATACGGCATAATTCTCTTTCTCACCGGACGCCTCTGTTTCAGGTACCAGCTGATAATCAATATTAGCTACCCACATGTAGTTGAGCGTTCCTCTATCCAGATAGTTGATAATGGTTATCAGCATGATTAGTCCGATAACCACCCATCGCAGTCCTTTTACCTTCATCTTTATTAAAGGTTTAAAAAGTCGGTACGTACGGGACTGAAAGTATCAATTAAGATACCGGCTTCCAGACAAATACATCCATGCCATTCGTCGGGTGCCACATAATATCCATCTCCGGCAGACAGGATTTCCTTTTTGTCACCAATGGTTAGCTCGAATTTACCGCTTACCACGTAAGTAGCCTGACTGTGATAATGCTCGTGCATTGTTCCTTCCGCTCCTTTGTCAAATTTAACTTTGACCATCATCAGCTGACCGTCATAAGCCATAATCTGGCGATTGATGCCAGGAGCCGGATTCTCCCACTTTAAATCTTTCTCAAACAGAAATGTTTTGCTACAAGTTTTCATATTTTGATCTATTAATAGTTTATTTATTTACTCTAAATGTTTTGTTTTTACTTCATGAAGATTCCACATCTACCGCTCCAGGTATAATTGATTCCTTCAATAGATAAGCTATGCGTTTTTTCTTTATTATTATCAATGTTGCAGAGGCAGAGTAATACGGAATGTCCTCCTTTATATGTTGCCTTGACGGCTGTATATGAGACTGTGTCTATTATAACTTTTACTTCTTCACAAGAAGAAATCAGGTTACTGGATGTTTCTCTTACCACATCATAATTTCCATGGGTTTCGATGGAAGTGGCAAATGTATGGTCTTTCTTGCCCTTCTCTCTCACTAGAAAAGCTGCTTCATCTCTCAAGTTATAATCAGGATCATTAGCTCCCAAACGTAGCATTTTTAACTCTGTTTGTGGAGTAGTAGCTGTGCTGATCGTATAAAAGCGATTCTTGTTGAAGAAGGTGAAACGGGATGTGTGACTACTTTTATTCTGTCCCCAGGCTTCCAGCCAAAGGTGTTGATATCCATTCTTTGCCCCAAGAGTTTTTAGCTCGTTAATGGCTTTTGTATATGGCAAATTTAGAGAAACAAAGTGCCCGTTATACCATAGTGGATAGTCATATTGATGCTTTTTGTCTGCATTCACTTGTAGGACGTCCAGTATCAATGGAAATTGCAGGAAAGAAGTGGTTACATAAGCTAAAGTACGTTTCATTTCTATTCCGGGGTAGGCATTGGTATCTTTGGCTACTATTACTTGAAAGTTGCTTTTGGTAAAATCGTTATATATAATATCGGAATGATAAAGGGAAGATTGTTTTATATCTCCATTGAAATCTGAAGTTTCATCTACTACCAAAGTGTTATGCGCAATTGTTTGTTTGGCAAAGGATTGATTTTCTTGTGTATAGCGGCCTTCATCTTTTGCCTCAATATTCAGGAATCGTGAAGCTCCATAATCAGTCAAGATTTCGTTTCCGTTATCATAATAAGCTATGGTAAGTTTATCAAAATGTCCGTGACTCAGACCGTGAGAAGTTGCTTTTAGTGTCAGCGCGCTGTTTAATTTCGGATCTCTTGAGCGAATCACTGCAATGCCACCCTGATCTCCTTTGCGTCCGTCATGGAATACACTGCTACGGTAAATAACCGGAGTTGATTCTCCGCGTTTTATATCGCGAGCCACCCGGAAACCGCCGATAGCGGGCAGATAGGTCTGTTGATATTGCTTGGCAACGGATAACAACGATTTGTCAGAAGGATCAGCATTGTACAGAATGTCAACAGCATACACTAGTTCTTGCGCCGAAAGTCCTTTTTGAAGGGCATCATTAATATGAAAAAATTCTCCTTCATAAGAAAGTTGTATTAGCGTGGACAGTGCTTTTGACAGAATGCTATTCCGGTATTTAAAAATCGCCAACTCTGGCATTCTATGTTCAATGCACTGGGCGAATATGACGAATGGCCAAATAGCATATCGTTGATAGTATGCTCCTTCTGTGAAATAGCCGTCTGGGGAGAATAGATAATCCATTTGGCGGATGAAGCCTCCCTTCTGTCCGGTTTCGTCGGAACCATAAAGTGCTTTTCTCACATAATCCTGACGGTTCATGGCAAAGCCTATCATACCGACAGCAGCTGTGGCCCATGTGGCATGATTATGCATTTTATTGAAAGCCTTATTATTTGCATGATTATCTCCCATTCCGTTCATAATAAAGTCTGCCATTGGAACGAACAGATTCTTTTCGATAGCTATGCGCTGTTTGGATGAAAGCGTATTATAGATACAATCATAAGCTATTGAAGTGTGCACTAGCCATACGCTTTCATTCAGAGTCTGCCAAAACAAACGTCCCGGGACAGGAGAAAGATGTAGTGGATGAAAGCCCAATGTAGGGTATAGTTTGGCATAAGCTTCCAGCATATCTGCAACATAAGTGGCATATTTCTTTTCACCGGTCAGTTGATATGCTATTCCACAATGAAACATCGCGTAATAATTAGATTTATGCTGTTCGTGCACTACTCCTCCGCCTCCGTCTATCGGAGCAGGAACGGAAATAGGGGATTTTAGTGCTGCATCTGCCGCATCTAATGTTTCTGAGAGTGTTTTATCAAATGCCGGTACATTTCCCTTTTCTGCTCTTATCTCATTGACTTCTTCCTGCGTAAAAAGGAGGGAAGGATGTTGAGCAAATGCGAATTGGCAACTTGTTAAAACCAAGAATGTGCAAATAATAAATTTTCTCATTTTACCTTTATTTTTTCAATCCTACGTGGAGCTGTTGCAGTTTACTGCCTGAAGCAGGAGTATAATTGTGTACTTCAGGATCGGAGTAGACCGGGTGGATGTTGTACATCTTTCCTTTTACAGCCTGTGAAGTGTTGGCTCTTATCTTACCTGAATTCCATAAATTACAGTTTGCGATACGTATTTTTTCCCAAACAGCTTCATCCAGACGAATGCTGGCTCCACCACGTCCACTATTATCAAAATTGCAGTTTTCCACAGCCAATACTTGTGTCCCGATCAGGCGCACTACACTGCCGCGTTCTTTATTGCAGCAATCTACGAAGTTACAGTGTTGGACAGTTACATAGGGACCTGCTGTGCTTTCGTCACTGCCTCCCCGATAGATATTGATGGCTGATCCTAATAAGCGGTAAAAAGAACAGTTTTCAATGAGCATATCATCAGCATTATAACGCCCTATATCGTCCTTTTCTGCCGCGTAATTAATGGCGTCTCCTGATAAATCCTGAAAGAAACAGTTTTTAATTGTAACGTTTTTGGCAAAAGTTGCCTTAGTCCCTTTGATAGCAAAGAAGCCGCTTTCTCCAAAATTTTGGAAAGTACAACCATCTACTGTTAAGTTATAAGGTTGTATCATATCGAGAGCAGTGGAAATTCCAGCTTTAGCCAATGCTTTTCCTGATTCCAGCGTTCCATCGAATATAATATTTTCAATAACCAGTTGGCCTCCATTGGCAATGGTTACCATATTATCAGGTTTATCTCCCTTGAAACGGATAAGAGGCTTGTGGATTGCATCGGCTGCACGAATTGTTAATGTTTTATCAATAAACATGGATCGTTGTATAGCATAAGTCCCTTTTGCCAGAATGATAATGGCACCTGACTCTGCAGAATGAATGACTTCTGTTAGATTAGCATCAGGAGATACATTGTATTCCTTACGGACTTTAATTGATGGTTGGATCGTTTTGTTATCGAACCATGAAGCACCTTTGTTTTTGCGAATCGCTGTATCATTAGGTAGATCGGGTATTTTCACCTTCTCAGTTGAAAATCCTCGGGCTGAATAATCCTTTGCTAGTTGAACTTTATTGTCCTTGAACAAAATACCGGATACGTCATCAATTGCCATATAAGGTTGTTCGGATTGCTTATTGATGATTATATTATCTGCAAAACTTACATTTTGGGGGATAAGTGTGCGTTCCATATCTTTGCCTGTACCAAATTCTATATTTGTACAATCAACAAAGGTATTTCGGTATATCTTAACATCTTTCACTTGGCAATAGCGGTTAGGTAATGAGTTAGGTACCGCATCCATCACTCCCAAGGCAGAGAAAAAGCGGGCACCGGCTAACCCAACCAATATATTATCATGGATCTGATGTCCTGAATCCACTACGCGGATACCTCCTGTATTACGAATTCCATGACCTATAAACAAGTTGTTATTCACCGTGTTCCCTCTTCCATGGCGTAAAGCTATAACTCCTTCGCATTCCAGTAAGACATTGTCACGAACGGTATTGTCACAGGATTTAATAGAGATAACTTCCACTTCACCGGAACAACGTTCGAATAAGTTATTTTCAATTACTGTATTTGAAGAAGTGTAGGCTTGTTGGGAAGTTCCCACACGAATTGTTTCAGCACCATTAGAACCATATACGGGCTTTTCTCCAAAATAGTTGTGATCTATCTGGTGATGATTTTCCAGACAACGCTCATCATTGAGAATGACAGTTAATGTCACTCCCAAATTAAGCTTTCCTGTTAATGAGCAGTGATCTATCCGATTGTAACGGCCATAGAGTAGGATATAGCTATAAGCCTGATCCCGACGGGATGGATTAAATCCATCTATCACGCAATTCGTAAGGCGACAGTGGTTTGCTAATTCTTTTTCGTTACGGAATTCTATGACGGAACCTTTGGGAGCATATCCATCAGTGAAATATAATCCACTGATAGATAACCATTCTCCTGCTATTCGTAGGGTAGAACTACCTTCTATTTTTACTTTTCCGGGATTTAAAGCTTCTATGGTGATAGGAGCTTTCTGCGTCCCGGTGCCTGTCCACTTTAACTGTACATTCTTATACAGCCCGTCTTTGATGTAGATTTGATCACCCGGTTGAGCTGCTTTTAAGCAGGAAGTGACTTCAGAAAGCGCTACATCATACCTCTTTGCAGAAGAAATTAATGGAAGACTGGCAAATAAAGAAGCAATAAATATTCTATGTATATTTTGTACTCTCATTAATTATTGAACTTTTGAGTAATCATAATCATGCTTCTGCCAGTATATATCAAATTCAACAGAACTGGATGAAGGAGCACTTGTATTATTCCACATTTTAAAATCAACGGTTTTTATATGCAGTAGTCCGATGCGTTTCACGTTGGCCGCGACATTTGCAGCAGAGCCGTTTACATTATAATAAAGAATCAATATAACGGCATCTACATTTGCTTGCTTCTCTTCTCCGACAGTGAATATGCCATTTGCCCAAACATCTGTATTTAGGGATGACTTCATACTTGCAATACTTATCTCTCCGCATGTTTTTGCATCAACATTTATGGGGAAAGTGGCTTCATCTATCGTTGTTAGTGTGCCGTTTTTCACTTTGTCTGCCAAAGCCTTATATTTAGAATTTGAGGGGTCAAGGTATAAGAAAGTCAATACAGGCGTACCATAACAATTGGCTTTAGCTCCTGTTACCCGGTATTCGTTTGCTGAATTATTGAACCAGTAGAAATTTCTTAATTGACCGGAGGAACCTGCAGGACTATTGATTTGTAGCTGTCCGGCATTTGCTCCGGAGAAAAAGAAGTAAGGATTTACTGATTCATATTCCTCATTTGAAACATTTGGAGTATTATAGGCAGAGCAAGTCTGCTCCTGATATTTATAAGATATAGGATCAACGACTTCCCTCCAATCAGAGTTTGCATAGACTAATCCTGTCTCTGGAGAGAAAAAAGAAGCCATGCTTTCCACATCTCGTCCTTGACCATAAACTTTTTTATTCTCCCAGAAATAGATAGAAAGAACTTTGATTGTAAAGTTTTCTGTTAGCGTATGGACTTCACGACCATCAAAATAGGAGATTCTTAAAGTTCTTGTATTATCTCCATCTACATAGTCTTGAGAAGCAGGTACGGCAAATTTTAACTCATTCTCATTCTGCACTGTGATATTACATTCTTGGTCATTCAATAATACTTTGTCAATTTTATTTAGATAAGTACCATTTAGAGTTACTATTTCTCCTACAGTTACTGGTTCAAAAAATGATGTTGTCACGTTAGGCTCATAGCGTTTCACTGTGATTTGTGGCGCAGATGCAATAGGCGTTTCCACGTCTTCCGTTCCATTGAAATATTTAAATGTAATTGAGGCTTGGTCACTTCCCACATATGGGATTTTGACTAAAATTTCATTCTCAGTTTGCGAGAGGATATTCGCTTCATTTCCTGTTGAGTATCCCGCAGCTGTAAAAATAACAGCGCTGATCACATTCATGTGGGATCCGGAGAGAAGAAGTTTATTTCCCATTTCGACTTCGGTCGGCATATTTGTCGTTGTAATTGAAGGTGCAGGATATTCTAAAGTAAAATCTGTATCAGATGTCCCTTTACCAACTGAATTACTTAAAGTTATCTTACCGCTTTTTGCGTTGTTCGTTACTTTCAGTGATAACCGTTGGTTGGATACTTTTTGCAGGATTGTTACTTCTTCGCCTCCTATACTGGCGCTAACTACATCATCCAGATTTTCTCCGATAACAACTATTTCACTACCAACACTTCCACTTCCCGGCGAGAAGGAAAGAATCTGTGGTGCACTTGCTGTAAAATCATTCATGGAAATAGAATCACAACTACTCCATACTAAAATGGACACAGTTAAAAATATCAGGCCCCATTTATTATATTGTTTCATAATCGCATTTATTTTTTTATTAATAACCCGTATTTTGTGCCACATCTGGATTGATATTGACAATACTTACCGGAATGGGAAGGAATGTCTGCCAATTGGCAATATTATTCACTGTATACGTGTATTCTGAATAAAAGTTTTCACTCTTGAAATAGTTGTTTACCGTCTGAGTGGCTATTCCCCAACGAAGGAGATCGAACCAGCGCTGATCCTCGAAGGCAAGTTCCAGTCTCCTTTCATTGCGTACAGCTTCCCTGAAGTCGTAACGATTGGATAGGTCTGATAGTGTATAGGTTGAAACGCCCGCGCGTTCACAAATCATATTTAGATACTTTAAATTGTCATTGGATGGGCCTGATATCTCATTTGTCAGTTCAGCATACAGTAAGGCTATGTCTCCTACGCGGATAACAGGCCAGTCGCTTTCCCCGTCATATTCTGTTGTTACGGCATTAGTGTATTTCTTGCAATAACGGCAATTGCCTGTAGTCACCCATTGTTGGGTTGTTGAGTTGAAGTATTTCTGGGCAATATTGACATCTAAACGTTTATCGCCAGATCCTCTTGATTCATAAGCGGCAATGATGTTATCACTAGGTGTGTTATAGCCGGAAGATGTGCCAATGATGACGTTCGCTCCATTATTGACAGGTGCAAACATATTGCCAAACGGTGAACCAAGCCCAACATTGCCAGAAAGATAGCGGACTGCAAAAATAATTTCTTTGTTCATTTCGTTTGTTATGTTGAACACTTTATCATAAGCTACTAAGTCACTCCCTGTTTGTGGATTGCCTACAGTAGTGCTTTCGAGTACTTCTTTACATAACTGGGCGGCACGGGCATATTGGGTATCTCCTGCTTCATAATGAGTGGCATAGACTTTTGCCAACAAGGCTTTAGCGGCGTTTATATCAGCACGTCCCATATCAGCATCCTCCATTTTTTCAGGCAACATCTGGTTGCTGATGATGTTTTCCAAGTCTCCTTCAATTAGTTCATAAACTTCATCTACTGTTGAGCGCTGCATGTTACGAGCCACATCAGATGGTGTTTTGGAAGTGACGATGAATACAGGACCCCATAAACGAACAAGATTAAAATATTCCAAAGAACGCAAGAATAGAGCTTCTCCTTCATATTGTTTTTGGAGTGTCTCGTCTTTTATAATGTCGAGATATGAAATTACGTTATTAGCCCTCGCAATGGTTGCATAGCAAGCATCCCAGTAATTTTCCACCCATTGATGTTCTGCAATAATAGTACCTTGGTCCAGCTGCTCAACCAGTTTTGTGGTACTTGCAGTAGACCCCGTAGCATACATGCGGCTATTATCCGAGCGCAATTCTGTCATTGCCCATTCGTAATACATTACGTCGTGAAGGGAACTATAGCAACCTAGTAATAGGTTATTTACTGAAGAAGCGTCTTTTACATATTCATTCGCAGCAACCTCCGAATAAGGATACTTGTCCAAATCGCAAGCTGTAAATAACAATGCTGCTAATATCAATTCAATATATGTTGTTCTTTTCATTGTTTACTTTCTATTAAAAGTTAATATCAAAACCTGCAGAAATGGTTGTTGTTAAAGGAAACCCACCGCGCTGATATCCTGAAATCATTGAGCTGGAGTATTTCGATGAAGTCATGCGCGATTCTGGATTAATGCCCTTATAATCACTTCCCCAGATGTAAAGTAAGTTACTGCCAGATACATAGAACCGCACGCCTGATAGCCTCATTTTGTGAGCTACTGTGTTTGGCAGTGTATAGCCTAAAGTGAAGTTTCTTAAGCAGGCATAAGAGGCATTTTGTAATGGGTAATCTGTCAGCGCAATATCATAGCCTAGTTTTAGGTATGGTGTTTTTCCGTTTCCTGGATTCTCAGCACTTACCCACCGGCCTTTCGTGTATTTTTTATTCCATTTTACGGTTTCATTGTAGTAAACGTCACCATTGTAAACGGTAATTCCCTGTACACCTTGAATCAGAAATGAAATGTCAAAGTTCTTAATCTGGAATGTATTTGTGATACCCCATGTAAAGTCCGGATACGGATTACCCAAGGGAACACGGTCATCAGAAGTCAATGAGCCATTTCCGTCTGTGTCGACGATACGTAATCCTCCAGGCACGTCATTTGCAAAATGGGGATTGGCATTAATTTCTTCTGTGCTGTTCCATACGCCATTTGTTTTGTAACCATAGAATTGGATCAGTGGTGAACTCACTTTGGCTATATAACATTCACTCCTTTCTCCTTGACTGATAACTTGTTGTTCTCCGCCTAGTTCTAGTAATTTGTTACGCGATAGTGAGAAGTTAAAGTTTGTATTCCATGAGAATTTACGATTTTTGATATTGTGTGTATCAATCTGGATTTCCAAACCGGAATTACGTACCTTTCCGATATTGTTCCAATAGTAGCTATAACCAGTGAACGATTGTGTGGGTTGTGCGAACAATAAAGCTCGGGTAACTGAATAATAAGCATCTATTGAAAGGTTAATTCTATTTTTAAAGAGTCCTAAATCCAAACCATAGTTGAATTCATCTGTCTTTTCCCACGTAATGTTTGAATTGGCAAGGGTGGATGATGTATTTGCTGAACCGGAAACCAATTGTCCTGTACCTAATCCGGTCACATAGTTGGCACTATTCAGTACTTCAAGGGCAGCGTCGTAGCTAATACGGTTATTCCCTGTTGCACCGTAAGAAGCACGAAGCTTTAAATTAGAGATAGCATCTATGCTCTTCATGAATTTTTCTTCGCTTGCACGCCAACCTACCGATACGGAAGGAAACCATGCATTTCGATTCCCTTTTGAAAATAAAGAAGATCGGTCGAGACGTAGGGAAGTGGATAGTAAATAACGACCGCGGTAGTTATAATTGATACGTCCCAAGTATGACTCCAAAACTACATCTGGGTACCGGAAAGTTCCTGTCCCATCCGTATTTCCATTATTTTCACTTGCCAGTGAATAGACGGTAGCTGCATTTAATGTGTGAATATCATCGGTTGCAAATCCGGTAGCGGTCATGGCTACTCGTTGATTTCGCGTTGATTCTATGGTGTAGCCCAATAAAGCTTCAATGCTGTGGAATTTGTTTTTCCCAAAGTTCAGGTGATAGTTCAAGGTGTTTTCGCTTAGCAAATCCACATAAAGTGAACTGAAGTAAGTAGCCCGACTTTCTTCTTTATCTTTTGTTGCATTCTTGTTTCCGTAATAATAGGAGGGGCTGAAGCTGACATTTAGTCCATTGGATGTTTTAAATTGTAGCCCTTTACAAAGATCAATAGTCAGGTATATACTAGCTAATCCTTGCATAGATTCACTCCAGCGTGTCGTGTTAGCCATTACGCTTCGTGGATTATTATTGGCTGAAGAAAAAGGAGAGGATGTCTCTGAAGTCGGATTCCCTTCCGCGTCTGGCGTTCCGGTTGGAGTTATGATATTGTTGAAGTGACTTCCTCTTGCAAATCCGGTATATCCGGTTAGTGCGGTACTTAAATCATTATGATAAACCGGAAGGAACGATGGAGTGCGGTAGAAATCTATAAAATTGTTTTTCGGGCGTTCCGTTTTTTTATAGGTCCCGGACAAATTTACGCCGATACTGGTAATTCTCGAGAGTTTAGTATCCAATTTTGTGCGGAAGTTCAATTTATCTAAGGAGTTTTGAAGCATTACTCCCTGGTCTTTGGTATAAGCAGCCGATATGAAATATTTGGTTTCTTTGCGTCCACCGGAAATACTCATTTGTGCGTTTGTTATACCAGCCAGATCTCGTAGTCCTTCTTTTTGCCAATTGGTACTTCCCATCTGGCTTTCCAAATATGCGGCGGCACGGGCGGCAGCTGGAACCGTAGGACCTCCAATTTCCGCTTCTTCATTCAATAAATTGAGCCATTCGGAAGAGGTCATCATATCATGTAATTGATAAGCATATTTAAATCCTTGGTAAAATTTGAATGAATATTTGGGCTTGTCTGGTGTTCCACTTTTAGTTGTTACCATGATAACACCATTAGCGGCACGCGATCCATAGATAGCAGCTGAGGCTGCATCTTTCAGAACCTCGATGGATTTCACATCCGATGCATTGATAGATGAGAGCCCACCTTCCACCGGGAACCCATCAATGATGACGAGCGGTTCACTTTCAGCGGAAATAGAGCTGGCTCCACGTATACGGATAGAAGGGGTTACACCCACTTCTGATGTCTCGTTAGCGATGGTAAGTCCGCTCATCGAGCCTTGTAAAGCGGTCGTTACATCGCTTACCGGGGAATTGATTAGGGACTGGCCATCCAATTTAGAAATTGAGCCGGTTAAATGGGACTTTGCTTGTGTACCGTAACCGATTACTACGACGTCATCCAACATCTTTGAATCTTCTTCCAATGTAATATTTACAGTAGTCCGCTTGCCAATCACTTCCGCCTTATTAGTATAACCGATATAAGAATAAATCAGAATTGTTTTGGAATTAGGAACTTTGATTGAATAATTGCCATTGACATCCGTTACCGTTCCGGTAGGAATAGAGGCATCTTTTATGGTTACCGCAGCCCCGATCAGAGGACCTTGTGAGTCTGTTACTTTACCAGTAACCACATGTTGAGAGTAAATGTTTAATGTTCCGGCTAACAAAAGGAACATTAGAGTTACTTTTTTTAAATGCAGAGGTTTGTTCATAGCATAGATTGTTTTTTTCTGTGACAAACGTAATGATAATAATTGGTAAACCAAATTTTTGGTCTACCAATTATTATTTATTAACTATTATGATATGGGGCAGATAAACAGTATGTTACGCGTACCTCTTTATATAAGGGGAAAGAATATTTTTATTATAAAGCTTTACTTTAAAAGATAATATTTATACTTTTACGGCCGAAATAGAAAGGAAAATCTTTATAAAGTACTTATATCTTATGGAAGACGAAGTAAACTCGCAACCAGTTAAATTTGTAATAGAACACATAAAAAGACAAATTTCAGAGCGTCAGATTGTACCCGGTGAACGTTTGCCTTCAGAACGAAAATTGTCCGAATCTTTAAATGTTAGTCGGTCACATGTTCGTGAAGCATTGCAAAAGATGGAGTTATATGGTATTGTAAAAACATATCCACAAAGTGGAACTATTGTTTCTGAGTTTTCAAAGGATCAATTGGATACAATGATTACAGATGCCCTGAAAATTAGTAAATATGATTTTGGAAGTTTGGTATATGTACGTGTACTATTAGAGGTGGAGGTCTGTAAACTTAGTGCAGCTAACCGTACAGAAGAAGATTTGGAGAATATTGAAAAGGCTCTTATTGAACTTGAAAAGGGTTTTGATACGGACCTTCGGGTTGAGAAAGATTTTGCTTTTCATCAGGCTATAGCAGTAGGTGGGCATAATCCGGTTATTAGCTCACTCTTACTTATAATTACCCCGGATATTTTAAAGTATTATCAGAAATACAAGGTTTGTGCCGTTCCGCAAAAAACTGTTCATGCGGAACATCGAGAAATGTTACAAAAAATTAAAGATAAAGACAAAGATGGAATGAAGGAATTAGTCCTGCGTCATCTTTCTAATCTGATTGATTTTGCTAAGACTTCAGCAAAAGGTGATATTCCGGAATTTGAATATGGACAAATTTAGGAATACTATTCAATCGAGTTTAGGGATAAATGAAGCGCACAAATAACTATTTTTAGAGACCGTATTTTTTGTTTTTAGCCTTGTAAGAGGAAATATAGTATTTCTTAAATTTTACATTTAAGTTTATCACTTGTCTCTTTTAGTAGTTCCACTGTTCGCTTTTCAGAGTAAAGGATTGGATCTCTACGAGAAAAGCTTCGTTGCTCGTATACTCTAGCAAAAGCAACTATTTTAAGAGAAAATATTGTTAATAAAGTCTAATAGTAATTTCCTCTATTTGATACCGCTTTCATGTTCAACCAATAATATAGTTATACTTCTATTATATTCATTTCTATTCTCTGATTGTCAATTTCTCTGTGTGACAGATTGAAGCTCTACGAGAAAAGCCCTGTTTGTCGTATACTCTAGAGGAACGAACCTCTTCTCGTAGAGCTTTTTTGAGATCTGCACAATTCTGTTATACAGTCCGTTAGCGTATGATTGTCTATCCTTATTTTCCCTTGCTTTCTCTTTTTATAAAGCGATCTTGCTTTCTCTCTTATTCTTACACATTGATCATCTTGGAGATGCCTTGAATCTAATTTTGTCTATGTCATTCTTTCTGGATGGGGCAGACAATAAAAGGCCGAATAAATTATTGGCAATACGATAAAAATAATATTCTATGGATTAATATAATGTTAGTTTATTAACTACATTTGCGCCCATGATTGAGATACAATAAAGAATGAATAATGTTGTTATTCTGCTGGACAGTCTGGATGACTGGAAACCGTATTGTGAGACCAGCAGCACACTTACTGTGTCGGAGTATCTGAAGGATAAATCTTTGGGTAAAGGGACACGGCTGGTAATTAATCTAAGTAATGATTATAGTTATAATTCGGAAGGTTATTATAGCTCATTACTTGCACAAGCCAGGGGACATCGGGTAATTCCGGGAGTAGAGGTTCTCAATAAACTAGAATCAGGTACAGGTGTTCGTATGGATGTGGGGCTGCAAAAGCTTTGTTACCAGTGGATACAAAAAAATAATATCACTGAAAATTGGAATCTTAATATTTATTTTGGCAGATGCAAGGAAAAAGGATTGGAAAAGATTGCACGGTTTATTTTTGATAATTATCCATGTCCTTTATTGCAGGTTTGTTTCAATGCAACAGCCAAAAATCAGATTGAAAGTGTACAGGCTTTGCCTATCGGTCGGCTTTCTGATGAAGGACAGGATTATTTCGCCGATGCGCTTGACAATTTTAATAAAAAAGTATGGCGCACTCCCCGTTCTCATAAGGCGCCACGTTTTAGTTTGGCTGTATTGTATGAACCCGAAGAAAAATTTCCTCCAAGTAATAGAGGGGCATTATCCAAGATTTTGGAAGTTGCCCGAAAGATGAATGTGCATGCGGAAATGATAACCGAAGAAGATGCGGCACGACTGATGGAATTTGATGCGTTATTTATAAGGGCAACTACTTCACTGAATCATTATACTTTTCACTTATCTCAAAAAGCAACGCAATATGGAATAGCTGTGATTGATGATCCACAATCTATTATTCGTTGTACGAATAAAGTATACTTGAATGAGTTACTGGAAAAAGAAAAGATTCCCGCACCTTTATCGACGCTGGTTTTTCATTCCAATAATAATTCTTTCGAGGAAATTAGCCGTAAATTAGGTGCTCCGTTTATACTGAAAATCCCCGATGGGTCCTTTTCACACGGGATGAAAAAGATCTGTAATGAAGACGATTTGGAAAAGGCTTTCTCCATACTTTTTGAGAGGTCTGCCATATTGCTGGCACAGGAGTTCATTCCAACTGATTTTGACTGGCGGATTGGTATATTGAATGGAGAGCCCTTGTTTGCCTGTAAATATTACATGGCGAAGGGGCATTGGCAAATCTATTTGCATTGTGATAATGGAAAATGTGAAGAGGGGCTTGTTGATACCATTCCTATTTATAGTGTTCCACCTCAGATACTTAAAACTGCACTTAAAGCAACTTCTTTTATAGGCAAAGGGCTTTATGGAGTAGACTTGAAGGTGGTGAACGGAAAAGTGGTTATTATAGAAATTAATGATAATCCGAGTATCGACCACGGTCTGGAAGATAAGATACTTGGAGATGAACTTTATTATCGTATTATTGATCACTTTGGACAATTAATTAATAAATAGGGAATCGGATGGAAAATTCCGTGAACATAAGGACTGCTACTCATGCCGATTTGGAACAGATCGTAGAGGTAGAGAATGCCTGTTTTGATTACGATCGGTTTTCCCGGCGTCAGTTGAATTATCTTATCGCACATGCACAGGGCGTTTGTTATGTTGCGGAATGCAAGGAGCGGATTGTCGGATACATTTCGCTCTTGTATCGTGTAGGATTGAGCTGCATTCGTATTTATTCTGTAGCTGTTCATCCTGACTTCCGGGGGAGACATCTAGGAACAAAATTTGTCGATAAAGCGAAAGATTATGCTTCTCATAATGGTTTTCATCAGATTAGTCTTGAAGTAAAAACCGATAACTTTGTAGCGATTGATCTATATAAAAAAAGCGGGTTTAATATGGTATCTGTCCTTGAAAATTATTATGCTGATTCGTCCAATGCTTTTCGAATGAAGTTGCAATTTTAGAATACGACCTGTTTTTATTACCTTTAAATACTTTTCATAGGGGTAAAGTATAGTGCCGCGTATTTATAGGACTCTTTTTTCTATGAAGAAATGTTTGGCTACTTTCCTTCTTTTATATTCCAGCCTAGTTATCTTTTCTTTATAAGTTACGTGCTGTATTAGTAGAAACCTTTCGGGTTAAAAACAGAGCAAGTCCTAAATAACGTCAGCTCGATGAATTAATCATTTACTGAAAAATCGTGAATTGCTAACGAACGATTGATGAAGCGGTCTCTAAATCTATTCCTGTTTTCAATAAACGCCCCCCTGTCATCTGATAAGAAGATGTAATTAAATACCTATTTTTTACCATTATCATTATTCTCATTTTCTATAAACCATGAAGCAATTCCATCCCCCTTCAGAAGCCTTCTGAGAGGGGGTATAAACAGCCTTGGACTGAAATAGGATCAGTATACGATTGAATAGCATTCAGTCCGGGACTGAATCAGGATGAGATTAGGGCTGATTTATTTCCATCCTAAAACAAGGCCTGAAAAGTATAAAATGCAGCTGCTAAATATAACTATTTTTTTTATTTGCCTTTAATGTAATTGGCTATAAGGATACATGCAGGTCCTACGACTCGTCCATGATCGAATCCGGCCAATTGATATATTGATACATTTTTGTTTCCAATGTTCTTCAGCATTGAAGCTAAAAGTGCATTTTCTTCCCAACGATCTGCCATTTCTAGGTTTCGGTCACCTGTAATTAATACGATAGGTGCTGTGTCCTGACGTATGTTGTGTACAGGAGCATATTCATCTATTACGGGAATTTGCAGTGATAGTCCGCGTTCTTTACGGATGGTAAAGTGTGTCAATGTTTGTCCGCTGACAGGTAAATAAGCAGCTACCTGATCGGCATCTATGTTATATTCTTTTAGATATTTTTTGTCAAGGGCCAGCATTAGGGTAAGGTATCCGCCAGCCGAATGTCCCGACACAAATATCTTGTTTCTATACCCTCCATATTTTTCAATATTGTTAAAAACCCATGCTACAGCGGCTGCTGCATCTTCGGTATAGGCTGGATTCTTTGCTCTAGGGCTCAATCTGTAATTTACAGCAACGACAGCAATTCCATTCTCCTTTAGTTCTTTGGGAATATACTTTTCACCACCCTCCAAACCACCTCCATGAAACCATATAACTGTGGAAAAGTTTTTGTTGTTTTCGGGATAGTAAATGTCCAGTTTGCATCGCTCTTTTCTATAAGCATCTGTCTCTGACGAAGGAATGTATGAAATATCCTTCTCTATCTTGTAGCTGTTTTGAGCATTTAAGTTGAAGGAAAAAGAAACGAGCAGAATGAGGTATAAAATTCTTTTCATGGTAACTAACTTATGTTCTTTGATAAATTTCTTTGGAAATAGACTAAAGAATTGTACTCTTGAATCAGATTTGGAATATTCTTTAGAGAAGAGACTTAAAATTTAGTATCTTTTGGGTATGCCATTTACTAATTTCAAGTCTCTTCGCGTTTTATTTAAATAATATGCATTCCTCCCAATATCAACTTGAGCAGTAGTAAGGCAAAGATTACCCACATTGTCGTTGATATATGTTTGAACTTACCAGAAAGAGCCTTAAGGATGACATATGATAACATGCCAAATACGATTCCATTTGCAATGCTGAAAGTAAAAGGCATCATAGTCATGGTGAGAAAGGCCGGGAGCGACTCACTCATGTCATTAAAATCAATATTGACAACGGAAGTAATCATGAATAACCCTACAATGATTAATGCCGGTGAAGTGGCCGCAGCCGGAACCATTAGGAAAAGCGGAGCTAAAAATAATGATAAAGCAAACATCGTAGCGGTAGATACGGAAGTCAATCCGGTTCGTCCACCAGCTGCCGCCCCCGATGCACTTTCCACGTATGAAGTCACGGTGCTGGTTCCTAATACCGCACCAACGGTGGTGCCTAGGGCGTCAGCAAATAATGCTTTTTTTATTTGTGGAAAATTGCCGTCTTTGTCTATCAATCCCGCTTTACTAGCCACTCCCAATAAAGTGCCAACAGTATCAAATAGGTTTACAAAGAGGAACGTGAAGACAACGATCAACATATCAAGTGAGAATATCTTATCAAGGCTGAATTGAAAAAAGATGGGAGAGATGTCGGGGGGTAAGGAAAATATTCCGTTTTGAGGTAAATGTACTAGTCCGAGTAATGCTGCCGCGATGGTTGCTATAGCTATGCCAATGAAAAAAGAGCCGTACACCTTTTTAATATATAATGCTGCTGTTGCTATCAGACCAATTAAGGCTACCCATACGTTATGGTCAGAAAAGTCGCCAAGGGAAACTACGGTGTTGCTATTTGCCACAACCAAACCGGCATTTTTCATGCCGATAAGCGTGATAAAGAGCCCGATACCTACAGGAATAGCATTCTTTATAGACTTTGGAATGCTTTTCACAATCATTTCACGTACATTGAAAAAAGTTAAGATAAGGAAAACAATTCCTTCAATGAATACGGCAGTTAAGGCCATCTGCCAGGAGTATCCTAAACCAAGCACTACAGAGAACGCAAAAAAATTGTTCAATCCCATGCCTGGTGCCTGTGCTATAGGTAGATTAGGTATGAACGCCATGAATAGTGTTCCAAGTACACTGGCAAGAGCTGTAGCTGTGAATAGTGCGGCTTTGTCCATTCCGGTTTCGCCAAGAATATTGGGATTAACTACCAAAATATAAGACATGGTTAAGAATGTGATAACGCCGGCAATGAGTTCCGTACGTATAGTCGTGTGGTTTTCTTTTAGTTTAAACAGTTTATCTAACATAATTGTATAGTGTAGTATTTATTAAAAATTCCATTTAGCGGCGATAGTTGGGCATGCAAAAAAGCGATTCTGCTCTTGTGCTTTTACGAAATTGTAACTGAGTTCCACTTCGCTACCCATACTGAAGTTCGGAGTGAAATTGTACCAGATTTGTGGTTCGCTCAATAATACAGCTTTCTTTCCTGATTCTCCTGATTTTCCGGTACGATCTTTGTTTTCGGACCATAAATCCATAAAGCCGGACAGAGTCAGTTTATTATTCAAAAGGTTGCCGTTCCAATTTACTGTCCATTGTATATCATTACTTTTCTTCTCAAATGCATTCAATTTATATGCAAGGTATGTGCCCATGAAAAAAGAGCCGAGTTTAAATGAATATGAGGCTCCTGCCAGATATGCATTAGGGATTGTAAAGCCAAATTCGGTGTCACGTGCCAATCCTATTCCTCCATTATATTCGATATGTGGCATTAGTGGGAAATTTCCAATTTTAAAATCTCGTGCAATTTCTGTATATACCAGTCCGATGTTGCGATCATTGTAACTGAAATCAAAATCGGCAAACATAAAGGTGGAACCCCACTTGTCTGCTTTATACATTTCGAAAGTAGCTGTCATAAAATTAATTGGTGCGGCATTGTTGCCATAAAGTGAATGGCGGGAATCGAAATGGAGTTGTAAGTTTTGTGCGCTTAATAAGCTCGTTCCCATTGCCAGAAACAAGAAAATGATGTTTTTGGTTTTCATAGAATGTTAATAAAGTGTGAATATTAAAAATAAGTTGCAAATGTCGCAAAAAAAAACGAGATATGATGATTATTGGCAGGTATTAGTCTGATTCAATATTATAATTATTACTGCATATCATATTACGATGTATCTTTTTTGATCTCAGCTCTGTATTGTTTGCTAACTTTCTTGCAATTTTTCTTCTTGTTACTTGAAAAAACGCTAACTTTGCAACCTGATAATTATCGAAATACGACTTATGGAACTTGATGTACTTACTGCAATCTCACCGATTGACGGTCGATATAGAGGAAAAAGCGAACCTTTTGCTGCATACTTTTCCGAATTTGCACTGATGAAATACCGTGTTCGGGTTGAGGTAGAATATTTTATAGCCTTGTGTGAATTGCCATTACCGCAATTAAAAAACATTGATCCTCGAATATTTGAATCGTTGCGGAAGATTTATTGCGATTTTTCAGAAGTTGATGCCCAGCGAATTAAGGCTATAGAAAGTGTAACAAATCATGATGTTAAAGCGGTTGAGTATTTTTTAAAAGAAAAGTTTGATGTACTTGGAGGACTGGATGACTATAAAGAATTCATTCACTTTGGATTAACGTCCCAAGATATTAATAATACTTCCGTACCTCTGTCCATACAGGATGC
This sequence comes from Bacteroides sp., assembly GCA_022648295.1. Taxonomy (GTDB): domain Bacteria; phylum Bacteroidota; class Bacteroidia; order Bacteroidales; family Bacteroidaceae; genus Bacteroides. The sequence continues at coordinate 94,283 of JALCME010000004.1, read as the reverse complement.
TCTGCAACAGGTTTATTACCCTCAAGTAGAAGAGCTAATAGCTCAACTTCGTACATATGCAGAACAATGGGCCGATATTCCAATGTTGGCAAGAACACATGGGCAACCAGCTTCACCCACTCGCTTAGGGAAAGAAATCATGGTTTTTGTTTATCGTCTTGATCGCCAATTAACTATGCTTAAAATGTGCCCGATAACCGCTAAGTTCGGTGGGGCTACCGGAAATTATAATGCCCATCATGTAGCTTATCCTAACTATAATTGGAAAGCTTTTGGTGATAAGTTTGTTGCAGAAAAATTAGGTTTGGAGCGCGAAGAGTATACAACGCAAATATCAAACTATGATAATCTGGGAGCTATATTTGACGCAATGAAGAGGTTGAATACTATCATGATAGATATGAATCGAGATTTTTGGCAATACATATCTATGGAGTATTTTAAACAAAAGATTAAAGCAGGAGAGGTCGGCTCGAGTGCTATGCCGCATAAGGTTAATCCCATTGATTATGAAAATGCAGAAGGTAATTTAGGTTTGGCGAATGCTATTTTTGAACATTTATCTTCTAAATTACCTGTGTCCCGTTTACAACGTGACTTGACTGATTCCACGGTATTACGAAATATAGGGGTTCCTTTCAGTCATACGATTATTGCTATTCAGAGCTCTTTGAAGGGCTTGCGTAAACTCTTGTTGAATGAGAATGTGATTTATCGTGATTTAGATAATTGTTGGAGTGTAGTAGCAGAAGCTATTCAGACGATTTTGCGTCGTGAAGCTTATCCGCATCCCTATGAAGCATTAAAAGCTTTGACCCGTACGAATCAGGCTATTACAGAAACTTCTATTAAAGATTTTATAGAAGATTTGAATGTAAGTGAAGAGGTAAAGAAGGAATTACGTCTTATTACTCCTCATAACTATACAGGTATTTAAAGTAATTACTGTTATTTTTAGCTTTAGGCAACTAACTTTTCAACTAAACATTTGTTAAATTATTATATATATTTAGGTATAAGTGAGATCTTAAAAAAGATGACCGTGAGGTCATTACGTTTAATTTTATTCGAATAAAACAATGAATACAGAAAATGAAAATTGGCGTGACGCTTCCTCCAATGAGGAGAATTCAGGCAACAAATTTGAAAAAGAGAATGGCTATGATCGCCCCTATCGTCCGCGCTTGAACAACGACAATGGTGGACGTACACAACGGTCTTATAGCACTGACCGTCCTTATCGACCGCGCTTTCAGGGTTCAGATAATGGTGACCGTCCGCAACGTTCTTACGGTGGTGATCGTCCTTATCGTCCTAGGTTTAATCCGAATTCAGACAATGGTGACCGTCCACAACGTCCTTATGGAAATGAACGTCCTTATCGTCCACGTAACAATAATGCCGATGATGATTATTCTCAGCGTTCGTATAGTACAGACCGTCCTCAACGTCCTCGTTTCAACTCAGGAAGTAATGACCGTCCTCAACGCCCACGCTTTAATAATAATGGCTCGGATAATCGTCCACGTTTTTATGACGGTGACCGCCCTCAACGCCCACACTTTAATTCTGGTGGGGGAAGACCGTCGTATGGACGTCCTCAACAACGTCATACGTCGGATTATGATCCTAATGCTAAGTATAGTAAGAAAAAACAGATTGAATATAAGGAGTCATTTGTTGATCCTAACGCACTGATTCGCTTGAATAAATTTTTAGCAAATGCTGGTGTTTGCTCTCGGAGAGAAGCTGATGAATTTATTACTGCTGGTGTTGTTTCGGTCAATGGAGTTGTTGTAACTGAACTTGGTACCAAGATTAGGCGTAATGATGAGGTGAAATTCCATGATCAGTTAGTTAGCATTGAAAGGAAGATTTATATTATATTGAATAAACCTAAAGACTGTGTAACGACTTCTGATGATCCTCAAGCTCGCCGTACGGTAATGGACTTAGTGAAAGGGGCTTGCGATGAACGCATTTATCCGGTAGGACGTCTTGATCGCAATACAACTGGGGTTTTACTATTGACAAATGATGGTGATCTGGCTTCTAAATTAACTCACCCTCAATTTTTAAAGAAGAAAATTTATCAGGTTCATACGGATAAGAATGTGACTAAGGCCGATATGGATCAGATTATGGTAGGTGTAGAACTTGATGATGGTGAGATTCACGCAGATGCTATAAACTATGTTGATGACATGAAACGTAAAGAGGTTGGTATTGAAATACATAGTGGCAAAAACCGCATTGTGCGTCGTATATTTGAATCTTTAGGCTATAAAGTACTGAAGCTGGATCGTGTTTATTTTGCTGGTCTTACTAAAAAAGGCTTACGTCGTGGTGAATGGCGTTTCTTAACTCAGCAAGAAGTGAACTATTTGCATATGGGTTCCTTTGAGTAATATATAATATAGGTATTAAAACAGACATTTATGGAAAAAATTAGTAGAACAAAGATTGTTGATCTGTTGAAGCGGGTTGATTTTGGCGCAATGGTCAACGTAAAAGGTTGGGTTCGTACCCGCAGAGGTAGTAAGCAAGTTAATTTTATCGCGCTGAATGATGGTTCTACAATAAATAATGTACAAATAGTAGTTGATTTAGCTTCTTTTGACGAGGAACTTCTGAAAAAGATAACAACAGGTGCTTGTATAAGTGTAAACGGTAAGCTTACCGAATCTGTTGGAAGTGGTCAGAAGAATGAGATTCATGCGGTTGATATTGAAGTTTTGGGCGTTTGTGATAATACTTATCCGTTACAAAAGAAAGGTCATACATTGGAATTTTTGCGGGAGATTGCTCATTTGCGTCCCCGTACTAATACTTTTGGTGCTGTGTTCCGTATCCGTCACAATATGGCTATTGCTATTCATTCTTTTTTCCACGAGAAGGGGTTCTTTTATTTTCATACTCCTATTATTACAGGTTCAGACTGTGAAGGTGCCGGACAGATGTTTCAGGTAACAACAAAGAACCTCTATGATTTGAAGAAGGATGAAAATGGCTCGATTATTTATGATGATGATTTCTTTGGTAAGCAGGCAAGTTTGACTGTTTCAGGACAGCTTGAAGGAGAACTTGCTGCAACTGCTTTAGGGGCTATTTACACGTTTGGTCCTACGTTTCGTGCCGAAAATTCCAATACTCCCAGGCATTTAGCTGAATTTTGGATGATTGAACCGGAAGTTGCGTTCAATGATATTGTTGACAACATGGATTTGGCAGAAGAGTTCATTAAGTATTGTGTCTTGTGGGCATTGGAACACTGTGCGGATGATATAAAATTCCTGAATGATATGTTTGATAAGGGGTTGATTGAACGTTTGCAGAGTGTTTTGAAAGAAGCATTCGTTCGTTTGCCTTATACCGAGGGCGTTAAGATACTGGAAGAGGCTGTTGCTAAGGGACATAAATTCGAGTTTCCTGTATATTGGGGAGTGGATTTGGCCTCCGAGCATGAACGTTATTTAGTGGAAGAGCATTTTAAGCGTCCGGTTATTCTAACAGACTATCCTAAAGAAATTAAAGCTTTCTATATGAAGCAAAATGAGGATGGTAAGACGGTTCGTGCCATGGATGTGTTGTTTCCTAAGATTGGTGAAATTATTGGTGGATCTGAACGGGAGGCTGATTATGATAAGTTATTGGCTCGTATCGACGAATTGAATATTCCGATGAAGGACATGTGGTGGTATCTTGATACTCGCAAATTTGGTACTTGTCCTCATTCTGGTTTTGGTCTCGGATTTGAACGATTGTTATTGTTTGTCACTGGTATGGCCAATATTCGGGATGTGATACCTTTCCCCCGTACACCACATAACGCTGAGTTCTAAAATTGATTGTCTTTTTATAAACAGATCCGTATAATCTTTGAGTTATACGGATTTTTTTTGCTTAAATTGTTGCTTTATTAGAGTTAAAGTGTATATTTGTAAGAGCTAGATAGCCAATACGTTAACCAATATATTGCCGATTATGAAAACAAATCATTTTATTATCGCACTAGCGGCATTGCTGCTAGGGATAGCAGGTGAAGTCAGGGCACAAAAAAAAGAAGATTTCAAACCTGCCGAGTTGAAAGGTATTTGGCAACTCTGTCATTATGTGTCCGAAGAACAAGGTATTCCTGGTATGTTAAAACCCAGTAATACATTCAAGGTACTTACTACAGATGGGCACATTGTTAATTTTACGCTCATTCCCGGAAAAGATGCTATTATTACAGGATATGGTACATATGAGCAATTAGCTGATAATACTTACCGGGAGAGCATTGAAAAAAACATTCATTTGCCGATGTTAGATAATAAGGATAATATTTTAGAGTTTGAAATGGAAGAAGGGGGAATTATGCATTTGAAGTATTTTATTGCGAAAGATCTAAAAGGCAATGAATTAAATACGTGGTATCATGAAACTTGGAAACGCTTGGTTATGCCACTTGAATTTCCTGAAGGTATTGTACGTTAAAGCTTTGACTCTTTAAAAAACAGAAAAAACGTTTGCCAGTTTTAATAAAATCCGTACCTTTGCAAGCCGATTATTATCTAAAAAGGATAAGTTTTTAATTCATAGCGAGTTAAATTACCTTTGTCCGGGGTAAATAGCTTGTAGTGAAGACGTATTTTAGTAGTAACATTTAAAAAAAACAATTAAGAGTGGATACTTTAAGTTACAAAACCATTTCTGCAAATAAGGCGACAGCTACTAAAGAATGGGTAGTTGTTGATGCTACAGACCAGGTATTGGGACGTCTGGGTGCTAAAGTTGCGAAATTGCTTAGGGGTAAGTATAAACCAAACTTTACTCCCCACGTAGATTGCGGTGATAACGTGATCATTATTAATGCTGATAAGGTAAAACTAACCGGAAATAAATGGGATGGCAAAGTTTATTTGTCCTATACAGGTTATCCGGGTGGACAGAGAGAAATGACTCCTGCCCGTTTGAAAGCTAAACCGAATGGTGAAGAAAGATTATTGAGAAAAGTAGTAAAGGGTATGTTACCTAAAAATAAGTTAGGTGCTCAGCTATTAGGCAATATGTTTGTTTATGCCGGCAGTGAACATAAACACGAAGCTCAAAGTCCTAAATCAATTGATATAAACTTACTTAAATAAAAGATAATGGAAGTAGTAAATGCATTAGGCAGACGTAAAAGTGCAATTGCACGTATTTTCGTAACCGAAGGTAGTGGAAAGATTACTATTAACAAGAGAGACCTTGCCGAGTATTTTCCATCATCTATTCTTCAATATGTGGTTAAACAACCATTAAGTAAACTTGGTGTTGCTGAGAAGTACGATATCAAGGTTAATTTGGGTGGTGGTGGCTTCACTGGTCAATCTCAGGCATTGCGCTTGGCTATTGCCCGTGCTTTGGTTAAAATTAATGCCGAAGACAAGGCTGCTCTCCGTGCAGAAGGCTTTATGACTCGTGATCCTCGTTCTGTTGAACGTAAGAAACCGGGACGTCCAAAAGCACGTAAGAGATTCCAGTTCAGTAAACGTTAAGAGTTAGAGGATTGTTGGGCGGACAAGTTGTATAATTCTCAACTATTAACTCTCAACTCTCGACTGATCAGGCGTTTAGCATCTAAACTATCGGGACTCTTAATATAAGGCTACCCGACGGTTGGTTTAGAAAAAACAAAAAAGAAAGTAAACGATTTAAAGAAAAAACAAAATGTCAAGAACTAATTTTGATACTTTATTAGAAGCCGGTTGCCACTTTGGTCACCTAAAAAGAAAGTGGAATCCTTCAATGGCTCCTTATATCTTTATGGAACGCAATGGTATTCATATCATTGACCTTCATAAGACTGTTGCTAAAATAGATGAAGCTGCTGAAGCTTTGAAGCAAATTGCTAAATCAGGAAAAAAAGTCCTGTTTGTTGCTACTAAAAAACAAGCTAAACAAGTAGTTGCTGAGAAAGCCGCTGCTGTAAATATGCCTTATGTAATCGAGCGTTGGCCGGGCGGTATGTTAACCAACTTCCCTACCATCCGTAAGGCTGTTAAAAAGATGGCTACTATCGATAAATTGACAAATGATGGTACATATGCCAACTTATCCAAGAGAGAGATTTTGCAAATTTCACGTCAACGTGCCAAGCTGGATAAGATGTTAGGGTCTATTGCTGATCTTACTCGCTTACCTTCTGCTTTGTTCGTTATAGATGTAATGAAAGAAAACATAGCAGTTCGTGAAGCTAATCGTTTAGGTATTCCTGTATTTGGTATTGTTGATACAAACTCAGATCCGACAAATATCGATTTTATAATTCCGGCTAATGATGATGCTACTAAATCTATCGAGATAATTGTAGATGCTTGTTGCATCGCTATGCAGGAAGGTCTGGAAGAAAGAAAAGCTGAGAAAGTTGATATGGAAGCTGCCGGTGAGGCTTCTGCCACTAAAGGTAAGAAAAAATCTGCGAAAGCAAGATTGGATAAGTCTGATGAAGAAGCTATCAATGCTTCTAAAATCGCTGCCTATGTGAAGGAAGATGAGGATGCTTAATTTTTATTTATAAACGAACTAAATACAGAAAGGATTATATGGCTGTAACAATGGCTGAAATTACCAAACTCCGCAAAATGACCGGAGCTGGTATGATGGATTGCAAAAATGCCTTAACTCAGGCTGGAGGAGATTTCGATGAAGCAATGAAAATCATTCGTGAAAAAGGACAGGCTATTGCTGCTAAGCGTTCTGATCGCGAAGCATCCGAAGGTTGCGTTTTAGTAAAAGCGGTTGATGGTTTTGCTGCTATGATTGCTTTGAAGTGTGAGACTGACTTTGTTGCTCAAAATGCGGACTTTATAAAATTAACTCAAGATATTCTGGACGCAGCAATAGCTAATAAGTGCAAAACTGTGGAAGAAGTGAAAGCACTTCCTATGGGTGATGCTACTGTTGCTCAAGCTGTGACAGACAGAAGCGGTATTACTGGTGAAAAAATGGAGTTGGACGGATACTCTACGATAGAAGGTCCTGCTATTTCCGTTTATAATCATCAGAATAAGAACTTCCTTTGCACAATGGTAGCGCTGAATAAGAGCGTTGACTCAACGGTTGGGCATGAGGTAGCAATGCAGATTGCAGCAATGTCTCCTATTGCAGTAGATGAAGCTGGTGTTCCAGCTGATGTTTTGGAGAAAGAAAAAGAAATTGCTGCTGAAAAAGCTCGTCAGGAAGGTAAACCAGAGAATATGATTGAGAAGATTGCTATGGGGCGCCTTAATAAGTTTTATAAAGAAGTATGTTTGTTGAAGCAAGAATATATTCAGGATGGTAGCAAAACTGTTGCTGAATACTTGAAGTCCTTTGATAAGGATTTAACCATTGTTGAATTCAAACGCTTTACTTTAAGAGCAGAGTAAATTCTGATTTATCATATAAAAGGGCGGTTACTTATTTTTTTAGTGATCACCCTTTTTTTGTTTCTTTCTTACCGCAAATGTTTATCCTACAGGCTTGCTTTGTGTATAACCTTCCTTTCTAAGGAGTTCCAGTATCTTTTGTTTAAAGTCACCCTGTACGATGATTTCTCCATCTTTACTACTTCCGCCTACTCCGCACTTGCTTTTTAATAAACGTCCTAGTTCCTTAAGGTCATTTTCTGTTCCTACAAATCCGGTTATAAGTGTTACTACTTTTCCACCGCGGTTTTTGCGATCAAGTTGCACTTTTAACCTTTGTTGGTTGGAAGGGAGAGTTGTTTGTTCTTCGTCTCCCTCAACCTCGTAATCGAACTCTTTGCTAGTGGAATATACAACATTTAGCCGGTCTTTCCAGTCATTATTCTTCATATCGTAATCTGCTTTTGTTCGGTCAAAAGTAATATTTTACAAGATATCTTGCAATTTTTTGCCAATTTTGTCGTCTATAGTAAAAAGGACTTTTATATAAGATAAATAAAAAGGAACATGGCACGATATTTCTACATCCTTCTGTTTCTCAATGCGCTTGCGTTAACATCATTTGCACAGACATTTAAAGGGAAAGTAATTGATGATTCCGGTAATTCTATACCTTATGCAGCTATTTATATAAAAGAGCTGCAATCAGGTTTTGCTACGGATGATAAGGGGAGCTTTCAAACCAATCTGAAGGCAGGGAGCTATACTTGCAATATTTCTTCATTAGGATATACTACGCAAACGATAAAATTTTTAATGCCGGATCATGACTTGGAGAGGAACTTTATTTTGAAAGAAAGGATTTATGCTTTGCGTGAAGTCAGTGTGATTAAAGGTGCTGAAGACCCGGCCTATGCGGTAATGAGAAAAGCTATTGCTTATGCTCCGTATTACCGGACACAAGTTAAAGGTTTTAAAGCTGGTACCTATTTAAAGGGGACGGGGAAGATGAAAAGTATCCCAGCTATTTTGAAACTTTCAAAGGAAGTTCGAAAAGAATCCAAGAAATGGATGGGAAAGCTTTTTGTGCTTGAAGAGCAGAAGTTTGTGACTTTTAAGGCTCCTGATACATGGGATATCCGTGTAAAGGCTTATCGTAATTCTTTTCCGGAAGAGGGCAATGTAAGTGTGGATGTGACGACGATTAATTTCTATGAGCCTACTATTTTTGATAAGATTTCTCCATTGAGTAATGGAGCCTTTTCTTTCTATCGTTTTCAACTTGAAGGCTGCTATGTGGAAAATAATCATATGATTAATAAAATAAGGGTAATACCTAAGCGTGATAATCCAAAGCTGGTAAAAGGTGAATTATATATTGTAGAGAACCTGTGGTGTGTATCTGCGGTCAATTTTCAAATAGATGCCGGCGGATTAAAAGCCGATATCAAATCATCTTGTAACGAAGTGGAACCTTCCGTATTTCTACCAACATCCACCAGTATGTCCTGTACAATCAACATGTTGGGATTTAAAGCTGAGGCATCCTACCTTTCCGCTGTTCATTATAATAATGTGGAAGCAGCAAAACCTTTGGTAGCATTAACTGAACAGGCGAAGACAGAACAAGGAGGCAATGACGTAGTGCCGTTAACGACGGGATCGGCAAAACAACAATCAGGCGAACATTCTTTGAAAACAGAAACAAAACAAGAAAAAAAGATTAGAGAAAAAATAGAGAAGCTTTCTTCCAAGGAAAAACTCACAACCAGAGAGGCTTATAAATTATCTAAATTGATGGAGAAATCTATGGTGGAAGATGATACCACTCGGGTTATTTCTACCCGTAAGTTTGAACGGCAAATTGTTGAATCAAAAGAGCGTGTCGAGACAGATTCACTGGCCGGTAAGAGAGATTCTCTGTATTGGGCTTCAATTCGTATTGTGCCATTGCTTCCAGAGGAAACTCAGAGTTATATTCGTAAGAAGCAAGAGATGTTATCTGATACGATATCTGTTAAACAGGGAGGTAAGTCCTCTAAAGGGAATAAAATATGGGATACTTTTTGGTCGGGAAATACTTTTCAGACTAAAAAAGGGAAAGCTTGGATTACTTTTTCCGGTCTGACTTCTTATGTACCTGAATATAATTTTGTTGATGGATTTTGGGTTGGGACTAAGGTGCGTACCGGTATACGTTTTTCCAAGGCTTCCAGTTTATCTTTCACTCCTTCTCTCTACTATACAACTGCTCGTAAGTCAGCTGTAGGAACAGGAGACCTCACTTTGCAGTATGCACCTCGGCGTGGGGGAAAGCTAACATTCAATGGTGGAATTGTTTCGGCGGATTATAATGAAGAGAGTGGAGAGTCCCGCCTGATTAATGCTTTGTCTTCTTCCTTATTCGGTCGGAATGATGTGAAATTGTATGATAAACGTTTTCTTTCTCTCGGGAATGAGATAGAATTGGCTAATAGTCTGTTGTTCTCTTCGTCCCTTTCGTGGCAGCGTCGCAAAATGCTCGATAATCATATTTCTCAGAGTTGGTTTAAAAAGAAAGCAGCGTCTAATTTACCTGACAACCCCTCATTTACTCCAATGGTGGATAATAATCTGCTGAGGGCATCCTTTGCTTTGGAATACACTCCTGCCCATTATTATCATATGTCGGGTAGGAAAAAGGTCTATGAGACATCCCGTTATCCTACGTTTACCCTTCGTTATGATAAAGCCTTTGCGCTCGGAGGAAATGATGTTTCCCCGTCTTACCACAGACTGGAGTTTTCTGCCAAACAAAAAGTAGAGTTCGGCATGTTTAACTCTATTTGTTGGAATGTGAATGCCGGAACTTTTTGGAAAGCCAACCAAATGCAGTTTGCCGATTTTAAACATTTTGCGACTACAACGTTGCTGTTGACGGGACGTTCTTTTGATGACGGTTTTTCGTTGCTTGATAATTATGAATATTCCACGAAGGAACGCTGGGCACAGGCCAATTTTTCATGGTATACTCCGTATCTACTTCTTAAGCAATTACCTTTTTTGCGCAGAAAAGCATTTAATGAAGCCATACACATCCGTACTTTGCTAATACACGACAGACATCCTTATTCTGAAATTGGTTATTCGGTGGGATTTTCCACTGTTTTACGGACAGGAATATTCGTCGGTTTTGATCGTTTCCAATCGCGTTCTGCGGGAGTTTCCATAGCGTTATCGCTGTCTGATATTTTATGATATTGATTGATTTGTGGAAAATTTGTTAACCTTCTATGACAACTCAATTGTATTCTCGAAAAAAAATACTATTTTTGTCCGTTTCTAATATGTAGATTTGAAAAAAAGACTATGAGCAATACATTACAAAATAAAGAGACTTTAAGGGTGCCCGAACCTACCTTGAGACGGCTTCCGTGGTATCTTTCCAATGTAAAGTTGCTGAAACAAAAGGGAGAGCATTTTGTCTCATCCACACAAATCTCCAAAGAAATTAACGTCGATGCTTCCCAAATAGCCAAAGATTTATCTTATGTGAATATCTCAGGGCGTACACGTGTAGGCTATGAGGTTGATACTTTAATAGCTGTTCTGGAAGACTTTCTTGGATTTTCCAATATTCACAGGGCTTTTCTGTTTGGTGTTGGTAGTCTAGGTGGAGCGCTACTCAGTGATTCCGGTTTGAAACATTTCGGTCTGGAAATCGTAGCAGCTTTTGATGTAAAACCTCAGTTGTTAGGCACTGAAGTGAATGGCATTCCTATTTTTCATTCAGATGATTTTGAAAAGAAAGTGCAAGAGTATGGCGTTAATATCGGCGTGTTGACAGTGCCGATTGAAATAGCCCAGCGAATAACCGATAAGATGGTGGCAGGCGGTATCAAAGCGGTGTGGAACTTTACTCCGTTCCGAATACGCGTTCCAGAGAATATTGTTGTTCAGAATACTTCCTTATATGCCCATTTAGCCGTGATGTTCAATCGTTTAAACTTTAACGAGGTTAAATAAATGAAGATTATAGCTGTGGGAATGAACTATGCCGCGCATAACAAAGAGTTGGGGCATACGTTAACTAATCAGGAACCGGTTATCTTCATGAAGCCCGATTCTGCTATACTAAAGGATGGAAAGCCTTTTTTTATCCCTGACTTTTCAAATGAGATTCATTACGAGACAGAGGTGGTGGTACGTATTTGCCGTTTGGGGAAAAGTATTGCCCCCCGGTTTGCACATCGTTATTACGATGCAGTGACGGTAGGCATTGATTTTACTGCACGTGATATGCAGCGCCGGTTTCGTTCAGAAGGAAATCCGTGGGAGCTTTGCAAAGGTTTTGATAATTCCGCCGCTATTGGTAGTTTTATTTCCTTGGAACAAGCGGGTGGAGATTTACAGCAATTGAACTTTCATTTAGACATTGACGGGCAGGAAGTGCAACATGGAAACACTTCTGAAATGTTGTTTAAGGTGGATGACATTATAGCTTACGTGAGTCGTTTCATGACCTTGAAGATAGGAGATTTGTTATTTACCGGGACTCCGTCGGGAGTAGGACCTGTTCATATCGGCCAGCATTTGCAGGGGTATTTGGGAGAAGATAAGCTTCTTGACTTCTATGTTCGCTAAATTCTGATCCTGTCACTTGCTGTTCTTACTTGTCGAATTATTCTCTGTTTTTGTATGCTCAATCCTGTTAGTTGTCCTTCTCTCATTTATTAAAAGCATCGCGTAATTCACCTTTCTTTTCTTGTCGTATCACCTTTTTTCTGTATTTTCGTGCAATCAATGATTACGAAACGAAATATGAAGATACGTGTAGGTTTTGGTTTTGATGTCCATCAGTTGGTTCCTGACCGTGAATTATGGTTGGGAGGTATTCGTTTGGAACATGAAAAGGGATTGTTGGGGCATTCGGATGCCGATGTATTGGTGCATGCTATTTGTGATGCCCTTCTTGGGGCTGCCAATATGCGTGACATCGGTTATCATTTTCCTGATACTTCAGGAGATTTTAAGGATATAGATAGTAAGATTTTACTGAAGAAAACAGTGGAATTGATTGCTACAAAAGGCTACTCGGTAGGTAATATAGATGCCACTGTTTGTGCCGAGCGTCCTAAGCTAAAATTGCATATTCCTTTAATGCAGGAAACGTTAGCCGGTGTAATGGGTATTGATGAGGACGATATATCCATTAAAGCCACGACGACTGAAAAGCTGGGATTTACCGGGCGGGAAGAAGGTATTTCTGCGTATGCCACCGTCTTGATTCAAAAGGCATAAGAAGTTTTTGATTAATATGGACTGGGAATAAATAACTTGTATTGCATAATCTTTAAGGATATGAAAAAGTCTTTTTTTGCTGTTTGTTTGTTTTTTCTGTCGTCAGCTTTGTTCTGTCAGGCCCAAGTAACTCCGTTGAAGTTTAATAAGAACGGTGAGTTTAAAATCGTTCAGTTTACTGATGTTCATTTTAAATATGGTAATCCGGCATCCGATGCAGCACTAAGCCGTATCAAAGAGGTTGTGGACGCAGAACATCCCGATTTGGTCATATTTACGGGTGACGTTATATATGGCGCGCCTGCTGATACCGCGATGCGTACCGTACTCGAATGTGTTTCGTCCCGTAAAATACCTTTTGTAGTGACCTTTGGCAATCATGATAACGAGCAAGGGAAAACCCGCGCCGAGTTGTACGATCTTATTCGCTCGGTGCCTTATAATATCCAACCTGATCGTGGTTCTGCAGATTCTCCCGATTATATTCTTCCTCTAAAATCTTCGGACGGTAAAAAGATCGAAGCTTTGCTTTATTGCCTGGATTCCCATTCTTATTCTAAATTGCCGGATGTGAAAGGTTATGATTGGCTGACTTTTAATCAGGTGAACTGGTATCGTCAGCAGAGTGCGGCTTATACCAAGCTGAACGGTGGACGTCCTCTTCCGGCTTTGGCTTTCTTTCATATTCCTTTGCCAGAATATAATCAGGCCACTGCGGATGCGAATGCTATTTTGCGAGGAACCCGCATGGAAAAGGTTTGTTCGCCGGAGTTGAATTCGGGTATGTTCACTGCTATGAAGGAAGCCGGTGATGTAATGGCTGTGTTTGTCGGTCATGATCACAATAACGACTATTCTGTGATGTGGAAAGGCATTTTGTTGGCATACGGCCGCTATACCGGAGGAAATACAGAGTATAATCACTTGCCTAACGGAGGAAGGGTTATCGTATTGAAAGAGGGCAAACGTTCTTTTACTACTTGGATTCGTTTGAAGGGTGGAGTTGTGGTTGATAAAACGGTTTATCCCGATAGTTATGTGAAAGATGATTGGCATAAATGTCCTTTGGTTAAAGAATAATTGGGGTTATAGCAAGTGCCCGTCACTAAATAATATATCTACGAAGTCAAATAGGTTTATAGAGATCGTGCTAAAAGTTCTACCTCATCATTATCCTTTTGTCTCAAATTGTATAATGAAGGAAGGCATAGATTAGTTAGAGCTTTTGGGCATATTCTGTTGGCTTTGCTATATCCGGACTTTTGTTATATCGGTACATTTACCTTTGAATGCCTTAACTATTATAGCGTTTTGCGTTTGTTTTTCGTTTCTTTAATTGATTCTTCAGGTATTTTAGGAAAAACGAACCAAACAGATTGCTCGCTTTTTACGTTTTATATGCATCATTTATCTTAATAGAGATTATCATTGTGATGCACTTAAAATCCATTTTACTTTATTTTGTAGCTTTATGCTTATTCCTGTTGGGCAATACCGACTTATGGAAGCGATTAAAAGCGGAGCATTTACAAGAAGAAAAGCAGAAAGCGCTCATTGAAGCCAATCGAGACCTGGAGGCAAAGTTTGAGGTACAACATCTGGAATTTGATTCGTTGCAGCAGCACTGGGAGAATCCGGTTCCTTATTTTCAAACCATTCATGTAAGGGACGATGAAGTGCAGGGATTGAAGAAGAAGAAGTTTAAAGTCCGCATAGAAACCAACCGTCACGTAGAACATGCCTCTGACAGCCACTAAATATTATCATTCACACACCGAGTGGCTTTTTCACTGTCACATCAAGATCAAGCTTCCCATTCGTTGCGGAGTTGATGTGCTGGAACATTGCTTTGACATTCTGGAGGAGGTTGATCTCCGATATAATTCTTATCGGGAAGGTTCCTTCTTTGATTTAATCAATCGTCATGCTGGGTCTTTTGTGGAAGTCGATCCGGTTACGATACAACTGCTATCTTGTGTGAAAGAGGTCTCTCGTATGGTAAAAGGCAATTATGATGTGAGCATCATGCCTTTACTGCGCTTATGGGGTTTTTATAATCCGGAAAGCGTGATTGCCGTACCTGCTGCCGAGGAACTTCATGTTACCTTGGAGAAGGTTGATTACAAGAACATTGAAATACAAGGCAATGAAGTGAAAATCGGTATCGGGCAGGAGTTGACTACCGGTTCGTTCCTGAAAGCCTATGCTGTGGACTGTGTGCTGGACTATTTACGTTCAGAAGGAGTGGATGATGCGCTGATTAATGCAGGGGGGAGTACGATTTGCGGGGTGAATGCTACGGACAATCCCGAATGGAAAGTCCGTGTCTCACCTCCGTTACAACCAGAAGAGTCGGGGGAAGAAGTTTCACTGGCTAATGCCTGTCTTAGTTTATCCGGTCAGGACAATAATTACTTGCTGATTGGAGATCGTCGTTATAGTCACATCTTGAATGCCCGTACGGGAATGCCATCGGCTAATTTGCAAGTGATGCTTATCACCCGTAGTGCTTTTTGGGGCGATGTACTGGCTACGGCACTGATGGCTTCACCCGTGGAAGAGCTTAGTGACTTTTCGAAAGAATTGAAACGCTTGCATCCCTTTTCAGGATACCTGACGGATGCATCTTTACAAAGGACTACTTTATGAAACTATTGATTCGATCTCCCAAGAAGGAGAATAAGCAACTAACTATAAAAGCTCTTGCGCCCGTGTCTCTGTACCGGCTTTCGCTAAAAGTATTCGGCGGGGTGATGCAGCCTGTGGTGAAAGAAGGGGAGCGGGTTTTGAAGCAACAGGAGATTGCCCGTTTTACCGGAGCTTTCCCTACTCGCCTTCATGCTCCGGTGTCGGGTACGGTGGAGCATATTGACTTTGCTTCGGATCCTTGCATGATTATTCGAAATGATTATGAGGAAGAGGTGGCGGAATTGCCTGACTATGATCCTGAACAACTGACTGCCGGGGAAATCTTGCAACGGATAGCGGATGCGGGTATTGTAGGGAATGGCGGAGCGCGATTTCCCACGCATCTGAAATACCGGTTAGCTACGGAAAAACAGATTGAGTATTTTATAGTGAACGGTACGGAGTGCGAACCTTTTCTTACGGCCGATTATGCCGTGATGCATGAACATACCCGCCAGGTGGTACAGGGGATTGCTTGTGCGCAACGTGTTATTGGAGCAGTGAAGATTGTGATTACATTGGAGCAGCAAAACCGCGAACTGAAACCGCTGTTCGAACACTGTCTTGCGGACTATGATTTGCCGGTGCGCGTTCGGTTGCTCCCCGATACTTATCCTCAGGGAGGTGAATTGCAATTGATAAAATCGGTTACCGGTATGGAACTGCGTAAAGGAACTATACCGGCCGACCGGGGTGTGGTGGTGAGCAATGTCGGTACGCTTTGGGCGGTTTACAGGGCGATCTATGAACGGCAAAACAGCATTGAACGGGTGGTGAGTCTGGGAAGTACACGGAAAGGAATCGGTGGAAATTATCTGGTGCGCATCGGTACTCCCGTAGAAGAGTTCCTCGCACAAGCATTGCCGGACCGTACTTTCCCGGCAGAGGATGTACTCTTGATTGAAGGAGGTCCGATGATGGGGCACGCTCTTCAATCTCCTCATCAAAGCATCGGCAAAGGAACC
Organism: Bacteroides sp.; assembly: GCA_022648295.1. Classification (GTDB taxonomy): domain Bacteria; phylum Bacteroidota; class Bacteroidia; order Bacteroidales; family Bacteroidaceae; genus Bacteroides. Next base: position 77,977 of record JALCME010000004.1, on the reverse strand, counting down.
GGCGGAATCTTATTGCTGTCTGCCGTGCAAAAACAGAAAGACAACTGCATTGGTTGCGGTTATTGTGTGGATGTTTGTCCGCAAAAGCTCATGCCGCTGGAGTTTGCCCGTCCGGCAGTCCTTGCCGATAAAAGAGCTTTGGAACAGTATCATGTGGTCGATTGCATTGAATGTGCGGCTTGTGCCTATGTCTGTCCGAGTGATGTACCTTTGCTGGAGAGTATCCTGAAGGGTAAGGAGTTGTTGCGGATGCAGTGAAGGTCTGGAAGATGAATAAGAGGAGAAACAGAATGAAACAGAAGACTGTAAGCTGTAACTCATAAAACGAAACCTGCAGAATAGAAATGAAACAAATGATGAATCCTTATATCAAAACGAAGATTACGGTAACCCGTATTATGCTGGACGTCTTGCTGGCGCTGCTTCCTATGGCGGTGGTTGCTTGTCTGGCTTATGGCTACACTGCACTCTGGATGATGCTTACCGCTATGGGAAGTGCTTTGCTGAGTGAAATAATAGGTTCTTTCCTATTGCCGGGTAAATGGAAACCTTCCTTTTTGGACGGTTCGGCACTGGTGACTGCATTGCTGCTTTGTTTTACGCTTTCGCCCAAAACACCGTTGTTGGTGGTTGCCTTTGGAGCTGCAATGGCGATTCTTTTTGGTAAGCTGCTTTGGGGCGGACTTGGAGGAAATCAATTTAATCCGGCTTTAGTGGGGAGGGAGTTTATGGCTGCATTTTTCCCGGCGGTGATGAGTGGTGCCACCCTCTGGGCGACAAAGTCATTGGTCAATATTCCGGGATTGAAGGGCTTTAGTTTCTTCGGTAGCGAAGCCTTTTCGCACTTCTCGGACGGACTGATTTATAAAACCGGAGGGGCATTGGGAGAGTATTCCATTCTTGCTATTGCATTGGGCGGGCTCTTTCTTTTGGTACGGCAACGCATCTCCTGGCACATTCCTTTCGCCTTATTGGTGACTTTTGCGGCGGGAGTTTGGATCTTGCAGGATACGGGTGCTTTGAGATATTCGGTGGGAGGGGTATTGTTATCGGCGGTGTTTATGGCAACGGATATGCCTTCCAGTCCCAATAACCGCATGGGGCAAATCTATTACGGAGTGATGATTGGCATTGTTACGTTGTTGTTCCTGAAAACGGGAATCAGGTACGAGTACATGTCCTATTCCATTCTGATATTGAACGGATACGCCCTGAAAATAACGACTCTCTTTCAACCCCGTGCCTGGGGAGTGGTGGAGGAAGGCAAGCGGTGGAACAAGTTGGAAAACCTTTTCCTGCTTACACTGCGCATTTTATCCACAGCGTTGGCTGTATCGGCCTTGCATTATTACGGATTCACGCAGTGGCTGGTATTTGTTTTTGTCGTATATTTGGTTCTTAAATTTCGCTATTCTTACAGTAAAGCAACTTATTTGACGGATTAAAAAATAGAATAAATATGAAGAAGTTAGTTTACCTCAGCTGTCTGGCTGCTTTTGTTTTGGCAGGCTGCAAGCAATCCACACCGACCACTGTTTACAGTAAAAGCCAGAAAGATGCTATTCTTGATAACATACAGACGCGGCGTGCTGTCCGTAAGTATAAGGATAAGCAAGTGAGCAAGGAGCAGATTGATACGATTATGAAGTGTGCTATTTTTGCTCCCAGTGCATTGAATAAGCAACCGTGGGAAATCCGGGTGGTCAGGAAACCGGAGATATTGCAGGAGATTAATAATCGTTTCCTGAAGTATGCCGAAGGGAAGGATATGAAAGGAAGTGCCGCTCATTACAAGGAACCCGGATTCAGTGTCTTTCATGGTGCACCTACACTTGTTGTTATTGCACGGGATAAGAGCAATGATTATTCCATGATGGACTGTGGCAGTGCGATGCAGAATATTTTGCTGAGCGCTCATGCTCTGGGATTGGGGACTTGTCCTATCGGCTCTTTGGTTCCGGTGTTTAACCTTCCTGAAAATAAAGACGTACTGGAATTGCTGAATATTCCGAAGGATTATGCAGTGGCTATCAGTCTGGCATTAGGTTACGCTGATGAACAACCAACCGCTCCCCAACGCTATCCCGACCGGGTTAAGATTATAGAGTAGGAGTAGGTTCAGCAACTGAATAGCAGATGTTATTCCTTTTTTTACAAAATTTAGTTGGGATACTTTCCTTTCAATGATTTGAAATGTCCCGGGGATTGGTTCATTTACTACCCTTATTCTTTAGGGTAGTGAAATAAATATATTTACTTTTGTACGTTTCTTTAAGAGAGAAGTTGGATGTGTGCTGAAAGGGTCTCGTACAGGAGAGTACTTTTACTTTAATTTAGCTGCATAACTTTAATATTTCTGAGTAGAATGGATAGAAAGGTAATTGTATTGTCGGTAGCTGGTTCCGATCCCTCCGGGGGAGCGGGCATACAGGCGGATATTAAGGCTATTTCCGCACTTGGCGGTTATGCGGCTACGGCGATTACGGCGGTGACGGTGCAGAATACATTGGGTGTAAGCGATGTTTATAGCCTTCCGCCGGATTTGATAGGAAAGCAGATGGAAGCGGTGCTTGATGATTTGCAACCTGATGCCGTGAAGATAGGCATGACGGGAAGTGCCGCGGTTGTGCGTGAAATAGTCCGAGTGCTGCGTCAATACCAGATGAAGCAGGTGGTTTTCGATCCGGTCATGGTGTCTACCAGCGGGCGGAGGTTGATGGAGGAAGATGCTGTTGAGGCTGTTTGCGAAGAGTTGTTTCCGGTTACGACGTTGGTTACGCCCAATTTGCATGAAGCAGAATTGCTTATCGGAAAGCCGGTTCGTACGGTAGAGGAGATGTTGGTTGCAGGCAAGACTTTGTCGGAACGTTACGGTTGTGCCTTTCTGATTAAAGGCGGACATTTAGCCGGTGAGGAAATGTGTGATGTGCTCTGCGATTCGGAGCAAGTTCATTATTATAAAAGTCCTCGCATTGAAAGTGGGAACCTGCATGGAACGGGTTGTACGCTATCTTCGGCTATTGCCACTTTCATGGTGCAGGGATGCGGACTGCCGGATGCGGTGGAACGTGCCAAGCATTATACTTCCGCAGCCATTGAAGCGGGGCGTGATCTGCATATCGGTCACGGTAACGGTCCGCTTTGGCATTTTCATGGGGAATAAACAACGGACAATTCAGAAGAATAGGGAAATATGCAGGGATAAGTAGATACGGGAGAATAGCTGGAAGGAAGAAAAAGTACAAGAATACGGAAGGCTATATGTTTTGTATTTATAGAAAAAATAACCAAAGAAGGAAGAATAAGTAATAAAATAGGGTAGGCGCAAGAGGAACAAAAAGAGCGGGGGAAAGTGAAGACGAAATGAAGAGGAGGAGTGAAAGGGCATAGAGCGTGGAATGACACAAAGAGAGCATGAAAAGGTATAAGGAAAATAGAGAAGAATGATGAAACTGATTGTAATTACATCCCCTGTCTTTCTGCCGGGTGAGGCGGAAGCTATTTCCGCATTGTTTAGTGCCGGACTGGACTTGCTTCATTTGCGTAAGCCTCAAGCGGATGCCGGACAAGTGGAAGAACTCTTGAAAGCAATACCTTTTGCTTACTATTCCCGCATCGTGATTCACGATTTCTTTGCTTTGAAGGAGCAGTACGGTTTGCGGGGTATTCATTTAAACTCCCGTCATCCAGAAGCACCGTCTGGTTATTGCGGACAGCTTAGCCGTTCGTGTCACAGTCTGGAAGAAGTTGCCGCTTCCACTCCCCGTTTCGATTACGTCTTTATGAGTCCGGTTTACAATAGCATTTCCAAACAGGGATACCATTCGGGATATTCCACGGAAGAACTGAATGAAGCTGCTCGTAAGGGCATTGTTAATTCGAGAGTCGTAGCGCTGTCGGGCATTGACGTCACGAATATCAGGCAGGTGGCTTGCTTGGGCTTTGGAGGTGCCGCCTTGTTGGGGGACATCTGGAACCGTTTTCATTCTTTAGCAGATCTTGATGCGGTAGTTGCGCATTTGAAAGCCCTGTATGCCGAAATCCAGTCCTGAACTTTACTTCCAAATGATGCTTTCGTTATTGCATCAATACATACCTCATAAGTTAACTTACATTTTATTGATAGTACAACTAAAGAGAATAATCTGTTTTCTATAGGAAAACAACTCGTTTTGCTGCTCAAAACAAGTTGTTTTGAACGTCAATACAAATCGTTTTGGCCTTCAAAACAAACCGTTTTCTATAAGGAAATAAAGTTTGTGTTGTAAGTTAACTTATTAGGCAAGTGCTTGTCTTTTGATGGAACTCGGATTAAGTATTTGGTTTCTAATATATACTTTCAATAAAGATGGAAGACTATACGAAGTGTATTTATACTGTATTATTTCTCCTTTTTCTACTGATATTATTTGTATTTGTTAGAAAAAATATTGAATATTGTATGCCTAATCGTGCCTAATTTTATAACTAAAGATTTAAATGGAAAATCTATCAGAAAGTCAATCTCCTATCCTTAACCCAATTATGGATTATTTAAAAGAAAAAGAGCCTACTAATTATGCTTATATGATAAGTGGTGAATGGGGTAGTGGAAAAACTTATTTTTTGAAAAATACTTTAATAGCTAAAATGAGAGAGTGGCAGTATAGGCCCATTTATATTACCTTATCTGGGATAAATGATTTGAATGTATTAAAAGAATTAATGTTATCTCGAATCAATATTAAAGCTCAATCAACTCATACTTTGATGGATGAAGAAATTGAGTTATTGAGAAATGTTGCAGGCGAACAAGACTTAGAACTTCGATTAAATATTCCTAAGAATATTGTCTTTTGTTTTGATGATTTTGAGCGTATTGATCCTTCTTTCTTTGAAGAGGCGTTAGGCTTTATAAATTCATATATTGAACATAGCCAAACAAAGACTATTATTGTATGTGATGAAAATAGGTTAAGTAGTAATTTAAATGAGAAAAATCCTATACTAGCGAAAAAGTATTCTTTGATAAAAGAAAAATATATTCGTTTTACTGTTGAATATAGACCAAATCTTTGTGATATATTGAATAGTTATCCTATATTAAAATTGGATGAGGAAGAAAAAACGTTAGTAAAATTAGTTTTTGATAGAGGAAGATGCCAAAACTTACGGACACTTCAATATTTGTTGACCTCAATCGATAAGATACTAAGAGACATTAGTCGTGTTGTAGAGATATTAGTTGTTGAGGATAAATATGTAAGTAAATTACGGAGGCTCGTTTTATTTTATACTACTTTTTTTGCAATAGAGTTCAAAAGAGGTTTATATCCATTTGAGCTGCTCCAAAAACTGCAGATTCCAAAAAGAATCCTTTCTCTTGAGGAACAAGGCATCGAGTTGGATTTAGAAGGCGATTTAAGTAACGAATTCCCGCTGCAAGATGAAAATAGGCCTAAAAAAGAAGAGGTTTATTTGGTTAAGCTCCAAAAACAATATTTTGAGAATAATAATGAATCTTTTGAACCTTTTGATAGCATAGCTAATTATCTTAAATCCGGATATTTTAATGTTGAGGCGTTTCAAGGTGAAATAGATAGAATTGTACTTTCTTTGAAAAGAAAAGAGGGGACAAAAGAGGATAGCATTTTGAAGATAATTAATAATTTTTATTCTTTATCGGATGATGAGTATCAGGATAAAATAGAAGAAATATTATTGGCGGTGGATGAAGGTGAGTTTTCTTTGGGTACGTATCTACAGATATATAGCCAGTTATTAGTATTGGAGTCTTATCAGATTGAAGGAGTTGTTGTTGATGAAGATGTGTCAATGAGATTTAAAGAAGCAATGAAGAAGTCTGTTGAGTCTTTAAAAGTTGTATATGATTCTTCCTTTTTGGAACACTATACTTCTTTATGGCAGAAGAATAAGTCAGTACAATATAGAAAATACCATGCACTCCTTGATTATGCTGAGACGTTGAATAAAGGAATAAAAGAGGCTGTTTTGGCGAGCCAAAACACTGTTGTTGTAAAAAAATTATACAAGCTGTTAAAGATGGTAATGCCGAAATGTTGGATGCAAAACTTGTGAAAAGGACTGATGATTATATATTGAATGCAAATGACGCAGAATCAATCTTTAATGTATTAACACAAGTAAATGCTGATTCAATAAATAAATTTAGAATATCCATTAATGGAAGATATCAGCTTCGAGATTACCAGACACCTGCCAGTTATGAATATCTTTTTATAAAAAAGATGCTAGAATTGATAGAAAATAAGTTAAATCAGGAAAATAATAGAAAGATTAGTTATATACCATTTGCCCTAATGAAAAAGAATCTATTAGAATGTATTGATTCTTTCCAATTGGATAAATAAATTCATGAGAAATAAAATATTCCTAATAATGAGATGGATTAAAGGACACTTTATATTGTCTTGCATTTTGATTTACGCTTTAATTATAGTTATATTAGGCGTTGTTGTATGGGGAAATTGCCGGCCTTTTGATATGAAATTACCAATTGATTTTGACGGATTTACTTCTATTGGAAGTTTTATTGGTGGCGTTTTTGGTACTTTCTTTGCTGCTTTAGCTGTTTATTATGCATATTTGACTTTTAGAAAAGACGTAATAAAAAGTCGTTTTTATGAAATGTTAAAACAGCATAATAACAATGTGAAGAGTATATCTATTTCAGGAGTAGATGTCTTTGGGAAATATATTGATCTTTTAAGTGTTATATATGCATCTGTACAACGAGAACTATCATCTCCTGATGATGATAATAGCCCTAATAACTCTTATTTTAAACTAGCTTATTTTTATTTTTTCTATGGAAGTATGTTGGATGCAGATGAAATTATATCTAAGATAGATATTGAAGAGAAACAAATAAAAAAAATGAATGATTACTTTAGTACTAATAATATAAAGTTATATGGGCATAGTAAAGAATTGGGGATTTATTTTCGCCAATTGTACCAAATTATAACTTATATAAATGATAACAAAATATTAGAGTATAGAGAAAAATATGGTTATATAAAATCTTTAAGAGTATGCCTTAATTTAAATGAACAGTATTTGTTGTTTTTAAATTCTTTATCTGTATTAGGTGATGTGTGGGAGTTATCAGGAGAAATTGAAGATGAAAATAAAAAGTTGATAACTAAGTACAATTTAGTTAAGAATCTTCCTAAATCATATAATGATAACTTTTTAAAGTTCAAATTTGAAAGTCTATATCCACATATTGATTATGAATATTATAAGGGTGATGATACAAGAAAGAAGAAAAGAGAAGAATGGGAAAAACAGTATTCCTAAAAGAGTTCCCCTTTACATTGATTAATAAGCTGTTATTTAGCTTTTGATCGCAGTAAAGGGGAACAACTATTATTTCTTCAATCGGGCGATGATTTCATCGGCAACCTTCTTGCCGGACATCAACATCCCTCCGAAGATGGGTCCCATACGCGGAGTACCCGATACGGCGGAAGCTGCCATGCCGCAGACGTACAGTCCGGGATAGATTTCCTTAGTGCCTTTCACCACTTCCTCTTCACCGGCTGCGACGTCCAGTGAACGTTCACCAATGACATCTCCTGTTTCTGTTGCCAGGCGGATACCATTCTTACGGGCTACGGTTTTACAAATTTCACTGTCGTGCCCGGTGCCGTCTATCACTACCTTTGCTAGGATGTTCAGCGGATCAACGTGCAGCCCCTCACGCAATACCGGAGTCCAGTTCACTACGACCCCGCCTACTGTATTGTTCTTGAAGATTACATCCTCCACGGAATAGCAATTAAAGATAGTGGCTCCTGCATGTACGGCATGATAAAGCAGGGCGGAAGTACTTTCCACGGAGTCCATCACATAGAGTTCCTTATCGTACTGCTGGTGATTGATGCCAAATTCTTTAACGATATCCAACGCTCCCTCCTGAATGACAATCTGGTTGAACATCATGGCGCCGCCCCACATGCCTCCACCGGGAGACAGCTTGCGGTCGAACTCGGCAACTTTCAGTCCGGCTTTAGCCAGATAATAAGCTGCCACAATACCGGAAGGTCCGCCACCTACAATGGCTACATCCAAATCGAGATTCTTCTCCATCTTTTCGAAATAGGTACTGATGATACCTTTGGATACTCTTGTTTCAATCATTTTCTTACTTTGTTTTTAAAGTCCTTATTTATCTATGATCTGTTTAAAAATCGATTATTCATTGCCAGAGCAATAAAGCTTAGGATACAGTGTCGCTTTCGAAGCTTATTCTGCATTTGCATTCTTCGCGTCACTTGTAGTTTGCGTGTCGTAATTGCAGTCGCGTAACCCCTGACTAATACGCATGGCACAGAAGTTAGGCCCGCACATCGTACAATACTTTCCGTTCAGATGATTGGCTTCCTGATAGTAAGCCAGCGCCCTTTCGGGATCAAGGCTCAGGTTGAACTGGTCTTTCCAGCGAAACTCATACCGTGCCTTGCTCAACGCATCATCCCTGACCTGTGCTCCGGGATGTCCCTTAGCCAGATCGGCGGCGTGGGCTGCAATCTTGTAGGTGACCACTCCTACGCGGACATCCTCCCGTTGCGGAAGTGCCAAATGCTCTTTGGGCGTGACGTAACACAACATAGCCGTACCATACCAGCCTATCTGTGCCGCACCAATGGCACTCGTAATGTGGTCGTATCCCGGAGCAATGTCGGTGACCAGCGGTCCGAGCGTATAGAACGGAGCCTCATGGCACTTCTCAATCTGCCGTTCCATATTCTCCCTGATCTTATGCATCGGCACGTGTCCCGGTCCTTCGATGAAAGCCTGTACGTTTCTCTTCCATGCCCGTTCCACCAGTTCGCCCATCGTGTCCAGTTCGGCAAACTGTGCGCGGTCGTTGGCATCATGGATGGCACCGGGGCGCAGACCGTCGCCAAGTGAAAGCGCCACGTCATACTGTGCACAAATGTCGCAAATGTCGTCGAAATGTTCATATAAGAAACTCTCCCGTTGATGCACCTTGCACCATTGCGAGATGATGCTTCCGCCACGGCTCACCATGCCGCAGAGCCGTTCGTTGGCATAGTGGATATTCTTTAGCCGGATGCCGCAATGAATGGTGAAGTAGTCCACTCCCTGTTCGCATTGCTCGATCAATGTATCGCGGAAAAGTTCCCAGGTGAGGTCTTCCGCTTTTCCCCTGACCTTTTCCATAGCCTGATACATCGGTACCGTCCCCACCGGAACGGGACAATTGCGGATGATCCATTCCCGTGTCTCATGGATGTTTTCCCCCGTTGATAAGTCCATCAGCGTATCACCGCCCCACTTACAGCTCCATACCGCCTTTTCCACTTCCTCCTTAATGGTGGAGGACGTAGCGGAATTGCCAATATTGGTATTGATCTTTACCAGAAACTTCGAGCCAATAATCATTGGTTCGGCTTCGGGATGGTTGATATTGGCCGGTAAAGCGGCGCGTCCCGCAGCAATTTCGTTGCGGACAAACTCCGGGGTGATGTACGATTCAATGCCCAATTCCTTGCAGTTCAGGTTCTCACGTATGGCGACGTATTCCATTTCCGGTGTGATAATACCCTGTTTGGCGTAATACATTTGGGTGATTTGCCGCCCCTTCTTTGCCCGGTAAGGCAAAGTGATATGATCGAACCGGAGGGCATCGAGGTGCTTGTCGGCCAACCGCATCCTTCCGTATTCCGAAGAAATCTCCGGCAACTGTTCCACTTCCCTTTTTCGTATCCAAGATTCCCGTAAGCGGGGTAGTCCCTCTTTCAAATCAATGCTGATTGCCGGATCACTGTAAACTCCGCTGGTATCATAAAGGTAAACAGGTGGGTTTTCGGTGATGACTTTCTTTCCGTTCTCAATAACGACGGTAGGTGTCAGACTGACTCTTCGCATGCCGACTCTGATTTCGGGATGTATTTCTCCTTGTTTGTAAATCTTTTCCGAGTCGGGATAGGTAATTTTTATTTGATTATCCATATTCAATAGGTTATTCTTTTAGTGGTTGGTCATGCTGTGCCAATGCCATGACTTCTTTCATCTCCTCAACCGGATCCTTTGCCCGCAGAATTGTTCCGCTCAACGCAATTCCGTTAAGTCCGAGCGCTTTAAGTTGTGGAATATCTTCCTTGTTGATGCCTCCAATGGCTACGATGGGGATATTGATGTGATGTAATTGCATTTGTTGCAGGATGTTGAGGTAACCCTCCATGCCCAGAATGGGAGAGAGCTTCTTCTTGGTAGTGGTGAACCGGAACGGTCCGCAGCCGATGTAGTCAGCTCCGTCGGCATAATGCCGTTGCACATCTTCAAAGGTGTTGGCCGTCCCTCCGATGAGGTAGTCTTTGCCCAGTATCTTCCGTGCTTCCCCGACGGGCATATCCGCTTTTCCCAGATGCACTCCGTCCGCTTTAATCTGCTTGACCAGTTCCACCCGGTCGTCGATGATAAAAGTTGCATGATATTGCCGGCACAGCTCTTTTGCTGCAATAGCCGTGACACGCACTTCCTCCTCCGGGACGTCCTTCATGCGGAGTTGTATCCAGCGGCATCCCCCATCGAGCGCCATACGCACGGAGTCGAGGTAAGAAATACTTGCTGTAAAATGTGAAATGAATTGTACGTTAAACATTCGCCCTTCAATTAGAGATTCTAATAAAATAGAAAGAAGGGGAATATTAATTCCTTATAGGTAAATTGAGAAGAAGAAAATTCCCTTCGACGGTACTAACCGTATCAGGTTCATTGGGTATGATCTCAGCTATAGTGTTAATAGCACCCCTTTTTCAGTGAAACAAAGTAAAGCCTTATATCTTAACTATAGAAATATATCTTTTCTTTTTAGGATAAATTAAACTAAGAATATAATTTCTTACTTTTTTCAATCCTTAAATAAAGGACTTTCATACTTGAATACTATATAAAATGGAGGATCAGGGAACTATTCAGGTTGATTCTCGATTTGCTTGAAGCGGAACGAGGAGAAGTGCTGATTGCTGGAATATAATCAGAAATCTAATACGACAATCTTATTGTCAAGCCATAATCTTCAATATACTATGGACATTTGTTCTAGAATTGTCGTATTAGATTCGGGTCATATTCTATATGATGAATCGGATATAGACGCGATGGTAAAAGATAAGATAGAGAGCTATTTCTCTAATATCTAAAGGTAATTCTGTTTAGAATCGTATCATCAATTCCAATACCGCTTTGTCTTGCTCCGATTCTTTGGCTATGCTGTTTTTGGCATAGAGATACTTTTCAAAGTTCAGTCGGAGGTCTGTCTGGAATGCTTTGCTGAGGCTGAAGGTGATACCTCCGGTTATACGGTGACGTTTGTAATCGTCTGTCTTGAGCAGCCCTGTTGTTTCGTCCGGTTGGCCTTCACTTTGATCGGTCATCATATCGTAGCGAACCAGGAAAGACATCTTTTGAAAGACCTTACGCAGAGGAAGATCATAGTTGATAAAGCTGTTTAGTGCATGTACATCGGCATACGCATGGTCGGAATAACGCTTGTACAAGTACTCGCCTTCAATGTGGAAACGTCCGAATTCATAGTATGTACCCACATCGTAGGAACTGACACGTACGGTGTAGGGCTGAATGCTTTGCGCACTAAGAGTAAGATTCAGTTTGGGAGCAAAGAAGAACTGTGCTTTAGCGGAATAGTTGACTTCTTTGTGCCAGACTTTCTGGTTGGTTAGTCCTGAACCGTTATAAAATCCTCCTTCTATGATAATGGGAAGTGTTGTTCCCTGGCGATAGCCGAAAGTGACGCCCACATCACGTACATTGCCTACTTGCTTGGCAATGAAAGAGCGGTTGGCAAAATACTGTTGGTGAGGGGAGCGGTGGGCGTCAATGGTAAATGGCACACGCATTTGTCCGGCTGTGACGGTGATATCTTTTAGTGGGAAAAGGCGTGCATAAGCATCCAGCATTTTGATTTGTCCTTCATCGGATAAGTCAATTTCGGCTTTATAGGCTACTGTTGGTAGAATGTTGCCGGTGGCACTGATACGTGCGTTGCGGACTTCAAACCGTCCGGCTTGCATTTGTGTTTGATACTCAAACTTACTGCGGATCGTTCCATGTATTTCCGGCAAATAATCTTTGATATCCAATTCCTGTTTGTCCACTTTCTTTCCGTCTTCATTGCTGTACGGAGTCTGGGCAGAGACTGTGTAAAACAGTGAAATGCCAACGAGGGCAAGCATGCTTTTTTTCATAATCGGTCTTTTGTAATATGTATTTCAAATGCAAAGATGCGGTAATATTAGTTAAGAAACGGTTACGCTGAAATGTCATTTATGTTACATTTTATTTTTCTTCTTTTTCCTGCTTACGGGGATTAACAAACATTTTCTTGCTGATAAAGAGAGGAATAAGGTTTTTCCGTATCTTTGCGTTTCGATTATATCAAAAAAACTTGGGAATGGATGAACTGAAGAAGCGTGTACTGGTGGGGATGAGTGGTGGTATTGACAGCACTGCTACTTGTTTGATGTTGAGAGAACAAGGTTATGATATCATCGGCCTTACCATGTGGGTATGGGGGGATGAACCTGTGGAGGCGCGGCAACTTGCTGAAAAAATGGAGATTGAACATCATGTTGTAGATGAACGTGATGGTTTTCGTAAGACGGTGGTACAAAATTTCATGGATGAATACCGACAGGGACGTACACCGAATCCATGTGTGATGTGTAACCCTTTGTTCAAGTTTCGTATTCTGAAAGAGTGGGCGGATAAACTGGGCTGCGATTATATTGCGACCGGGCATTATACCCGTTTGGAAAAGATAGGGGAGAAAATTTATGTCGTAGCCGGTGATGATGATAAAAAGGATCAATCTTATTTCCTCTGGCGTTTGGGGCAGGAGGTTTTGAAACGTTGTGTTTTTCCGTTGGGAGAGTACACCAAACCGGAAGTACGTGCTTATCTTCGTGAGAAAGGTTACCGGTTGAAGGCGGAAGAAGGAGAAAGTATGGAGGTTTGCTTCATTAAGGGAGATTACCGTGACTTTCTTCGTGAATATTGTCCTGAACTGGATTGTGAAGTGGGACCGGGATGGTTTGTTAATTCCGAAGGTGTGAAGTTGGGAGAACATAAAGGCTTTCCTTATTATACCGTGGGACAGCGCAAAGGACTTGAAATAGCATTGGGAAAGCCGGCTTATGTGTTGAAAACCAATCCGCAGAAAAATACCGTTATGCTGGGGGAACAGGAACAGTTGAAAGCGCAATATATGTTGGTGGAGCAGGATTTACTGGTAGATGAGCAGGAATTATTTTCCGTGTCCAGGTTGACGGTGCGTATTCGTTATCGTAGTAAACCTATTCCTTGTGAAGTAAAACGTCTGGATGACGGTCTGCTGTTGGTGCATTTCTTATCAGAAGCTTCGGCTATCGCTCCCGGTCAGTCAGCTGTTTTTTATGTCGGCAAGCGCGTCTTGGGAGGTGCTTTTATTGCATCCCAAAGAGGGTTGGGATTGGTAATTGAAGAGAATATAAATCATAAATAAATAGAGATAGTGAGAAATTTGTTTGTCGTTTTAGCCTTCGCCCTGTTTGCTACGGGACTGTCGGCACAGCAAGATACGTTGAAGTATCGCATCAGCCTGAAAGATAAGGCAGCTACTATTTATTCTTTTAAAAAACCGGAAGCTTTTCTCTCGAAGAGGGCTATCGAGCGTCGTAAAAGGCAATATTTGGCTATTGACTCTACCGATTTGCCGGTATGCCGGGAATATGTGGATGAAATCTGCCGGCAGGGAGTGCATTTTGTAGTGGCAGGGAAGTGGGATAATTTTGTAACGGTCTCTTGTAACGACTCCAATGTGATAGAACGCATAGCCAAATTGCCTTTTGTTCGTTCTACGGAAAAGGTTTGGACTTCTCCGGGGCCGGACAAACCTTTTATGTCTACTAAGCGGGATTCTTTGCTGAATCATTTGACAATTTGTCCCGATAGTATTTACGGTGTTGCAACCCGTCAGATAGAAATAAGTAATGGAGATAAGCTTCATAAAGCCGGTTTCAGGGGCGATGGCATGGTAATTGCTGTTATAGATGCCGGTTTTCATAACGTGGACAGAATGCCGGCAATGAAGAATATTCATATTTTGGGAGAAAAGGATTTTGTGAATTCAGATGCCGATCTTTTTGCGGAAAGTACCCATGGTATGGGTGTATTGTCCTGTATAGGAATGAATCAACCCAACATGATGACGGGCACTGCTCCCGATGCCTCTTTTTGGTTACTTCGTAGTGAAGATGAATATTCGGAAAATTTAGTGGAACAGGATTATTGGGCTGCTGCAGTGGAATTTGCCGATAGCGTGGGAGCTGATGTTATTAATACCTCGTTGGGCTATTATGTTTTTGATGACCATACAAAAAATTATAAATATTGCGACTTGAACGGACACCATGCTTTGATGTCTCGTGAAGCTTCTAAAGTAGCGGATAAAGGAATGGTACTGGTCTGCAGTGCCGGAAACGCCGGAATGGGTCCGTGGAAGAAAATAACTCCTCCGGGGGATGCTGAAAATGTGTTGACCGTGGGTGCAATTGATAAAAAAGGAGTTTTGGCTCCTTTCTCGTCCATCGGCAATACGACGGATAATCGCATAAAGCCGGATGTTGTGGCTGTGGGACTTAGAGCTGACCTCATGCGCTCTGATGGTGGTCAGGGACGAGGTAACGGAACTTCTTTCGCTTCTCCTATTATGTGTGGTATGGTAGCTTGCCTGTGGGAAGCTTGTCCCAAGTTAACGGCGAAAGAACTGATTAATCTGGTTCGGCAATCCGGTGACCGTGCTGCCTGTCCCGATAATATTTATGGGTATGGCATTCCTGATATGTGGAAAGCTTACCAAACTTATAAGTCCGATTTAAACAAATAGAAAACTCTTTATCCCAATTTATATGGAGTCTCTTTCTCTTTATGAACTCAATGCGTTGGTGAGACGCGGTTTGGAACAATGCCTGCCCGATGTTTATTGGGTTCAGGCAGAGTTGAGTGATGTCCGTACCAACGCTACGGGACATTGTTATCTGGAATTTGTAGAGAAAGACGCCCGGGGCAATAGCTTAATAGCAAAAGCCCGTGGAGTGATTTGGGCAAATTTGTTTAAGTTGCTTAAGCCTTATTTTGAAGAAGCTACCGGTCAGCCCTTTGTCTCGGGTATTAAAGTTTTGGTACAAGTTTCCGTGAGTTTTCATGAACTTTACGGATATACATTGACGGTGCAGGATATAGACCCTACCTATACGCTGGGGGATATGGCACGCCGTCGTCGCGAAATTTTGAAGCAATTGGAGGAAGAAGGTGTACTGACTTTGAACAAAGAGTTGGAGATACCTGTATTACCCCAACGCATTGCAGTTATTTCTTCGGCTACAGCAGCGGGTTACGGTGATTTCTGCCATCAGCTTCGGCACAATCCCCGGGACTTCTTTTTTTATACGGAGCTATTTCCGGCTATAATGCAGGGTGACCGTGTGGAAGAATCAATACTTGCTGCATTGGATCTTATTTTAAACCGCCAGGCCGACTTTGATGTTGTGGTCATAATCCGCGGGGGAGGAGCGACCTCCGACTTGTCTGGCTTTGATACCTACCTCCTTGCTGCATCATGTGCACAATTCCCATTACCTATTATAACCGGCATCGGTCACGAACGGGACGATACGGTACTGGACTCTGTGGCACATACACGCGTAAAGACTCCTACGGCTGCTGCTGAATTTCTGATTAATGCTATGGACGAGGCAGCTGATCTGTTGGATGATCTTGCCAGTGAACTATATAGCGGAGTGTTGTCTCGTTTGGATGCCGAACGTCAAAGGCTATCCGGTTACAAAAGCCATATTCCTTCGGCTGTTTTTACTCGTATATCCGGTGCTAAATTGTCATTACTTACCATGCAAAAGGACCTTTCGCAAGTAGTGAAGGCTTCGCTTTCCCATCATCGTCATCAGATGGAGCTTTTGCAGCAGCGTGTTGCTGATGCTTCTCCCGAGAAGCAACTGGCCCGTGGTTATAGCGTTACCCTGAAAGACGGGAAGGTGGTGAAAGACGCTTCTTTGCTAAATCCTGGCGATGAACTGACTACCCGTTTGCATAAAGGTAGTTTTAAATCGACGGTTCAAAAAGGATAGGCTACTATTTGTCAAGAGTTTAAAGTCTGCTTTCCCTATTGTTATCCTTTTATTTTTATTTATCTTTGTTGCTTTATTTATCGTGTTTTAAGATTATTCTACAAAACAAAAGCTATGCCCGTTAAGAAAAAAGAAACTTATACCCAGGCGGTGGAACGTTTGGAAAAGATTGTTTATCAAATAGATAATAATGAGCTGGAGATAGATGAATTGGCTGAAAAAATTAAAGAAGCTAATGACATCATTGCGTTTTGTACCGAGAAATTGACTAAGGCCGATAAAGAAATAGAAAAATTACTGTCGGAGAAGCAAAAGACTGAAGAATAAAAGTTAATTTTGTTGCAGATTGTAACCGGAAGGTCTGTTTGAATAAGGAAAGGCTAATAAATATATTAAGATAATGAAAGAAATAGATTGGGCTAATCTGTCATTTGGCTATATAAAGACAGATTATAATGTAAGAATTTACTATCGCAACGAACAGTGGGGCGAACTTGAAGTTTGTAGTGAAGAAACTATACCAATGCACATGGCTGCCACTTGTCTGCATTACGGACAGGAAGCTTTTGAAGGGCTGAAGGCATTTCGTGGAAAAGACGGTAAGGTTCGTATTTTCCGTTTGGAAGAGAATGCTGCCCGTCTGCAGTCTACTTGCCGGGGCATTTTGATGCCTGAATTGTCTACCGAACGTTTCAGGGAAGCTGTATTGAAAGCAGTGAAGTTGAATGAACGTTTTATTCCTCCTTATGAGAGCGGGGCATCTCTTTATATTCGTCCCTTGCTTATTGGAACCAGTGCGCAGGTAGGCGTTCATCCTGCTACAGAATATTTATTCGTGATTTTTGTTACTCCGGTAGGCCCTTACTTTAGAGGTGGGTTTGCAACTAATCCGTACGTAATTATTCGCGAATTTGATCGTGCAGCACCATTAGGTACGGGTATTTATAAAGTAGGTGGTAACTATGCAGCCAGTTTGCGTGCTAATAAAAAAGCGCACGATTTAGGTTATTCCAGTGAATTCTATCTGGATGCAAAAGAGAAAAAGTACATTGATGAGTGCGGTGCCGCCAACTTCTTTGGTATCCGTAACAACACCTATATCACACCGAAGTCCACTTCAATTTTGCCTTCCATCACGAATAAGAGTCTGATGCAGTTGGCCGAAGACATGGGACTGAAAGTAGAACGCCGTCCGGTTCCGGAAGAAGAACTGAACTTGTTCGAAGAAGCGGGAGCTTGCGGTACAGCAGCGGTAATCAGCCCGATTGAACGCATTGACGATGTGGAAAGTGGCAAATCGTATGTGATTGCCAAGGATGGTAAACCGGGACCGGTTTGTACAAAACTGTATAATAAACTGCGTGGAATTCAATATGGTGACGAGCCGGATACACATGGCTGGGTGACCATTGTAGAGTAATTGTTAAATCAAAATCGTATGAAACTTAATTCAGATCTGCGTCGGGAAGCTTCTGATGCATTAATAGGGCAATGGGGCATTGCCGCAGTTACTTCACTTGTTCTTTTTTTATTAATGGAAGGTGCTAATCTTAGTGGAAATCTCTTTGCTCCTTTGAGAATCATTTTATTATTATTATTGCTTCCTGTTTATTATGGCTATGCAATTGTTTTTTTAGATTTGTTGCGCGAGAAGGAAGTTCGATTTCAAACTCTGTTTGATGGTTTTATTGATTATGGACGTATTTTGGGAACGATGCTTCTTGCAGGTTTATATAAATTTCTTTGGCTTTTGCTGCTCATAGTTCCAGGGATTATAAAAGGCTATTCTTACTCAATGACTCTTTTCATTCTAAAGGATGAACCGGAATTAAAGTACAATGCCGCGATAGAGAAGAGTATGAAGATGATGAGCGGTTATAAGATGAAATTATTCTTGTTGGATTTAAGTTTCATAGGCTGGGCTATTTTGTGTATTCTGACATTGGGCCTTGGCTTTTTGTTCTTGTCTCCGTATATTAGTACTGCCCATGCTGCTTTTTATGAGGAATTGAAAGAAATACAGGCTCAAGAGGTTTTAAATGTTGATGAAGAAGCAACTGAATGAGTAGAGGAAAATTAGCAAAGTTTGCTGATATGGCAAATTTTCCGCATGTATTTGAATATCCTTATTCCGTAACGGATAATCAGCCTGCTGAAATAAGCGGGAAGTGGGATGAAACGTTCTTTGGGAATGATCATCCTATTGTGCTGGAATTGGGTTGTGGACGTGGTGAATATACCGTTGGCATGGCCCGGATGTTTCCCGACAAGAATTTCATTGGAGTGGATATCAAGGGAGCACGTATGTGGACAGGAGCAACCGAGTCATTGCAGGCAGGTATAAAGAATGTTGCTTTTTTGCGTACGAACATTGAAATCATAGACCGCTTCTTCGCTGAAAATGAGGTTAGTGAAATGTGGTTGACTTTTCCTGACCCGCAAATGAAGAAGTTGACTAAACGGTTAACTTCAACTTGCTTCATGGAGCGTTACCGGAAATTCTTGAAAGCAGACGGAATTGTCCATTTGAAGACAGATAGCAATTTTATGTTCACGTATACCCGCTATATGATTGAAAGAAATCATTTGCCTGTTGAGGTGATGACGGAAGATCTTTACCATTCGGGACTAGCTGATGAAATTCTTAATATTAAAACCTGTTATGAGCAGCAATGGTTGAATCGTGGACTGAACATTAAGTATATCAAATTCATTTTATCTAAGGAAGGCGAACTTTGTGAACCTGACGTGGAAATTGAATTGGACGAATATCGCAGCTATAACCGTAGCAAGCGGAGTGGGCTGCAAACAAGTAAATAATATGACATTATATCCTAAACTTATTTTAGATGCACTGGCTACAGTGCGTTATCCGGGTACCGGAAAGAACCTTGTTGAGGCGGAGATGGTTGAAGATAACATCCGTATTGACGGTATGAAGGTCTCTTTCTCTCTTCTTTTTGATAAACCGACCGACCCTTTTATGAAGTCGGTGATAAAAGCGGCCGAAACGGCTATCCTTACTCACGTTAGCAAGGAGGTGGAGATAGAGGGAAATATCAGTGTGAAAACGAAACAGACAGCCCGCCCCGAAGTTGGGAAGTTGTTACCTCAGGTAAAGAACATTGTAGGTATATCTTCCGGCAAGGGAGGAGTTGGTAAATCGACTGTCTCTGCCAATCTGGCTGTTGCTTTGGCAAAGTTAGGTTATAAGGTCGGTTTACTCGATGCGGACATTTTCGGTCCGTCCATGCCTAAAATGTTTCAAGTGGAAGATGCCCGTCCTCATGCTGAGAATATTGGTGGTCGTGATCTGATTGTTCCCATTGAGAAGTATGGCATTAAATTGCTTTCTATCGGGTTCTTTGTTGATCCCGATCAGGCAACTTTGTGGCGTGGCGGAATGGCGAGCAATGCATTGAAGCAATTGATAGGTGATGCGGAATGGGGTGAATTGGACTACTTTCTGATTGATTTGCCTCCGGGAACAAGTGACATCCATTTGACTGTGGTGCAGACGTTGGCTATGACAGGTGCTATTGTGGTGAGCACCCCACAGGCTGTTGCTTTGGCTGATGCCCGTAAAGGCATTAATATGTTTACGAATGATAAGGTAAATGTTCCTATTTTAGGTTTGGTGGAGAATATGGCGTGGTTCACTCCTGCCGAATTACCTGAAAATAAATATTATATTTTCGGAAAAGAAGGAGCTAAGCAGTTGGCCGAAGAGATGAATGTTCCGTTGTTGGGGCAGATTCCTATCGTACAAAGCATTTGTGAGAGCGGTGATAAGGGAACGCCT
Source organism: Bacteroides sp. (assembly GCA_022648295.1). Classification (GTDB taxonomy): domain Bacteria; phylum Bacteroidota; class Bacteroidia; order Bacteroidales; family Bacteroidaceae; genus Bacteroides. The sequence goes on along the minus strand of JALCME010000004.1, from coordinate 57,976 downwards.
GTTGCTCTGAATGAGGATTCAGTTACCGGGCGTGCTTTCTTACAACTCGCTGCGAGTGTTGTCCGTCAGGTTGACCGTCGTAATGTAGAACAGGCTCCGACTCATATTGTTGAAATGCACAAATAGTATTTTATCATAAATTAATAAGAGGTAATATCTTGATTGGATTGTGGCTCAAGTTTCTTGTTTTAAGTACTTGGAAATAGCGTATATCCCAATCAAGATATTACCTCTTTCTTGTTTTTGCTTGTGTCTTATTCTTATAGTAAGGACTTTATTGTTTCTAATATTTCATGGTCTGTTGCTTTTCTTGTTCACTTGAGCATTTATGCAATTGAAAGAGGTAGAGAAAAGGAGGAGGTAGATGATTCTTTTCATAACTTATTGGGGAAATAAATTATCTGCATCCTGTCTCTGGAACCTTAAGCGGTGATCATTGACAGGATGCATAAATAATTGTTTGTTAGAGAGAATTAGTATTAGAGATTCGTTTATTGTAGTTTGAAAACGATGGGTAAAGTGTATTTTACACGGACCGCTTTTCCCCGTTGCTTTCCCGGTTTCCATTTGGGCATGGTGTCCACTATGCGGATGGCCTCGGCATCAATTGCCGGATTTACACCTTGAAGAACTCTAGGGGAAGTGACGTTACCTTTTTGGTCAATGATCATTTGGACGATAACCCTTCCTTGTGCTCCGCTTTTCTGTGCACTCTCCGGATATTTTATGTTTTGAGCGAGATATTGCATGAGCCCTTCCTTACCCCCGGGAAATTGAGGCATATCTTCTACTACTTCAAAAACGGTGGAACCATTTTGCTCTTGGGGAGCATCTGCTATAAGAGTTGTTTCGGCTTTGCCGGGAACTGATTCGTATTTAGCATTTGTCTTTGCATTGTTCAGGCTAAACACGATAGGAATCGTATAGGTGACACGCTCCACTTTGCCTTTCTGCATCCCGGGTTTCCATTTAGGCATACTGTTAATTACACGTATTGCCTCTTTATCTATGTCAGGATTGACTCCCCGGAGTATCTTTATGTCCGAGATACTGCCATCTCGATTGACGATATATTGGGCAACTACCCGTCCCTGTATGCCTGCTTTCAATGCGGCGTCCGGATATTTAATGTTTGCTGATAAATACTTCAGCAATGCATTCATGCCTCCCGGGAATTCGGGCATTTGATCTACAACCCTGAAGGGTTGATCTTTTGGATTCTTACTCGGCATATTAAGCCAGACTTTACCGTCTATGACGAGGTGAAGTGCATTTCTTTGTACACTTTTACCGTCGAAAACCGCGCTGGTAAATTTGTCTCCTTTCTTATATACGGCTATAAACTGGCTGGTAGCAGGAGCTTCAAATTGAAAATGACCTTCTTTATCACTTGTAGGGAGTGTCCCCGAAAATTTCCAGCCTTTCTCTGTGCTAAACTCAACTCCGGCTAAAGGTGTCCCGTCTTTATCCGTTACGCTGCCTTTATAGGTGACCAGCTTTTGCTGTTGGTCGGATTGTGTGTCTGCTACAATCCCTCCATCTTTCTGGATCGCTGTAACGGTTGGACTTTCGTTGCTTGAGCTTTGTTCTATACTCTCTATGACATCTTTTGCCACCTGCTTTGTTGTGTGAGCTATGGCTTCTATATTACTGATGAGCATGAGCAGGGCTGCCAGGGGAAGAAACATGAGGTATTTTGTCCTTCCGATTTTCTTTGTTCTTTTGGTATTCATCATCTTGATTCGTTTTTTTAATGGTAAAACATTAAAACTATTATAGATTGTTGCTGCAGCCTTGTGATGAGCCAGTCCGAGTAAATGGTACTGGTATGCTTTGGAGTCGTACCCTGTTTCCAATACATGATTGTCCGCCATGTATTCGAGGTTGGTACGTATCTCGCGTCTTATAAGCCAGATGAAAGGGTTGAACCAACAGAGTATGCAGGCCACCTCGCTAATGATGACATCTATGGAGTGCCATTGCCTGGCATGTGTTAGTTCGTGCGTTAGTATTTCGTTGAATTCGCTTTCAGAGTGAACTTCCGGATTGATAAATATCCAGTGGAAGAAAGAAAAAGGGCTTCCGGGATGGGAAAGTAAGTAAACCGTTCTTCCGTTAATTTTCTTCTTTGTAGCACGTAAGGATATGCGGATGATTGTGATTAATTGTATGAGAAACCGGATAGACAAAAGAATCACTGTGCCCCAATAAAGGATGCTTGCGTACTCCAGTAGCAGACTTTTCCAGTCCAAAGTGGGAGTTACTTGTAACTCGGGTAACATAATATTGGCGTACAAGTTGGCCATTTCCGCCATAGGTTCTTGTTGGGTAACCCATGTCTGAATGTTGAGTAGCGGACATATGGCTGATAAGAAAAAGAAACTGAGCAATGCCGCTCTACGCCAGGCGAAGAATGTATCTTTATAAAAGAATAGCCGGTAGAAAGCGTAAAACAACGCAATAGCTATATTTATTTTAAAGAAGTAGACCAACATCATATTTTCTTTTTTAGTCTTTACCTTTTTCTATCATATTAATAATCTCTTTCAGATCATTTGCAGAGAGTTTTTGCTCTTTAGCAAAGAAAGAAACCATTTCTTTGTAAGAGTTTTCGAAGTAATTGTGTACAAATCCGCTCATGAAAGAACGTTTGTATTCGCCTTCCGGGATAATAGGTGTATATTGATAGGTATTTCCTATTTGGGTTGCCTTTACATATTTTTTATGCATCAGGTTTTTTACGATAGATGCTACAGTGGTGTAGGGAGGAGCTGGCTTGGGATATTTGGCTACAATATCCTTAATGTAACAGGTGCCCAGATTCCAAATGTAGATCATTGCTTCTTCTTCTTGTATCGTTAACTTTTCCATGGAATAAAAGTATTAAAATGAACTCGATACAAATCTACGAAAATATCGTAATATTGCAATTACTAGATGGTTAAATAATCTAAATGTTGAATATATAGATATGGATACTGTTTTTTAGAAAGGGTTTTAGAAGCTTGAAGATATGGTGTTTGCTATGATTTAAAAGACTGTTTTTGCTTTATATTCTTTGTATTTTGCGATAATGTGTTTCCGGTTTTGGATAATTTGCCACCGATAGACCAGACAGGTGGTGATGAAATAACATGCAGCCTGGAGCCATAATGCATGGTACTCAAATGCTACGTCTCTGAGTGAAGCACCCATACTGTTAATACGGATATAGCCATTGATGCCGAATGTGGATGGAAAAAGGCAGGAAAAGTACTGCCAAAATTCGGGTATTGCACTACTTGGCCAGGATACTCCTGATAGAAAAAGTAGTGGAACGGAAGTAAAGATAAAGAGTGGCATGCTGTTTTCTCTGTTACGGACAAAAATAGACATAGTCATTGCAAAAAAGATACATGCAGCCAAATAGGGTAATATGAAGAGACTCAATGTTCCCGGATTGCCAACCTGCAAGAATTTGAAGATGTGAGGAACTAGTCCGAGAATATAAACAGCTGCCAATGAATAAATCATGAAATAACTTAGTCCTTTCCCCATAACAATGCGTAATGTTCCATTGTAATGGCGGTTTATTGGCACTAAATCCTTGAATCTGTTTTTTTCTCTTGACGTTCCTGCTGATAGCCCCACTCCGAGGAGTAAAGTCTGCTGTATGATTAACATCAAGACAGCCGGAATGAGGAAGGCGGCAAAGCCATTCTGTGGATTAAAGAGCGTTATATCTTTATATTCTATGGGGTATGTGGTTATTTCATCTTGGCGATTTGTCGTATTGCCTGAACGTTGTATTTTGATATCTGCATTCATCGCCAGGGATACATTGCTGTTGGCTGTCATTAAGGATCTGTAATAGAGCAGACTGCTCATATCACAAAACAAGTTTATATGTGATTGTTGCCCTTTTGCGATATTGTCATCGAAGTCATTCGGAATATATATAATGCCATATGCTTCCCGTTTTTTCATTTTCAGTTTTGCCGCTTCCATGTCTGTGCAATAGGATGCGATTTTTACTTCGGGGGTGGCATCAACCATTCTCAGATATTTGCGACTTAATGAAGTGTGGGAATGATCTATAACTACAGCCGGTACATCACGGATGGTTTCATTGGTATATATAAAAGAATATATTAACGGATAGCCTAATGGAACGAGGATAAAAAAGATGAGAACACCCTGATCCCGAAAAGTCATACGAAACTCTTGCTTCCATATATAAAACAAGTCGTATATGCCTTGTATCACTTTCTGTTTGAATGTCAAATGCTTCATTAGGGGATGTATTTATAATAAATCAGTGCTTTCTTTAGTCGGCTGGCGAGTAAAAGGGGCAGTAGCATAAAAATGAATAATGCCATGTAGTTGGACCATGCATAAAACATGGAATAACCATTCAATGCCTGATTGGCGTATATGAGAAAGTAGTGTCGCAACGGGAATAGCACACTTAGTCCTTGTAATAGGGGATGCATGGCTATAGCGGGAAAAGACAGTCCGCACATGGAGAAAGACAGTACACCCCACAATGAAGCAAAGCTCAATCCCAGGCGTAAGCTTGGCAGAGCGCTTATCATAACAATACCCACACTTTGAGAGGCTAAGACAAAACAGAATGTTGCAAATAACATTGGTATAATTCCACTATTGCATGGAAAATGTAAGAATCCGTATAAATATACGTTATACAATATACCCATTAGGAAGAATATGATTGTCTGCGGAAATAGCTTGCCTGCCAAAGATAGGTAAATAGATCTATTTCCTATTTTTAACCATTCACGGGCGGTTCCTTCTTTTATTTCTACTCCGATAGAATATACTGTAACGATGAATATCAATAACATGAGTATTCCTGGTACAAAGGTGTTATTTAAATAGATAGAGTAGTTTATCCATGGGTTGTTTAATAATCGCGTATCAATTGTAACAGGTTGTAAATAAGCTATGGCTTGATTCTCCGTCGCTCCTTTTGCATAAAGAACCTGACGGGCAGCAGCTCCGGAGGCCAACTCACTCATCATCTTCATATCTTTGAAAAGTAATGAACCGGCCACGAGATAAGAGTTATTGGTATAAAAAGAAAGGGTTGGACGGCGTTGTGCCTGTGCCTTTGCCGAAGTGCCTTTCGGAATATAGTAAAAGCCGTATATCTTTCCTTGTTGCATGGCCGTACTAGCATCATTGACTGTGGGATAATGAGCGACTATGGCTGTTTGTTCGAAGGCATCAAGATTACGTGCGATTTGTCTGGAAGTTGATGTTAAGTCCTGGTCAACAAGACCTACCGGCATATTGACAGGTATTCCGGATGACATAATTGTCGTAAAGAAGATATAGCAAAACAAGGGTCCCAGCACCATACAATATATATATAGCGGGCGGGAAATCAAGCGGTGGCATTCCCGCTTTATTACATCCCACAGAGCCATCTTTTTGCTTTTGCTTACCATTCTTATTTCTTTAGTATAACAGACATTCCGGGTCGTAATCCTTCTATGTCGTTTTCGGGAATTGCTTTTACTTCAAATGTTTTCAGATCATATTCCCCGGTGGGTTTGGTTGCTTTCCATACTGCGTATGTGCCGAGGTCTTTCATATAGCTTACTTTCAGATTGATCTGTTTGTCCAATGCAGGAATATAGGCTTCAAACTTTGTACCTACGGTTAGTCCTTTCAATAAATCTTCCCGAATGTTGAATGTAACCCACATGTCGTTGAGTACGGATATGTTCATAATAGGAGCACCTGTACCTACTAATTCTCCTGCTTCCGGAAAGATTTCGGATACTTCTCCTTCGGTTTGGGCGGTCAGGTAGGTCTCCTTAATATAAGATTCTACTTCGGATACAGCTCCTTTAGCACGTTCCACCAAAGCAGCGGCTGTCGCTTTATCCTCTCGTTCCGCTCCGTTTTTAGCCATATCGTATTGAGCTTTTGCTGCTTTTTCGGTAGCAATGGCTGCATCCCGTTGTGCGGTTACTTCATCCAGCTTTTGAGCGGACATGACTCCTTGTTCTGCCAGATTCTTTACACGTTTATATGATTTTTCTGCTATAGCGCGGCCGGCTTTCGCCTTTTGCCATATTTCGTATGCTGTTTGTATTTGTTCTTCCCGGGCTCCTTTCAAGGCTTTTTCATTCTGAGCCTGTGCCGCAGCTTCGGCAGCGCGGGCCTGTTCCAGCTTAGCCCTTACGTCTGGTGCTTCAAGTATGGCAAGTGTGTCACCCGCCTGTACATGCTGACCTTCTTTTACCCGAAACTCAAGAATTCGTCCCGGTACTTTGCTTGATACCCTGTACTCGGTTACCTCAGCCTGACCTTGTACGATCTCCGGTTCCTTTCGTAATATGAAGAATCCTGCTATGGCTACAACCACTATGATGGCTGTTAATGCCAGAAAGGCCAATAGCATGTTAGTGTTTTGTGATTTGGTATCCATTTATTTCCGATTTAGTTATTGATATTCAATTGTCCCAATGCTTTTTGTAAATAAACCTCAGTTAGTTTTACGTCAATTTGGGCGTCAATTTTCTCCGATTGGGCAGAAAGCCATGCAGTATGTGCTTCGAGTACATTGCTGGCGGTAATGACACCTTCTTTGAATCCAAGATTGGCGCAACGCAGGTTCTCATCTGCTTTTTCCAAATTCTTATTTGCCATAATAAGTTTCTTGGTAGCCTCGTTCACCTTAAAAGCCGATTGATTAACTTGAAGTTCTATCTTTTCTTTCGTATCGTCTAGTTGGTATTGGGTGATGCGAGCTTCCGCTTTGGCTGCTTTTACTTTATATATCCCTTCTCCCCAGTGCCATACAGGAACTTGCACCATAATCCCTATATTCCACATCCCTTTGAACTTTTTTTCATATCCATTGAATACGGATGGATTGGTTGCCATATAACTACCCATTAAAGCAACGGAGGGTAAATACTCGGAACGGGTTACATTTATCTTTTGCTTATATATCTGATTGGCTAATTCTAAGCTGCGTATTTCCGGCCGGGTGCTATAAACAGCTTCCATATTGATATCTTTCGTTGCTGCCGGAGTAAGGCTCAAATCTTCAACCTCTTCATCTTTTAGTGTTATGGGCTTACTCAAATCCAGTCCACACAGTTGGCATAGCAACATTTTGGAAAGGCTTAATCCGTCTTCCACTTTAGTCAGTACCATTTCTGCTTCGTTTACCTTTACTTTTACCGAAAGTTCGTCCGAACGGGTTGTGAAGCCTTCTGTTAGCATTTTGTTTATATCACTTTCTAACTTTTCAAGCAACTTGAGATAATTTTCCGCTAATTTCTTTTTACTGGCCAAGGAAACAACTTGCCAATAAGCCTGGTCTGTGCTGAGAATCACATCTTGTAAGTCTGTGTTATGCTGTTGTCGAGCCAGTTGTTCAGCATATTTTGTAATTTTGTTGTAAGCTCGTATTTTGCCACCTACATAGAGCGGTTGCGTTAGTGTTATGCCCCCGGCATAGATGTTACGTGTATCGGTGCGGAATGCATCCACTAACGAATTTCCTAATTTGTTGAGCGGGGTTGCCAGATCTGTACTGCTTAATGCCTGAATGATTCCCATAAATTGAGGGTCTTGTGTCAGCTCCGGCATTTGGGTTAAAAGTCCTTGAATGCCGTTTTGCATAGCACTGCTCATTTGGTTGCCGATGGATCCTAATGCGCTTTTTTGTGCGTTGCTTAGCAGGGATAACTCTTTTTGGCTATGCATATAGCCTCCGGTTGCAGAAATATTAGGAAGATAATTGGTAAAGGCTGCTTTTTTCTGGTAATGGGCCGATTTGATTTTTTCCTGACTAATCCGTATCTCCTTGTTGTTGGCGATGGCTAATGTCCTACAACTATCCAGGCTCAGAAGTTCTTGGGCACTGATAGGGGTGACTAAATAGATTAGCCAAATGAAATAAATAAGTTTCTTCATCGTGTTTAAGCGTTAGAGTGATGAAAGCAGGACCGTATATGAAGCAATAATTGCATAAACAACAATGCAAATATATAGGCTTTTAGTGAGATAACAAAAAAAATAATTATTTTTAGTCTAATGAGAAGGTTTGTGATCCGATAAGGTTACCGTCTTCAAAAATATCTGTACGATAAGTGCCTGCATATAAGTATTCTTCCACATTCCAATAGACCGTTACATTCTGCTCTTCTCCGGTATATTCAATGTACTTTTTGATGGAGTAGGTCAACTGTCTATTCTCATAAGGAAATGTATTGGAAGCGTTTTTCGTTAATACATCGTTATCGGGTTTAGTGATGCGGATATATAACGTACGTTCACCGGTTTCGGCGGTAATGTTCTTTACAATAGCGAAATCAATTTTAAATTTCACTACGTCTTTTACTCTTTTCGCTTTTTTATTCCGTTTGTTTAAAGCCTGAATAGTAATATTGGTAGCGTCCAATTGCGCTGCCAATGTAACTTTTTTATTGAGTTTACTCTTCTCCTCTGCAAGATTGTCAATACGTTTGGAAGCATTATTGTACTTTCTGGTGACTTCTGCTATGACTTCCTTTTGATGGGTGGTGAGTCTGTTTAAAGAATCTATTTGGTTAATATATCCTATCATCACTTTACGTAGGGTAGCAAGTTCATTTTTTAAACGTCTGATTTCGGTTGCATTGCTACTTTTTACCGTGCGTAATTCTTCCAAGAGGCGTTGAGTTTTAATTTGTTCTTGTTCCAACAGATTGGAAAGGGAATCGTTGGACACGGTCATTTTGAGTTCATCGTATTGTTTGGCAAAGTCGGTATATTGATTTTCCAGGTCTTCTTTATCTAACTGAAATTCTTGGGTCAGTTCTTTATTTGTTTGTTTCTCCGATAATAATAGTACTGTAAGTCCGATCAGAAGCAATACTAAAATAGTGCTTATTATAATGAGAAGTTTGTTCTTATTAGTCATTTCCGTTATACTATAAAAAATGAGGATTTAGGTCTATTCCGGCTGCAAAAATAGTCATAAATTACTAATAGTTAAAGGCGAATTGAAAGTAATTAATCATTTAACTAAATTTATTACGGAAAATTTTCTTTAATTACTCCGGTCGTTGTACTTTTGTCCCAACTTTATAACGCATATAAACAAAAACTTAGAAATTATGTCAAAAGTAACCGTAGTAGGTGCAGGTAACGTAGGTGCTACATGCGCTAATGTGTTAGCCTTTAATGAAGTGGCTGACGAGGTGGTAATGCTGGATGTTAAAGAAGGCGTTTCAGAAGGTAAGGCAATGGATATGATGCAAACTGCTCAACTGTTGGGCTTTGACACTACAGTTGTGGGATGTACCAATGATTATGCAAAAACTGCAAATTCTGATGTGGTTGTCATCACATCCGGTATTCCCCGTAAACCTGGCATGACCCGTGAAGAATTGATCGGAGTTAATGCCGGCATTGTGAAGTCGGTTGCTCAGAACATCCTGAAATATTCACCTAATGCAATTCTTGTTGTTATATCCAACCCTATGGATACTATGACTTATTTATCTTTAAAGTCATTGGGTATTCCTAAAAACCGCATAATTGGTATGGGTGGCGCTTTGGATAGCTCTCGTTTCAAATACTTCCTTTCTCAGGCTTTAGGTTGCAACGCTAACGAGGTAGAAGGTATGGTTATTGGCGGTCACGGAGATACGACTATGATTCCGTTGGCTCGTTTAGCTACTTACAAAGGCCAGCCGGTAGCTGACTTGTTGAGCGAAGAGAAATTGAATGAGGTAGTTGCATCGACTATGGTAGGTGGTGCTACTCTTACTAAGTTGCTTGGCACTTCTGCTTGGTATGCACCGGGTGCGGCAGGGGCTTATGTTGTTGAGTCTATTATTCATAATCAGAAGAAAATGATTCCTTGCTCTGTATATCTTGAAGGAGAGTACGGTGAATCTGATCTTTGCATTGGTGTTCCTGTTGTATTGGGCAAAAACGGTATCGAAAAGATCGTTGAGTTGAAGTTGAATGCAGATGAGAAAGCAAAATTTGCTGCCAGTGCAGCAGCTGTTCATAAAACGAATGCTGCTTTAAAAGAAGTAGGGGCACTATAAGTTGATCTTGTTCCCAGTTAATAGGGCTGCTCCGGCATCATTTGTCGGAGCAGCTTTTTTTATCCACTTTAAAGACGTTAGCGGGGATGTCGTGAATTAAATCGCTATAAGTTCATAGAAGGGAAGTACTCTATCTTTACGTTATCTTATTTTCAGCTTATTATTAGGTGCATCATTCGAATCAAACTTCTGTTTTCTTAGTTATAGCTATACTAGCTGTTCCCTATTAAGTTTTAGATAGCTCACTGTATGTCCGAAAAGGAAAAGCATAAGATTACTTTTATCTGAAAAGCTTTCACTTTTTTTGCTTTTTACTGTGACAATTCTTAAGCCCACAGCTGTGGGCCCGCCGGTTTACAGTTGTGGGCTCTCGGGCCCACAGTTGTCCCCCCAAGAGCCCACAGTTGTGGGCCGAAGTTTTGTTTTATGTATCGTCGTATTTTTTCTTCGTATTCGTGACAAATACAAATAGGTGATGGAACAAATGTCCTTCATTACTGACGGAATCTTCGCCTTTAATGGGGGGTGATTGATAGGTTACACCATGTATTGGCTAAAAAATGGGCTTATTGTGTTTATATAGAGATGTTTTTAATAGAAAAAAGCCTGAATCTTTAGTTTTCTGCCTAAGATAAGGGGTTTTGTATGCTTCTTAGGGGAGTTTTATTAATAATGCTCTTATGTGTTATTAATGAGTATGTTATGTACTTTTTATGTAAATATATGAAAAAAAAGGAGTGACGGAAAACCCTTTGTCGTCACTTGCCGTCACGCTTGTCGTCACTCGATAATGCTTTGATATAGATTGCATTACTGTTGCGAGTGACGAAGTGACGACAACTTGTGCAGAAACTCCGGGTAAGAGAGGATTGCGCATATTTGTTCCTGCATCATGTGATTCTTTTCGTGGGGTAAAGAAGAGATGGAGATTTTAATTATCTGATGTCTGCTCCCCACATCATTTTATTTCTTAGTGTATCGAAGAAGGAATGATTGAAACGCTTTATCACTTTTACCGTGTAGTCGGCGCGTGATATGGACAGACGTGTTGTTTCTTTGCAGGTTTCGCTGCTTCCGTCAATGGCAACAAGAAAGTTATGACTGCGGCTTTCCACTTCCAGGGTGACTTCCCAGTCATCACAAATAACAATGGGACGTACGTTGAGGCTATGGGGAGCTACAGGAGTGATGGCTATGGTTTTACTATTGGGAACGATAATCGGTCCACCCACGCTTAAAGAGTAGGCAGTGGAGCCAGTGGGAGTGGATATGATTAGACCGTCTGCCTGATACGTGGTTAGGGGAACGCCGTTGATAAACGTATGGATGCTTATCATCGAAGAGCTGTCGCGCTTTAGTATGGCAATATCATTAAGTGCATAAGGCGATTTCATCAAGTTCGGATCTTCACATTGCAGTTGCAGTACGCTGTGTTCCTCTACCTTATAGTGATTATTATAGATTTCATCTAAGGTTTCTTCTATTTCTTCCGGGGAGATGTCTGCCAGAAAACCAAGCCTTCCGGTGTTAATGCCTAAGATGGGGATGTTCTTTTGCCCTACGCGGTTGGAGGCTTTTAAGAAAGTTCCGTCACCACCCATGCTGATAGCCATATCGGCTGTGAAGTCATTTCCTTCGAACAAATCAATGGATGGAGACAATTGTAAATGCAAATTCAAGGTTAGAAATTCGTAGAATTCTTTGCATATGCAAACTTGTGCATCGCGCTCTTCCAGTAGACGAAGCAAAGTCTCCATATAAATAATAGGTTTCTTTGCTTGGTGAACATTTCCAAATATTGCAAATTTCATTATAAATCCTTTCTTAATGAATTGCAAATATGGTATTTTTTTCTCAATAACAGCCATTGTATTGCGATTATTTGTACTTTTGTACCAAACTATAGATCAAACAATGACTAAGTTAAGTGTAAATATAAATAAAGTAGCGACACTACGTAATGCTCGTGGAGGCGATGTTCCTAACGTTGTAAAAGTGGCACTGGATTGTGAAAACTTTGGAGCTGAAGGTATTACGGTACACCCTCGTCCTGATGAACGGCATATCCGCCGGAGTGATGTTTATGACTTGCGTCCGTTATTACGGACGGAGTTTAATATAGAGGGATACCCTTCCCCTGATTTTATAGATTTGGTGTTAAAGGTTAAGCCTCATCAGGTGACACTGGTACCGGATACGCCTGCCCAACTGACTTCTAATGCGGGATGGGATACGAAAAAGAACTTTTCTTTTTTAAGTGAAGTGCTGGATGCTTTTAATCAGGTAGGAATACGTACTTCGGTATTTGTTTCCGCTGATTCGGGAATGATCGAATATGCTGCCAAGGCCGGTGCGGACCGGGTTGAACTCTATACGGAACCTTATGCCTCTGGTTATGTGAAGAATAAGGAAGGTGCTTTGGCTCCCTTTCTGGAAGCAGCCAAAGTGGCACGTAGTCTTGGTATAGGCCTGAATGCCGGTCATGACTTGAACTTGGTGAATTTACATTATCTTTATCAAAATATACCTTGGTTGGACGAAGTGTCCATAGGACATGCATTGATAAGCGATGCATTGTATCTGGGATTGGAACGTACTATTAACGAATATAAAAACTGTCTTCGCTAATGAATTTAATATGCTTATTGGCTCAAGTAGCTCCGGCACTGACCGATTCTATCGCCGGCTCAAATCCTGTTTTGACTCCGGTAGCAACTCCTGAACAAATGAATTTGTGGAGTATGGCTATCAAAGGGGGATGGATCATGATTATTCTCGCCCTTTTATCCGTTTTATGCTTTTATATTTTATTCGAACGGAACTATGCTATCAGGAAAGCTGGTAAAGAGGATCCGATGTTTATGGATAAGATAAAGGATTATATTCTGGAAGGAGAGATTAAAGCAGCTGTATCATATTGCCGTAGCGTGAATACTCCTTCGGCACGCATGATAGAAAAAGGTATCAGCCGTTTAGGACGACCGGTCAACGATGTGCAGGCTGCTATAGAGAATGTCGGTAACATTGAAGTGGCTAAGTTGGAGAAAGGGTTGACCGTTATGGCTACTATTGCCGGAGGAGCTCCGATGATAGGCTTTTTGGGTACGGTGACTGGTATGGTACGGGCTTTCTTTGAAATGTCCAAGGCTGGCAATAACATTGATATAACATTACTCTCCGGTGGTATCTATGAAGCTATGATTACCACGGTAGGCGGATTGATTGTTGGTATTATTGCGATGTTTGCCTATAATTATTTGGTAACTTTGGTTGATGGCATGGTGAATAAGATGGAATCTAAAACGATGGAGTTTATGGATCTTCTGAACGAACCGGCACAGAAGTAATGTCAAATTATAAAATATAAAGTTTCGTGTTACATCGTAGAGCAAAGATATCGCCCAATTTTAGTATGGCATCCATGACGGACGTCATCTTCCTCTTATTGATTTTCTTTATGATTACTTCCACGATGGTTTCGCCGAATGCCATTAAGGTGTTGTTGCCACAAGGAAAACAGCAAACTTCTGCCAAACCATTGACGCGGGTTATAATTGATAAGGATTTAAATTTTTATGCCGCGTTTGGAAATGATAAGGAACAGGCTTTGGATTTACAAGATTTAGCTCCTTTCTTGCAGAGCTGTGCAGCGAAGGAGCCCGATATGTATGTCGCTTTATATGCTGATGAAACAGTTCCTTACCGGGAAATAGTAAAGGTGTTGAATATTGCTAATGAGAATCATTTTAAAATGGTATTAGCTACACGCCCGCCGGAAGATCAGAAGTAAGTAATCAGAAAAGAACGATGTGATTCTTTTAATTAAATCAGGCAATATTGATATAAGGTGGATCAGAAGAAGAAAGGCAAATATATAGGAATGATTGGTGCATTGTTGGTGCACGTAGCCTTTATTGTCCTTTTAATAGTAGTAGGTTTTACACTGCCTCCTGAACATTCAGAGGAAGATGGCATGCCTGTGATGTTGGGTGAGGTACCTGATGCTGCAGGAGATATAGACCCTTCACTGGTGAAGGTAGACGTTATGGAGACTCCACCGCCTGCTGATGAACAAAGCGCAGCCGAGCAAGATATCATTACGCAGGAAGATGAGGAAACTGTGGCTATCAAGCCAAAGACTGAGACCAAAAAGACAGAACTAAAGAAACCGGAAAAGACAGCTGCCGAAAAAGCGGAAGAGGCTCGCAAAAAGGAAGAAGAACGGAAAGAACAGGAACGTAAAGCAGCTGAGGAAACTGCCCGTCGGCGGGTGTCGGGAGCTTTTAATAAAGGGGCTCAACTGGGAAATAGAGGAGAAACTCAGGGAACGGGCACACAGGGAAGCTCGACGGGAAATGCCTCTTCGGGAGCATTGAATGGAACAGGAGGATATGGAACATTTAGTCTTGGAGGCCGTTCCATTGGTGAAGGAGGATTGCCACGGCCTGCATACAATGTGCAAGATGAGGGCAAAGTAGTGGTCACCATTACGGTAAATCCGGCAGGATATGTCATTGCCACAAGTATTAATAAACAGACTAATACGGTAAACCCGGCTTTGCGTAAGGCTGCCGAGGATGCAGCTAAAAAAGCCCGCTTTAATACAGTGACCGGTATGAACAATCAGATGGGAACAATAACATATTATTTTAAATTAAGATAAAGGAGGAATAGCTATGGGAACTGTTTATGTCTTTTTTGCAGATGGTTTTGAAGAAATAGAAGCCTTTACGGCTGTAGATATAATGAAACGTGCCGGGTTGAAAGTTGCGATGATATCAGTAACTCCCGACGAAATAGTAAGGGGGGCTCATGATATACCCGTCCTTTGTGATAAGAATATCGTAAATTGTGATTTTTTTGATGCTGATTTGCTTATGCTTCCCGGAGGCATGCCGGGTGCGGCAACTTTAGGAGAATCGGAAGACTTGCGCAAATTGCTTTTAGGCTTTGTCAAAGAACATAAGCCTATTGCTGCCATCTGTGCTGCTCCCATGGTTTTAGGTAAGTTGGGTATACTTAAAGGTAAAAAAGCAACCTGTTATCCGGGTTTTGAAAAATACATGGAAGGTGCGGAATATACGGCTGCACTTGTTGAGAAGGACGGCACTATCATTACAGGGAAAGGTCCGGGTGCCGCCTTTGAATTTGCATTTGCTGTTGTTGAATTACTTGTTGGCAAGGAAAAAGTAAAAGAGCTGAAAGAAGCAATGTGCATAGTTCAGTGACCTATGGTGCAATATGTATTAATTCTCGCCGGAGGCAGGGGGGTACGTATGGGAGGAGAAGTTCCCAAGCAATTTCTTCTTGTGAAAGGAAAGCCTTTATTGATGCATACTATTGAGGCTTTTTATTCTTACAATCCACATATAAAAGTAATATTGGTACTTCCTTCCAGTCAACAGAATTATTGGGCGGACTTATGTAAAGTACATCACTTTTCCTTAGTTCATACGGTTGTCGATGGAGGAGAAACTCGCTTTCACTCTGTGAAAAATGGATTGGCTTATGTCACTACTTCCGGTTTAGTAGGGGTACACGATGGAGTGCGTCCCTTTGTTTCGCAACAGGTTATAGCTTCCTGCTATACTCTGGCTGCTCAAAAGAAAGCGGTTATACCTGTTGTTAACGTCATAGAAACCGTAAGACATTTGTTGCCGGATGGTACCAGTGAAACCGTTGACCGTGAAGAATATAAGTTGGTGCAAACTCCTCAGGTTTTTGAAGCAGATTTACTAAAACGAGCTTACGAGCAACCTTTTGTGCCTTCTTTCACTGATGATGCGTCTGTTGTGGAAGCATTGGGCTTTCCCGTCTATCTGACGGAAGGAAATCGGGAAAATATAAAAATAACCACTCCTTTTGATTTAAGAATGGCTGAAGCAATTATTAAGTAAATGTTCGATTTAACTACACGCGACATAAAATATTTATCAGGTGTTGGTCCGCGGCGTGCCTCTGTCTTAAACAAAGAATTAGGAATCTATTCTTTGCACGATTTATTATATTATTTCCCATATAAGTACGTAGACAGGAGTAGAATTTACTATATTCATGAAATTGACGGTACAATGCCTTATATTCAACTGAAAGGAGAAGTATTAGGATTTGAGACCGTAGGAGAGGGACGGCAACGACGTCTGATTGCTCATTTCTCAGATGGTACGGGTGTCGTGGATCTTGTTTGGTTTCAGGGAATAAAATATTTAGTAGGTAAATATAAAATTCACCGGGAGTATATTGTATTTGGTAAGCCCTCGGTCTTTAATGGCAGAATAAATATAGCCCATCCGGATATAGATGAAGTTTCGGAAATGAAACTGTCATCCATAGGATTACAGCCCTATTATAATACGACGGAAAAGATGAAGAGGGCGTTCCTTAATTCTCATGCCATTGAAAAAATGATGGGTACCGTCGTTGAACAGTTGAATGAACCTTTACCTGAAACTCTTTCTCCTTCAATTCTAGTTGAGCACCATTTGATGCCTTTGAGTGAGGCATTAGTAAATATCCATTTCCCGGCAAATCCTGATGCTCTTCGTAAAGCCCAGTACCGCCTTAAATTTGAAGAACTTTTTTATGTTCAATTAAATATTCTCCGTTATGCCAGAGAACGTCAGCAGAGATATCGGGGATATATTTTTGAAAAAGTAGGGGATGTCTTCAATACCTTTTATGCGAAGAATCTTCCTTTCTCGCTGACCGGAGCTCAAAAACGGGTATTAAAGGAAATACGAAAAGATGTAGGCAGCGGAAAACAGATGAACCGCTTGTTACAGGGCGATGTGGGCAGTGGAAAGACGCTGGTAGCGTTAATGAGCATGTTGATTGCTTTGGATAATGGTTTTCAGGCGTGCATGATGGCACCCACCGAAATTCTGGCAAATCAGCATTACGGAACTATTTGTGAGTTGCTGTATGGAATGAATATCAGGGTGGAACTGTTGACCGGTTCTGTGAAAGGAAAGAAGCGGGAAAATATTCTCTCTGACTTGCAGTCCGGGGCGGTTAAGATATTAATAGGAACACATGCCGTGATAGAAGATACAGTGAGTTTTTCGTCATTAGGATTGGTGGTCATTGATGAACAGCACCGTTTTGGAGTGGCTCAGCGGGCTCGCTTGTGGACGAAGAACGTGCAACCTCCCCATGTACTTGTCATGACCGCCACTCCGATTCCCCGTACTTTGGCCATGACGCTGTATGGTGATCTGGATGTTTCTGTCATTGATGAGCTTCCTCCCGGGCGTAAACCTGTGACGACTATTCATCAGTACGATAATCGGCGGGAGAGTTTATATCGTTCTGTGCATAAGCAAGTTGAGGAAGGACGGCAGATATATATTGTATATCCTCTGATAAAGGAAAGCGAAAAGATTGATTTAAAGAATCTGGAAGAAGGATATTTGCATGTTTGTGAAGAGTTTCCCGAATGTAAGGTCTGTAAGGTACATGGGAAGATGAAAACAGCTGAGAAAGATGAGCAAATGCGATTGTTTGTATCGGGAGAAGCGCAGATTATGGTGGCTACAACTGTCATAGAAGTGGGGGTTAATGTGCCGAATGCTTCTGTGATGATCATTGAAAATGCGGAACGCTTTGGACTGTCACAACTTCATCAGCTTCGTGGCAGGGTTGGACGTGGCGCAGATCAGTCTTATTGCATTTTGGTGACGAGCTATAAATTGGCGGAAGAGACCAGAAAACGTTTGGAGATTATGGTTCGAACGAATGATGGTTTTGAAATAGCCGAAGCTGATTTGAAATTGCGTGGTCCCGGAGATTTGGAAGGTACTCAGCAGAGTGGCGTTGCTTTTGATTTAAAGATTGCGGATTTATCCCGTGACGGTCAATTGCTTCAGCACGTGCGTCGTATAGCAGAATCTATTATCGATAATGATCCTACGGGCATTCTTCCTGACAATGAAATATTATGGCGCCAATTGAAGGCTTTAAGAAAAACGAATGTTAACTGGGCTTCTATTAGTTGAATGACGGTTAAATATACGCTTTCTTTGCGTTTTTATGTTGTAAAACATCTGTGCTGTTATGTTGCCTATTTACAGGGAGTTACGCAAGTGTCTATTTGCTCTTTCTAAATTCGTAGTTCAAAAATAGTTAAGGATAAACTTTGGTTTTAAAGAATAAATGCTACCTTTGGGAGAATTTTTTATGAATTTAGATATTCGGAAATGAATAGGAGGTGCAGATAATCGAAGGCAGATATGACGGATATCAGAAAAAAGAATGACGAAACGAATGAATTTTAGCTACATTAAATTGGTTTTAGCTGCTACGACGGCAATGGTCAGCTTGAGTGCGTTCTCTCAGGATTTGATCGCCCGCCAAGCCCCCATTGACAGAAAACTAAAAAGTGTTGATTCACTGGCTTTACAAAAGCAAATTCGTGCAGAACAAGCCGCTTACCCAGGTTTAAGTGTTTATCCAAATTGGAGCAATGAACATGTTCAGGCTTATCGTGATGCGATTGTACCGGATGCTTATCAGTTTGATTTGACAGGCTTTTGTATGCCTACTAATAATACCAGAATAACGGATGTTTTTGGTTATCGTCCCCGAAGACGGAGAATGCATTATGGATTGGATGTTAAGGTGTATGTCGGGGATACAATTCGTGCCGCTTTTGATGGCAAGGTACGTATTGTAAAGAATCAGGGACGCCGGGGATATGGTAAATATGTGGTTATCCGTCATGATAATGGTCTGGAAACTGTTTATGGTCATCTGTCCAAACAATTGGTAGAAGAAAATGAAGTCGTAAAAGCCGGAGAGCCCATAGCGTTGGGAGGAAATACTGGTCGATCTACGGGTTCGCATCTCCATTTTGAAACTCGTTTCTTGGGGATACCTATAAATCCTGCTTTGATGTTTGATTTTGAAAAGCAAGATGTAGTGGCGGATGCTTATACTTTTCATAAAAATCAATGGAGTTCTGGTAGTGAGCGTCATTTAGCTTCGGGAGAAGGCTTATTCTATAAAGTGAAGCGAGGTGATTCATTGTCAAGGATCGCTTCCCGTCAAGGAATTTCTATTAGTAAACTTTGTAAATTAAATCGTATCACGCGAAGGGCCAAGTTACGTCCCGGACAGATATTACGTTGCTCATAATAGTTGATAATTCATCATAGTGAGGAGGGTGCTTTAATATAATTTAGAGTACCCTCTTTTCTTTTTCTTTTAATTATTTATACCTTTGTGTCCTATTTATAAGGAAATGAAAGATACTCGGCAGCAATTTGAACAGGTCATAGCCATTTGTCGTGATTTGTTCTCTAAAAAACTTCATGATTACGGTCCGGCATGGCGCATTCTTCGTCCGGCTTCCGTGACAGATCAAATATTTATTAAAGCAAATCGCATTAGGAGCATTGAAACTAAAGGAGTTACTTTAGTGGATGAAGATATTCGTTCCGAGTTTATTGCAATTGTCAACTATGGTATTGTTGGCTTGATTCAATTGGAATTGGGGCATTCAGAGACCGCGGATATTACGAATGAAAAAGCTTTGGAATTTTACGATAAATATGCCAAGCAGGCATTGGATTTAATGCTTGCAAAGAATCACGATTACGATGAGGCATGGCGTAGCATGCGTATTAGCTCTTATACGGATCTGATTTTGATGAAAATCTATCGTACAAAGCAGATTGAAAGTTTATCTGGACAGACCTTGGTCTCGGAAGGGGTGGATGCCAATTATATGGATATGATCAATTATTCGGTGTTTGGTTTGATTAAAATAGAATTTGGAGAATAAACAAAAACATATCATCTGGGATGTTTGGGTGAACGTTTGCCGCTTTTTATTAGCGGCTGTATTTATATTTTCCGGCTTTGTAAAAGCTGTGGACCCATTGGGGCTTCTCTATAAAATACAAGATTACCTGACTGCCTTTGGAATGATTACATGGTTTCCGAAGTCTGTGTTGTTTTTGTTTGCCGTTGCATTGCCCGTTTTCGAATTTTCGGTCGGTGTATTTCTATTCTTTGGTATCCGGAAACACTTCGCTTCGACCTTGGCACTCATGATGCTGGTGGTGTTGACTCCACTGACTCTTTATCTGGCTTTGACGAATCCGGTGTCTGATTGTGGCTGTTTTGGGGACGCTTTGGTTTTGACTAATTGGGAGACTTTTGGCAAAAATATAGTATTACTGATTGCTGCGGTCTCTGTGTTTAAGGGGCGGGACTTAGTCATTCGTTTTGTTTCCGCCAAGTTGGAGTGGGTGGCATCTATATACACTTTCTTATTTGTGCTTAGCCTTTCGGTGTATTGTCTCGGCCATTTACCTATTTTGGACTTTCGCCCTTATAAAATAGGACATAATATTAAAGCGGGAATGGAAATTCCCAAGGGGGCAAAGCCCAGTGTCTTTGAGACGCTGTTTGTTTTGGAGAAGAATGGTAAGCGTGAAGAGTTTACCTTGGATAACTATCCTGATAGTACGTGGAAGTTTGTCAAAGTACATACTGTATTAAAAGAGAAAGGGTATGAACCTCCTATTCATGATTTTTCCATGATGGCAATGGAAACGGGGAATGATTTGACAGATAGTATCTTGTCGGATAAGGGATATACGTTCTTATTAGTCGCTCATCGTATAGAAGAAGCGGATGACAGTAATATCGATTTGGTGAACGAGATTTATGATTATAGTGTGGAGAATGGTTATGGCTTTTATGCTTTGACTTCCTCTCCCCGAGATAAGGTAGAGCTATGGTGCGACAGGACCGGGGCGGAGTATCCTTTTTGTCAGATGGATGAAATTACGTTAAAGACGATGGTCCGTTCTAATCCGGGTCTGCTTTTGATAAAGAACGGGACGATTTTAAATAAATGGAGTGATAATCATTTGCCGGATGAATATGTACTTTCCGATAAATTGGATAAATTGAGTATTGGTAGCCAGAAGCAAGTGAGCGATTTGCGCACGATGGAATATGTATTCTTGTGGTTTATCATTCCGTTGCTATTAGTCATTGGCGTTGACATATTGGTCATAAGGCGTCGTGAAAAGAAGCAAGCGGTAAATGCGGAATAAAGACGTTCGATGAATTTGATTTTAATATTGAATATAAAGATGTTATAGGTAATAAATAAATTAACCCTTTAATAATAAAGACAAAATGAGAAAAAACATTGTTGCAGGAAACTGGAAAATGAACAAAACCCTTCAGGAGGGTATTGCTTTGGCCAAGGAGTTGAATGAAGTATTGGCTAATGAGAAACCGAATTGTGATGTAGTTATTTGTACTCCATTTATTCATTTGGCATCGGTTGTGCCATTGGTTGACGCTGCTAAGATTGGTGTGGGTGCAGAAAACTGTGCGGATAAAGAATCCGGAGCTTATACCGGTGAAGTTTCGGCTGCTATGGTTGCTTCAACAGGAGCTAAGTATGTGATATTGGGGCATTCAGAACGCCGTGCTTATTATCATGAAACAGTAGCAACTTTGACCGATAAGGTGAAATTGGCATTGGCAAACGGTCTGACTCCAATCTTTTGTATTGGTGAAGTATTGGAAGAACGCGAAGCTAATAAGCAGAATGAAGTTGTTGCCGCTCAGTTAGCATCTGTATTCTCTTTGTCTACAGAAGATTTTTCTAAGATCATTTTGGCTTATGAGCCTGTTTGGGCCATTGGAACAGGCAAGACTGCTACTCCTGCTCAGGCTCAGGAAATCCATGCTTTCATCCGTTCTGCTGTTGCAGGGAAATATGGTAAGAAAGTGGCTGATGATTGTTCAATCCTTTATGGAGGTAGCTGCAAGGCTTCCAATGCAAAAGAATTGTTTGCTAACCCTGATGTTGATGGTGGACTTATTGGTGGAGCTGCATTGAAAGCTGCTGACTTTAAAGGTATTATTGATGCTTTTAATTAAAAATAAATAGAAAACCTGAGTTGAAAGTTCGTGCTATAGTACGTTATAGTAGTTGACGGACTTTCAACTCTTCTTCTCTTATCTTTGATTTAATATATTGTTTCTTATGAAAAAACTTGGCTCTCTTCTGGCAGTGTGCTTTGCCTTTATTCTTTCTGTTTCGGCGCAGAATAATATTGTGAACAGTCTGGAACGTGATGTACCCGGACAAGGTAAGGTTTCCATTCATCAAGATTCCCGTATTGAGGCATTGATAGGGACGGTATATGTTCCATCAGGGGCAGATGACGTAAAAGTCATCAAAAGTTCCGGGTATCGTATACAAGTATACGCCGGCAACAATACCCGTAAAGCCAAGAATGAAGCCTATTCAGTGGCTTCACAAATTAAAGAATATTTTCCAGAACTACCTGTTTATACCTCTTTCAATCCTCCCCGTTGGTTGTGCCGTGTAGGAGATTTCCGCAGTATTGAGGAAGCTGATGCCATGATGCGGCAATTACGTACCACAGGCGTTTTTAATGAAGTTTCTATTGTGAAAGAGCAAATAAATATTCCATTATAATTAGTTATCATGTTAGAAAAAGAAGAAATCGTCTCTCCCATTTTGGATGAACTTAAAGCACATTATCATCAAATTATAACTCTTTTAGGTGAAGATGCCAGTCGTGAAGGATTGTTGAAAACGCCGGAACGGGTGGCTAAAGCTATGCTGACTTTGACCAAGGGTTATCATATGGATCCGCATGAAGTACTCCTCTCCGCTAAATTTAAGGAAGAGTACAGCCAGATGGTAATTGTGAAGGATATTGATTTTTTCTCGCTCTGCGAGCATCACATGCTTCCGTTTTACGGAAAGGCGCATGTTGCTTACATTCCTAATGGTTACATTACCGGTTTAAGTAAAATAGCCCGGGTGGTGGATATCTTCTCCCATCGTTTACAGGTGCAGGAACGTATGACTTCGCAAATTAAGGATTGCATTCAGAATACACTGAATCCCTTGGGGGTGATGGTTGTAGTGGAGGCCAAACATATGTGCATGCAAATGCGGGGCGTGGAAAAGCAAAATTCCGTAACTACGACTTCCGATTTTACCGGAGCATTTAATCAGGCGAAAACCCGGGAGGAGTTTATGAATCTAATTCAGCATCATTCTACATTTTAGTGGAGTACAACCCGGTCTCCCAGCCGTTTAGCCAGAATACTTTGTACGCTTCTCAATTCATTGTATCGTTTCATCAGTGAGTTGCACTTTTCATCGTCAGAAATGATTGCCGGATCATGCAAGGCTAATATCATGTGCTTCAACTCTTCGGTGACGATGGCATATTTAAAGTTGATCATTAGTCCGGGAACCAGTTCGTAGAGACGCTCTTCGTCTGTTACTATTTTCTGGTTCTTATAATGATATTTACTAAGTTGGTAACGATTGCTGATTAAGTCCGTGCTCAATCTACTGATAGCAGGATCAGGATGTGCCAAGAAGTATCGCTCGGCGGTAAATCCATTCTCTTTAATGTGGGATGCTGCTTCAGCTAATATTTGCCGGTGCAAGGGGTTATGAAAGGCCAATTCATCAACTTTCAGGTCGTTAGTGACATATTCCGTAACCGTGATAGGGATTTCTTTGCCGTCTTCGTCTGCTATATTGCACATCACTCTTTCCCCATATCGTACTACCATTTGCAAGATGAGGCGTTCGTATTTATAAAATTCTTGTCCCTCTTTTCCTTCTTGGGGAATAAAAGAGGTATATTCTTCTTCCGGTATGGGTGAAGAACTGTTGCCAACCTCTTCTTCATTAATGGGGAAGGGAGGCATGTTCCCTGAATAATTAGCTGGTGCGCTCTCTTCGCCAGAGGAGTGTGTACCTTCATTCTGGGCATTGGTTCTTCTTCTTTCCCGATCTTTCTGTTCCGCCTGTTTTTCACGCTGTACTTCACGACGTTTGGCCACTTCCGAAACGAGTAACTTATCTTCAACGTGCAGTAGTTGACTGCATTCCTTAATATATACGTCACGTATAATGGCTTCCGGGATAACGGATATGCTTTGTACAATGTTGCCGATTAATTCTGCACGTTTAATGGGGTCCTTTCCTGCATCTTCAAGCAATAGATTGGTCTTGAAGCGGATAAAGTCGGTTTCATGTTCGTGTATGAAGCTTTGAAATTCTGCGGCATTGTGCTGACGGGCAAAGGAATCCGGATCTTCTCCGTCCGGAAGGAGACATACTTTAATGTTCATACCTTCTTCCAGGAGCATGTCTATTCCACGAATAGAAGCCTTGATGCCGGCCATATCACCATCATAAAGCACGGTAATGTTGTTGGTGAAGCGATGAATGAGCCGGATTTGTCCGGGTGTTAATGCCGTACCCGATGAGGCTACCACATTCTCCACACCGGATTGGTGCATGGAAATCACATCCGTGTAGCCCTCTACCAGAAAGCAACGGTCTTGTTTTACAATTTCTTGTTTGGCGAAATAGATGCCATACAATTCATTACTTTTGTGATAAATTTCAGACTCGGGGGAGTTGACGTATTTAACTTTAACTCCTTTAGTCTGACTACTGAGCACACGCCCACCAAAAGCAATCACCTTGCCGGACAGGGTATGTACGGGAAATATAACCCTTCCCCAAAAACGATCGCGCAAACGGTGGTCGTCTGTTTCGTAGCAAAGACCTGTTTTGACAAGGTATTCTTTTTTAAATCCCTTTTTAATTGCCTCCTGTGCCAGTGCGTCGTGGCTTTCGGTACAATAGCCTAATTGGAATTTTTCTATGGTATCATCCCGGAAACCGCGTTGGCGGAAATAAGCCATGCCGATGCTGCGTCCATCTACGTGATTTTTAAGTGTGTCCTGAAAGTAGTCCCGTGCAAAGTTATTTACAATGAACAAGCTTTCCCGTTCGCTTTGGACCAACTTCTCTTCATTGGAGAGCTCCCGTTCCTTTACCTCAATACCGTATTTTTTTGCTAAATATTTCAGTGCCTCAGGGTAGGACATTTGCTCATGTTCCATAATGAAGTGCACCGCATTTCCTCCTTTTCCACAGGCAAAACACTTGCAGAGCCCTTTAGCTGGCGATACATAAAAGGAAGGAGTCTTGTCATCGTGAAAGGGACACAGTCCCACATAGTTCACACCCCGTTTGCGCAAAGTGACAAAATCAGATACGACATCTACAATTTGTGCCGCATCAATAATTCTGTCTATAGTAGGTTGGTCTATCATTATGCTTCAATTAGTAAAGACAAAGTTAGCATAAAAATTAGCCCTTACCAAAAAACTTTTTAGCAAGGGCTAATATATTTTTGGTAAGGGCTAAAAAAGTTTTGCTCTTTCAATAAACGCCAGCTTATTTAATGTTTTCGCGAATGCGAGTGAGGTATTTCTTCATTCCTTCGGCATCCTTATTATTAATGATTTCCAAGAGCTTTTTCAATTCCAGGCGAATATTTTCTACTTGAGCGGGGGTACGGGGATTGAATAAAATCTCTTGTAGAAGATAATCGTCTTCATTCAATAATCCCTTGGCTATGGCCATGTGTTTTTTAAACGTAGTTCCCGGTGCTTCCTGATGTTTCATCACTGCTGCAAAAACAAAAGTGGAAACAAATGGAATAGATAATGAATATGCTACAGTTTTATCGTGTTCGTCAAATGTATAGTCGAAGATATTCAGGTTTAGTCTGCTGTACAGGTCTTTAAAGAAGACTTTTCCCAGATGATCGCTTTCACTGATAATGATGGCGCTTTCATTGCCTAAGTTGTTAAGACTGGCAAAAGTGGGTCCAAACATAGGGTGAGTTGATACATAGCGGAAACCGCTCTCTTCGTAGAACTTCTTCAAACCAGTTTTTACCGAAGCTATATCACTGATGATGCAGTTTTGGGGCAGTGCTGGCAATATGCTGTGAAAGGCTTCCAATGTATATTTCACGGTTACGGCATTGATAACCAGTTCAGGTTCAAACTCTTTGATCTCTTCCAGTTTTGTAAAACGGTAGGTGTTGTATACAAACCGCAATTGATGCGGATTAATATCAAACACTGCTGTTTCGTGTTCGAAGCTTAGCAAGTCGGTAAAGAAAGAACCCATTTTCCCGGCTCCCAATATAAGTATTCTCATGACTTTTATCTTCTCTATTTGTTAATGATTTCCATTTGTTGTCTGACGCTTTCTTCATGTATTGCTTCGAATACTTTTTTGATGAATTCGGCATCCATACCACAAAGAGCCCCCTGTGAACCACGTTTTTCCAGAATTTCATTGTAACGTCCTGTTTGCAGAATGGTCATATCGTGTTCTTTCTTGTAAGTTCCTATTTCGCGGGCAATACGCATACGCTTGGATAGTTCCTGAATCAGATTGTTATCGCATTCATCAATTTGTTTGCGAAGTTGGCTAAGATTCTCGGTACTTTGTATTTCTTTTCTGATAACAAGTAGATTGAGAATGTAATCCAAGACATCCGGGGTTATTTGTTGGGCGGCATCACTCCATGCGCAGTCCGGATCACAATGGCTTTCTATAATCAGTCCGTTGAATCCCAAATCCATAGCCTGTTGGCTTAGAGGAGCAATTAATTCACGTTTTCCGCCTATATGGCTCGGGTCGCATATAATCGGTAAATTGGGAATACGACGACGTAACTCGATGGGAATATGCCATTGAGGTAAGTTACGATATATTTTTTTATCATAGCTACTGAAACCACGGTGAATTACACCGAGGCGTTTCAATCCGGCATTATTGATGCGCTCCAGAGCGCCTATCCATAGTTCCAGATCAGGATTAACAGGATTCTTTACCAAAACCGGAATGTCCACTCCCTTTAGAGCATCTGCTATTTCCTGTACGGCAAATGGATTAGCTGTAGTACGTGCC
This sequence comes from Bacteroides sp., assembly GCA_022648295.1. Lineage (GTDB taxonomy): Bacteria > Bacteroidota > Bacteroidia > Bacteroidales > Bacteroidaceae > Bacteroides. Next base: position 31,102 of record JALCME010000004.1, on the reverse strand, counting down.
CCTACCCATAACATGTCAATTCCTGCTTTTAATGCCTCATATACATGTTTGGCGGTAGCCACTTCGGTGCATACATACATGCCTGTCTCTTTTTTCACCTCTTTTAGCCAGGCTAACCCTTCTACTCCTACACCTTCGAAACCACCCGGTTTGGTGCGGGGTTTCCATATTCCGGCACGGTATATTTTCAGTCCCTTTTCCGCCAGCTGTTTAGCGGTAGACATTACTTGTTCTTCTGTTTCCGCACTACACGGACCGGCAATGACCAATGGGCGTTTGTCTTCTATGCCTGGTAGCAGAATTGATTCTAATTCGAGTTCCATATTTATCTTGTTTTTTAATTGTTTATTTCAGTTATACTTGTTCTTTGTGTCTTTGTCCTTGAACTATTTTTTTTGCATATCTTTTATCCTTTTCAACGCTTCTGCTAATTTAGCATCTTTGCAACAAAGTGATATGCGGATGAAGCGTTTTCCATTAGAGCCGAAAATAAAGCCCGGAGTAATGAATACGTGTGCCTGGTGCAATACCTGTTCGGTCAATTCTTCCACGTCGGCATAAGTATCCGGTATTTTTCCCCAGAGAAACATTCCTACCTGATTCTCGTCATAGGTACATCCTAATGCTTCCATAATTTCCCCGGCCAGTTGGCGACGGTTATGATAGTTCCTGTTATTTCCCGTATACCATTCTGCTTCCGCTTCAAGGGCTGTTGTAGCAGCTAGTTGCATGGCACGAAACATGCCGCTGTCAATGTTGCTTTTTACTTTCAGTACCCATTGGATAAATTCAGCATTACTTGCTAGCATAGCAATTCTCCAGCCGGGCATGTTGTGGCTCTTGCTCATGGAATTAAATTCGATGCAGCATTCTTTTGCTCCCGGTACGCTAAGAATACTTAGCGGGTGGTCGTTTAGTATGAAACTGTATGGATTGTCGTTCACTATTACGATACCTTTGCGACGAGCAAAGTTCACTAACTTTTCATAGAGTTCCGGTGTTGCGTTCGCTCCGGTCGGCATATTGGGATAATTGGTCCACATCAACTTGACGCGGCTCATATCCATCTTTTCCAGCTCTTCAAAGTCGGGCATCCAACCGCTCTCTTCCTTTAAGTTATAATTAACGACTTCCGCACCAAGTATTTTACTCAGTGAAGTATAAGTAGGGTAGCCCGGATTTGGTACCAGTACCTGGTCTCCCGGATTAACAAAAGCCAGTGTGACGTGGAGAATACCTTCTTTAGAACCAATGAGTGGTTGTATTTCCGTCTTTGGGTCCAGTTCCACTCCATACCATTTCCGGTACCATTTGGCAAATCCGTTGCGCAATTCAGGGATGCCCACATAAGGTTGATATCCATGCCCGTCAGGATTCTGTGCCTCCATGCATAATGTTTGGATCGTTTTTTCCGAAGGCGGCATATCGGGGCTTCCCACTCCCAAACTGATGACATCCATGCCATCGGCATTCATTTGAGCTACTTCTTTCAATTTTCTTGAGAAGTAGTATTCACTCACACCGGCCAGCCTGTCAGCCGGTTTTATGCTAAATGCTTGATTTTCCTTCTGCATATTCCCCTAAAATTTTAAGTTCCTTAGTTAACGGTGTGATGGCTGCAATAGCTTGTTTATATTTTAATAAATCGCTAAACGCAATGTCTACGTAAAACTGGTATTCCCATTCCCTTCCGATAATAGGGAGTGACTGGATTTTTGTTAAGTTAATGCGGTAGAATGAAAGAATGGATAGTACTTGCGACAAGCTTCCTTCCGTATGCGGCAGGGTGAATACCATGCTTGCCTTATTCTGAACTTTATTGCGGCTCAGTTCATCAACCTGCCATGGATCTGCTACGATTAAAAAGCGAGTGAAATTATGCTTGTTCGTTTCAATGCCTTCTTCCAATATTTTTAATCCGTATAGTTGGGCTGCGGCTTTGGAGCAGATCGCTGCATGTCCTTTCTGGTTTTCCCGTTTGATTGTTTCGGCACTAAGAGCGGTATCCTCACTTTCCACTAACCTTATTCTTGGATGTCGTGCTAGAAATTCCCGGCATTGCATCAGTGCTATGGGATGCGAATTCACTTCCGTGATGTCTTTCCAGTCTTCTTCCGGTAAACATGCAAAGCAATGTGAAATGCGCAACTTGTATTCTCCAATGATCAGTGCTCCGCTTTGCCGTAGAAGTTCATTGTTGTGCAGCAAGCTACCTGCAATAGTATTTTCTATGGCTAACATTCCGATGGTCTGGCTGTCTTTTTTTATGGCCGCAAAGACATCCTCAAAGGTGTTGCAACAGATTAACTCTATTTCTTCTCCATTGAAATACTTATGTGCGGCAATGTCGTGATACGAGCCTAATGTTCCCTGAATGGCTATTTTCTTCATATTGTTCTTTAAAAAAAAATCCCGCATCCATGATTGGAGCGGGACTTTATATTTTTATTTAAGTTCTTTCAGTTCTTAAGCATCACTGTCACTTGACACATACAAACTCCCGCTCCACTTTGTTGCTAAAGTAAAAGTAAAAGAAGAAGTAAAATGTGTATGTAAACAGATTCATACTTGTTTTCTTATTTTGTTTTAATTTCGGGACAAAAGTAATACTTTTATTTAATATACAAGCAAAATATGATATTTTTTTGTGTTTAGTGCTATGCAAGCTTTCATATCATATAAAAACGGTCCTGGACGGAATTAAAAAAATTCCGGGAGATATTCAGGTTATCTGTTTTCTCAAACGGGGAAAGCATAATACCTCTTTTCTCTTGTTCTATTTCATAAAGGTATTTGCCAAAATGTTATATCTTTGCGCCGTACCTTTAAAAATCAAACCATTTTGAGTAGAATAAGAACATATTCTCGAGGGGAGGAATTGGCGAATGCTTTGTCTCACGCCGCGGGTATTCTTTTAGGAGGAATTGCGGCCTATGTCCTTTTATCAAAGGCTTTTCTTCGGGACGGAGGCTTGTGGGAAGTCGGTAGTGTGCTTGTTTACCTTTTCGGAATGCTTTCCTGCTATACAGTATCAACTTTGTATCATAGCCGCAGGGAGGGAAGGAGGAAGCTGTTGCTTCAGAGATTTGATCACGCATTGATTTATGTGCACATAGCCGGAACATACACACCCTTTACCTTGATCACACTTAGAATGGAGGGAGTATGGGGATGGTCCTTATTTGCTTTTATATGGCTTTCGGCACTTATCGGTGTATGGATCAGCTTTAGAAAATCAACCAAACATAGTTATGTGGAGACGGTTTGTTATGTTGTGATGGGATGTTCCATACTTATTGCTTTTAAACCGTTGATTGGCGCCTTAGGTAGAAATGGGGAGCTGGCTTCCTTGTATTGGCTTATGGGTGGTGGAGCTTCTTATATTATTGGTGCGGGGTTTTATTCGCTGGTTAATATAAGGTATATGCATACTGTTTTTCACTTCTTCGTTCTCGGAGGAAGCTTGTGTCATATCATTGCAATCTATTTAATTCTATAATGATCTCTTCAAACAGACTATTTTTTATTTGGGAGCTATCCGGACAATGACTTGTATGGGGCGATGGTCTGATGCAACAGGTTCTTCAATTACTTCCCTCTTTTGCACGTTAAAAACATAATCGTTCTTCTTGTAGCCGTAGATGTAGTCAATGCATTCATCCGGATGATTCGCAGGAAATGTGCAGGCGCTTGTCTCATTTAACGGGGTGAATATCTTCCTCAGTTTTTGTTGAGATTGGCTTGTAGGGCGGGAGTTCATATCTCCCGCCATTAATATGGGCTTCTTTATCCCTTTCAATGCTTTCTTTATTAAAGGTACGGATGCCAGCTGGTCTTGTGGAGTGAGCGACTGGTGGGTGGCACAAAAGACATAGTCCTTGTATTCGGCTATAATCATAGTGCGCTTCTCTTCACGTCCGGGCATTGGAATAATCCGGCATTGCAAAGGTTGCTCTTTGGACAAGATACCTATGCCGTAGCTTCCTCCCTGAAAATGAATAGCGGATGCATAGAAAGCATGCATTTGAGTACGCTCTTCTAATTCCTGCAGAACAAATTTGTCGTTCCTTTTGGTTACGCTATCTAATTCTTGTAGCGAAACGATGTCCGGAGACGTCTTGTTAATGACATCGGCAATGCGTTGATAGTCGAGCTTTTTATCCATTCCGATGCAGTTATGGGTATTATATGATACGATGTTTACCGTAACGTTCTGTGCCAATGCAGCGGTAGCAGAAAAAAGAAAGCAAAAGAAGAATTTAATACTTGTTTTCATAGATGATGTATTTTGAATTTAGAAATTAAAGTCCCAGAATATTGCTACTTGCATTATTCCCCTGTAGATTCCCATATTCACCGCTAATGCTTTGGGCTTTCTTAGGGCTTAATTCCAGTCCTTTTTTCATATCTTCAATGGATCCCTCTTTATCCCCATTCAGCAATTTGGCTTTCCCCCGTTCATGATAGGCTTGGGCAAAGTTAGGATTCAGGTCAATGGCTTCATCAAAGACCTCAATGGCTTCAGTCATCTTCTTGGCGTTGATGTAAAGTTGCCCTAAAGCGAGGAATGCTTCTTCGTTAAAAGGATTTAGTTCGGTGATATGTCGATAATCTTTTTCTGCTTCTTCCTCCTTTCCGATAGCTTCTTTTACCTTTCCACGCAGAATTAAAGCACTTTCTTCTTCCGGGTTTTGTGACAGGATGGCGTCAATATCCTCCGTAGCATCTTCGTATTGTTCTAGTTTGATGAGTATTTCAGCGCGTAGCAGACGGGCCTCACTGAAATCGTCTTTCAGGAGGATAGCTCTGGTGAGTTCTGCGATGGACATCAACCAATCCTCCAACGCTTGATAGGCTTTACCCAGAAGATAGTGGGCGGTCGCATTCCCTTCTTCAATTTCAATCGCCTTATTAACTACTTCTGTCATCGTTTGGTAGTCCTCTTGCAGAAAACAAACATTGGCCAAAGAGAGGTAACTGTCTATATGTTCAGGGTCCAGGTTAATCATTTGCTCCAGCAAACTTTTTGCCTCATTTAAATCGCTTGTCTGGATGTAAATCTGAGTCAGATAGCTCATGGTCTCAAAATCTTCCTCCAAAGCAAGGGCTTCTTTGAAGCATTTTATAGCATAATCCGGGCGTCCCATGCGTTGCGCTCTCATGCCATCGTACTTGAATATTTCGAAGTTTTTTTGATCGTTCTTTTGTTTTTCGGTTTCCGGATCTTCTGCTTTACCGGAAAATAAAGATTTTAGGAATTCCATATTATACTTGTTTTGATCGGGATATTTATGTTAGTTGCCGCAAAAATAGTGAATTATTCCGTTGTTGGCAATTATTTTCTTTTCTTCCAGCAGGAGTCTTATAGCTTTGCTTATGATGTCTTTGTCTGCGTTTATCTGTCCCGCTATGTCAGCGGGGGTCAAAGGCTTGGCTGAAACTAATGCGAGTATTTCCTCTATGACTTCCTCTATACTCATCTCTTTTTCGTTACCGATGGCTTTCTGTTGCCCGATGCATGCATCACATAATCCACAGTTATGTTCGTTTCTCTCTCCAAAGTAACGGAGCAACATTCTGCTGCGGCAAATGGTATTGGTGGTGACATAATCTATCATGGCCTGAATGCGCGATTCGTAACGTTCTTTTCTCTCTTCGTAAACGCTTTTAGAGATAACGAGTTGGTTGGAATCCACCCGTTCGCGTGTATATATGATATAAGGCGTTTTTTTGTGCGGAATGTAACTTAGTATGCGTAGTTTGGAAAGCTGGATCAGGATTTCGTAGACTTGTCGCTGGGTTAATCCGCTACGTACGGCAATGGAGGCTTCGTTAATATAGGTGTAGTCCGTAAATAGGCCCGTATAAGAGCGGAGTATAATCTGGATGAGCTTGTCTGTCACCTCATTTATTCCATGCAGTTTATATAATTCATCACGGCGTATAGTGAATAATAAGCGGGAAGCATTATCCTGTTCTCCGGTATACTCTATGTATCCCGCTTGGGCTAATATTTTTAAGGCACTGTCTACTTGTACCGGAAAGTATTTGAATTTGCGGCAGAAGTCTTCAATGCTAAACTCGCGGACACATTCCAGCCCGTCGCCCATTGCCATTTGGTAATAGTACTGCAAATGCTCGTATACTTGTTTGATGTATTCTTTTTCGGGAAAGGTGTCGGGTATGCGCTTGTTTAAAGTGGTTTTATCCGACTTTGCATATAGTATGATGGCGTATGCTTTTTCACCGTCACGTCCGGCGCGTCCGGCTTCCTGAAAATAAGCTTCGGGGGAATCTGGTAAATCAAGGTGGATGACAAGCCGTACATCCGGTTTATCAATACCCATTCCAAATGCATTGGTTGCTACCATTACCCGACTTTCACCGGTTTGCCACCGTTGTTGGCGTATATCTTTGGTAGCATCATCCAATCCGGCATGATAGAAGTCGGCGGTAATGTCCTCATTATTTAATAATTCTGTAATTTCTTTTGTACGACGGCGGTTACGGACATAGATAATGGTACTTCCCGGTACACTACGGAGAATATGGAGTAATTCTCCGGTTTTGTTTTCTGTATTCCGAACGACATAAGCTAGGTTCTTGCGCTCAAAGCTCATGCGGAAAACATTATCTTCCTTGAAATGTAATCGAATCTGAATGTCTTTAATGACTTGGGGAGTAGCGGTAGCAGTCAGTGCCAATACCGGTACTCCGGGAAGCAGGTCACGAATTTCTGCAATTTTAAGATAGGCCGGGCGGAAATCATATCCCCATTGCGAGATGCAGTGGCTTTCGTCTACCGTAATCATACTTATCTTCATTTTAGCCAGTTTGACACGGAATATCTCGGTAGCCAACCTTTCTGGTGAGATATACAGAAATTTATAGTTGCCAAAAATGCAGTTTTCAAGCGTAACGACAATTTCATCCCTTGTCATGCCGGAATAAACGGCTAGTGCTTTTATGCCGCGTTTTTTCAGGTTTTGTACCTGATCTTTCATTAAAGCAATAAGCGGCGTAATGACAAGGCATAAACCTTCTTTAGCTAGAGCCGGGACTTGAAAGGTTATGGATTTACCTCCGCCCGTAGGCATTAGTCCCAAAGTGTCTTTGTCTTTGCCTATGCTGGTAATAATATCTTCCTGAATACCCCGGAAGTTATCGTATCCCCAATATTGCTTTAAAATATCGCGGTAAGGCATGTGTGAATGGCTGTCAATTAGGATTTATATCTTCTATTTGTAATTGTACTTCGCCCCTTTTATGTGTATTTTCTTCGATAGAATAGCAGATGTCGAATGAGCGTTTAGTCTTGATAAAACGCACATGAGAACTTTGTCCGAAGGCAATGCCATTCATTACATTATTCGATTTGTTATCCACTAATTCCAGCTTGATGTGCTCTTGGCCACGTCCTACAACTTTACTGGTACCGTAATCATAAACATTGTGCGTACAAAAAATAGGCTTGGTGTTATCCGGTCCGAACGGATTAAACTTTTTAAGGTCATTAAAAAACTTCGGGGTGATGTCCCTGAAGTCTATTTCTGCGTCAATGTCTATGACTGCGCTTGTCTGTTCCGGTAGTATATGCTGTGATACGTATTCTTCAAAGCGTTCGGTGAAAGCCTGCACATTCTCCACCTTCATTGAAAGTCCGGCAGCGTAGGTATGTCCGCCGAAGTTTTCCAGTAAATCACGGCAATATTCCACAGCTTTATAGACATCAAAGCCGGACACGGAACGGGCGGAACCGGTTGCCATATCATCCGTACGTGTCAGTACTACCGCTGGACGGTAATAGATTTCCGTCAGGCGGGATGCCACTATTCCTATTACTCCCTTGTGCCAGTCTGCATTATAAATCACGATGGAACGGCGGTCAGACAAACCATCCAACTCAGAGACAATTTGATTGGCCTCTTCCGTCATGGTTTTATCCAAATCCTTGCGCGTTTCGTTGTACTGGTTTATTTGTCTTGCTTTCTCCAATGCGGTAGCAAAATCTTTTTCTGTTAAGAGCTCCACGGCTTCTTTCCCATTTTGGATGCGCCCCGATGCGTTGATGCGTGGTCCTATCTTAAAAACAATATCACTGACGGTAATATCCTTATCGGCCAGACCGCATACATCAATAATCGCTTTCAGACCTACACTGGGATTGCTATTGAGCTGCTTGAGTCCATGATAGGCCAGTATCCGGTTTTCTCCCATAATGGGGACAATGTCCGATGCAATACTAACTGCTACTAAGTCGAGCAGAGGTATGAGATGATGAAATTCAATGCCATTGTTTAAAGCAAATGCCTGCATGAATTTAAAACCAACTCCGCATCCTGATAAATGTTCATAGGGATAAGTATTATCCTCACGCTTTGCGTTCAATATGGCTACGGCAGGTGGCAATACCTCATCGGGTACATGGTGGTCGCAGATGATGAAATCAATGCCCTGTTTCCTAGCGTAAGTTATTTCCTCAACTGCTTTGATGCCGCAATCCAATATGATAATCAGTTTTACCCCTGTCTTTTTTGCATAATCTATGCCTTGTTTGGAAACTCCGTACCCTTCGTTGTAGCGGTCGGGGATGTAGTAGTCAATGTTCGAATAGAACTGTTGAATAAACTTGTATACAAGAGAAACTGCTGTGGTACCGTCCACGTCGTAGTCTCCGTAAATCATAATGCGCTCTTTCTTTCCCATTGCCTTATTCAGGCGTTCCACAGCAATGTCCATGTCTTTCATAAGAAATGGATCGTACAGATCTGGCAATTGCGGGCGGAAAAACTTTTTGGCCTGTTGGGCTTTTGTTATTCCACGTTTTACTAACAATCTGCCAAGTATCGAACTAATGTTTAGTTCCTGGGCTAATCTTTTGCTTGTTTCCTCCTGTTCGGGTGTAATGGGTTGATAATTCCATTTGTGAGTCATTTTATATATTGTTTTTTCTTTTTTCTGTCTCGGGGGTACTAGAATATGTATAAAGATATTTTTTCCCAACAAGCTGTAAAAGTACGAAAAAGTATGGATAAAAGGGAAGAAACTTCTGGAAAACTTTTGGAAAAGGTCCGGGAGATTGTTATTTACCTATTTATGGTTATCTTTGTTATAGTAGAAACTTAGAGAAAAAAAGTATGTTGACATTTATTTCTTGTGCTAAAACGATGGCTATATGTTCCAGGGTGGAAGTTCCGGAAGTTACTGTGCCACAGTTTCAGAAAGAAGCTGTACATAATGCACTAGATATGGCACAGTTCTCTGCCAGTGAACTTGAAAAATTATTGCGTGTCAATCCCAAAATTGCAGCTGAGAACTATTTACGCTATCGGGATTTTTTTTCAGATCATAATGTTTCTGTTCCTGCTCTTTATGCTTATACGGGGGTTGTGTTTAAACGGATCAATCCGGCTGATTTTTCTGTGGACGATATTCTTTTTGCTCAGGATCATTTACGTATAACGTCGTTCTTGTATGGTCTTTTATGTCCGTTGGATGGCATCAAACCTTATCGTTTGGAAGGGGATGTACGTTTGCCGGAAAGGGGAGGCGTGACGATGTTTGATTATTGGAAGCCTTTGCTAACCGGGTATTTTATTGATACCATTAAAAATCAGGGGGGAGTTTTGCTCAATCTGGCAAGTGATGAAATGAAAGGGTTATTCGACTGGAACAGGGTGGAACGGGAAGTGCGGGTGATTAGTCCTGAGTTTCAGATCTGGAAGGATGGGAAACTGAAAACAATTGTTATCTATACGAAAATGTGTCGGGGTGAGATGGTTCGTTGGGTTGTGAAAAATCGCATAGAAAATCCGGATGAGTTGCGCACTTTTATGTGGGATGGCTTCAAGTTAGACGGAAGCCGTAGCGGGAAATACAGCCTCTTATTTACTTTAGAATAAGAGGTTTGGAGGCTCTTTTCTTACATTGGAGAAGAGCATAATGCCTAAATCTGTTTCGTAAATATATGATGATTTTTTTTATAAAGAGCTCGAATATAATAGCCTGTATATTGGTTGTTTATTAATACACTTGGGAACTCTACGAGGAAGGACCTGTTCCTCATAGAGTTCCTATTTCTTCATCTGGATATTAAACAATGAGTCAGCAGAATGGCTAGTATAACTGCCTGATAAAAATAAAACAGTAAAGATAGAGAGAGAAACTATCAATACTGTTTTATGAAGAAAGACAATTTAAAGAGTTACGTTATCTTCCTTTTATTAATTTAGTAAGTTGGGATTGGCGTCAACTGCTTCCGTAGGGAAAGGAAGTACATATCGGCTATCACCTTTTTGGAGAGTATATTGTTCTCCGTCAAATTCTTTTTTTATTTCGGGTTTTCCCCAATAATGCAGATCATACCATCTGAATCCCTGACAAGCCAGTTCTCTGAACCGTTCGTTTGCAATGTATCCGATAAATGTATCTTTATCCATGACATCAATATTGGCGGCTTCCGTAGTGTAATAATCTGGTGTTAAACGGGTGATGAGTAATTGCTTCAGGTAATCTTTGGCCTTGTTTAAATTACCATCAGATGTCTGTGCTTCTGCGGCAGCCAGAATGAGATAGAATTCTGCAGTTCGCATGGATACTTTATTATCCATTTTATATCCTAATGCACATTGATAGTCGGAGCCATCTGCTGTGAAGTATTTATTAAAGCGAAGGTCTTTCTCCTTGTTATAGGCATTGATTAATTTCTCTGAAATGTGGAACTTATTCTTTAAGGACGAGTAAAAGGTTTGTTCCATAGCCAGTACATTCTCGTCGGATGCATAGTTTTGTGGAAGCACTGCGTCGGCATTGTTCAAATCTATCAGGGTATGATCCAAGTCATAAGCTTTTTTGGCATATTCCTTTGCTTTATCCCAGTTCTGTGTATAGGCATAAACACGGGCGGCAAACCCATAAGCCGATACTTTGGAGAAACGATAGTTTAGACCTTTGGGCTGTTCGTCCACATTGAGCAGGGCGATGCCTGCATCAATGTCGGAGAATATTTGCCGATACACTTCGTCTATGGTATTGCGGTCATAATTTTGCCAAATATCAATAGTGGTAGCCAACGGAATTGATTTCTTGTTTAAATTCTCTTCACTATATATATCGGAGTACAGGCTGACAAGACCGAAGTGCATGTAAGCTCTCATCAGATAGGCTTCTCCCCGTAATTGGTCAAGTTCGCTTTTTACCGCATTAGTTGCGTCTTGTCCGTTGATAATAATCTGATTGGCATTCAATATGGCTTTATAAAACTGTTGCCATGGAAATTCAAGTGTGTTATCATCCGGATTCACATCGTTCCAGGTGAATATGCTTTGATAGGGTAAATAATCTCCCCAGTCATCATAGATCAGTTGCAACTCGTCTCCTCTTACCGTACTCAATGAACGGTCGGTGGGGACTGTCTCATAAGCATTGGTCATGAGATCCCGGAAATCCTGAAATGTAGTGGGGATTACTTCTCCCACCGGTTTAATATCCAGAAAATTATCGCAGGAAGATAAAGCGAATAGGGATAAAAGAATGAGGTATATATTAGCTTTTTTCATTATTCTTTGTTTTTTATGTTTAGAAAGTTACGTTCACACCAACGGTCACGGACTTGGGTATGGGCTGTGCATATATATTTCCTAAAGTTTCCGGATCGAAATAACCGTCATAGTTGGATGAAATCACAAACGGGTTACGGGCTTCTATATCTACCTTTGCTGCTTCTATACCAATTTTAGCCAAAATGCTTTTGGGTATTTTGTAACCCAACCGGATACTGTTTACGCGCAGATAGTTTAGTTCCTTATACCAAATATCCAGATCACGGAATACATTGTTGGCCAGTACGTAGCCGGTATTGAATGCCATGTAATCGCCCATACGTGCTCCGTCTTCGGTGTAAGGTCCGATCATGCGGGGATAGGTGCCGGTTGGATTATCCGGTGTCCATACTTTATCCATCATTTTGGTACGGTTCAATCCGCGGTCCATTTCTATCATATCATAAAAAGGTTCTGTTTTGACCCATTGTCCCAGATTGAAACTGCATGAAATGTTCAGTGTGAAATTACCCAGTTCGAAGTTGTTGATTAACCCTCCGCTTATTTTCGGGTCTTTATTTCCTACATAAGTATATAAATTGCGTATCTCTTCGTTTGATAGAGAACTTTGATACATGCCCCATCCCGAAGGGTCTGTCAGTTGAAAGAAATCTGCAGCCGATACTTTCTCATCTCCTTTCTGGAATAGGATGTACCCTTTGTCATCCAGCCCGGCTGTTTTAAAGGCAAAGAGTGCATTAGCTGAATATCCTTTTAGAGAGGGAGTAACCTCATTGCTTTGTATATGAATATCATCCACCTTATTTATATTTTTGGCAACGTTGATGGTTGTACTCCATTTGAAATTTCGGGTAATGATATTCCGGGTGGTGAGAGCCACTTCAAGACCTTTGTTATGCATGGCTGCCCAGTTTATGGATGCAGATCCTATACCGTTTTCCAAAGGAATGCCCTGTGATGCAATCAGGTCGGTGGATTTACGATAGTAAGCATCCACACTGAGTGAAATCCGGTTGTTGAGCAATGCAGCGTCTATTCCGGCATTCCAGGTACTTGTCTTTTCCCAGCGTAAGCGATCGTTTGGCAAATTGGTGACTCTGATCGTTGCTTCGGTTTGTCCGGGCAATAAGGTTGCAGTGGAGCGCTTACCTATAATATATTTCGATGTTCCCCGGTCAATGTTACCCTGTAGCCCATAGGATAAACGAAGTTTCAGGTCATTCAGCCAATCCACTTCTTTTAGGAAACTTTCTTCTTTTATTCTCCATGCAGCAGATACGGCCCATAAAGGTTGATATTTATATTTGGGATCTACACCGAATAAATCCGAACCATCCAGTCGGAGACTACCGAAGAAGGTGTACTTTTGATTGAAGGTGTATCCTAAGGTTGTAAAGAAAGAGGCGAAAGCATGTTCCTGATAAGCCTTCTGAAACAAAGGAAAAGTGGAAGCATAATAAGCTTCCGGGAAAATGACCGGCTCCGTAGTCAGGGTTTGTTTATTGAAACCATATCCTGCGGAAAAAATCTTCTCATACTCGTTCCTTCTGAGCTCATTACCTATCATGATGTCGAACTCATGCATTTTTGCCAAGGTCAGATTATATTCCAGTGTCGTTTTCAAATTCCATTGGGATGAGGTTTCGTCGGTATTTTTAATTACGCCACCTTCGGGAATAAAATATGTTCCACCAACTTCACTCTTAGCCCGTTCTAGACGGGAGAAATAACTCTCTTTTCCACCATAGAGCTGGGTGTTACTGTTGTCGCGCTGCAAACCTAACTGTGTCCTAAAATTCAATTTGGGAATGATTTCCCAATCCACATTAAAGATAGCGCTTAAAGATCTCGTCTTTAAACGGTTGGATGTATTCTCCTTCTCTTCTATGATATTATAATCAATGGTCTTTCCGTTGTATAGTGGAAAATCGGGATCATAATTATAGTTTCCGTCTTCATCGTAAATGGCAAGATAAGGATTAGCTGTCCGGGAATATCTGGAAGGTGAAGTCATTGAACCGCTATTGGTTACGTATGAATTTTGCTTCCTCTCATTCGTGTACAAAGCGACTCCTACTTTGAAGTTTTTCCAAATTTTATAATCACCTTTCAATGTAAAATTAAGTCTACTGAGCGAAGTGCCTTTAGTTGTGCCCAGTTCATCATAGTAACCGGTGGAGAAATAGTAGGATGCCCGGTCTGTTCCGCCGTTTATGCTTAAGCTATGGTCTTGGTTGACTGCCGTACGATAAAGTTCATTTCCCCAATTGGTATTAATGGTCCGGAGTTTTGCGATTTGACTTTGTATGTCTGCCGGCAAACCACTTAATCCTCCGTCACGATATTGATCCCATAAGTCATTGGCTTCGAACAGTCGTCCGATAGCTCCTTTTTTGGTCACTGAATTATAGGAATCGAGGTCGGCATATTTCGCCAGCTCCAATTCCATATCCAATTTTTCTGAAGCGTTCATCAGGTTCAATTTACTCATGTCCGGGCGGGTGATAAATGATACTTTGCTGTTGAACTGAACAGTAGGTTTACCCTCTTTCCCTTTTTTAGTTGTGATAATGATGACTCCGTTGGCTGCTCTGGCTCCATAGATAGCTGTTGCCGCTGCATCTTTCAGAATTGTGATATCTTCAATGTCGGAGGGATTGATACCCGCTATGGAAGAGTTGAAGAGCTGGTCTACATTCTTGTCGCTCATATCAGGTAAATCCGTTCCTTCCAGAGGTACGCCGTCTAAAACCCAAAGCGGATCTTGCGTTCCGTTCAATGAAACCGTACCACGGATTCTGATTTTGGCAGGAGCACCGGGGGCACCGGATACTGCTGTGGTTTGTACGCCGGCTACTTGTCCGCTTAACATCATGTCTACGCTCGAAACCCCTGCCTGCAGAATGCTGGCTGCTTTGAGGTTGGAAACCGCCGAAGTCAATTTGCGCTTTTCTATCTTTTGATATCCGGTAACGACCACTTCGCCGAGTGCACTTTGGGATTCCTTCATCGTGATGGTGATGAAGGTTTTATTCCTTATGTTGAATTGTTGGGTTTCGTAACCGATGAAGCTACAGGTTAAATGATCTGTCTGTTCAGAGACGGACAGAGAAAAATATCCATTCACATCGGTGGTGGTTCCCAAACTGTAGTTTGTTACAATTCCTGCTGTTTCGGATTTTTCTCCTACCGTACTTTTATCTATGTATACAGATGCACCCGGCAACGGGCTGCCATCTTCCGCTAGTACTTTACCCTTAATCTGCACGGTCTTTTGTGCTGATAAAGCAAAGGGGAAGATAAAAAGGAACAATAAAACTGTTAATCTCATTCGTTTAAACATTTAGATAGTTATTTATTTGTATATGGGTTTATTTTCGCAAAGAGTTATCAATACGTAATATCATATCTTCGTAATGATAGTGTGTGGGTTGATTGCCCGTCTTTAATCTTGATTTTAGTAATTGCTCAATCCTGAGCAAAGTTCCCCGCTTTATGGAAATGGCTTCTGATGCTCTTTGGGGACCTGAGAAAATGAGTTCAGAACTGAATTTATCAGTATTATTTGCAAGGCCTTTCTTTACTTTGCTTACTTCATTTCTATCTGCTGCAACAATAAGGGCATCTATAAAGCCTTTTTGGGTGGCCATTTCCATGATATCCAGAGTTTGGTTCTGAATGGTTTTGGCAAAGATTGCTTTATAAAGATCATCCATCAGCTCGGAAGCTGTATAAGCTTGTTTGCCATTTTTCATTTCATTGGCTATCATCCGGTCCAAACGCTCGTTGGTGGTCAGATCCCAAAGTATATAGGACTGGATATTCTTTAATGTACTAAGTGGACTGTATTCACGATAACCGTTTGGCGATTCTTTAACGGGATATACATAATCATATATCGGATCGCCAAATAGCCATTTCGGATAGGTGATTACCTGATCAATCAAATAGCGTACGGCTTCTTTTTGCTTTTTCCGTGGTACGAATGTGTAACTGTTCTGTCTGTCTCCGTACCTGGTTTGATTGATATACACTCCGCCTACATTGGTTAATACATGGTAAGAGTAGAGATTCCATTGTCCGATGATATCATTGAGCAGTTTTCCCGCTTCCAAATAATCATCGCCGTCTTCCGTTGTCCATTTCAAGATGTTTTGCATGAGACGCTTTAGGTTCTGTATGCCGTATTCGCTGGCTTTAACGGCATCGTCGCCCAAGTCTTCACTTTGCGCTCTTGGATCGACCGCTGTGCGCATATCTTGTTGCGGCAGGAAATGGCAGTGTGGATTTTTATAGGCCTGAGCCACCACTTTATTAAGCAGGGGGAGTTCTTTATGGGCATTCTTTTCCTTATAGTAATGATACCCCCATGCAATGGCGAATTTATCGTATTCGCCTATTTTAGGAGTGAGTGAAGTAACATGATCGCCCGGTTGTGCAACGTAGTTGAAGCGGGCATAGTCCATGATGGAACTTGCCGTCCCCATTTTAGTACAGAATGTTTCGCTGCGCAGTGAGTCTACGGGATAAGAATAAGAAGCTCCCATATTATGCTTTAGTCCGAGTGTATGTCCTATTTCATGGGATGAAACAAAACGGATGGCTTCTCCCATATGCTTGTCGGTGAATTTATTTGCTCTTGCTTTTTCATCAATGATTCCTGTTTGTACACGCATCCAGGAATGTACCGCAGTCATCACATTATGCCACCAGATCACATTTCCTTCCAGTATTTCACCTGAACGGGGGTCGTACACTGAAGGTCCCATGGCATTGGCTTTATCGGAGGCAACGTAAGTTATTACCGAATAGCGCATGTCATCAATATCAAAATCAGAATCTTCCGGAGCGATTTCTTTGGCAACGATAGCGTCTTTAAAACCTGCTGCTTCAAAAGCTTTTTGCCAATCTTTTACTCCTGCTATTATATACTTTCTCCATTGCTTTGGAGTGGCTGGGTCAATATAGAATACAATCGGTTTTATCGGTTCGGTGAGTTCTCCACGAAAGTAAGCCGCTTTATCTTTGGGCTCCAGTCTCCAGCGGGTAATGACATCCCGTTTCTCCAACTCATGCTGTTCATCATTAAAATACCAGCGGGGGGTGGAAAAATAACCTACTCTAGCATCTTCAAAGCGAGGGGGCATTGGTTGCCGGGGTAGTAATACCAGATTGGAAGATATTTCGACGGTTAGGTTGGCCGAAGTGCTTGCACCGGGTATTTTGGTCGTTTGCATGGCTTTTACCAGAATGTTGTGCGGGAAACTTTTTATGGACGAAATATAGGAGTACTCACTAATGGGAGAGGTGTCTAGTCCTGTCATTCCGAATACATTGTTAAAGCTCGTTTTAGTACCGTCATAGACTTTATTCACTTTAATTAAAACGGCTGTACTATCTTTATTGTAAGCTTCAATTTTGAAGGATTCTAGAATGGATTTTGCAAAATTATTGGCTACGCTTATACTTATTTTAGATGAATCCGGTACGTCTATAAAAGGTTTATATTGAAGTGCATATACTTTATTCTGTTCTTTGTTGATTTGAAATTGAATAACAATATTCTCAAAACTCATGCCTTTATTAATGCCTGCATCATTTAGATTAGCGGGAACTTGGGATATCTTGTTGACGATTAGAAAATCTGCGTTTGTCAGGCTATCGGGAATTAGGTAGTAATAATCATTATTCTTCTTATAGACCGAAAATAGTCCGCGGTCGCAACTTGAACTGTCAGTTAGTTGCTTGAACTTATCCGGTTTTTCCACTTTTTCAGTGGATGGGGCACTCTTTTTTTTCTTTTTAAAAAATCCCGTATTGGCATTGCTTTCAAAAGAGAAGAACAAGCATACAACTATTAGCACATATTTCATAAACTATAACTTTTTGTCAAAAGTACTAGGAAACTGTCTCTTAAAAAAAAGAAATGTAGTGAACCGGGTAATATGTGTAGTGAAATGGATGCTTATCTGCCTTTATTGCGTAAAAATGAGCGGAATTTTGGCAATATAATACCCTTTTGAAATTTCAAATTGGCAGTTTATTTGAGTCAAAAAGGAATATCTTTTAATTAAATTTTCAATGCCTTTACCCGAGTATTCCATTTCTGATTCCCGCGGATTATAATTGTTTGCTACCGCAAGTAAATGCTCTTCCGCGTAAATCTGAATGTGTAGAGGTTCGCTGTCAGAAATCTTGGTGTGTTTAATGCAGTTTTCTACCAGTAGTTGCAACGAGATTGGAGGAACTTTACACTCAAGCAACTCTGTAGGTATATTGATCTCCGTTATTATTTTATTGGCAAATCGTATTTTTTGCAAGCTGATATAGTTCTCGGTGAATTCCAACTCTTCTTTGAGTGTGACCAGATTTTGGTCTTCCTGTCTGAGCATGTAGCGGTATAAGTCCGACAAAGTCATTGCAAACTCTTTTGCTATTTGGGTGTCTTTACTGATTAAAGCCCGTAGGCTCCCCAAAGAATTAAACAAGAAATGGGGGTTTAGTCCGCTTTTTAAACGCTCCAGTTCGGCGGATACCATGATTTGTTTTTGTTGTTCCGCCTTTAGTAGGAGGTTCATGTTTTGTCGCTCTATAGCTCTGCGGGCTGCAAATTCTTTTTTCCATCTTAGAATGCTTAATGCAAAAACTGCAAGGAAAGAGCATATGGCTACAATAGAAATAATTAAAAAGTTGTTTCCCGTTTGCTTGATAGAATCGCTCAATCCCATATCCGGATTAGCTGTGAATATCCATTTTTCTCCTCCCATATCCACTAATTTGTAGTATCGGTATACGGGAAATCCCAGATAGTCGGAATAAACATTTTCCATGATATCTTTAGAGGAGGAAAATATTTTCTTTTCATTAGCCAGATCTAATGCTTCGACTTTGCCTCCTATTCTTTTTTCATCCGGGTGGTACAAATAAATGCTGTCGGAGGCTATTGTTACATAGGCATAGTAATTCTTGTCTTTGATTTCCGTTATTTTCTTATGGAATTTCATTAAGCTAATAAGGAATGATAGTTGTGAAGAGGCATTCAGTGATAATGAGAATTTGATAAAGCGAGATCCGTTTCTTTCTACAACTTTGCATCGGGGTATTCCCGTTTGTAAGGAGTTGGGAAGAGTGAAGGGCTCCACATAGATAGAATCAATGCTTGGATCTAACTTTTTGATGTTGGCAATTGTTTTTTGTAGCACGGTTACCGGCGCATTTGAAGAAAAAATGGTCTGTAAAAAGAGGAGTTGACTCTCATAATTATTCAGGATGTTTGTGACTACCTGAATGCTGTTGATAGCTGTTCTCTGCATCGTAATATCTATATTCTTCACCGCTTCTTTTTCCACTTGTTTGTTTAAATACCAAGTGGCGAAAATGAAGCCGATGAGAATTGTCACACTTATTCTGAAATAGGCATTGGAGAACAGCCCTTTTGTTATCTTACCAACCATTGCTTAAATTCTTTGACTCTTTCTGCACTTATGATGATTTTCTCTTCCGGTTCGGGGGTTAAGTTTACTCTTATTCTGCTCTTAGAGTATGCTGTGAAATATGCGACGTTGTCGAAGTTAACAAGGAAACGGCGGTTTAATCTGAAGAATTGATAGCTATCCAGTTCTTCTTCCAATTTGTATAAGGTGTTGTCGCAGAAATATCTTTCTCCTGTTTTGGAAATGGCAAAGAGATAGCGTCCGTCTGCCATGAAATAAGCAATATCTTCTACATTCATGGCCATTTGGGCTTTTCCTGAACTGAGCATGATGCGGCTGATATAGTGTCGTTTCGGCACGGAAGATTTTCCTAAGCTGTTAAGTATACTCTCAAAATCGGCACGGAATATGCTTTTCATTTCTTTATATTTCTTCAGTACCCGTTCCAGATCTTTTTCATTAACGGGCTTGAGTAGATAAGCTATGCTATTGACTTCAAAGGCTTTTATGGCATATCTGTCATAGGCTGTTGTGAAAATCACAGGTGAACTTACTTTTATCTTATCAAAGATGGAAAAAGAAATGCCGTCACTGAGGTGGATATCTAAAAAAATCAGGTCACATTCATTTTGTTGCAACCACTTTACGGTAGACGCAACACTATCCGTTTGCCCGACTATTTTTATTTCGTTGTCAAGGTGTATCAGCCTTTCAGCCAGTTCTGTGGCTAGAAGCTGCTCATCTTCTACTATCAATACGTTCATGGCGGAATGCATGATGTTGTCTTCTCTGGTTATCTCTGCTAATAGTATGCAATTTAATGTTTTTTTATAAATCTACAAAGAGAGTTCTCTTTTTTTGCGCTTTAAATCTTTTCCTTCGTAAAGGCAAATGGCATTTATCCATTCCTCTGTCAATGCCATGGACTCATGTTTCTCGAGGTTGTAAGTGACCATGACGGAACGGCAGACACATTTTATTTCATCGCTTTTCGTGTCAATAACCCGTTGCATCAGATGGAAACTTTTAGTGCCGATCTCTGTGACGGCGGTTTGGACGGCTACGTTATCCGTTGCACGGATTTGTGCAAGGAAGTCAGCTTCAATATGTACCACTACAATGCCTTCTTTTTCCCAATTCACATGAGGGCATACAGATGCGAAGTATTCGGTCTTTCCCAGATCGTAAAATGAAAAATATACGGTGTTGTTTACATGCCCAAATTTGTCTATATCGTTGAAGCGTAATTGTATGGGTAGCGTATGCTTATATGTTATTTCTTCCATTGTTTTCTCTTAAACGTTTCTATTTGTTGTGCAAAAGTACTACTTTTGCATGTTTATCGCTGTATATATACATCAAGAAATGATAGAAGAACTAAAAAAAGCCTGTCAGGTGATGAATGAAGGAGGGGTGATTCTGTACCCTACTGACACCATTTGGGGCATTGGTTGTGATGCTACGAACGAAGAAGCAGTGCGTCGTGTTTACGAGATTAAACAGCGTTCGGACAGCAAGGCGATGCTTGTGCTGGTTGATTCTTTTGCGAAAGTGAATTTTTATGTGAGTGAGGTGCCGGATATAACATGGGATTTGATTGAGGTGGCGGAAAAACCGCTGACAGTGATTTACCCTGGTGCGCGTAATTTGGCTCCTAATTTATTGGCTGAAGACGGGAGTGTGGGCATTAGGGTCACAAACGAAGATTTTTCGCACCGTCTTTGCCAGCAGTTCAGGAAAGCAATTGTTTCGACCTCTGCTAATATAAGCGGTCAGCCTTCGCCGGCTAATTTTAGTGAAGTTAGTGATGAAATAAAAGCTTTAGTGGATTACGTGGTGGAGTTTCGTCAGGATGACATGGGGCATCCGCAGCCTTCAGGCATTATTAAATTCGAGGCGGACGGTACTTTTAAAATTATCCGCAAGTAACCGCTAAAGCGTACTCAAATACAAACACAAATTGAAGACGACTGATCAGTTGTAATAAGATCTCGGTTGTCTGCTACATTATAATTTTTGTCTTTCTACTCAATTGGAGAAAGGCATATAAATACGTTATGGAAAAGGAGAAGATTAGTTTGTTACAGCGTTTTCTTTTATGGCGCGAAAGGAATATCAAGGAAAAGCAGTTTATCTTGATACTAAGTTTCTTAGTCGGTATTTTTGCTGCTTTTAGTGCATTATTACTAAAGTTTCTGATTCATTGGATACAGAACTTTCTGACAGATAACTTTAGTGCAACGGGAGCCAATTACCTTTATTTGGTCTATCCGGCTATTGGTATTCTATTATCGGGCCTCTTTGTCCGCTATGTGGTGAAAGATGATATTGGTCATGGGGTCACAAAGATTCTATATGCTATATCCCGTCGCCAGGGACGCATTAAACGCCACAACATGTGGTCTTCTATTGTTGCCAGTGCGCTTACTATAGGCTTTGGTGGATCTGTCGGTGGAGAATCTCCAATTGTATTAACGGGATCTGCAGTGGGTTCCAATTTGGGGAGTTTGTTTAAAATGCAGCAACATACCTTGATGCTTTTGTTAGGATGTGGTGGGGCGGGAGCTATTGCTGGTATCTTTAAAGCACCGATTGCCGGACTTGTTTTTACGCTGGAAGTGCTGATGCTCGATTTGACCATGACTTCCCTGCTGCCTTTGTTGATTTCGGCCGTGACCGCAGCAACGGTTTCTTATATTGTAACGGGTACGGGAGCTATGTTCAAGTTCCATGTTGATCAGGCTTTTGAATTGGGACGTATTCCTTATGTCATTATGCTTGGCATATTTTGTGGATTGGTAGCGCTTTATTTTACCCGTGCCATGAACTTTGTGGAAGGAATATTCGGGCGATTACATACGCCCTATAAGAAATTCCTTTTGGGGGCTATTATGTTAAGTTGCTTGATCTTTCTCTTTCCTCCTCTCTATGGTGAAGGTTACGATACGATTGAGTTGTTGCTTAACGGCAGTTCGAATGTGGATTGGAACACGGTGATGAACAATTCGTTCTTCTATGGACACAGTAACCTGTTGCTTGTTTATTTGGCGTTTATTCTATTATTTAAGGTGTTTGCTTCGAGTGCGACTAATGGAGGTGGAGGTTGCGGTGGTATTTTTGCACCATCCCTGTACCTGGGTTGCATTGCCGGATTCATCTTCTCCCATTTAAGCAATGAATTTAATGTGTTTTCTTTCTTACCGGAAAAGAATTTTGCTTTAATGGGGATGGCGGGTGTGATGAGTGGTGTGATGCATGCTCCTTTGATGGGGATATTCCTGATAGCGGAACTGACGGGAGGATATGATTTGTTCCTTCCTTTGATCATTGTTTCCGTAAGTGCCTATCTTACCATTATCGTCTTTGAACCTCATAGTATCTATTCCATGCGTCTGGCTAAGAAAGGCGAATTGATAACGCATCATAAAGATAAAGCCGTATTGACCCTGATGAAGGTGGAAAATGTGATTGAGAAAGAATTTGTGGTGGTACACCCTGATATGGATCTGGGTGAGCTGGTGAAAGCTATTTCCACTTCCAAACGCAATATTTTCCCGGTGACGGATAAGGATGGGGTACTTATCGGTATTGTAACTCTGGATGATATTCGTAACATCATGTTCCGTCAGGAACTGTATCACCGGTTTAACGTGGAGAAACTGATGACTTCTGTTCCGGCGCGGTTGTATTCCACTGATACCATGGAGCAAGTGATGCGTACGTTTGATGATACGAAAGCATGGAATCTTCCCGTGGTGGATGAAGATAATAAGTATTTGGGCTTTGTGTCCAAGTCGAAGATTTTTAATTCCTATCGTCAGGTATTGGTACATTTCTCCGAAGATTGACGTGGATTTCATTTTAAAAGGTTTGCAGCATGAAGAAAGAAAATTTACGTATAGTATATATGGGTACTCCCGAATTTGCGGTGGAGCCACTCCGTTGTTTGGTTGAAGGTGGTTATCATGTGGTAGGTGTTATAACAATGCCTGATAAACCGGCCGGACGCGGGCATAAACTTCAGTCTTCGCCTGTTAAGCAGTATGTGGATGCTTATAATGAAGGACTGAAGGTTGCTCAATCGAAGGTGACGAATACTACGGATCGTGTTGCTGCTGAAGAGATCGTTTTATTACAGCCGGAAAAGCTGAAAGATGAAACCTTTCTCGACGCATTGCGTGAGTTGAAAGCGGATTTGCAGATTGTAGTTGCTTTCCGTATGCTTCCCGAAGTGGTGTGGAACATGCCGCGTCTGGGTACTTTTAACCTTCATGCTTCTCTATTACCTCAATATCGGGGAGCAGCGCCTATTAATTGGGCGGTTATTAATGGAGATACGGAAACGGGGGTTACGACTTTCTTTTTGAGACACGATATAGATACCGGGGAAGTGATTCGTCAGGAGCGTATTCCGATAGCCGATACGGATAATGTAGGTGTGGTACACGATAAACTTATGGTGCTTGGAGGACGGTTGGTGCTGGAAACGGTGGATGCCATACTCGATGGGTCGGTGAAACCCATACCTCAAGAAGAGATGATGAGTAATAACGAATTGCGTCCGGCTCCGAAAATCTTTAAGGAGACTTGCCGCATTGACTGGAACCAACCTGTTAAACGGGTTTATGACTTTATACGGGGACTCTCCCCATATCCTGCTGCCTGGGCGGAACTGGTTTCTCCTGATGAAGAGACTGTGGTGGTTAAAATCTTTGAGGCGGAAAAAGTATCAGCAGAGGATTGTATTCTCTTTAATTATACTCCGGGGCAGTTGGTTACGGATGGTAAGACCTATATCCGTGTTGCTGCTGCAGATGGCTTTATCGGAGTGCATGCTTTGCAACTTCCGGGTAAGAAGCGCTTGAAAACCGATGAGCTGTTGCGTGGTTTTCATCTGGATAACAATTACCGGATGGACTGATTGAAACCTTTTATTCACTTTTGTGTTTTATAAAATATAGCCGTTGTTAGGTTGTGTAAATATAATAATATGATGAAACCTCTTATAGCTCCTTCTATTTTATCCGCTGATTTTGCTTTTCTGGCAAGAGACATTGAAATGCTCAATGATAGTGAGGCCGACTGGGTACATATTGACATCATGGATGGTGTATTTGTACCTAATATCTCTTTCGGTTTTCCTGTTCTAAAGTATGTCGCTAAGCTTTCGAAGAAACCTTTGGATGTCCATTTGATGATTGTTCAACCTGAGAAGTTTATTCCTGAAGTGAAGGCTCTGGGCGCACACACTATGAATGTGCATTATGAAGCATGTCCGCATCTACACCGGGTAGTGCAGCAAATACGGGAAGCAGGTATGCAACCGGCGGTGACGCTTAATCCGGCTACTCCCGTGATGCTGTTGAAAGATATTATCCGGGATGTTTATATGGTATTGTTGATGGGAGTCAATCCCGGTTTCGGCGGACAAAAGTTCATAGCGCATACGGTGGATAAAGTCCGCGAGTTGCGGGAACTAATTGACGCTACCGGCTCAAAAGCACTAATAGAAGTAGATGGCGGGGTGAACTTAGAGACCGGTGCTCAGTTGGTTAAAGCTGGTGCTGATGTGTTGGTAGCTGGTAATGCCGTCTTTTCTGCTCAGAATCCGGTGGATGCCATTCACTTACTGAAGGATTTGTAAACCTCTTTATCGTTGATTACCGAGTGCCTGCAGCGACATCCTTTTCTACGACTTTTGATGCCGCTTGCAGGAGGAATTGTGTGTGCCGATTGGCTGTTCTTTTCCCATTACACCGACTTTCTCCCTTTCTTTGCTTCAGTTTTTCATCATCTTCCTTTTGAAGTTTCTACTGACTGGTACTATCCGGCTCTTTTACTTTTTCTTTGTTTGCTGTTCTTCTCCGGTCTTCTGATTGTGTCTTTACTCTTTAGGTATAGCCGTTTTCATGAGTTGCAAGGCATACTGATCTCTTTGATCTTCTTTGGGTTGGGATTCCTTGTCACAAATCATAGCTTGCATTGCACTGACTTTCCTTTTTCCGGCGTGGAGCAGACTTATAAAGCTGTTATTGTGCGGAATCCTGAATTAAAGGAACGAAGCATCATGTGTCGCAGTGTTGTGACAGGCGAATTTAAAGCAAACAGCTTGAATGGCTCTTCCCGGAAGTCAGTGTTTTTGCTTTATTTCCCCAAAGACTCCGTGAGTCTGGGTTTACGTCGGGGGGATCAGCTGTTAGTGCATACCCGTCTTGTTCCGCCAACTAATAACGGAAATCCTGATGAATTTGATTATGTACGTTATCTGATCCGCAGGGGAGGAAGCGGTACGGCTTATGTGGCAGCCGGACATTGGAGCGTTTTAAGACATGAACCGTTACACACCATGCAGCAACGGGCATTAGGGTGTCGTGAAAGCATGGAACGTTTGTACCGTGATTTGGGCTTTTCCGGTAACCGCTTGGCTGTGCTTTCGGCACTCACCGTAGGCGATAAAGACGAATTAAGCGATGAGATCAGAGAAACCTATTCCATATCTGGCGCCAGTCACGTATTGGCATTGTCTGGACTTCATGTGGGGTTACTCTATGCGTTATTCCTTTTCTTTGTGCGTCCGTTGTGGAAGCGCCACTCTTTCTTCAAACCGCTAAGCCTGCTTCTGCTTATCGTAGCATTGTGGGCTTTTGCCCTGTTTACCGGGCTTTCACCTTCAGTGGTACGTTCGGTAATCATGTTTTCGTTACTGGCGGTTTCCTGTTTGCAATCCGGGAGGCAACTCTCCTTGAATACGTTGGCTCTTACGGCTCTGTTGATGCTAATCTACAATCCCCTTTGGCTTTTTGATGTAGGCTTTCAGCTCTCTTTTTCCGCAGTTGCTTCCATTCTGCTTATACAGCCTAAACTGTATCACCTTGTTGCTGTGAAACAACGTTTCTTGCGTTACATTTGGGGGTTGGCAACGCTTTCCGTGGCTGCTCAGGTAGGGACGGCTCCTTTAACCATCTTCTATTTTTCCCGTTTTCCCGTACATTTCCTTTTAACCGGTTTGTGGTTGATTCCTTTGGTTACTTTAATTCTTTATTCTGCTGTTTTGATGTTGCTACTCACTCCTTTTCCTCTTCTTCAACATCCGTTTGCTCAGGTTGTCAATCTGCTGATTGACTCGCAAAACCATTTGTTGTACGGGGTCAGTCGGTTACCCTTTGCTTCTATAAATGCGCTTTCATTAGATGCTTTTGAAGTCTTTCTGTTGTATTTGTTTTTGCTGTTGCTTTTTCGTGGTTTTGCTAAGCGCACTTTCCGTAGCGTGTGTTGCTTCTTGCTATGTTTGCTTATTCTGGTATCTTATGATGTTGCTTTGGACTTTAAAACAGCTCCCCGTCGTAGCATTGTTTTTTATAATTGCCGGAACTGTCCGGCTATTCATTGTTTAACAGGTGCCAATCGTTCCTGGTTGGTCTGTGCGGATACGGTGCCCGATGTTTCCCGTATGTCTCGGATGCTCTCCCGGCATTGGAATCGTATGCAGCTCTCCAAACCGGAAGTTATTGCCGGAGTTGGGGATTACTCCGCTTCAATGCTTTCGGTTCATCATCAGCTTCTTACTTATGGGAACAAAACGATTTGTTTGCTCAATAGTAATTGCTGGAGAACTTCTGCTTCGTCTCGTCCGTTATCCATTGATTACTTGTATGTTTCCAAAGGATATACTGGACGTCTTACTGACTTAAAATCGGTATTTCTCATTCACGCCGTCGTTTTGGATAGCTCACTTTCCGCCTATCGTACTCGGAAGCTGGAAGCTGAATGTCTGCGTTTGGATATTCCTTATACAGTTCTGACGGAATCTGGAGCTTTGAGTATTGATGTTTAAGGAAATATATTAAGATAATTTGATCCTTATTTTCTTTAGTTTTGTATAATTTAAATGAAGATATGACGGCTGGGTATAATACTCTTTATTTTTTACTCTTTTGTTTCGCTTATGTCGGATAGTCCTACTCTCTACCCAGTATTTTTTCACTACTTTACTTGCACGCTTGCACTAACGGTTTTATTGTGCTGATATACAAATAGATAAGGAGTGGTGGCAGCAAATAAAAATAGTGTAGGCAAACATTTGCTTGCACTTTAAGCCTTTTTGCCTGTGAAGACACCGCTTATACCGGGAAATTGCAGTACTCTGCATCAACTCCTTGTTCTCTTTAAGACCAAGACTTGGTGTCTCTTTGTTTAATGCCTAATGTCTCCTTTACTCATGTACAATATGTTATGGTTACCCACAGCTGTGGGAAATATTCTTCACAATTGTGGAGAAGAAGTACCACGAATGTGAAGAGACTTTTCCACAGCTGTGGGTATACTAAAGATATATGGTATGGCAGGGCAGACGCATTATAGTTTTTACTACATTGAATATATCTTTCTCCTTGTATATATGGTATATATAAGTGATACGCTACTATCTATGTGTGATCAATTTATTATATTTGCAATACTCAAATAAACATCCTTTGACATGAATATAGACATTATTTACATTTGTAAACAAATAAAAGATCCCAGATTAGATCGCAAGAAAGTCCATAAAATGGAGCACATCATCTATATTGCCATCTCTGCGGTGATATGTGGTGCTCAATCTTGGAATGAGATAGAAGCATTCGGACATTCCAAGATAGACTTCTTTAAAAAGCGATTACCCGATTTAGTATCTATCCCCAGCCATGACACCTTTAACTGGTTCTTTAGTATTCTTGATTCCCAACATTTCGAACTGATCTTTCGCAATTGGGCTAAGCAGATTTGCGATAAGATAGAAGGGGTTGTGGTTATAGATGGCAAATTGATGCGCGGTTCCAGTAAATGCAATGCAGAACCTGCCTGGTTATTAATTATGGAGCTGATATCATGGCAAATATGTTTAAGGGGAGATTTGTCGGCTTGAAATCGGTTGTGGGTATAACTTCGGAAAGAATAGTCCATGCTACGGGAGAAATAACAGAAGAAACCAGGTATTATATAACCTCACTTGATAATAACAATCCGGAAGAAGTCGCGAATGCGATTAGGCAACATTGGTCTATAGAAAACAATCTTCATTGGCAACTGGATGTCACTCTTCATGAGGATCAAAGCAAGAAAGTCAAGAATGCCGCAAGAAACTTTTCGGCACTCACTAAGATGGCGTTGGCTACTCTTAAAAACGATAAGATAGCGAAGGGAAGTATGAATCTGAAAAGATTAAAAGCAGGCGTTGAACTCCTAAGAAACAAGCTGGTGCTTGAACATATCTTGTTCAGCTTAATTGATGAAGAGCCGCCCAATTTGGTATGAAGTAAAGAACGATATAGAAAGGAACGAAGTTCCCCCCCCCCTTTTTTTTATACGTATAGAAGATTAGTCTTTCTTTAAGTTAGTTAAAGGAAATATCTTATTTTGTAACAGGAAATGCCACACAGCTTATTCTATTAAATATAATAATTAATATATCTAGGTTATAAGATTATGTATTTGATATTCTTTTTATCTTTATAAGGCAAGGTGACTTTTTTCTTAATCATAATATTTTAATAATGGCAAAAGTGTAGCAAAAATACCCAAATGTGGTATAGGCTGTATCTCATATTTTGTTCTCTTAACTAGATTGAAGAAGCTCCCGGAGATTAGGGCAGAATAGTGCTTTCGATTAATGAAGTCCCATTTTTTGATTAAGAACTTGTTTAAACTTTGTTGATTAAAAGTTTTATCGTTGTTATTTTCACCATTTCTTTTGATGAATCGAGTGTGTATTCATGCTTTTTGTAAAAGTATTATATCGTTTATCAAGCATGAAAAATATCTTTCTACCATCCTCTATTTTATGTCAGTTTGGATCCTTTTTATCATAATCGCTAATAACAATTCTTAGTCTATATCGAGATTTATCTTGATTTAATCTGGAGATTTCGTCCATGTATCCTCCATTAGCTGTAATAACTTTAATTGAGGAATGTAAATTATTAACTACTTGTGTAGGTAGAAAGTCAGTGGAAAATAGTATAAATGGAAGGATCTCCTCTTGCTAAAAGAATTATGCTAGGAAAGCGGGTTGTCATTGATTCTGCGGATTATAAACTTAAAAATATCTGCTAGATAAAAGATATATGGCATCGCTCTTTTATATTTTATAATCAATCAGGCAACAGGCTATCTTACTTATAGCACTTTATCAAAGAAGCCCTCTTTTAAGACCGATATTGTTTGTAGTAGTTCATTTGTATTATTCTTTTTGGAACTCATTTTTTTAAGGCGTGAGAAGGAGCGTGATTTTTTTTTCACGCTTCTTCTCACGCCTTTTTCACGTATAATCATCGTTTTAATAACGGATATTTCTTTATATTTATATTATTAAGTAACAAATTTCTAAAGAACAAAATGAAAATCACATTTATGGTAGTTGCAGCAGATTATTATTAGACAATATAGAAGACAGATCATGGCGAGAAGGGCCATATACGGATAAATTGGGTAATATTTATTATTGGATTTGCACAGAAGTAGATTGCTATGGTAGGGGTGTAGTAATATGTAGTCAAAGTCTTTCATGTAGTAGAAGAGATTTATGAAAACAAGAAAATATTTATTATTAATCGTAGGTATGGCTATATCTCTTATTATAGCATCTTGCAAGCAATCTTCAGAAGTAAATTGCAGCAAAATCCGATATACTGGGAATATAAAATCAGTTGCAGATACAACGTTCATGAAGAATGGCAACATATTTACATTCGAAGACACTCCTCGCTCTTTATTCGCAAAAATAGAGCGCATACTAAAAAATGACGGAACTTATTATCTAATGGATAAGTCAATGAAGCAAATTTTACTTTATGACACTTTGGGACATCATATTAATACAATCCACAATGTAGGAGGAGGAGCAGGTGAATATATAAGTATTCGAGATATCGCTATTGACAAGTACAAAAAACAATTGCTTATTCTTGCAGACCCCTCATCTATATTGTTCTACAATTTGGATGGAATATATGAAACGAAGTTAAGACTAAAGAAGAGTTACAATTGCATAGGAGTTGACAGAGACTATATTTATCTCAGCCAATCAACTTATGTAAATAACAAACCGGAGAAATCATCCGTCACTATTATTGAAAAACAAAGTCATAGAATAACAGAAGAATTACCACCTCTGTTTGAAACAGCCCCCTATTGCTATGCCCAAGGTATGCCCATTTCTTCCACAAAACAGTTATACTTTACGCGAAGGTTTGATAACACTATTTATCGGCTGAAAGGGATAGAAGTGATTCCATTATACGCAATAAATTGGCAAAAAAAATCTTTTCCTGAAGACATGAAAAAGCGAACTTTAGAATGCAAGGAGCTAAACAAATACTGCCTCGAAAATAGCTATATTTATTCGATTACAGATGTTCAAGAGACGAATAAAGGCTTATATTTTCGTACCAATTTACCGGGATTATACTTTCTATCAAAGCTAGATGGTGGAGTGCAATGCTACGATATGATAATAAATACCATGTTTAATATTCCATTGCCAAATTATTTACCGGTGGGAGGGAACAACGGAGAAGTCTTTTTTGTTTATCCTGCTCATCTGCTTCCCATGCTAAAACAGCAGATTGTGAACAAAGAAGTTCCGAAGGAAATGAAAACTCTACTCAACTCCATGACAGAAGAATCTAATCCATTGATATTTAGATACACATTAAAATAAAAGACAGACCGGAAAATGTCCTTTTCTCTATCTTCCATTTATCCAAGCTGGGCAAAATATCTAAAAGAAAAGAGCTGAACTCTAGCTTTCTACCTCTACCGATAAGAACCTAGAATTCAGCTCCATATTTGGAAAGCAAACTTCCCTACTAAAAGAAAGTACTATTTACAATCTCCTACGCAACGTGGCTTAAGCTGCTTAAAGAAATCATTTCCCTTATCATCTACAAGAATAAAGGCGGGGAAATCTTCCACCTCAATTTTCCATATCGCTTCCATTTCCAGTTCTGGATATTCCAAGCACTCAATGCTTTTAATATTATTCTGTGCTAAAATAGCAGCAGGGCCACCAATAGAACCGAGATAAAAGCCACCATATTTTTTACATGCATCTGTTACCACCTGACT
>JALCME010000003.1 GCA_022648295.1 Bacteroides sp. | reverse complement strand
TTTGTAAGCGTGCAGGAATAGAACCAACTATTGGACATTTGAAGACTGATTATCGCTTAGGGCGAAACTTTTATAAAGGAGTATTAGGGGATGCTATCAACCTCATGCTAGCGGCAGCCGCATATAAAACTTCAAAAGAGCCATGAGGGTTCTTCGGCTACTCTTAAAAAGATTCAGCGAAACACTCCAAATAGAAAAGGTTTCGCTGAAATATGCTTTTTAAGGGACGACTAGATAAAACAAACTTTAATATATTCTTCTTTTTGAATAATTAGTCAAAGAATCATCAATGACTGGCATTCATCTTAAAAGAAGGAGGTATTGCATTATCATCAATAGCCCATGACTTATTTGGATGTTTGCCCATCACAAAATCCAATTGACCACCCTTCATCAGGCACTCGTGAGTAAACCACGATTTATTCCATATTTTCCCGTTCAATTTGGCAGATTGAATATATTTATTATCAGGAGAATAATTATGGCATATAATTCGAAAGACCTTTCCATTGCTTAAATGAATCGTAACGCTTTTAAAGACAGGACTTCCTATAACATACATGGGCATTCCCGGAGTAACCGGATAAAATCCCATCATGGAAAACACAACAAAAGAAGTAAGTCCTCCACCATCTTCATCTCCAGGTATTCCCATTAAATCATTACGAAACCATTCCTTCAATAAACCGCGCACACGCTTTTGCGTGCGCCAAGGTTCACCTGCATAGTTGTAGAGATAAGGAATATGCATGGCAGGTTCATTTCCCATTGAAAATTGACCTACATTACCGGTATGATCCCCAAACTGATGATAAAAATCAGGACGTCCTTTGCCAAGTGGAGTGCTAAACATCCTCTCCAGTTCTGCAACAAACGGCTTTTTGCCTCCCAGCATCTGTACAAGATCACCAATATTATGAGGAACATCCCAACGGTATACCCAACCATTGTTTTCATCATAAGCATCACGTGCCCCTATTCCACTAGAATATCGATAATCGAACGGTTGAATAAAGTTACCCAAAGAATCTTTAGGATGAAAGAAGCGAGTCTTTTCATTGAATATTTTATGATAATTCAAACTCCGTTTCAAAAAATAATCTGCTTCATCTTTATATCCCAAAGCATTGGCTATATTTCCCAGACACCATTCGTCATATACCGTCCCCAGAGTAACGGCCACAGGTTGGCGACGTTCCCATGAATGGACTTCCGGAACAGTTTCCTTCTCTCCCGGAGCTAAAGCCGGAAAATAACCATGCCCTTTATAAAAGTGATCGAGTACTCCCGCCGGTTTGGCAGACCAAGGAGCCAATGTTTTTTGAGTAATAGCAGCTTTGCATGCCTCATAAGCCTTATTCAAATCAAAAGAACGCATGCCCTTATTATACGCATCCAAAATGGTAGCAACCCCGTGGTTACAGTTCATACGACGACTATCTCCTGTGATTTCCGGGAAAGTAGGCATCCAATGTGTTTGCATCTGATAAGCCATTCGTATAAAAGAATTAATCATATCACTCTCCTTTTTTGCATCAATAATTAGACGTAAAGGGTGTGTAGCCCGGTAGGTATCCCAAATCCAATCGTCCACATAAAATGGAGTACCATCATCTTTATGTATCTTACCGTCATACGCACTAAAATACTTACCGTCTTCTGAAATGCAAACCATCCGCTCATAAGTACGGTACAAAGAAGTATAAAATACAGTCTTCTGATCAACCGTACCTCCTTCCACTTCAATCTTTCCAAGCGTTTGGTTCCAAATGGAACGTCCCCGATCCGCAACCTTTTTTAGATCATAGTCCCGAATTTCCCGACGGAGATTTCTCTGCGCCTGTTCTGTAGAAATAAACGAAACCCCATAACGCAGACTTATAGATTTGGTCTCCTTAGGATATTGGAGAACAAAATAAGCATGATGTCCTTCCGTTACTCTATTATCCGTCTGTATGCAACCATCTTGATTTACACCTACTTTAACCGGGGATTGTTCTGTTTCCAGATAAATATATACACGCGTATTATTTCCCAAATTTTGAAAACCCTGAATGGTTTTTCCATCCGTCTCCAACTGCCCATCGGATGTATTAAATATCAGATAAGCAGGTTCTTCTGTATGAGCGAAGTTAAAATGATAAATTGCCGACTGATGGGACGGAGCATATTGCACATGAATATCATAGTCGTCTAAATCGACACTATAATAATAAGGTTTAGAAACTTCATTATCATAACCGTAATGAATACTACTCGAGGCTTTAGACAAATCCCCTTGATAAGGACTTAATCCAAAGGCTGAACGCCCTCTATGGCTGGTTACAATCACAGGCAAGCCATCAATCGTATTCCCTGTAAAGCTTTCCCGCTGAGGATAAACCCGCAACATACTATTCGGCAAATGAACCGTTGGATAAGTGGGGACCAATAAGTGACTGATATTGCCAATATAGGGATTTACATAATCAACCGGAGTTTTATCCTCAACTTCTGTTTGAGCAGAAAAAGAGGACAAAGGCAATAGATAAAATAGAGCTATCAAAAAATGTTTCTTCATCGGTATTCATATTAGATAATATGCAAAAATAAAAATAATCTCTAGAAATCATAGACAAAACGACTAGCCGTTTATAAAAACACCTCAATATTCAATAAGCACCTCATAAAAAGATTATTCATTATTACTAGAAGATTGATACTTCATTGTATCTCCGAGTATAGATAAAGAAGGAGGAACTGCTTCGTCGGATACAGCACGCTTGTAATTAGGCTTATCACTCATAACAAAATGAATATCCACTCCATTACAGAGATCACCATATTTCAAATAAGATTTGTTCCATTTCTTTCCATTCACATACATTGCTTTTATATAGACATTCTTCTTGGACCAACCGGATGTCGTCATTTTAATCAACTTGCCGTTGCTCATCTTTACCGTCATCGCTTCCACACAAGGAGAACCGACGTTGTAGATGTTACTGGAAGGAGCAACCGGATAAAAGCCAAGACAATTGAACATATACCATGCAGACATCTGTCCGCAATCATCATTACCGCTTAAAGCCCCCGGCTTATTCCCATAAAAACGTTCAGCCACAGTACGTATCCATTGCTGACATTTCCAAGGTTCTTTTAAATAATTATATAAATAGATAATATGATGACAAGGCTCGTTACCATGCCAATACCCTCCGATACGCCCCTGTATATCATGTGCTCCGGGAATATCATCAGGCAATTTCATCGTAAATAACTCATCCAATTTCTTCTTAAACCATTTTTCACCGGCTTCATTAATATAACCTTGTGCATCATGAGGTACATACCATGTATATTGCATGGTAAAACCTTCGGTTATATCCCCCCAGCCATTAACCGATCCGGGCCCTTGATAAGCAATGGGAGAAAAAGGAGTCCTCCAATGGCCGCTACTATCCCTACCTCTCATATACTTAGTCACAGGATCAATCAAATTTTGATAGGAAAGCGAACGGTTTAAGAAATAATCATAATCTTTCTTTATTCCCAACACTTTAGCAGCTTGGGCAATACAATAATCATCATAAGCATATTCCAAGGTTTTAGAGACCGACTCTGCCTCTTTATCAAAAGGAACATATCCTAAAGTGCAATACTCCGGCAAACAATCATAATGCCGGTTCATTGCAGTGGTTTTCATTGCTTCATAAGCACGTTGATAATCAAATCCTTTTACGCCTTTTACAATCATATCTGCCAATACGGAAACCGCATGATATCCAATCATACACCAAGTCTCATTCCCATAGAAAGACCAAATAGGAAGCATCTTTTCGACACTTTTATCATAATGTGCCAACATGGAATTTGCTATATCAGCATTTAATGGCCGATTCACAAGATTCAACCAAGGATGAAACGCACGGTAAGTATCCCAAAGAGAAAACACAGTATAATTTGTAAAACCTTTCGCCTCTTCAATGTTCTTATCCAATCCTCGGAAGCGACCATCTGCATCTTGAAAAATAAAAGGATGCAGCGCAGCATGATAAGCAGAAGTGTAGAACGTTTGTTTGGTCTCCAAATCAGCTTTAATAGTATATTTACTCAACTCTTTTTCCCAGAGTTCCTCCCCTTTACGCTTTAGCAGATCAAAAGTCATTCCATCCAGCTCTTTCAGGTTCGATAAAGCTCCAGCTGTACTAACAGAAGAGATTGCGGTCTTTACAAATACTTCCTCCCCTTTTTGCGTATTAAAAGAAATACAAGCCATTATATTTTTCCCCCAAGCCTCATAAGCACTTCTGAACCGGGAAGTATTATAAATAACCGGCTTTTGATTTTGCATGATGCATAATCCCGCTAGCTTTTTAGAAAATACAGCCGCAAAATAGACATGCCGTTCCGGTCCCCATCCTTTCACTAATTTATATCCGGTCAAAGTGGAATCATTTATCATCCGTAAATTAGACCATTCGCAAGATTGCCACAAGGTATGGTTCAGATCAATCATAATAAAAGCATTTTCCGATTTAGGATAGGTAAATCGGAAAATGCCACTACGCACTCCGGAAGTCATTTCAGCCTTGATGCCATAGTCTTTTAATTCCACTCCATAATAATCGGGAGAAGCCCATTCTTCCTGATGTGAATAGCGCGAACGATAGCCTTTATCAGGATCTTCATGCGTACCCGGTTCCAACTTCATTTCACCTGTTCCAGGAATAAATAAAAAGTCGCCCAAATCAGGAATACCTGTCCCGCTGAGATGAGTTAAGCTAAATCCCATTATAGTCGGCCGATTATACTTATAACCGGAAGCTGCATCATAATATTTATCATCGGTGTCGGGGCTCATTTGTATTCCCCCGAAAGGGGTTTGAGCCCCCGGATATACATTACCATATCCATCTGTCCCCACAAATGGATTCACATAATCCACTAATTTTTCCGTTTGAATTTGAGCTATGCCTAATAAACAACTAGCTCCACAAAGAAATCCTAAAAACAATCTTTTATAACCTTGTAACATAATTCCTATTTTTAAGATTGTATATCTCCTATCGCAACTTGATATTCATGCCATAGTTCATCAATGCTATATTGCTGCCCCAAGACATGCTTTATAGCCCCATCAAAAGACCATGGAATCACTTCCAAAGTACTCCTATTAAACTTTCTTAGAAAATCAGAGTCCTTATGGTCTCTCAGCCATACAAAGAAATAGCCTGCTGTACGATAACCATCCATATAATTTCCGCCTTTCGGCCTGTCCCCTGCTTTAAAGCCGTTATTCGCTATACGAACAGCATCAGCCATACCTTCAATGAAAGCCCAAAAGACTCGATTAGTACCGTATGATCCTATTTCCTGAGGTTCCAACTGATAAGCATGAGTCAGCTCGTGCAACAAGACCCCACGTGTCTCAAAAAGAACTTTAGCAGTGTCATTTTTGGCAAAAGACCTTTCAATATGTCTTGTACTATAAAAAACAGTAATATTCCCATGATCTCCACCTTTTGCCGAAATTCCATCAATATCTTCCAATGTATAGTGAATTGTATGTACAGGAGGAATACTATCTTCAGGAGAACGATAAAGAGTTGACAAAACCACACGTGCCTGCTCTTTTATATATGCTTCGGGATCTTTGATGATTTGATGATAAATTTCAGATCCTGAAGAGTGCGGCGCTTTATCCTCAAACTTTATATTTCCTACATTATAACTCATCCAAGATTCACCGGGCAAATTATCCAGATGGTTTTTACCCATACAAGCACATACAATGGCACATGCCACAAATAGCAAAGAATATTTATTCATATTTATTGATGGTATTTAATCATTTAACATCATTAGTCATAGAATAAGGCTTTTCATCAAATTTAGTTCCCCTTTTACGATTAGGAACCCTACTCATTTCAAACTCCAATCTCCCACCCTTCAGCAGTTCTTCATGAGTCACATATAGCTTATTGTATAGATGTCCATTCCATTTCACCGTTTTTACATAGCGGTTTATCTCACTAATTCCTTTAGCAATGATCTCCAACTTCCTACCATTGGGAAGATTTAGACACAAATAAGGCAAATAAGGAGCTCCCAATACATACTGGTCTGTCCCCGGACATACCGGGTAGAATCCCATCACAGAAAAAATGTACCATGCAGACATTTGTCCACAATCATCATTACCTCCCAATCCATCAATACTGTTTTTATACATACGATTAAGAATCTCGCGTATCCAATACTGAGTTTTCCAAGGCTGCGAAGTCCAGGCATATAGATAAGGAACATGATGACTTGGTTCATTACCATGAACATAGCCTCCAACCAGACAATCTTTCGTTATATCTTCATTATCCTTATAGTATTTTTCCGGTAAATGCATGGAAAACAGATGATCTAATTTCTGGATAAAAGCCTTATTGCCACCCATCAATTTTATCATGCCAAATACGTCATGAGGCACCTGAAAAGAAAAGTTTAAAGAATTACCTTCAATGAATCCCTCCCCATAAGTCTGCAAAATATCAAAATCCTTTTTAAAACTTCCATCACTGTATCTGGGACGTGCATACCCTAAAGTCGTATCATAAATATTCCGATAATTCAAGGCACGCTTCCGATAAATCTCAGCCTGCTTCATATTTCCACTATTTAGAGCAGTTTGATAGATAGTCCAATCATCATAAGCATATTCCAAAGTAGTAGATGCCGCCGTTGCGCTTTTATCAAAAGGGACGTATCCCAAACGTATATAATCGGCTAATCCCTCGTAGTAAGGAACCTTGGAAGTACTTACCATAGCTTTTAACGCCTCATCTTTATTAGAAAAAGTTCCCTTAGTGATAGCATCAGCTAAAACGGAAACAGCATGATAGCCACTCATACACCAGTTCTCATTACCCATTAAGCTCCACACTGGTAACATGCCATGCACACTCTGCTGCTGATGTTTAATCATGGATTCCACCATATCAGCATTTTGAAAAGGTTTGATCAAATTCAAGAGAGGATGTTCCGCACGGTAAGTATCCCATAAAGAGAAAATCGTATAATTAGTAAAGCCAGAAGCCTTATGAATGTTATTATCCACTCCTCTATACAACTGGTCAACATCTATATAAACAGAAGGATTTATCATCGTGTGATAAAGCGAAGTATAAAACATTGCTTTTTGATCTGATGAACCTTCAATATGAAAACATGATAGTTCTTTATTCCACCGATCAGTTACTTCTTTCCTTAAAACCTCAAAACTTTTTCCTCCAGTTTCAGCCTGCAAGTTCTTCAGTGCTCCGGCAGTACTGACTCCCGAAAGTGCCACTTTTACCGTTATCTCTGGATTTACAGATGTTTCGAAATCAAAATAAGCAACTATCTTACGTCCTGCTATTTCCGGGAAATTCCGGTTCAAATCAAACCGCCTCCAAAACCCGTTATACACAACCTTTTCTTTGTCCTTATATCCATATTCCTTTATGGGCTGTGAAAAAGTTATAGCAAAATAAGTGTAATTCGTACGTGCCCACCCGTTTGTTATCCGATATCCTGTCAATAGCGTATCATTCTCAACCCGTATACTGGCCCATAACACTTTCCCATCATAATTATAAATGCCGTGTATTAAATCAAGGATCAAATGTCCATTTCCTGCTTTAGGGAATGTATATTTGTGAATTCCAACACGTTGCGTTGCGGTTAACTGAGCTTTAATACCATAATCATCCAGCATGACTTCATAATATCCCGGAGAAGCTTTCTCCGTAGAATGGCTAAAAGAGGATCGATAACCTTCATCCGGATGATCCGCTCTTCCCAGGTTCAACTTTAAAGGACCGGTAGCAGGCATAATAAGGATATCCCCTAGATCGGAATGTCCGGTTCCGCTTAAATGAGTATGACTAAATCCGACAATTGTTTTATCCCGATATTGATAACCGGCACAATATTCATAAACGTTTTTTTGATACACTCCATTCACATTATGCGGAATTGTATCCGTATCAGGACTTAGTTGCACCAGCCCAAACGGACTACAAGCCCCAGGAAAGGTATGTCCCATACCATTTGTTCCAATCATCGGATTCACATAAGCCACAGGCTCCTGAGCTTTCAAGGATAAGAACAAAATGATAAACAGAACAAAAATGGTACTTCTTTCTTTCTTCATCAACAACAATTTATTTATCACATTCATTTTAATTAAAACGCCTGTTTACAACTAAAAGACCTCCAACTCATAAATTCGGGAAGCCCCCACTTCATTTTCTTGCGTGGGTTGGGTAACAAGAAAACGAATATAACGAAAAGAAAGAGGATTGACCATACGGGAAACCTCATTTTTATGATTGCCAATCAAAGCATCTATTGTTTCCCACTTACCATCAAGACTATTCTTCCCTTGCAAGAAACAATTACGGGTTATATATGAATAATCTTCTTTCCCGGCATTCACAAGCTTCCAACCCTGAATGACCTTAGCCTGTCCTAAATCAAAATCAATAAAGTGAGGAGTGCTACCTACATCACACCATTTTGTTTGTAAATCACCATCAATAGCAAATTCCGCTTTTTCCTCTTCATTTATTTCACCGGAATCATCTAATATGCGGGCTTGTTTCAACAAATTCACCTCTTTATTTTGATGTAATTGTTTCTCTTGTTTCAACGCTGTTTGAAATAAAGTGGAAGCTTGCACCACTTGTGGATAATCTTCGTGTACAAGAGTGGCTGCAAACAGAACAATATTCGGATTATCAGGCAATATCACAGTTGTTGCACCGGCAGGAATATCCAGACTAATCTTGAACATATACGTAAAGACATAAGCCTCATCTCCTTCACTACAATGGCGATGTGTTCCCACATAAGCAATTTCAGCTTGTTTCAGAAAGCCTTCAGTATGATTCAAATGTCCCCATTGGCCTATAAACCCACTATAGTAAGGTATTGTAACCTCCTCTTTTTTGTTCCCTACATGGAATATAGCTGGATAATCTTCATTAGTGGAAGCAGCGAGAAGATAAAGTCGGTTAAACTGATGTCCGGCAGGTAATTCAATTATATTTCCCTTACAAGTCATCCCATTAGCGACTTCTTTTTTTCCCAAACGAAAAGGAACGCCATCTGCCTTTAAAACAGAATCCGGTAAGAGCTCCGCAGCATAACTATTTCCCGACTCAAAATCGGCTGCTGTCCGGAAAGCATTCCAACTAAAACATTTACGATCGTAATTCAACGGCACATATTTAATCTGCAAAGGCTCAATCAAATGTTTCTTTTTGAGCGTCACTTTAAAAGTCTTGATGCCATAGGACGGAATTGAGAAACTCAATTGGTTTTCCTTAAACGGCACCTCTCCGATTGTTTTTTCCGTACCATCCGCTTCATAAGCTTTTTCTATCTCACTAGCAAAAGTAATTTTTGCCTGCTGTACGTCCACTCCACCTGTTTCATACACGCGTACCACATACTCATCTGTGTTTTCAGCTTTCTTCAAAGCCTTTATCATCACATCCTTATTGTTGGAACGGATAAAAGAAAATTCTTTGCCCAACGGACCATTATGTTTTACTGTAACAAAAGCCTTCAACGGTTGATTCAGAAGTTCCGCTTTCCGAGCAGTAGATGATTTATCCAAAGCCCCAACGTGTCCAACCAGACTATAAGTGAAAACATGATGACCAAAGTCCTGATGATCCTGATAAGAATAATTATTTTGTGTAGAAGGAGTATGAAGTAGAGTCAACCGCAGTGTATGATCATTGGGTTTATCCCAACCATATTTACAGTTATTTAAAATCGAAACCCCATAACTATTTTGCTTGTCCGTCAAATCAGCCCATTGCTGTGCATAAACTTCATAAGCAGTAGGCGTATTATTTCCTCTCTCAACACACCCCAACCCTAAATCGTAGGTTGCTTTGTCATGATTAACCGTTAAAGGAAATTCAGCTTTCAAAAGCGCATTTCCCGACTGCCAATCTATTTCATTATAAAAATCAATACGATCTGCCCGACTACCTTCATACAGACGTATATATTGTTTAAACAGAGACTTGCCATATTGCTTTTCAATACAGATCGTCTTACGAAGCGCCCCATTCTCAACCGGAGTTATTTGAACATGATCTGTAATTGAGATAGGATTCCGGTCGATGGTTTCCTTCAAAATCTCCCAAGCCGGCCACTGATAGGATTCGTTTCTGGTGAAAAGAGCCAGACGGATAACTTCCCCTTCCTTTACCAATTCTTTGCCATTACGTTTATCTATCAAAGAAGAGACGTCTCCATTTTTATCCAAAGTAATTTTATACACAGAGTTCTCTATCATAGAGTGTGACTCCGGCAAACTATTCTTTTGCCCTTTTCCCGCACTAATGCCATACACACTATATCCATTCTCCGGAATATGAGCAGCAAGTAGTATCCGTGCTTTCCCTTTTTCATAGCCAATCAACTGAGATGCGACTCTCTTTCCCTGAGCATCATATACCCTAACGTCATTAGGCTTTTCAAGCATATTAATTGAAATATCAGCTATATCTGAAACAGGAAAGTCATTTGCATTATAAAGAATGACCGGGATGCCTTTAACCCGGGTATCCATTTGACCGGCAATAGCAGTTACAGAAGAAGATAATACACTTGAAAATTGTTTTAAAGAAATCAATTCATCATTCCAGGAAAACTCATAAGCCTTTGGAATAGAAGTACCCGTTAGGTCATCATGGAATTGATGAAAAATAAACCGTTTCCAAGAATCAGTAAGCGTTTTGCCGGGATAGTTTCCTCCCAACCAATCAGCAGTAACCGCCGCTCTTTCCGCAGCATCGCCCAATTGCTCATTTTGACGATTATAGAGTTTCATGGCAGCTTCAGAGGTATAGCATCCGGTGCCATGAACATCCATTAATAATTCACCATTAAAAACCGGAAGTTCCGGATGACTGGAGAAAGGCTGATAATCTTTAAAAAGTTGGTCACTGGCAGCGCTTATAATTTCAACGGGGCCCTTCCCTTTAATCCCTTTTTCAACAGAACGAACAGACTCCAAAGTTGGAGATCCTCCCGTATCACCTGTGCCATAATAACGATAAACCGTATTCAACGAACTGCTTTTTGCCAGCCCCTCCAAATCGCTGCTTTCAGATAAATCTTCATCATTCCACCTATGTCCATAATCATATCCATGAGCAAACATCACCTCATTTCCATCGATACCTTTCCATAAACCTATAGTAAAAGGATATTTCCGATCTCCATAGAAAGGATGATAACGCCAACCTAATTTTTGTGAAGAAAATCCAATCAATCCGCAATGAGAAGCGATGGAGGGAAGTGTCCAGCCAAATCCAAAGCAATCCGGTAAGAATATATCTTTGCCTTCCACCCCAAATTCCCGACGATAAAAATTTTGTCCAAGCAAAATGTTCCGGATAGACGATTCCACTGACGGGATGATCACATCGCTCGCCTCCCAGCTGCTCCCGGCAAGATGCCAGCGCCCTGCTTTCACATACTGCTTCACCTCTTCATATTGTTCGGGATAATACTCCTTCATCCAGGCGTATTTTACACCTCCTTCAAAATTGAAGATATAATCAGGATAGTGTTTTAGTAAAAACAGATTCTGAGTGAGGGTTTTTCGCACATACTTATTGATAGTGGTCTGAACATCCCAATTCCACTGGGTATCCAGATGGGCATCCGCCACCATATAGGCCTTGAATTTCTTATCCGGTTTATTTTGAGTATAACACATTACACTCAGGGTTAAACATATTACTATTGATACAATTCTATTTTTCATGGACATTATTATTGAAAGATCATCTTCTTCTTGATACAACAAATTATGTAAAAGCAAAAATATTTAAAGTTATCTTAATTTAGAAACATTCAAAAGGAAGAGAGGGATTTTAACTCTCACCCTCTCTCCCTTCCTATTGAAAACTGAGAAAGGAATTAATAGATTAATTCCATCCCGGATTCTGATGTCCTTGCAAAGATGGATTGGCTTGTATTTCATCCAACGGTATGGGCCATAATAAAGCATACGTTGGAATAGCCCCCACTTTAGTAGTCCCTTCAGGTTTATTTTGAATATTTGCAGATTCAAGTGGAGCCCAATTCAGTTTACCAGTATGAATGCCTGCTTCCACCGGATATAATCGCGTACGACGAATATCATCCCAAATCTTGAATTCCAACGGAAATTCATGCAGGCGTTCCGTTAAAATGGATTGTATCAATGCATCGCCTGTTGCTGTCTCTTTAGGCAAGCCCGCACGCACACGCACTTGATTGAGATAATATTTAGCTCCACCAACAGCATCATCCTCATGCCCTGTGCGTGCCAGGCCTTCAGCAGCAATTAACAACACTTCCGAATAACGAAAAGTTGGCATATTGTAATCCCCATCATGACCGTTAATCAAGGCAGCTTCATCAAACCATGCCCAATTCCCTACATTATCCAACGTATGGGTAACTCCGGAAGCATCTGTATAATTGCGAAAGAAAAATTGTTTTTCATGCCCGCGAATATCAACGGGATCATAACTATCAATAAGCATATCACAAGGTAAATAGGCATTATATAAAACATCTCCCCCCGGAT
The DNA here is from genome assembly GCA_022648295.1 of Bacteroides sp. Lineage (GTDB taxonomy): Bacteria > Bacteroidota > Bacteroidia > Bacteroidales > Bacteroidaceae > Bacteroides. The sequence continues at coordinate 188,457 of JALCME010000003.1, read as the reverse complement.
GAAAAACTCCCCATTGAAAAGCATCAGCTCCCATTGAACGACAAGCATAAGAATTTCCCACACTGTAATCAGTGTAATTATATTCCTTAGCATAGATTATTTCATTAGATGACTTTGTCGTTTTAATAATATTAAAAGCCGAATTAAGATCGTCACTACTACCATTAGCCTGAATAAGAGAATGTTTACCGCCCTCAATAACTTTTAAGGCCATTTTGGCAGCTTTGGTATAATACTCAGTTCCGCCATTAAGTGGAGCACCGGCCCATTGCAGATAAACTTCGGACAAAAGAGTTTCCGCCAATGGTTTAGTAATGTAGCAACCATTATCGTAAAAGGCCTTATCTGGTAAGGCATCACCGTCTATTATATCAAGCAGATCCTGTTCTATATATTTATAAACGTCTTCCGAAGCAGTCCGTTCTTTAAACATTCCATCTGTAGAAGTATAAGGTTCGGAGACATAAGGAACATCCCCAAATTCTTTTACCAGCCAGAAATAGCCATATGCTCGAAAGAATTTACCTTGTGCAACATAATTTTTAATCGTGGCATCATCCAATACATTAGTCATTGAAGGTATATTCGCTATAACAAAATTGGCCCGTGAAATACCCTTATAAAACTCATGCCACAATTTCATCGCAGTATCATCAAATGACTCTATATTAAAATTACAACCTTCCGAAGCTGTTGTAAATGTTCTGTCCTTACGTTTATCTACATACAGTCCAGACATGATGCCACCCCACATCGTAGCCTTAGGAGTCCATCCACCGGCAACATCTGTATTATTCAAATATGGGACTCCTCCATAATAAAGTGCGTTTACAGCCGACTCGGCATCAGCCTTAGTTTCCCAAAATTGCTTAGAAGTTTTTTGATCCAAAGGCTTTTCTTTTAAAAATGAATCACATGAATTCAGCACCACTAATAATAATGCAAACATGCAATACATATATATAGTTTTTTCAAAATATTTCATATGCTTATAATTTTAGTATTATAAATTAAAATGTAACATTAACACCAAACGTGAAAGTCCTTGGGCGCGGATAAGTAAAAAACTGACGGTTAGCTCCCCATTTATTATCACCCAAACGAGAAGAATTGTCCGGATCGTATCCCAAATAGCTGGATGAAGTTATTAGAAAGGCATTGTTTACATTAGCATATAAACGCAATGCAGATAAGCCCACTTTCTTCACAATATTCGGTTTAAACGTATAGCCAAGCTGAATCATGTTGGCACGTAAATAAGAACCGTCACAAACCCAGTCATCATCAGCTTGATTATTCGCCCCCTGACCAAAATTATTCAACCTTATAGCCTGCTCTTTACCGGAAGGATTTGAAGTTGGATTCCATGCTTCCTTATAAATTCTATCGAGACCATTTGTTAAGAAACGGGATACAGTAGAATGAAAATATTCTTGCATAACCTGAACATCCCATGTAAACTGTAAGTCAACGGTTAAATCAAATCCTTTATAATTAAACGTATTGATAAAAGACCCCATCCAATGTGGCAAACCGTGACCGATAATCTGACGATCTTTATACGTAACTTTTTCACCAATAGTAGAAGGAATATTCATCGTTTCCGAATCCCAATTAGAAGGTACTCCATCGTAGATGCCAGCTCGTTTATAACCATAAAAAGTAGAAAGCTCGTCACCTTCACGAATAAGCATGTCATAACCAACAAAACCATCGGTGGTAATTTGACGCTTACCGGTAATAGGATCAACAGATGCACCTTCATCCAATTTCTCGACATTATTTTTGTTATATCCTAAGTTAAGGGTGGAAGTCCAGTGAAAATCAGGTGTATCAATAGGATGTGCGGTAACTAATATATCCAATCCCTGATTAGAAACAGCCCCTATATTATCCATTATTGAAGAATAGCCGGTTGATTCGGGCACCGGACGATCAAGCAACAAATCAGATGTATACTTATGGTAGTACGATATATCAAAATTCAATCGATCTTTGAATAGACCAAGTTCAAATCCAAAATCCCACTGGCTTGTCTTTTCCCATTTCAAATCAGGATTGGGCATGTTATCAAGATAAGAAACAACATGCAAAGCGTCACCAATAATGGCATTTGATTGACTAACAGTGGCTAAAGAGCGATATGTTCCTATTTCAGAGTTACCTGTCACTCCATATGAGGTATGTAACTTTAACCTGCTAATAGTCGGATTATCTCTCAAAAAATTCTCATTAGACATCATCCATCCCAGACCTACTGAAGGGAAAAATGCATACTTATTATTTTGTCCAAATTTTGATGAACCATCATAACGACCTGTCACAGTTGCCATATACTTATTATTATAAGAATAGGCCATACGTAAAAAATAAGAGTTCATAGCCCACTTATCATAATCACTTCCTACAGACGGACGGTTTGTTCCGGAACCTAAATTATAATATCCATAAAAATCATCATTGTATTTACTGTCCGAAGCGCTGAAATAAGTATAATCTGACTGCTGCCAAGACATACCGGCCATCGCATTAATATGATGTCTATGAAAAGTCTTATCATACGTCAAATAAGTCTCTTCCTGCCAGTATAATGAATTCGAATTACTTGCAGAAGCTGTACCTTCGGAGTTTTGATTAATCATTGGACGTGGAGTAAAGGGCGTGTAGTTAGCATTACGATTATTATGATAATCTATACCCAGTTGCGTTTTCAAATCAAGATCTTTCATAAGATGGAAAGTTAAGGCTGCATTACCAAAGACTTGTGTCCGGTACTGCATGGCATAAATTCGATTGAGCAGCTCAACAGGATTCCCTACCCCTTCCGGACTGAATCCTTGTGTTCCACTATCGGGATCGTCCTTATCTTTAAGAATAGAAGTGGTTTGAACGATATTAGTTTGTGTATATTCTCCATCCAACTTAACAGGCAAAAACGGTAACTGTTCTATCATTGTACGCAATGCACCTTGTCCATACGGATTATCAGATGTTCTGTTACCCCAAGTGTGATTCACCAACAAATTGACAGAAGTTGATAACCATTTTGTCGGTTTATCATCATATGCCAATTTAGCATTAATGCGTTTAAAATAAGAATTAAGTAAAATACCTTCCTGATCAGTATAGTTCAAAAATGCCCCAATGGATGAATTATCCATGCTACGTTGGATATTGAGCTGGTGGTTATGAGAAATAGCCGTCCGGGATACCTCTTTTTGCCAATTTGTATTATATTTTGGAGAACCATCAGAATTAAATAAACGTTCATCTGTGAATATCTGTGATAGATCTGTGGTAAAGTTTTTACCCTGCCATGCATTAGCATTTTCCAATCCTTGCTTAAACGTACTCATCCATTCATTGGCATCCATAACATCCATGTACTTTGCCATTGTGCCAATGGATAAAGAGCCTTCATAAGAAATATGGACTCCTTTTCCAACATTACTCCCCCGCTTTGTTGTCACCAAAATAACACCGTTAGCCCCCCGGGCACCGTAAATAGCTGCCGATGAAGCGTCTTTCAATACTTCAATGGATTCAATGTCATTAGGATTAAGTAATTGAAAATCAGTCATAACAACTCCATCAACCACATACAAAGGCTTCGCAGAAGCATTAATGGTAGAAATACCGCGAATAATAACACGCATATCTCCACCAGGCTGTCCAGTATTTGAGAAGATATTTACACCAGCCACTTTACCTTTCAATCCATCAAGTGCACTAAAAGATTGAGACTTGATAATATCACTTCCTTTGGCAGTCGAGATAGAACCTGTCAAATCCGATTTCCGCATAGTACCGTAGCCAACGACCACCACTTCATTTAACATTTTACTGTCGGACTTCAATACCACATTTAAAGCATTACTCGTAAGCCTTTCAACCTTGAATTCTTGTGTAACGTAACCTAAGTATGAAAATACCAAGGTAGCATTAGGGGTAACCGAAAGTTTGAACCGACCATTCATATCAGTGACCGTTCCCACAGAGCTGCCTTTGACCATTACAGTTCCTCCGACAATAGTTTCACCCGTGTCATCTGTTACTACTCCGGAGATTGTCTTTGCAGTTTGGGCAGAAATGCCCAAACTAAACACCATACCTACAATAAATAAGGTAAGATACTTTAATTTCTCATTCATAACTTTTTTGTTTGATTACTAAATAAGGTTATCAATAAATTTAATATCGCTAACAAATAAAAACTATATTTATTAATAAGCTGTACTCATTTGTGCCATTCTTCAATTACACATTTAAGACAATAAATATCTATATTCATAATCTCATAAATACTTAATAATGAGAATATTAAATATTAAGTAATTTATCCTTCAAGAATAAGAATAGCACAATTACAGCCTGATTTCTGCATACAGAAACTCGAGTGTAATGTACGAAAGTAAAATACAGTGCAATAATTGGCACTATTAGACACCATCTCTTCTCTTCCACTTAGAACTTGACTCATTTCAACGCAAGATCCTTCTACTATAAATCAGTATTTAACAATTTCATTCCCATCCCTATATAAGCCATATAAACGATCATTTGCCAATCATATTTTTCTTAGCTATCAATATCGAGAAAATGATTAGATGTATTTATAAAAAATAATTATATTATTCAATTACTTTTGATCTACTTTAATTAATAGTCTAAGAGAATACAAATTAGTCGCGAATTGATCTTTATTCAGTCGTATACTGAATGGCATTCAGTCTAAGACTGATCCCTATTCAGTCGTATACTGTTTATACCCCTTCTCTGAAGGCTTCTGGTGAGGGGTAATACTTTATCGTAGCCCCCTCCTAGCAAAAAATAGCATATAGTAAATATCATAGATATAAAGAATATAAAAATGAAATGCTAAAAGAAAAAAGGAAAATTCTTGCTTACGTTTGAAGAACTTAATACAACAAGATCCACCGATACCATTTCAATGCTCTCCCCTTTCTTCCTTGTAGAGCTTTCAAAATACTATATCATTGATTATTAATATCTTATAATTATCACCTGTAGAGAACGTCTTCATATCCTTTCATCTTATGTTTTTTATTCCTTTATTAATTGTAGAGGACGCCATCTCATAACGATCTATATACCAATAATTTATAAGAAATATTAGTAGATACCATTTTCTTGCTATCCTCTATTTTCCATCTTAACTTTGCAATATTGAATTTGGGAGAGATAAAGGACAGAACCGTTGAGGCCTCACGGCAAAATTCCTTTTATCTTTTAAATGAGAGATGGGCTCGGTCAGCCCAGAACCTGATCGGTCAAAGCAATGATGACAAGTTCATTTGCAATAAATGTTGTATTAATAAAATTTATAATCATGGCCTTTTTTAAAAGAGTTCAAAAAAAGATTAACAATTTGTGGTATCCTCAATCTATAACAGTAGGCAAAGCGGTAACTACCGATCAAATAGCCGATCAGTTAGCTACTATTTCCACCGTGACCCGGGGTGATACTTATGCAGTAATAAAGAACCTCGGAACTGTGTTGGCTAACTATATGGCACAAGGACGAACCGTAAAAATAGACGGAATAGGTACGTTTTACTACACCGCTTCCTCTACAAAAAGAGGAGTACAGAAGGTAGAAGATGTGAGTGCTTCGCAAATTGCAAGCGTTCGTGTGCGTTACATCCCTGAAGTACGTCGCAACAGCAATAGGCAGGTAACTACTCGTTCTATGGTTGACAGCAATATATTTTGGGAAGAATGGGGTGACGGTATTCATGATGAAACCAATGACAGTAACAATGGCAATGCAGGAAGCAGTGCAGGAACTGAAGATGGCAGTAGTGATGGTGGAGTGATAGATGATAATCCGTTGGAATAGTTCTCACTGTCATTATAATCCACACAATTTTGCATTTTCCTTACAAGAAATGGGAGGCCCTCTTTAAGGATACCTCCCATTTTTCATTATGGCGCTTGTTACCTGATCTAATTGATTTCAGGTTTGTACTTTTAAGGAAAGGAATTGGAATTTTTGGGATCATAAATAGCAGTACCCACACGTGAATCTGCGCATCCATAATATAAGTGCCATTTATTTTTGTAAAAAACCAAACCTTCTATAAAGACAGTCCCATCAGGATACTGCCCGCTTTTTTCAAAAGAATCTTTTGGATAAAGAAAAGGAATATCTAACCGAGTGACAAAACGTGCAGGATTTTCTGCATCGAAAAGAGCCTGACCTGCCGCGTACACATTTGCAGTGTATCGTTTATCCCTGCGACTATCCGCCCTATTCTTCCCATTATATAAAAGAATAATGCCTTTGTTAGTATAAAGCGCAGGAGGGCCACACTCAGTCAATTGACTGTCAAAATAACCATCACGGGGCGAAAATAGAACTTTTAATGCTCCATTATCATCAATTAGCGGTATCCAATCAACCAAATTATCGGAAACAGCACCATAAACATGATCTTCTCCCCAATACATAAAATAATGCCCGTTTATTCTCTTTACAGTTTGCTTTCCCTTCACTACTTCTGTCAAAATAGAACCGGATTTACATCCTAAATTATAAAACTTTCCTCCATAAGCCTTTGCAAAAGCCGGCCCATGCTTAATCCAATGTTTCAAGTCTTTAGAAGTAGCAATAGCCAATCGGGGAATCTGTCTGTTCCATTGGGTATATGTCATCACATAAAGCCCGGCTTTTGACAGAACAATCCGGGGATCTTCACACCCTCCCGGCCATTCCAGCTCTTTTTGGGTATCATCGGCCGGATAAAAGACTGGCATTTTACCTCTTTTAAAAGTGAGTCCATCCCTGGATGAAGCGTACCCCAATCTGGAAGTGCGATGTCCGATGCCAACACCGGATTTATCTTCCGCACGATAAAGAAGAACTATTTTTCCTTTGTAAACCGTTGCTGCAGGATTAAATGTGTCATTAGCTTCCCAATGCACTTTTTTTTGCTGCATCGGACAAAAGAAGGTGCTTACTGAATCAGGCGAAATAACAGGATTAGCCTCTTGCGGCCGTTCAAATGCTCCCAAAGCCCAATCTGGCAATGAGTTTCCTGAGTCCGAACACTCTTGCCCGTTTACAAGATAAGTAAACGATAGCAATATCATCAGAAGGAAATATCGTTTTTGTAAAGTTCTCATCCGATACTTTTTTAGTATTTCTCAAAGCTCAGTTCAACTTCCACCGGAAAATGATCGGAAGGCACACGCGCCTGATAAGTCTCTACAGCAATCTCTTTAGGCGCATCTTTTACATCAGCTTTTACATTATCTGCGGCCTTACTCCTATAAGTATCTGTTAAAACTCCATATTTAATAACATGAAAGCCCGGTGATACAAAAACATGATCGATGCGGCTTTCTGTAAAGTTATCAGGACTGAATCCATTAAAAGTACCATTAGCAGCATATCGTAAACCAGCTATTTCATAAGAATCATACAGATTTTTGGGGGCGACAAGAGCTTTATATGATTCACTATGTTGATCCACATTAAAGTCTCCGGTAAGAATAGCTGGAAGTTTCTCATTAAATTCTTTCATTTTCTTTTGAACCAGATATGCACTTTCAACCCGTGCTTTCTTACCTATATGATCCATGTGCAGATTGAAGAATAGAAACTCAAATCCGGTATCCTTGCATTTAAAATGTCCCCAACTACAAATACGAGGTAGAACGGCGTCCCAACCTTTGCTTGGAACATCAGGAGTTTCCGATAACCAGAAGTCCCCCTTCTCCAACAAAGTAAATTTATCCGTCCGATAAAAGATTGCAGAATGCTCCCCCTTATCTTTCCCATCATCACGGCCTACACCAATGTAGTCATAACCCGGAAGAGCCTGTTTCAAATCCGTTAATTGGTGAAGGAAACATTCCTGAGTGCCGAAAATATCGAATCCATGAAATTGCACCATCTTGGCAATCACCGGATAACGCTGTCCCCAACCATTACCTGATGCAGAATCAGAAGCATTTGCATTCCGCATATTATAAGTTCCCACGGTAAAAGTTGTAAGATGAGAGGTCTGGCAACCCGCCAAAATCAATATTACTCCAACAAAAAAACAATGCTTTAGTTTCATAACTATATCATTTAATTTCATTTAAACTGATTCCGTTTATTTCTGTATTTCATTGGAAAAAGAATAAGGCAGATCTTCTTTCGTAACACCTCTATGCTTGTAGGGACGGGAATCCATATCATAAGTAATTGTGGGCCCTTCCAATAATTGAGACTGGGTAAGGTAATTGCGATCATACATCCGTCCATTCACTTTTAAGCTCTTTATGTATCGGTTACCGGCACCATTATCAGGAGCCTCCAGTTGAACTGTTTTTCCATTTTCCAAATGCAATCTGACCGATTTAAAAAGAGGACTTCCAAGCACGTACTCATTACTTCCGGGGCAAACGGGATAGAATCCAAGAGCCGAAAAGACATACCAGGCAGAGGTTTGTCCATTATCCTCATCACCACAATAACCATCCGGAGCTGCGTTATAAAGTTTATTCATAATTTCACGGGTCCAATACTGGGCTTTCCAAGGTTCCCCCGAATAGTTATAAAGATAAACCATATGCTGGATTGGCTGGTTTCCGTGGGCATATTGCCCCATATTCATTACTTGCATCTCACGCATTTCATGAATCATCCCACGACTTTTCATCCCTTCTTTACTTGGAATTATAAATACCGAATCCATCATGGCATTAAATTCTTTGTTACCTCCCATTAAGTTGATCAGGCCCTGGGGATCATGAAAGACACAAAAACTCCAATGCCAACTGTTACCTTCACAAAAATCACCGCTCCAATCCGTTGCCGCAAAATTCGAATTAAACACACCTTGATCACTTTTACCAACCATCAATTTCTTTTCCGGATCATATACATTCCGGTAATTCAAAGCTCGCTGCTTAAAAATACCAATTTCACTTTCCGGTTTTCCCAATTCTTTACCCAATCTGTAAATAGACCAATCATCATACGCATACTCCAACGTACGAGCTACATTCTGACCGATACCTATATTATCCGGGACATAACCTAAGTTATTATAAACCTGATAAGCCACTCGTCCCGAAGCTGTTCCTTCCAGGTGATGATCCGTTCCATGTATCAATGCTTTCCACAAAGTCTCAATATCATACCCTCTCAATCCTTTTAAATAAGCATCGGCAACAATAGAAGCCGAGTTATTGCCAACCATGCAATCACGATGACCGGGACTAGCCCATTCCGGTAAAAAGCCACTTTCTTTATAGGCATTCACCAAACCAGCCTGCATCTTCACATTCATTGACGGGTACATCAAATTCAAGAATGGAAACAAACAGCGGAAAGTATCCCAAAATCCGGTATCGGTAAACAGATAACCGGGAAGTATCTTGCCGTTGTAAGGGCTATAATGGATAGCGCGATTGTGAGAATCATATTCATAAAAACTACGGGGAAAAAGGACTGAACGATACAAGCAAGAATAAAATGTACGCAAATGATCAACATTGCTGTCTTCGACATCAATACGTCCTAAAACGGAATTCCAACGCTCGCGCCCTTTAGAAACCACTTCATCAAAACTACTAGTACCTAATTCCTTTAAATTCTGTTCTGCTTGCGAAAAGCTAATGAAGGAAGAAGCAACTTTCACATTAATTTGCTCTCCCTTCGATGTAAGAAATCCAACAATTGCCCCGGAATGATTTGAGGTACTGGAGAGACTGTCCGATTCTATTTTTCCATTACGGACCGTAGATACACTATGAAATGCTTTATCAAAAACCAATACGAAATAATTCTTAAAATTAGAAGGAACCCCACCGCTATTACGTGTGGTATAACCTATTATCTTCTGTTCGGACGGGATCACCTTCACATAAGAACCACGGTCAAAAGCATCCAGTACGATATAGGAATGCTTACTCTCAGGGAAAGTAAAACGGAACGCCGCAGCACGTTCTGTAGGAGCCAGTTCCGTTGTGACATCATGATCGGCTAAATAAACCTTATAATAATAAGGGGTAGCGACTTCCGCCTTATGGGAGAACCAACTTGCACGTTGATTTTCATCAAAAACAGCCTTGCCAGTAACAGGCATGATGGAAAATTGACCATAATCATTCATCCAAGGACTCGGCTGATGGGTTTGTTTAAAGCCACGAATTTTATCGGCTGTATAAGTGTAAACCCATCCATCTCCCATCTTTCCGGTCTGGGGAGTCCAGAAATTCATTCCCCAAGGTAAAGCAATGGCAGGATAAGTATTACCAGTAGATAATTCAAACTTAGACTGCGTGCCCACAAGTGGATTCACATAATCCACCGGACTTTTTACTGCCAAAGTCGGAATACTACAATAAACCAATCCTAACAGACAGAATAAAGGTTTTATAAAAAAAGAGGTTCTCATGATAAAAATAAGTTTTAATATTTAAATAGAAGATTCATGGAGCGAAAATAAACAGAATAAGGAGAATCATCCCCCTATCAAAAGTATGTTTTAAGAATATGGCTCATATATGTACTACTATGGCAGGGATATTTACTCATAAATATGGCACTATATGCTTACTACTATTTTTTTATTTAACTTTGCCTTACCATAATCATCCTTTTAGTATAATTCTACTATGATAAAGCAAAGTCTTCTCATTTTTATATTTGCACTTTTTATGTGTAGCGTTACATACGCCTACAACTTAAAGCAAATAGCCGATAAGGAATATATGACGAATAGCTCCATAACCTGTCTTTGCCAAGATGATAAAGGGCTCATGTGGATTGGCACATGTGATGGTATAAATATATATGATGGACGCAATATAGAAGAATTTCAAATGCAGAGTACCCAAGATTATTTTTCAGGCAACTTGATTGATAAAATAATATATTCTGGCAGAGATATTTACTGGATGCAAACTTATTATGGTTTAAATAAGGTAAACCTACGAAACAATCAAATAACCCGCTATAATGAATTTCAAAAACTCTTCCACATGAGTAAAGACCAAGATGGTACATTATATATAATCAAAGACAGTAATTACATATACTATTATCATCCAGATGGCACCTTCAAGAAAATCAGTATCATAGGAATACCAATTTCTGATATTATGGACTTTTTTATAGACAAGAACAATCTGATGTGGATTATTTTAAAAGGATACAGCTATTGCTACAAAATAAAAAAGAATAAAGAAACTGGAGCTATCACATTAAATTTCCACAAAAAGAATTTAAGCTATGAATCTTCGTTACTCTATTGTTTCAATGAAAATGATGCTATTTATTTTATTGATGAAGAATATAATTTCTTCTATTACAATATTGACAAGGGGACTAAAGTCCTTATATATAACTTAAAAAATGAGATAAAGTTGCATGGGAAAATATCCTCAATCATAAAATACCACGAAAACTTCTTCATAGGTTTTTTGATGGACGGACTCATAAAATTATCAAAGAATCAGCAAAGCGATCAGTACGAAGTCCAAAAAGTGATGATAGATAGCGGAGTTTTTTGCATGCAAAAAGACGATTTTCAGGATTTGATGTGGATTGGAACGGATGGACAAGGAGTATTCATTTATTCTAGCAGCCCATATTCAATCAAATCCACAGTTCTAAACAAATATAAGGAAAGAGTCAACCGACCGGTCCGTGCATTGTACTGGGATGATGCACGGACGCTTTGGATCGGCCTCAAAGGCGCAGGTATTCTAAAAGTGCCTAACTATGATATTCATAAAGATTTTAATAGCTATCAAACGGAGAAAATAACCACACAGAACAGTGCGCTAAAGAGCAATGCCATCTATTGCTTCCACAAGAGCCATCGAAATATCCTATGGATAGGCAACGAGAAAGGACTAAATTATTATTCATATCGGGAAAAGAAAATAGAAGCTATAGACTTAAAAGTTGAGGGCGAAGACTTTAAATATATACATGATATTTACGAAACTAAGAATTCGGATATATGGTTTTCTAGCGTAGGAATGGGAATTGTAAAAGCCCACATCGGGGGGACGGAAGATCATCCTGTATTGACAGAGATACAACATTATACCATTAATCATTCCAACTTTGAGTCCAACTATTTTTTCACACTTTATGCAGAAAATGATTCAACATTGTTATTTGGCAATAAAGGATATGGTGTCTTTAAATATAACATACAGACTAATGGTTTGGAACCATTTTTAAACAACAACTATGATTATATGACGTTAAATAACATTCTTGCCATAGGTAAAGATGCACAAAACAATTATTTGTTTGGAACAAGTTTCGGACTTATCAAACATACATCTCCCAAGTCCTACCAAATTTTCAATATAAAGAACGGACTTATAAATAGCACAATCCACGACATGCTTCAAGATAGTGGCAATAGCTTTTGGTTAAGTACTAACTTAGGGTTGGTCAATTTTAACACAGAAAAAGACATCTTCAGGTCCTACGGCATAAAAAATGGATTGGAAGTCGTAGAATTCAGCGATGGGGGGGGATTTAAAGACCGCAAAACAGGAGTTTTATTTTTTGGAGGAATAAACGGATTCGTATCCATACCCCCGAATATGCAAAACGAAAAGCCATACATGCCCCCTATTCATTTTAATAAATTGTCTATTTTCGGAGAGAAGCATAACCTCTACAAGTTTATAAAACAGGAAAAAGAAAAGGAGGTGGTTTATCTTAAATACAATCAGAATTTCTTCTCCTTATCATTCTCATCAGTCGATTTTTTTAACGGGAATAATCGTATTTATTACTATAAGTTGAAAGGAGTAAATGAGCATTGGATAAATAATGGGCCAAAGAATGAAATATCTTTTACAAATATGGCACCGGGTGAATACACCTTGTTAGTGAAATATTACAATAGTGTATTTGGGAAACAAAGTGATATTTATTCCATAAGTATCCATATAGCAAATCCCTGGTATACTTCTATTCCGGCTTATATCACATATACCATCTGCTTCTTGATTGCCTCCATGCTGAGTATACGATCATTAGTACATCAATCAAAACGAAAGAAACAAGAATTAATAAAAGAGATAAAAATTAAACATCAGAAAGAAATCTTTGAGTCGAAGTTAAGCTTTTTCACCAATCTTGCTCACGAGTTCTGCACCCCGCTAACATTAATATACGGCCCATGCCAACGAATCTTATCTTCCAAAGGAATAAGTAAATTTATAACGGATTATGTCCATATTATCCAAATGAATGCCGAGCGATTAAATAACTTGATAGAGGAATTAATAGAATTCAGACGTGTGGAAACCGGGTATCGTAAACTTAAGATAGAAACATTGAATGTTTCCGAAATATGCATTAATCTAATCAAAGCATTTACAGACGTAGCCAAATCAAGGGATATCTCTCTCATTGGCAAAGCACCGGATTCCATCATTTGGAATACGGATAAGGGACTATTTTCTACAATTATTATAAACCTCATATCAAATGCCTTTAAATATACTTCTAATAAAAAAGAAATAAGAGTCGAAATAAAAAAGGAAAATGACAGACTAATCGTACAAATATCTCATGAAGGGAAAATTGACGAGAAAAGCCTAAACTCTCTTTTTGATCATCCTGACATCTTTAACAATGCCGACACTGACACTCATTTATCTAAAAAGGCATTAAATCTCTCGTTATCGTATAATATGGCAAAACTACTACACGGCAATTTACAAGTTGAAAATACAGATAATAAAAATATTTTATTTACATTACTATTGCCACCATTGGAAAAGCCCTCAGAAGAACTTTCATATACGGAAAACACTTCCAATTACATTCCCAAAATCCATGACCAAGTGCCTGTACAGCTTCCTGAATATAAATTTGATAAAGTAAGGCCAAGCCTACTAATCATAGAGAATGAAATAGAAATGTTATGGTTTATTGGAGAAATACTTTCAAAAACATATAATATCATACCTTTGAAAAATGTAACGGAAGTCAACAAAGTACTAAATGAGATGTCTCCTTCCATGATTATTTTTGATATTACCAATCTGGAAGACGCCGGTATAGAACTTATTAAGAATATAAAGTCATCCAAAGAAACAGCTCACATCCCACTCATTGTTATATCAGGGCAACACGAAATGGAGAAACAAACACTCGTTTTGTCAATCGGAGCTGAAACATATATCCCCAAGCCTTTTGACCCTGAATATCTACAAGTATCCATTGAACAACTTTTAAAAAGGAAAGAAATACTAAAAGATTATTTCCATTCACCCATCAGTTCATATGAAAAAGCCGAAGGGAAACTGACTCATAAAGAATCTAAAGTATTTATACAAAGTGTATTAAAAATAATTAATGATAATATTACTAACAAGGATTTATCCCCTCACTATATAGCAGATAAATTAGCGATCAGTTCACGCAGCCTTTACCGAAAGATGGGAGAAATAGGAGAAGTTGGTCCAAATGATTTAATAAAAGAGTGCAGAATACATGTTGCAGAAGATTTACTACTCACTACTCAAAGAAATATAGATGAAATTGTATTCGCATCCGGTTTCTCCAACAAAGTGACCTTCTTTAAAGTTTTCCGAAAAAAGCATAATTGCACTCCAAAGCAATTCAGAGATCTTCATCTAAAAGAAATTAAAGATTAGTTATCGAGGGCATGTATCGGCTTGTTTATCAAAACCGTGGTGGAATCACCATAGGCCCTGAGAACTTCTAAAGTACGCGCACGACGTTTTCTCATTTTCGGGCTCCAGAATTCTTTACTAAAGGCAGTCATAAAGTCATGACCGGAAGGAGAAGACACACCACTCCAGCCAGTAGCCACAATATTACCTTCCAAATGAGAGCCATAACTTAACCCCGTAGCTTCAATTTCTTCTATACTGCGACGTGCACCTTTATCAAAGGGATGCTTTGCCCAATTGCTATAAATAGACATTTTAGTAAGAGCATAAAATAAATCACCCCTCCAGGTGTCTTTCTTAACCGTTATTTTTTTCTGATAAACAGGATCCCAATTATATCGCGTATTGGCAGTATAAGGATGCAATGTCAGTACTACTTTATTTTGAGAATGGGGTACTTCCGGCAACGTTTCATCATAATTCAACCATGACTTATTTACTGAAACCTCCTGAATGCCCCAAAGAGATTGATTTCTCAATTCCTTCAAAGCATCCAGATTTAGTTTCAATTCTTCCTTACTATTCAATAACTGGTGCAACTTTAATGAATCCTGAGCTGTCCAGTTTTGAGCAAATAAAGAATAGGTCACTGCAAACAGTAGCCTGACGACACACACCAATCTTTTCACCTAACAATTAATTAAGAGAGATACCTATTCGAAAATTATATATCACTTTAGCCTATTGAAATCACCACCACATATATCCACTGCCACAAAGCGGCTCATCATAACAAGGATCTATAGTCCACATGGTACGTGGGTATTTGCGATTCTCCCACCACCGTCGGTAACGGGTAGCGGCATCCAATACTTCCTCATCGGAAAGGAAATAAATTCCTTCGTAGTTTTCAGCATTGGTATGTACCATTTTACACCCCATTGAAGCATTGTGTCCCAGACGTATAGATTCCACTGTCCATAAGATACATTCTCCCAGACGAAGTTTTCCTCCCGCCGAATACGACACCGGAGCCAAAGGAAAAGATGGGATAACGGTCATATCTTCTGCATATTTCAGTAGCTGTCCAATATCATCTACCGTAAACTTAGGCATGGTACTCAATCCATCCAAATCCTCGGTAACATACTTGCCTTCCTTTAACTGCTTGACAAAAAGATCAACATCCGGATTATTATAATCCAGCACCTCTTCACTGCAAGACGTGAGTGTATAAGAGAAAGAAACAAATAATATAGCTACAAAGCTGCCATATATATATATAGATAGTCTTTTCATTGTTACATATTAATTTAAGGTCAATAAGTCATCCGAATCCCACAAATTAAATTCATATTTGTGGGCCGCTCCGTACGTAGAGTTTTAGTTGCAGAATCCGTATCAAAATGATGAGACACTGTAGGTTCTACAAAAAGAGCAAAACGATCGCTTACTTTATAACGAATTCCTACGCCAGCCATAACGGAGAGTTGCACTGGTTCCGCTTCAAAACTATTGTTGCCTGCACCGGCTATGCACTTTTCGGCAACTCCCCCTGCCATAGCATAAA
This sequence comes from Bacteroides sp., assembly GCA_022648295.1. Classification (GTDB taxonomy): domain Bacteria; phylum Bacteroidota; class Bacteroidia; order Bacteroidales; family Bacteroidaceae; genus Bacteroides. The sequence goes on along the minus strand of JALCME010000003.1, from coordinate 172,250 downwards.
GGTCCACTTTAGAAGCACTAGCCAACATCATATTCAATTTTAACGGAATACCTAATGTATGCAAGGTAGAACTACTTTGGAGACGGTTGTACCGGATGCCGGTTTCAATAGAAAAACGCTTATTCAAGCTGCGTTCAACGGTAAGTTCAGCTGTTAGCGGCATGTCATAACCACTTTTTGGTAATGATGAACCTATTCCAGCTTTAAAAGCCCACTTAGAAAATTTGCTTTTCAATTGTGTTCCCTCCGATGTCTTTTCATCCGAAGAAGAATTTGTATCTGAATTTGTGTTTGTGTAATCAGTTGCTGCACGGTAATTATTTTCGGACTGTCCAGAACTATTTCTAAAGAATTCATTGCCTATCTGTTTATGACGACCATAAACACGTTGTGTAATAGTGATAGACACTCGCACTGAAATAGAATCGTTATCATCATCGTCAGAAGCATAAGCTGTAACCCCTCCCCCAAAGGATTGTTTCGAACCCGGTGTTGACGACGCTACTCCGTGAACGGGTGGAAATGTTTCCTGTACTACATCTCCCTTGAGGCTAGCTTGAGGAGTTAATGCCGCAACTTGCGTAAAAGCTTCTTTAATTTCATCTTTAGGAGAAAAATACCAGAAAGCAGCAGAAGCAATACCCAATATCAGGACAACAGAGGCAGCCGCTATCAAACGTGAAAACCGTGAAATGAGGATAAAATGCTTCCCTTTTTCCTGAATAACATCAGAAGCATCTGTTCTTGTCAAATCGTTCTCCAAATTTTCCCAAAAGCCATCCCGTACTGGCATCTCGGCATTGAGAAGACGATTATGAAAAAGATTATTTATACTATCATTTACTTTCATGCTTTGTATATTCTTTAATTCTTTTTGCTAAAATACATTTGGCACGGGACAATTGCGAGGTAGAGGAATGTTCCTTAATATGGAGAAGTTCCGCAATTTCCTTATGTGATTTTTCTTCAAACACATATAAGTTGAATACGGTCCGACATCCATCCGGAAGTTCTGCTACAAAAGCCATCAACTGTTCTTCGGAAAGGCGATTACCCTTTTCCACAATGCTATCTTCATCTACCACATCAGGTAACTGATCTTCGTTTACCACAAACTGACCTATTCGTTTCTGTCGTCGCAAATAATCAATCGCTTGCGTTACCATTACCCGCGCCACCCATGTGACCAATGAAGATTCTCCCCGAAAGTTAAAATGAGTAAAGATTTTAATAAATCCGTCATGTAAAACATCATGCGCTGTATCCATATCTCCCGTATAGCGGTAACACAACGCCAGCATCTGCTTGGAATAGAGTGTGTATAAATCTTTTCGAGCGGAGTCCTTCCCTACCCGACAACCCTCTATCATGTCCATTTCGTTTCCCAAGGTCAGTGCTCTTTTACATGACGCTCATCGCGCCTTTTGTTAATTAGACGCAGCACCTTAACGAATGCTGCAAAAGTATCTCTAAAAAGAAGTTAAAGAATAAACTATAATCATCATAAAAAACTCCCATAAGGCGGATTCGCCGCAAACATTATGAGAGTCGTCTTCCTATCTATCTGTCAGTGCCCTAAATAAGAGCCTATTAACATGCTTTAAAGCTCATATCCAGTCCTTTTACAGAATGGGTCAGGGCCCCTACTGAAATAAAATCCACTCCGCATTCTGCATAATCCCGTAGGGTATCAAACGTAATGCCTCCTGACGATTCGGTTTCATAACGCCCGGCTACCATTTGCACCGCCTTTTTCGTCATCTCGGGAGTGAAGTTATCAAACATAATACGATCTACGCCGCCCAGATCAAGCACTTGCTGCAATTCATCAAAACTGCGTACTTCAATCTCTATTTTAAGATTTTTCCCTTTCTCCTTGCAATATTCCTTAGACCGCATAATTGCTTTATCAATACCTCCGGCGAAGTCCACATGGTTATCTTTCAGTAAAATCATATCAAAAAGTCCAATACGATGATTAACACCTCCACCTATCTTTACTGCCATTTTTTCAAGGATGCGCATTCCCGGAGTAGTCTTACGGGTATCAAGTACACGAGTATGCGTACCCTTCAAACGATCTACATACTTACGCGTCATAGTGGCAATGCCACTCATACGTTGCATCACGTTCAGCATTAAGCGTTCCGTTTGCAATAAAGATTGTATTTTCCCTTCTACAACCATTGCCACATCCCCGGGTTTCACTTCTGCTCCATCATTGATTAACACTTCCACCTTCATATCCGAATCAAAACGACGGAATATTTCCTTCGCAATTTCAATTCCGGCTAATACTCCGGTCTCTTTTATCAATAGCTTCGATTTACCCATTGCTGTTACAGGTATGCACGAAAGCGTAGTATGGTCCCCATCACCTATATCCTCAGCAAATGCCAGATCTATCAGCCTGTCAATTAATTCCTCTTCTTTATTCATTCGTTTTATCTATTCTTATTTGATGTATGGTATATTTATCCCGCACTTTCCGAAAGAAGCAATTCACTCGAAAAGTACCATTCTGTGTACTTAATGTACCAATGATGAAACTGGATTCATCCCTCTTCCCTTCGTGGTTCACATCAAAACCGCACACTTTATTATCTGCAAAAAAAGCAGCAATTTCTTTCTCTGCCTTTTGCTTATCCGCAGCAATAGGTTGGCTCTGAATAATCAAATCAACCTTATTCCCTAAATATTGCCCCAATTCTTGGGAATTCCCTTCTTTGAACGCCACAATCACTCCCTCAGGAACATCTTGTGCAAAAAGAGAAGATATCCAAAAGAACAGGTTAATCAATACTAAAACTATCCGCTTTTTCATAGCCATAAGTATTAATGGTTAGGCAAAGGTAAGCATTTAATGTAAAATACAATAAAAATGCACTATTTTTGTGCGGTAATCAGAAACGTACAGGCATTATGAAAACAGTATTACTTGTGGTAGGACGAACCGTAGAACAGCACTTTATTACGGCAATCAATGATTATGTGCAAAGGAGTAAACGTTATTTATCTTTCGATATGGAAGTGATTCCCGAACTAAAAAACACGAAAAACCTCACTACAGAACAACAGAAAGAAAAAGAAGGGGACTTAATCTGCAAATCGTTTCAACCGGGCGATGTCATTGTATTGCTGGATGAAGGTGGCAGAGAAATGCGTTCCTTAGAATTTGCAGACTATATGAAAAATAAAATGAATACCGTAAACAAACGGCTTTTATTTGTCATTGGAGGACCGTATGGATTCTCCAATAAGGTTTATGATACCGCACATGAAAAGATAGCTTTATCACGCATGACTTTCTCCCACCAGATGGTGCGTCTCGTTTTTGTTGAACAATTGTACCGGGCTATGAATATCCTTAACGGAGGACCGTATCATCACGAGTAAACCATTTTTTATAAAAGACGGAATAGACTCCTATTACAATGAAACAAAGCAACGGAATGTAAAAACCATTACGGATTTCCTGCTCTCCGCAAAGCCCCATTAGTACAGGAGCTATTGCACCACCTACAATAGACATAATGAGATAAGAAGAAGCACGTTTGGTATGTTGTCCCAACTGTCTTATAGCCAAAGCAAAAATGGTAGGGAACATAATAGATTCAAATAAATAACAGCAAAACAGTGCTATAACACCTATCCATCCCATACCGGTTATTACTCCTCCGATACAGAGCAGGGCTCCACCTACAAAATAAAGCAATAGCCGTTCCGCCGGAATGCGTTTCATTAACGAGCTACCCGAAAGACGCCCCACCATGAATAGCCCCATTCCACCAAAAGAAAGCAATAGGGAAGCATCTCTGTTATCCATTCCGATGGAGGCTTCCGTAACATAATTAATAAAAAAGCTATTAATGCCGGTTTGAGCCGCTACATAACAAAACAAAGCCAGTACTCCCATCGAAAAATGAGCATGCCGCCAAAGCTTTTTCTTAACGAAAGCAACAGATTCTTCATCAGCGTCCTGTATTTCGGGCAAACGCACACGCATAAACAAGAAAGCTACTAATACAACTACACAACCTATGCCTAAATAAGGTAAGGCTATATCGCTATCATTCCCGCTGCCATTACCAGAAAACAGTACTAATCCGCCAACTAACGGGCCAAGTATCCAACCTAATCCATTGAAAGATTGAGCCAGATTCAAACGACTGGCTCCGGTTTCCGGTTCTCCCAGCACCGTAACATAAGGATTTGCCGCTGTTTCCAAACAAGTAAGTCCACATCCTATGATAAACAGTGAAAACAGAAAGAAATTAAAAGACATAATCTTACTTCCGGGAATAAAAAGAAAAGCTCCGAAGGCATACAATAGCAGTCCAAGAACAACTCCCTTCCGATACCCGTAACGACGAATAAACCTTCCCGCAGGAATAGCCATCAAAAAATATCCACCGTAAACAACCGCCTGTACCATGGCCGATTTAGCTTTGGAAATGACCAATACTTCCTGAAAGTGCTTATTCAATACATCAAGAATACTATGTGCAAATCCCCATAAAAAGAACAAAGAAGTCACCAATATAAAAGGTAACAAATATGAAGTCCCGTTTTTTGTTTCTACTATTTTCATCGTATACATGCATTAATAATTACGTCTTCCTGATAATTAAGACCGGGATACCTGAAATCCGGAATCAGATAAGCCCATTGATACAAAACGGGCACGTGGATTAGGAACATTTTGTGTCAGGATTTCCCGGATTCGCATGGCCGCCTGCGGATCTTTCGCCACCATATAGAGATAACCTCCACCACCCGCACCGGGAAGTTTATATCCCAGCGTATAATCTTTAACCTTGTTAATAATATCTTCCACTGCCTCCGGATTAGTGCCACAATCCAATGCCTTATTCTGTTCCCAACTTTTTCCTACCAATGCCCCATACGCTGCAAAGTCATTCCGTTGAATCGCCTCTGCCATATCCAATGCATGAACCTTCATCTCCTCCAACAAACTTAAATGGAAGAACGAATTAAGAAACATGGAGCGCACTATTTCCGCCAAAATCCCCTTGGCTGTACGGGTTATACCAGTATAGTACAACAGATGGCAATCGTGATATTCGGGATGGGTAAAAAGATGTTCGGGTAGCCAACGTACCAATGGATTTTGTGTAAATCCCTGTCCGGTTTGCAATAACTTGACACCTTGCAATACTCCCCCGTATTGATCTTGCCATCCACCACCCGTAGTGAGCAATTGCTCCAAAGCCAGAGTACGACGGCATATTTCATTCTTATCCCACATTAAACCGCAAAAGTCACTCAGCGAGCCCAACACTGTCGACGCCAATATGGAACTGGTGCCCAATCCCGAACCGGCAGGAATAGCTGATAATAGCGTAATCTCAATACCCATACCAAAAGTTTCCAATTGCTTTTGCAATGAAGAATATTCCACGTCCGAGAAAGCCGGATTAAAGCCAGCCAAAACTAAAGCCGCCTTGGGTATGGAGAAAGGTGAACCTACTTTTTTATAGTTCTGCAACTCCTCAAAAGTCTCAACCACTTCCATGGCTCCCATATCAATGGAACGGAGTACAATATGGAACTCACTAGCCGGCTTAATATATACCTGTAAAGGAGGTTGCCCATTCAGTTCGATGGCCAAATTCACAACATTCCCCCCTGCAAACAAAGAATAAGGTGGTGTATCGGTCCACCCTCCGGCCACATCTATGCGCACCGGACTCCGCCCCCATACAATCTGGTCACCATATACATTCAACCGGGGATTGCTTTTATGTTCATACAGGTCAGCCAACAGCCCTTCCCGTAATAGCCCGAAAGCCTCTCTTTCGTCCACTTCAAAGTTTCGACCATTCAGCTTATCTATCTGAGCCCGTAACATTCTATTATGAATACGTTGCATTTGCATCGCATCTTCCGGCAAAACACTCGGTTTTGTCAACCCCAGCCGATGAAATTCTCCGGCAACATCTGCCAAATCCAATTGATAAAACACACTCTTCTCATAATTATGCGATAATAATTCCAGATTCTTTTTCTTAAAATCTTCACGTTGCGCATAAAGCCTGTGTAAATTGGCCTTCGCTGAAAGATCATCGGCAGAAAGTCGTTGTGATTCAAGCCAGACATTCTTTCCTTCAACCAATTCCGGATTGCAAACCATCCATTTCAGCACATTTTCCATTTGCACCAAGTTCTCTACCACAGGAAACAACTCCGCTGCCTGCAAATCATCCTTCCAACCGAACACATCACTCAATCTCAAATTCCGTTTCTTCAACCATTCCACAAACTTCTCACCTAGAAAGCGTGTATTCCCGGCTTCAAGACTTCCCTTAAACACATCTTCAAATCCATAAGGGCGAACCGCCCAATAAGATTCTCCAATAGGAACAATATCTACGCAAACTCCATCCGGAAGCTCCAATTTCCAGTCATTACAAGGAACCCCCGTAATAATTTGCCGCGAGCCCACTTTCCACGATTTTCCCACACAGCTATTTTCTATCCATAAATTATCGTTTTTACCGGTAAGAGAAACTCCCATTTCCGCATTCTGCACAAATATCGCCGGATTAGGTTTCACTTTACGTTGCATAATCTGCCGCTGATCATAAACTTTGTTTTGCAATGCAACAGTAGAAGAGAGTAATTCGGGACTTGTTCCGTAATGATAAAACTCCCCTCCAGAAAGCGGTAAAATAGCAACGGAAAGAGCATCTAACTGATCATCTGCAATACGGGGATGCGCTCCTAACGAACAACCAAAGTCCGAATACAAATCATAATAGTTCAATCCGTCACCACTCTTTGATCCGGAACGCTCCATTAACAAACTCACAGCCCGGTCGCTCAACAACCAAATGCCTATATCCATCAAAAACAGATGCGTTTTCGAAAGTTCTTCCAGTTCCTCCAACGAAGGCTTTTGAAGCATAAAATCCAATTTTTCGGGATCCTTTCTGGCAGACACAAAGACCCCATGATGAGTAGCCAAAACAGGATCAACCCAAAGACCGTAACAAACGACATCTGCATCGGGGATTTCCTGCAAGTTCTTTTCCGCCCGGATATACACATCCCCACTGGCAATCAGTGTATGCAGACTTTCCGGTGCACATTTCATTATTTTCTCGTACAAAGGAAGCTGGAGTGACAACAAATTTTGCCCCAACCGCTGTCCCCGCGCCCAACGAAATACAGGAACAGGCGTGAGGATTTTACCCGACGGAGCATAACCCGGTAAACGTCGGCTCTGCCCTCCGGCATGAAGCAATATCCGTTTATCGGAAGCAAGCCACTCTTCAAAACTAGCGTTCCCGAATTCATGATTCTGGCAGCTTCCATCCCGCTCCTCTCCCGTTTCCGGTTGTCGTCCGTGCTTCATAAATGCATCATAGCATTTCTGTAAGAGCCAAGCTGTCCCCCCTCCCGATCCTAACTTAACATCGACCGGATCAGAAGTACAATACCATTCATCACGATTTACATTCTCTAATTCATAAAAGGCTGTCACCAGATTGGGCGGCAAAGACAATAGTTTCTGCATGTTTCACTTATTCGTTTTTCAAATTGCGGATGTGCAAAATAAAGCAATCTTATCCAAATACAAAGAAAAGTTCGGACTATTTTTATAATGTAAATAGAAAATGAAGCACATTTTGTATCTTTGCCAACCATATCTAAAAAGAAACCTGTATGATGCAATTATTCCACAGAATGATTTCCGATATAACCGGAATACCTGAAAAACAAATAGAGCGTACACTCAAATTACTGGAAGAAGGCTCTACCATTCCATTCATAAGTCGTTATCGTAAAGAAGTTACAGGAGGATTGGATGAAGTCCAGATAGAAACCGTACAAACCCAATATGAGAAGTTAAGTGAGATAGCCAAACGGAAAGAAACCATTGTCAGTACCATTAACGAACAAGGGAAAATGACTCCCGAATTACAAAAACGCATTGATGATACATGGGATGGAACGGCATTGGAAGACCTCTATCTACCCTATAAACCCAAACGACGTACACGTGCCGAAGCCGCACGGCAAAAAGGGTTGGAACCCCTTGCTGTCATACTCATGCTACAACGGGAACCTAATCCAGAAGGGCGGGCTGCCAGCTATGTCAAAGGAGAAGTCAAAGATGTGGAAGAAGCGCTGAAAGGAGCCAAAGACATCATAGCCGAACAAGTCAGCGAAGATGAACAGGCACGCAACACCCTGCGCAACGCTTTCTCACGTCAAGCCATCCTGACCGCCAAAGTGGTGAAAGGAAAGGAAGAAGAAGCCATCAAATACCGGGATTATTTTGACTTCAGCGAACCATTAAAACGGTGTACTTCCCACCGACTGTTAGCCATTCGCCGTGCAGAAACCGAAGGATTGCTCAAAGCAAACATCAGTCCTAACGATGATGAATGTATCGAACGGCTGGAACGCCGGTTTGTACGTGGAAACGGAAGTTGCAGTCATCATGTGGCCGATGCAGTGCAAGATGCCTATAAACGACTGTTGAAGCCATCTATCGAAACGGAATTTGCCGCGCAAAGCAAGATGCAAGCCGATGAAGAAGCCATTCGTGTCTTTGTACAAAACCTGCGTCAGTTGCTTCTGGCTCCTCCTTTGAGACAGAAACGGGTAATGGGCATTGATCCGGGATTCAGGACAGGGTGTAAGGTCGTATGTTTGGATGCCCAAGGTAATTTGTTGCACAATGAAAATATCTATCCACATCCTCCTGTTAATAAAGAAAAGGACGCAACATCCAAATTACAGAAAATGATAGAAGCTTACCGAATAGAAGCCATCTCCGTGGGTAATGGCACCGCCAGCCGGGAAACGGAAGACTTTTTAAAGAAACAAACATTTAAACAAGCCATTCAGATTTTTATCGTTAGCGAACAAGGAGCATCCATCTATTCAGCCTCCAAAATAGCCCGGGATGAATTTCCCGAATATGATGTCACTGTGCGGGGAGCCGTATCCATAGCCCGAAGATTAATAGACCCGCTCGCCGAACTAGTCAAGATCGATCCTAAATCCATCGGTGTGGGACAATATCAGCACGATGTCGACCAGAATAAACTAAAAAAGTCTCTGGATCAAACCGTAGAAAGTTGTGTCAATCTGGTTGGTGTAAATCTAAATACAGCCAGTAGCCATTTACTGACCTACATTTCAGGCTTAGGTCCGCAACTGGCCCAAAACATTGTAAACTACCGTGCCGAACATGGAGCCTTCCACTCCCGTAAAGAGCTAATGGAAGTTCCACGTATGGGAGCTAAAGCTTTTGAACAGTGTGCCGGTTTCCTTCGCATACCGCAGGCTGACAATCCACTTGATAATACCGCCGTTCATCCCGAAAGCTATTACATTGTAAAACGGATGGCGGAAGATTTGAAATGTAGCATCATGGAACTCATTTCCAATAAAGAGCTGCGATTAAAAATTAAACCGGAAAACTATCTCTCCGCAACCGTAGGAATGCCGACCCTGAAAGACATCTTGCAAGAGTTGGACAAACCGGGACGTGACCCGCGAGGACCTATTCAGTTCTTTGAGTTCGACAAAAACGTACGCACCATCAACGATTTATGCGAAGGCATGGAATTGCCCGGTATTGTAGGGAATATCACAAACTTCGGAGCTTTCGTTGACATTGGCATCAAGGAAAACGGGCTTATCCATTTATCCCAACTTACCGATCGTTACATTTCGGACCCCAACGAAGTGGTCCATATCCATCAACAAATACGGGTCAGAGTGTTAAGCATCGATATGGAACGTAAACGCATCGCTTTAAAACGGATAGAAGAGTGATCGTTTTACAAGCTTTGTTTCTTTCTTAATTTTCTCTCCTGCATTCCCAGAATCAGAATCGTAAGAGCAATCATTAACACAGTGCACACCAGCGAACCTTCAAAGCCGAAAGTACCTCCATTGATTAGGTTATTTTCAGGCAATTTGAGGGTAAGCCAGGTTGCACCCATATCTCCCCCACTCACTTCAAAACCAAGCACAGGTCCCTGAAGCCAGTTCCAAAACAAGTGAAGAGCTATCGGAAACCATAGATTTCGGGTATATATGTAGGTGGAACCCAACAAAAGTCCGGCAAGCACAATATTCACAAAAGGTAAAAACGAGAAATTTGGATTAAAGAAGTGCATCAACGAAAACAATAAAGAAGACAAAAATAAGGCCACAAAACGATTTACTCCGGCATTTAGCAGATGTCCCAAAACAAAACCCCGCACAATCAGTTCTTCCGTAACAGCCACTACCAGCATGAATATCCACATTTGTATTAGATAACTTCCATTAAAGTGTGCACCTGTAATTTTCACCTCACCCCACATCAGCAACAATCCGAATCCAACGGCATAAAGTCCTGCAGCAGTAAGTGTCCCCCACATCATGTCAACAACCCGTCCATTTGGTGATAATCCCAAATTTGAGAAAGGCAAGTGGTCCCAAAACTTTAGAATCAGAAAAGCCGCCAATCCACCGCTTGCCAGCAGACCGACTTCTGCCAAAGTCTGAATAAGTATTTGGTCTTCAAGTACCGGAAAAGCCTTTGACAAATAATTGAGAATCACAGAAAAGAAGCTGAAAAAAAGAATGAGTAAGACGAGAAATGTTCCTATCTTAGCGGTCGATGCAAATATTTTACTGTTCAATTGTTCCATTATACTGTTTTTATGTTAATAGGTAGGCAAAAATACCTATAAATGTAAAAAGAGCGAATATTCTCTCACAAAAAGTGTATATTTGTCTATGCATATTCACTATTAATAACAACATGAAGAAATTATTATCCATTATAATATTGGCTGCCAGCATATCTGCAACAGCCTCTCAAAGAGTCATTGTACCACCTGAAAGTAGTAAGACATACTATGTTGATAAACCTGGTACCCTAATTTCCCTGTTAACCGAGGGGGAAGCCAACAATATCACCCACCTCACTCTGACGGGGAAACTCAATGCCATTGATTTCAAGCATCTGAGGGATGAATTCAAAAAATTGCAAGTGTTGGATATATCCAATGCCTCCATCCGATTATATATCGGGAAAAAAGGTACCTACACCGATCACTTCTATGTCTACCCAATGAACTGTATTCCCGCTTATGCTTTTTGCAGACAAATAAACGATAGCACTTTCGAAGGAAAGAGCTCTTTACAGGAGGTCATTCTTTCAGACAAGACAAAAAACATAGAAGACGCAGCGTTTAAGGGATGCAATCAGCTAAAGATATGTCAGATACGTCGGAAATCAGCTCCCAACCTACTACCCGAAGCAATGGCCGACAGCACCACAGCCGTTTTTATTCCAATAGGGACCAGTGATGCTTATCGAGGTAAAAAAGGCTGGAAAACATTTTCCATTATAGAAGGTAAGCCGGTTGAGGCACAGGTACAAGTCGGATTAATGGGAAGCTTGGGTAGTGAACTGGTCAAAGTCGGATTACAGCCTAAAGATATTAATTTCTTAAGCGTTGAAGGAAAGTTAGACGAAGCCGATTTTAAACTCATACGCGACTATATGCCCAATCTTGTATCTGTCGACCTGAGTAAATGCAATGCAACCGCTATTCCCGAATATACATTCACCCAAAAGAAATACCTTTTGAACATCAAGTTGCCTCATGCACTGAAAAGCATCGGACAACGGGCATTTAGCGGATGCGGACGTTTATGCGGAACTCTGATCCTTCCGGCCAGCCTGACCGCTATAGAATATGGAGCCTTCATTGGATGTGATAATCTTCGCCATGTACAACTCACCGGCAATAAAATCACTACGTTGGGGGATAATTTGTTTGGAGAGTCAAAGAGTAAACTTATCTACAAATAGAAATAAAAAAGAGACCGGTTCTTATTATACAGACCGGTCTCTTTCCATTCACTTTGCAGATTCTATTTTACATCTGCACAATCACTTCATTGCGCTGCCACCCAATGCACCCAGCACGGCAGATGCCACAGCGATGACCACTTTCAGGATCGTATTCCAAACAGATTTTTTCATTTTACTCATTTCTTTTTTGTTTTTAATAAATCAGTTTACTACTATATTCTTTAAGTAGCTTTATCCTAATGGGTTATCATCTATTACGCCACCGCTTCCGGAAGAAGACCCACTTCCACCGTCACCGGAAGGCGAACCTTCTCCACTACCGGAATCATCGGATCCATCATCATTAATACGATCCACATCCTTAAAGCTCAATCCGTCGGAACGGGTGGTTCCCGATGCTGTTATACGAATATCCTTATTGGCACGGAAGCAAATTCGGAGCCCGTTGATATCGCTGGCCGTGAAATCTTCCGCTTTATCTGTACCATCACTGTGGGCAGCCAGATAAAAGTACCCTAGGCCGGTTATATTCACCGCACGTCCGCTAAGCAATATTTTTTTCAATTGCGTACGAAAATCTTTCAGCACACTAATAGTCTCGCCCTCACTAACACCGGATGAACCGCTGATCTCCTTCGCTACATCATCGAGAGTTGCCGGTGTTCCATACTTGTAGGTTATCATCGGATAAACTTTTTTTGCTGAATCCTTATCAACAGGATTCACACGTCTTAAAATCTTTTTAAATAAAACGCTCATTTTCTTTCTTTTTTAATTAATGATTCATGTTTATAATCTCTTTGCTAACGTTAACGATGCAAAGATGAGGCAACTTCTCCAGAAGTCAAATGAACACTTTAAATGCACTTTTCCAGATGCAATCATTTCCATTTTTACCTCAGAATACCCACACGGACCTACTTAAAAAGCCATTATCCCTAATTAGCAGATTTTTTCTATAGCCAAGTCCGATTATAAAACCACAAATAAGGAAATAAAGAGAAAAAAAAGAGAAGCAAGTCCGTTAAGATTAAGCCAAAAAGTCAGACTAACTTTATTTTAAGGAACTGAACTAGCTTCTTAATCAAAACATAATGTATGGACCAACTCTTTCATGTACACAAACTACACTTTTCTGAAGAGTAATGTCTAATACCAGATAATATTATGTACCTTTACAGTCAAATAAGAGGAAAATTTGATATTAGAAGACATATGGCAAAAATGGGAGTTTCTAAAAAGAAATACAAATTAATATTTACATTTCTTCTGCTTATTGTGATGGCAGGATGTTCATCCGATGACACCGTTTCGGATAAGTTTGAAGGCGTCAAACAAGACTCTGAGCTAGTTGGAGAATGGACGGCACAAAAAACAGGAGCGGAAGGCGGCATAGCCGATAAAATAGTGTTATCCGATGACGGTAACGGCTCTTACATCAAACAAAAGAAAACCGGTTCACTTAGATGGGGAACCAAATGGGAAGACGAAAAGCTCTTTCTCTTAATAGAGTTGGATGATGGCACTATCAGTGAATCTTCTTACAGTGTAAACGGTGCCATTCTCACTTTCAATGATAAGGAATATACCATTAACATTCCCATCTTGGGCGAATGGTTCATCAGCAAGTTGAACACGGAAAAACAATCGTCATATAATTTCTCTATTAACTTCCGATCGCAAGGCGATGCCTATTACAGGTGTTTTGACAATACCGGAATAGTAAAACAGCCGGTTAGATATACCTGGCAACGCGCAGAAGACGGTGGAATACAAGTGATAGTGGATGGAATGAAAAAACACTTTTCCTATCAAGTGGACGGTGATGTGCTGACCTTGGACAACGGTGAACAATTCATTAGGGATAATAAGTGGAGCTTCTACGGTAAATGGAAATCGGTCTACAACGAGGAGGGTAAGCTTGCATACGGACAATATCCCTACAGCACGCTTAGCATGTTTCATTACGAATCAACATACAAAGAGAAGAACCACATAGTGATAGATTACTTTACGCAGAACGGAAACAAAGGCCGTAAAGAATATATCTGGGATGACTTCAGCGGCAGTAATATGCTGTATCTTCATATGAATGATGATGAACTTATCTTTAATTACCGGCTTCGATATAATTTCTCCGACCAGATTTTCTATCTTGAGCTTAGCGAAAATGAACAAACAGACTTCAATAGGTTTGTGGGATACGTCAAAACCGACAATGAACAATGATGTATCAATTTAATTAAATGAAAGAGATATGAAGACTTTATTTACTTTCCTTTTGGTTATACTTTTCACTTCTTGTTCGCATGATGCTAACGAAATAGTTCCCGATATACCGGACCCCGGACAACCGGAAACTTCATCCGATAGCTATAAATTCAAATTGACTGCCACAGAGAACAGAGGAAACATCTTCCATCTGTTTGAGTTCTTTCTACTGAATAAAGATGAGAAAGGATTAGATGTTTCGTTCTCCGAATTGAAACAAATATACGACTCCATCACTTGGAGCTCACCGGCACAGAAAGGACGTATGAAAGTATTTTCAATTGAAACAGGCAATAGCTACTCCGGGTGTAAATTGGTATCTCTCTGGTCTCAGACATTCTACTTGCCGGGAGAATATGAGACTTATCTGCTTTGTTATAAAGACAACCAAGTTGTTTATAGCGATACTTTGAAAGTTGAGGTTGTGGACGAAAAGGACTTCTTAATGTACAATTGGGACGAAGTAAAGGTATCCGATAAGACTTCTATCGGCTTTAACAACGCGTTAAACGACACGCGCACTCTCTCTGCATTACGGCTGATGCATGGTGATACACCTAGCATTCAACTTTACTTGCAACAGACTATTGACGATGACAATGAATTTGCCGAACTCAGTCATCAATTTCTTTATGATTACATCTCTTCCATCTATCAGCAACCAGTGTACGATCGCGAAGCAGATAATTTGATGGAGAAATATCAAGAACTGTTTTCGTACAAAGATATCAATTCTGTACCGCAAGCCATATGGCTAACACCTAAAAGCAAAATAGTGCTTTTAATGAGAGATAGGGATGGCTTGAAACAAACATATGTTTATGCCGAACCTCAGTAGAAAATTAGAAGACTACTGCTACTTTTATATATTTATTATAAAACATACATCATTGTATTTACAGATACAATCTTAGATCAAACCACTTTTCACTTTAAATCTCCTTTCAACACTTGCAGCCATTTTCTCACCGGCTTATAACAGCGTATCTGCGAAAAAAAAGTAAATACCGATTTTTCATAAGCTTTCCCAAAAACACCTTCATGCAGCAAATAAATGTTAGTATAATTGCTGCTCTCCAATTGAATAATTTCCTTTGCAGTCATATCATATATATTAATTTAAAGTTTAGTCTCAAAAAGAAGGTTCCTCCCACGCCTGAGAGGAACCTTACAAACAAACAAATTATGCTCCGGAGAACGATATCACATCGGCATCCGACGCAGTCATGGCCGGAAAAGCGGGGAAAAATATACCAAGTAAGCATCCCGTTACTCTTCCGGTTTTTCGAAAAATTTATAAAAAATGTTCCAGTACGTAAGTTCTTGGACGCAGCGCACAAACATGCCGTTCGCACGGTTGGTCTCGTTTGCAACGTTCACATTGCCCGTGTTGAAGTTGAGGTAGACCCCGTTCACACTCGAGTCACCCCCGGGAGCAGACAGCCAACCGTAACCGTTGGAGCCTACGTTGCTTAACGCACCATTCGAGTTGTTGCGCAAACCGGAGGCCGGAAAAAGCAATCACTGAAAATGAATGTGCCGACGGAAGAAAAGAAGACCTCCCCAACGTCCGTACAAACTGGTATGGACAACTAGCGGATACGTAATTCGGGACGTGTACGAAATAGTTATCGTACCACGTGTAGTCCTATACGTCTTTACACCGCCAGTGGATTGCTGAATTTACTTATCACCCTACCGCAAGCAGCAGGGCCTGCGGTACTCTCGATAAATAACTGGAAATCATGGCTTTAAAGCCCCAAGCAATAAAAATCAAAAATCGAATAAGCGACACTCTCGTGCCGCGGTTATTCTTGGACGCAACGCACGGGGAAGCCGTGCGCACGGTAGCTCTCGTACGCAACGCGCACGATGCTCGAAGTGAAGCCTAAGCTGCTCCCGTTCAAACTCGTGGCACCTCCGGACGAAGAAAGCCAATCGTAACCGTAGACACCAACGTTGCACAACGTACCACTGCCCGCGTCGCGAGAGCCGGACGCCGGAGAGAAGGTACTGGTATCCGTGGATTCGCTTCCGAAACGGAAAGCCCAACCCGTAGACCAACCGGTATTATAAATATTGGCAGGGGCTATATTTATCCATCCTTGATCGCTATTACCACTTCGTCCGTTGGTAATATCGTGTGTCACTCCGGTAAAGGCATCAGCCGGAGCAACACGCCAACCTGCGGGACAGGGATCATATATCGTTTTATTCCCGTCCCACGGAACGGGATCCAGGTAGCCGGCATTCACACCACCGTTAGCCAGATTATTATCCCCCCAAAGGCAATTGGAGATTTCCCAATCCGGCGAAGTCAGCGTCGCTGTATATATCCAGCTATAACCCGTATTATCCCGGGTATAAGTACCGGAAGTTATATTACTATAAATAAAGGCCTCAGGATGCTGAATCGTGTAATCAACCGTTTTCTGAGCTGTAGTGCAAGATTCACTTTGCAGGGTTGTTGTACTTTTCGCTTTACCGACAATGGTAAACTGCCCGTTTGAAGTACCTGAACCGTAACCGTAGAGTGTAATATCCCCGTTTACTTCACCACTTCCTTCAACCGTACCTCCTCCGGGTAGCGGGTCTTTACGGCCAAACTGGTAATGAAGGCAATTTACCCCTTTATTGGTAGCCCAGTCCGTACCGGAAGCGCCTAAATTGCGGTCCATCATCACTAATTTACGCTCTTTCATGGCTGCATCACCAACCAAAGTCCCGTACCATGAATAATTCGTATTCGTTTTAATTTGTAACACATGATTTTCGTTCAGGCCTGCCAAATCAAAGGTTGTACGCCAGATATGCCAGCTCCACAAAATGGTACCACTGGAATTTCGTACGGCAATCACCGCATTGCCTGCCGTAGTATCACCCGTCTTGAATTTTACACAACCCGATTCGGAATCCCATTGCACCTGACTGACCAACCCATCGGACGTTTCCCACACAATCACCGCATCTGCAATCTGCGCTGCCGGAATAGTCACCGCATCCGAAGCATCAGTCACTACGGAAGGCATAATACTAATACCTGTATAAGTGGAAGTATAATCCGTTGTGTTCCCATTACCACGGGTCGTACCCGTAAAACGGTACCAGTGGTTCGAAGTTGAAGCCAGATAGCAGTTTGATAAACCACCGGCACTTAAATTAGTATCCGTAGTAACGCGCTCATCTGCCAAATTAATACCTTTAATTGTAGCAGTCACCGCATAAGAATGGTTACGCACCACATCATAATTATTCATATCCGTTGCATTACCCAGATAAATTACATAAGTTGCTTCATAAGTTTCACCTCCACTGACAGGGGTATAATTGCCGGTCAACTCAATGTAAGTGGAATAAGCAGGGGCATTCTTTGAAATCCGTTCCGTCCAGGAACTGATGGACGTCCCTGTTCCACGAAGATTCTCAGGCATGTACCACACGTAAGTGGTGGTCGCAGCCGTTTCATTTACTATAGCACCCGTGCCAATATAAGAATCCACTGTCGTGGTTGAGGTCAGTGTACCCGTAGCGGGAGCCACATAAGAAACCGACTTCGGAACATTGCGCAAAGTAGCATTGGTAATACTGAAGGTAGCACCTGTAGGCAGGGAGCTCAAATTACAGGTAAAAGAGACCTTTGCGACCAGACGGGTCAGGCTCACATCAATATTACCGGTCATGGTGGTCAAATTCAGCGTAGCCGAGGCCCCGCACATAGGTAGCAGACTGCTGAAATCCGCCTGACTGGAAACGGAAAGCGAAGCATTCATCAAGTCCTGATAAGTGGAACTGTCCACCGTGTAATCATTCGTAATATCTCCCACATTGGCACAAACGTAAAGAAAACATGTCGTGGAAGAGATCAGTGAAACATCCAACGTGCGGTCAATAAGATCACTCACATAAGTTTTACTTTTCAGAACAGCGGTACTGGATTCCGCACTTCCGGCAAATTGAAATACACAAACATTGTCTATTTTGTCTTCTGTTACTGCACGGGTTGCACTCGCCTCGGTGGAGCCTAACGAGACATTCATTCCTTCTCCCACAGAACGGCTTGTACCACCTGATACTTGGAGAGAGGAAGAAGAAAGCATCAGCCTGACTGTTTTTCCCTGAATTCCAGGAGTGCCATTCACAGAATCAATTGAATTGTCAGCACAGGAAGAGCAAAATAAAAAAGCTAAAACAAGCACAGTTCCTATTTTCGTTATTCGTATCATTTTTTTTCTTTATTAATTACACTCATTCAAATCGGGTGATTATTCCCCGCCCAAAGATCCACCGTTTGTTCCATCGGTGGTATGTGTCGTATTCCAGTTATCAGGAACCAAACCGGCGTTTCCCCCACCCGTACCCGAATGGCTGGTCCAGAGCACATCCTGCCAGGTCGTACAAACCACACCCAGACCGGGATAACGGCCGAACTCATCATTCCATGCCGGATTGGCCTCCCAACCCGAAACAACCAATACACTATTACCACCACCGGTATCCGTATTGCTACTGTCCCAGTACACATCCGTCCAGCCACCTATCACGATCTCAATCACATCCGGACCACCCATATCGGTACTGAAATCTGTCGAATCAATCCACGGAGAGACACTCAGTACCAGGTCGGCACGCTCGCCGCGCATCTTCACCGTAAAGGTATAGTGCGTATCTGCTGAAAAGGCCAGATCAGCGGGAAGCGAAGCGGAAAGCTCCGTGGTTTTACCGCTGTTATCGTATTCCACCACCATCTTAAAGCTGAAAGCACCCGCCTCACGGGGCAATACCACTGTGGAGGATTCCTGCACCAGGGGCTGGCTGCTGTCCGGAGCGGTGAAATCACTCACACTCACCTCCGTGGTTTTGGAAAGGCCGGAGACATTCAGCGCTTCGTTCAGCCCGCCCGTCACCGGAGCATCCGTCATGTTCGTTATCCCGGCAGAAGAAATATTTACCGCCGTGATGTTATCCCCCTTGGGAGAAAGAGCGAAGGTCACTTTCGTACAACGACGCATCAGTGCGTCCAGATTCACCGAAGGCGACGTTGCACTCACCGTTACAGACTCTGTCAGCGATGTGGCGTAGTCCGTCCCATTTTCAACCTGCACGGCATAAGTGTTGCCTGCCCCGTTACTTCCACGGGTAACCGCCAGAGCGGGGGTCAGCGCATAGAAATCATAGGTTCCTGCCGAAAGCAACAGCGGACTGACAGCTCTCAAAATACCGCCACCCTCATCCGAAGGAACTTCATAGGTGCCTTCACCCCTATATTCATCCGCGGAAAGATCAGCCGCGGCGCCTGTACGTCGGAAAGCAAGGATACGGAGTGTGGTGCCGGAGGGAAGCGGAGAGGTTTCACTACGCGTGGAAACCGTCACACCCACCCCCACAGCCGTGAAGGACACCGCGAAGGGGGCCGTGAGGGAAGGATCATCCCCGCCCCGGCAACCAGATAGCAGCACCAATGCGACGATGAGCCGGTTTATAAGTAGTATATGGTTTATTCCCTGTTTCCGCATCCGATTATCATTCTTATATTTCCACTTCCCCGGGAGTTGTTCCCGGTTGCCAGTCCGTGATACTCACCGACGGCTCTATTTCGGCTGCACCGAACTTCAGCGTCACCACATACGAAGATCCGGCCTTGAAACCGCCGTCGGGAGCAGGAATGGCGGCCGTATGGGTTCCACCCGCCGAGGTGATCACCGTTAGCGTAATTTTATTATTTGTATTATCACTGTCTGTCTGTGGAGCAAACATCGCATAACCGGCCAGCACGGAATTACCGGCACCAATGCCCGGAGTTACGGGATAACTGATATCCGAGTTGCCCGAAGGATTTTTTTCCACCAGGGAAAGGTTATCTGAACCGGAAAAGGCCGCCGTCACTTTTTCCGTACCGCCTGTAGTTGCTGCGGTAGCTGCCGGAAGGGTTACGATGCACGACCGGCTCATTCCCACAATCGCAACGGAGCTCAGCGTACCCCACACTGTGGACGTAGTTGTACTTTCCGTATAAACCCTGACACTGATCTGCGTCAGCAGGTGATTGAAAGCAACAGAGGTGATTTTGGCGTTTTTGTCTCCTTCGTACAAGTCCGTAGCCATCAGGTCGGTGGAACCGTCAAGGGTTGCAGCCGGAAAAGCGACCGTATGGGCACTTGGATCAAAGGTCCCCGTAGACGGATACCACCCGATCAGCTTACTCTTATTCCCATTGGCCAGATAATAGGCCGGAGAGGGATTCAGGGCCATTCCAAAGGTAATGACATGGGTTTTGGTGACATCACCAGTAGCCGTTTTGTTAACAACTGCATCCAGGGGAGTACTCAAATAGCCCGCAGTGTAATCCGTAGCCTTGTCCGCACGCGCAAAACGCACTGCCAGATCGTCCGGCCAGGTATCCGTACCATTGAACATTCCATCACCACGCGTCGAAACCGATGTGGACGAACTGATCCCGCCATTCAGACGGATCTCAACCAAATCATTATCCGAACCATTGCCGCTTTCATCCGATAAACAACCGGAGGGAAGCAGGAACAGGCATAGCATCGTCCCCCAAAGAACGCTGCAACGACTTACCTTACCGGTCAGAGACCGGATATACTTTTTCTCTTTCATTTTTTTCTTTGTTTATTCATTGGTCTTTCAACACTTACTGAATCACTTCACTGCCTCCCCCATCGTTCACCCAGTCCGTCACCGAACCGAGCGCCTGGATTTCGGTGGACTTAAATGTCAGGGTCACTACAAACTTCCGCCCCTGCGTATTCCCCGAATAGGCTGCACCACCGGCTGTAGCCTTCAGGTTGACCGGTACGGTTACCGCACCGCCGGAATTGGCTGTGGTCACCAAAAGGGTGTAATCATCCGCCCCATCCGCTGCTATCGGACAAACCATCGAATAAGCCACCACGGTAGCCGTCGTTGTCAAAGCTTTGCTCTGACCGCTAAAAGCCGTTTCCGATGCGGGACCGGGATTGCATACCCAGAATTTAAAAGAGTTATCGCTGAGGGGACTTGAAAAGCCATTCTCAGCCACCGCGCCGCTAGACAAGGTCACTTTCACCGCCGAATTCGGATTATCTCCACCGGCCTTGGACAAATTGAGGGTCTGAAGATTGCCCCAAGCGGTGATCGCAGCATCATTCTCCGCAACCACACTAATAACCAGCTGCGTAAGCAGGTGATTGAAATTCAGTGTCTTAAATGTACCTCCCTTGGCTTCATCCTTCTTTGACGAAACTTGTGCGGCGGACATCACATCCTCGTTTCCATGAAAAGTAAAGCTGGCTGTGATGGTCTGATCTGCATCCCAACCGGTAGAGGGATACAACCCGCAAAAATAAACATTGGCATTGTTCACCGGATAATACTGCGGAGTGGTATTAAAACCAACCTGGGTAAGGCCGTCATCATTAAAAGTCATCGTTCCGTCCGCGGATAAATAAGTGGAAGTATAATTTCCGGTTGCACTGGAAGCCAGTACACGGGCGGTCAGCGTATTGCCACTACTGATGCCGCCCTCAAAGGCGGAACGGGTAGCGCTTTTGGTCACCGACTCCACGGAAAGGGCCGTGGATCTCAGACGTATTTCCACATTTTCTTCTTCATGCGAAACAAGTTCGCTCTGCGTGCAGCCCCACAATCCTGTCAGGACAAGCACCGATAATACAATTCTTTTCATATCAATAATCGTTTGGGGGTCATTTCTTCCATTTCCAATGCTATTCTTTATATATATGCTATTTTTAATTTATCTTATCTCAAGTCCTCTTCATTCCGTCTCCTATTGCACCGTACCTTCACCCGTGCCGTCCATCACCCACGGGGTGACCGTAGCGGCAAGGGCAACGGGCGTACGCTCACGGAAGGTCAGCCTCACCAGGTAGGAATGACCCGCAGCAAAAGTGCCCTCACCACCCGAAGGGGTGATCGTCACATTCGAAAAACTGCCTTTGTTATCGGTTTCAACCCTCAGGCTGAAAGAAGATAGTCCCGGCTGGAGCATCACAGAACCCGATAAGGACAGCGGGGAAGTACTTGTCCCGGAGATGGGAACCGAAGAAGTCCCGTCAGCAAAAGATTCCGAAAGGGGAAACGACACCGCATCCGAAAGTGTACCCCAGCTACCCAGCTCACTTGTTTCCAGATTAAGTGAACAGGTGGTATTCACCCTGTTGAAGCGAAGGGCGGTCAGACTCGTCCCTGCAAAATTGCCTTCATCATCCACCAGACAGAAACGGAGCTGGGTCAACACATGGCTAAAAACCAAACCATCGGGGGACTGCGTACGGGAACCAAGCACCGGAGAGGCCCACATCACATCCTCTTCACCGCTCAGCGTGAAATGAAGAAGCGGGGAAGCGCCTGTACGGGACTCCACGTAATTATCACCTGACGTACCTGGGGAAGCATAAGGGTGGTACACACAGAATTTAACGTATTGACCCTCTTCCAGCGGATAGGCATAGGCATCACTCCAGGAGAGCACACCCGTAGAGGCATTGATGGAGGTGGTGCAAACATTATCCATCAGCGGGGTCACATTCCACTCATCCGTCAACGCGGAAGAAAGAGCATCACTGTTCGCGGTCACCACCCCGTAGATACCCACACGGTCTCCAACGGCCGAAAGGCCCGCAAGGTCGTTCACCGAACTCCGGGTATAGCCTTCACGGGAAGCACCCAGACGGATCAATCCCGAAGAAGACAGGTCTCCACGCTCTGTGCAGCACAGGAGCGGGAGAACCGTCAACATTAGACCAATCAGTTGTAATTTAAATTTCATATCTTTACGTTTTAAATAATAGATATACCTCTATTTATCCATTCTACCCCATTATCTTATCTCTTGCCTATACTTTTCCGCTACCTTCACCCAGACTCCACGCTTTCACCGAAGCCACCAGAGCTGAATCCGTCCATTGCAAATCAATGGAAATTTCAACAGGAACTTCAACTGTCAATTCACCCGAACAGGCGGCCAAGATCTCCGTCAGAACACCACTCAGACCCACTTCCGCAGAACGGCTGCTTCCACTCGAATCACGCAGGGCCAGCTTCAGGCGGTTGTCATAGGAACTGCCGTTATCCGGGTCAAGCAGGCCGAACAGCCGGACGGAAGAACTGCCGGATAGTTGAGAGCTGCCTTTCGTTTCCGAACTCAGCTCCGCACTGAAAGCTACAACCGTCTGCGGAGCCGCAGATACGGCCGAAGCAGGAGGCTCGCCCGTAAAAAGCAGCAGCGAAGGATAAACACCCGACAACAGGCCTTCCAGACTCCCCGAACCTTCCAGACCGGTCAGTTGGAAATGAAGCGTCAACGTTTTTACCAGACTCCGGGGAACCGTATTCACCTCAACCGTATCACCCGCAAGCACACTCAGCCCCTTACCAGACCATACATAAACCTCACCCGGTTGAGCGGTCGAACCCAGAGAGACACGTGCAGAATCCGCATCACGCAAAGACGAGAAAGTCACCCCCGAAGCATCGCTGTTATAGGCCAGCATACGATAGGTCCCTGAGGGGAGCGGAACGGAAAAAGAAACGGGAGAAACATCCCCATACGCGTAGGAAGTGGAGAACTCTCCACTGCGAAAGAAGATGCAGGAGGCAGAACCGGGAACCGAAAGCTCGCTCCAGTCGGGAATAATCCGGACCAGTCCCTCATCGGAGGGATAGCCCAGCGAAACCTCCGTGCAACCGCCTAGGGATCCCGCCACGCTTATCGCAGTTAGTATCATCATTTTCTTCGCTTTCATTGCTTCTGTTTCATTCACTTCAATTCCTACGCTTTATTTATCCTTATTTTCTCCCGAAACGGTAACTCAGACTGATGACCAGACCGGTCAGCCCCATACGCGACTTTTTCACCGAATGGTTAAAATAACGCTCATCACCCTCCACATCATAGGCTTTGCCCGCACTGCGACGCCAACCCCCGCGGGCACCAACCTCTATGCCCAGACGGGAACCCAGCGGAAAATAACAGCCCGTTGAAAGACCGCCTTCAACATAAGTCCCAGTACAGTGGTTTTCACCCGCTGAAACAAGCGAAGCGGCGGTACTCAGCAGGTCAAAATCGCCGGCCTGCGCGTAAACGCCCAGAAAAAACCAGCGGTAACCCCAGCCGTCCGTTAGCCAGAAGCGGCCTTCGGTACGGTAGCCAGAAACACCAAGATGCTGCTTTCCACCCTCATAATCCCAGTCCGCATACATGCCGCTCACACACAACGACCAACGGCGGAAAAAGAACAGCTCCGCCGAAAGGTTCGGCATAAAGGTGGTGCGTTCAACACTCCGACAATCCGCCGATGGGGAGACACCACCCCAAAGAAGCAGGTTGCTTTTCAGGGCTATAAACGGACGTTTCCCCTCCTTTTTCACTATCCGTTTATCTTCCTCATATGTCTTTTCGGCCTCAGCCTTTTTAGTTGCTTTTTTATATTCATGCTCATATTTATTTCCAGTTTTGTTTTGTTCCATCCCCTCCGATTGTACTTCCACCCTGCGTTCCTTTGCACGCGAAACCCATAACAGGCTATCCTCGCGGGCACGAACCTGTTCTTCACGGATATGCCGGGAAAGAGCTGCACGGACCTCACGCAACGAATCCAGACGGGATTCCTCACGGGCCACAGCGGCACGTTCACGGGCAAGCAGCTCCGCAAATTCGGAAGTACTCACTTTGCGACGGTAACGATGCTCAATGATACGACGAAGGTCGTAATCAACCGTGATTTCAACACGCCGGAGTAAGGGGAAGAAATCCTTTTCCATACGGTGATAAGGGATACCCACATTCAGGTCCATCAGCCGTTTCTCACGCCCCTTGAACAAATCAACTTCATCGATGATCATCAGCACTTCCGTTTTCTCATCCAGATCGGAACCTGCTACCAGTTCACGAAGTTTACCCCAGTCTTCTCCGAAATAGGAAACCTCCACCGCATACCGCCGGGAAAGACCGTAACGAAAGTCAAGCCAGGTTTTCAGGCCGAAGGCGCGATCACGAGAGAGGCGGCGGTTTAAATCGTAGCTCCCTTCAATGGAACTGTAACCCGTCAGAACAACCTGACGCACACAAACCAGCGTATCTTCTATTGCAGAGCGGATAAAACCGTCAAGCTTGTACAATTCAGCGGAATTATTTCCGTAGTCCTGCAGAATTTTACTCCCACCCGAAGGATAAGAGAAATAACAGTTCATGCGTGAACGTCCCTCAAGAATAACTTGACGATAAACCGAATCACGGTAAAGTGTATCTGCCGGATGAGCCATGCCATGCATGGGAAACGACACCAGCAACAACATAAGCGGAAGCCACAGGTGGCACAATCTGATATGAGTTCTTCCGGCATTCATTCTTCTCTTTTCTTTCATCTGTTTTTCTTTCTTTTCTGCAGGGAAACCACCACTCAGGGCATCTGAGTCTCCTGACCACTATCCGTAATGGAATCACCAGCCCCTATTGTTACGGAAATATCACTCTCGTGCTGTGAAGGACATCCGCTGTAATCATCGGGAATGCAACCCGACAACAAAAACAGCAGGAAACATCCGGCAAGAATAACTCCTGCCAAACCTCGAAAAATGAACAACGCCTTTATTTTCATCATCGGTTTTATACTTTATTTAATCTCTAATCCAATTCCACTTCCTGAACGATCTGAAGGGTCCAGTCGTCCACTTCAACCGTCAAGTCAAGATTTGAAGGATGAATCTCACTGCCCGGATTGGTTTCACCGTCACCCTTGATCACCGCCTTAATCCGGTAATCATGGTTGCGCGCAATCGTGCCGTCACCCACGTGGTCCGTTTGGGAAGCATCCGAAGGGGTGATAGTTGTACCTGTCTGGGCCTGGTTTACCACAATGGGATAATACACATAGACAGCAGGAGAACTCCCTACGGAACCATCCGGATCGAAATACCCCGAAAGAACCAGCTTCGTACGGTAGGTCGTATTGTTATTGGCAAAAGCGTAGAACCAGTAAGGTACCGTATAAGCATCCGAAGTGATTTGGACACCGCCTTCGGGAGTCACATCGTTTAGCAGGAAACCTGCCCCAGCGGTCCAGAGGTAGCTGCCGTCCGGCTGCTCCTCGGTCAGTCCGCCGTGAAGCCACGTCGGGCTGTCCGGCATCGTCTCACCCACATCGCCAGGAGCCACTTTGGAGGATTCAAGCGCATTGCACAGGAAAATACGGTCCAGGGTGAATGTGGCATTGGCATTATCCAAAGAAAAAGCCGTACGAATACTGGAGATGGAGATACGGGCTACCAGACGTGATAAATGAACCATAGCCGACACGGAAGCACCGGCTTCCAGATGAATCGGAGAATCACTGATGCCGGACATCGGAAGATGGTCCGAAGACTGCACACCGTCACTTGCCGTGGAAGTCAGCGCAAGGGTTTTCCCGATAAACTCGTTTTTTGTACGAACACCAGAGAAAATGCCTTCCGGAGCATTCGCTACAAGAATCACATCGCAATTACCCGGAGAACAAAGAATGCTCCCTGTTTCAATCGTACCGTCAGAACCGAAAGACAGTGTAGGCTCTACAATGGTATTCACCGAGCCGTCTGCATAGAACAAACCCACAACCAGTCGACCGATAGTACCTTCGTCAGAGGGAAGACTACTTCCCATGGAACGCGTGGGGACACCACCGACATGAAGAAACAAACGAGAGGAGGAAGAGCCCGAACCCGAACCGGATTCATCTGAACAGGATGAAACAAGAACAGCAAACAATATGGCATAAAGCCAAGTCAACAGACAGAAAAGCAGCACTTTCAGCGAACGGACGCCTTTCTTCCGCACACCGGACAAGCGGACCGGACGGGAAGGAAAACGAGACTGGGCCTCGCAACCTCCAGGTTGGAATATAGAATTAGTCATCATCATATTATTAAATTCATTAGCATTTAATGCATCAGACGCCCGTTGCGGAGTTCGGTAAGAACGGCGGATGCACGTTTCACCCCACGGGAAACAGCCATCTCCAAATATACCTCAGCCTTCTCACGGTTGCCCTCGAGCATACAGAGCACACCCATGTTATTGAAAGCCTCTGGAAGCGTAGAGAAACGTGACAGGTAATGACGGGCCGTACGTGTGTCTCGCTTGATTAATGCAACGGCAGCAGCATTAATTGCAGCTTCCGCATTATCAGGGAAAAGACGTGCAGCAAGCAGGTAAATGGAATTAAACTCCCCCGAACCGGGACGGTAGCAATAAGCCAGTGAGAACAGACCACCAAGTGTGACACCACTACTTGGACAGGCCGGGGCAACAAGGACGGCACTATCCAAAGGAGCAGGAATAAATTCAACCCATGACAGACAGCGAACATCCACATCTTTCTCCAACCCCTTTACCCTAATCGAAGGAAGCAGCACATCCGAAGCGATACTGTCTGTATAAATACTTGCCGGAGAACCGTTGCAACCGCATTCCTCAGTACGGAAAAACAGTGTGCTACCACTCATCCACTCCCGGAAAGGAACGGAAACCGAATATCGGAAATGACGGTTGCCACGTACACCATCCCTCACCACAACCGATGGGGCAGTGCCAACAGCCCGTCCCAGTAAACGGGAACGTTCATACACTTTCTGACGCGTACGGCCATTAAGCAGAATGGAAGGGAGTCTAAGACGTTCCACACCAGAAATCAGAAGGGGGGTCAACGTTAAATATTCATCTGAAGACAGGTCAAGGCCTTCATAATTCACTTCCATACCCACCTCCAACTTGCCACCGGATACCGAAAAGTTCAGACTATCCAGCAAAAGGCGTCCGCGGTAAGCGCTCTGACCATGCATCAAAGAAGGCAGCAGCAGGCACAAACCCAGTATACCCATTATCTTCCAATTTAAATTCATAAGTTTTATTTTTGTTTTGCTTTATTTGTTTATATCCTTATTTATATGCACTTTACACATGTTTCTTATTTAAGCAGATATACCAGCGAAATGGCCGCACGCGTAGGCCCCAAGTAAGTTTTGTGCCAGCTTGAAGTCATACGCTCACCACAATGACCACAACGATAACGGGAGTAATCCGCAAAAACAAGACCGCCACCGAAACTACCTTCCACTCCCCAACGGGGAGAAAGAATCCACTGGTACCCCACAGATAATCCCCCACCCCAGACCCAACCTTCGTAACGGAAGTTGCGTACACCACGATATAGACCGAAGGGAAGATGAACATCACCCACATTGAACTGGCCACCAAGTGTATGGAAGCCGTAATAAAATCCGGAATACGGACTGCACGACCAATGGCGGAATTCAATTCTTCCCATCCAATGTTTCCACCGGCGACGGCTATCTAAGGAAAACGGCTGGTAATGAATGCCCACTTCCATACTCCAATGTGCAGACAGTAACGGTTCCATACTCACATTCGGTGAAAGCAAAGCATCAGATAATAAATCACTCTTCACTGCAAGGGATTGGCCGTTAATTTCAACCGAACCGGAAAGCAGGATGAAAAGCATCGCCAACCGAAAAAGAGCAGAAAACCGCAGAACGCTCATTATATCATATCGTTTTATTCCTATCATCAATTTGTATGTTTATGCTCCAGAATTGCAATAATACACGAAAATAAACATATTTTGATTTACCTATTTGTAACTATATTTACATTTATAATAAATGATATCTATCCGTTACTTTGCAGGTAACGGATAGATACAATTTAAATACATTCCGTTTTCATTAAACTGAATTATTTAGATAATATTTTATTATATATAAGGAGAATAAAAAGACATTTCCCGTTCAGACATATGAACGGGAAAGAAAATCATTTGTCCCGTATGAAACGGAAAGTGCTTATTCAAGCCTTTTGAAAGAGACAAATTGGAATAATATGAAAAATATAGAGTATTACTTCAAATTATTAAGGTTTTTATTTGCTTATTTATTGGATATTAGCTATCATTGCACCGGAAACCATCCGTTACCTGCAAAGTAATTTATTAACAACAGGATGGGAACCAGTCTTTTCGGCACATCGTCGTTTCCTCATCTTCCCATTAAAAATATAAGCGGTGACCTGGGCATTGGCACGGTCAAGAACGCCATTTTCAAAACTCTTCAGATAAGCCTCCGTAGTTGTCACTGAAGCATGCCCCAAACCTTCAGAGATCACGGCTGTAGGAATGCCGCAATACTTTGCTTGGGTAGCCCACGTGTGACGGGCACAATAAGTACTAACACTTACACATACATGCCGTTCGCGAGCCAAACATTTCAGCGCGGCATTGAAACGACGTAGTTTACACTGGTAATCTCGGTAAGCCGCATAGCCACGAAGATGACCATCAAGGATATTTAGCAAATAGGGAGAAGAAGAATCATTGCTTTTATAAAAAGAAGCCAAGCGGCGTATTTCATCCGTTATACGGATGCAGAGAGGCATACGTGTCTTATGACGGCGAAGCATTAAATAGCCATTTTTTAGATCGGACTTGCGAAGAAAGGCCAGATCTACAAAACACATCCCTTGTAAACGGATCATCAGTTCCATGCAGGTACGCGCCTTATGGGTATTCGTACCCTTCTCTGAGGAAACCGGTGGTTCCAAATCCTTAGAAGATGAACACTCTACCTGTACAGGAGACTCACAGAGTAGACGACGCATGTCTTCCACTCTTAGAGCACGGCGGTGATTACGCTTCACCCCCGTAAAAACACCTTTAAACAATTGCGCAATAAAGGGAACCTCCTGAGACCGAAGGGCACGGTTATATACCGATTGCAAACAACGCATATACGTAGAGGAGGTATTCCACGAAAGCCCTTTCTGCAAAATCAGGTAGTCCTCGTAATCTTTTAAGAAAACAGGAGTTAGTCCCGACAAAGGGAAGTCACGACCCGCATAAGCGGAGACAGAATGAATGACACTGGAATACACATGGGCCGTACTATATTGTTCTGACCGGCGCAGAGCTTCCATTACCGAAGTCATGTACTCAGTTAACATCAAAGTTTTTTTCATTTTCTATTTCTATACATTTTATTTAGAGCTAAACAGGTGATTGAAAAATAATAAAAAGAATGTTTAGTTACATATAAGATATAAACAATCATTGCTATTTTTTAGTTTTATCGTATTTTTTGACCGATATTTGTACCGGATAAAAGAAAGGAAAAATTCCTCGTAGAGCAAGGTGGTCTTGCTCTACGGGGAAAGACACCTTCATCGTAGAGCAACGACCCGTTCATCGTAGAACAAAATAGTGTCTGTGGTAATCGTTTGTATTTCATTCGTTTGTTTGTCGAGCCGGAACCCTGGAAAACCCTTTAAAACCGGCTGTGCCATGCAAACCTAAGAAAAAATTACGGATATAACAACTATTGGGAAGGATGGAGATCAGAATAGAGATCAAGCCCTATCTGAAAGCCTATCTGGATATACAATATGATTACTGCACACTGAACGGAGCCATACGATTCTCGAAAAACCAAAACCTTTACAGCTGCCTCTTACAACTCACCACCACAAGGCCGAAGGACATCTCATGGAAAGATGAGGGAAATCTGGCCCTCATACTCCCCTGGCCAAAGGTGGGCAAAGATCCCAGAATATACAACTACATGGGCAAAGAACATGTGGAGCTCTTTGAAAAGGAAGTGGAAAGGGAAATGAGAATGAACTACTACCGATTTATACTGGAAAACAAGTTCAGGCATGGAATCACCTTCCTGCGGTCCACACAGATTTTTATGGAGAAATACGGCATGGAAGAGCTTATTAAAGAGGAGACGCTTATCAAGAGCTTCTACCTCTGGCAGAACAAACTGAAAAAAGAAAGGGAGAGAAATAAAAGATAAAAAGCATAAAAAATCCGCTGTGGAATTTTACTCCGTAGCGGATTCTACTTTAAGAGGAATATATTGCACTAAAATTTATAATCGACCCCCAAGCCAAATACTTTGTTGGTACGGCTATAAACGTCAGTACCTCCAAGGGGGAGACCATTATAACCGGTATCCATGGATTTGGTATAATCGCTATAATTAGTCCAGAAATAAGCGACATTCAATTTCAATTTCGGAGATAGCTTTATACCGGCACCAAAACCAAGTGAATAGGAATCACAGGAAAAACTGGTATCACTCTGGAAACCATCGGCCAGGCCATAGTCGGTACGCTGATAACCGCCACTGATGCTTACGCGGCTAAGTACATCCCACTCCACACCAAAAAGATATTCATTAGTACCTCCGGTGAGCGCTTTTTGTTTATCATTTGCCATACCTGCCTGCTTGTCGTAGAAATGATGATATTCTGCAGAAGCACGGAGCGTGGGAAGTATCTCATAGCCAACAGCAGCAGTTAATAAGGCAGGAATATCATTCGGAGTATTCACCCCGTTTCTGTAAGCAGCCAGAGCTCCATCGGGATCACTGTTTTTATGGGTTTTATTCTCTATATTCAAGCTGGTCATAAATTCATATTTCAACCCGATATTCCATTTTCCAAATTTAAGATCGGCTCCTAATATAGGAGTCAGTCCCCAACCGGTCTGGTCACAGTCGAGTTCAAGCCCGTAAAGCGTTGGATCTTCCACATAAGCTTTATAGGCATCTTTCAACGAAGCCGTAAGATAGCCTTCGTAGCCTCCTGTAAAATAGTTCATTCGTCCTCCAGCAAAAACCGACAGCCAGTCATTAACTTTATAAGAAAAGCCCAACTGTGCACCATAAATGAATTGCCGCCCTTCCATAGCCGAAGAAATGCTGTACAGATCGGACACAACTCCGGCATTGGTCATCTGCGCTAATTGCTGCAATTTACTATTACCAGCCAAACCTGCCATCACTTTAGAATCAAACATAGGCAAACCTGAATCGAACGATGCTTTACCACCGCCGCCACCTACGGCAAAACTACCGGAGATAACCCAATTACCCTTTTTATAAGCAGCCTGAATGCTGGGGATAAATGGGGCCGAAGCCGTACCTTTATAATGACGGTGATGACCTTCTTCAGGAAATAAAGGAAAAGTAGCATCAATCACACGGGTTTGATAAGCGCTTTGCCCATTCAAAGAAAGGTAGAAACCATCAGCGGGCAAGAAGGACAAACCTGCCGGATTGTAATATACACCATCTATATCAATAGAAGCACCACGAGCCAGCATACGAAGAAAAGCAACGTGCTGATTGGTATTGGTCAGTATGCCTCCGGCGAAAGTTGAAACTGAAACTATTAGCATCATGATGCTAATCCATGATTTTTTATTCATCTAAGTCTTTTTTATTGTTAGCGGGCGCAAATATACAACATTATTGCACATTAGAAAGAACTTTGTGCATACAAATTCACTTTAACCATAAAATAGCCAACTAAATACATTGTTTCAAATTAAACTAAAGCACAGAGAATGTGTATTTTAATAAAAAGCAGAGTGAAACAGAACAATTTAAAATAAGGCATAAAAAATATCCTTACGAACTTTCGGATAGAAATAAATGTTAACTTTGTAAAGCTAAAAATCACCTCATAAAAAACAGAATTATGGCATATACCATCGCTTTTTTTGGGACCAAGCCTTATGACGAGGCATCTTTTAAGGAAAAGAACAAAGAATATGATTTTGAACTCCGATTCTATAAAGGGCATTTAAACAAAAACAACGTCATCCTCACACAGGGGGTGGATGTAGTATGCATTTTTGTGAACGACACGGCCGATAGCGAGGTAATTTCCCTAATGGCGGAAAACGGCGTAAAGCTGCTGGCATTGCGCTGTGCCGGTTATAATAATGTAGATATTAATGCAGCCCATGCCCATGGCATTACCATAGTGCGTGTGCCGGCTTACTCGCCTTATGCTGTGGCTGAATATACGGTAGCCCTGATGTTGTCACTCAACCGAAAGATTCCCCGTGCCACATGGCGCACTCGTGACGGAAATTTTTCACTTCACGGATTATTAGGCTTCGATATGTACGGAAAAACAGCCGGCATTATAGGAACCGGCAAGATAGCTAAAAAACTGATCTGCATATTAAAAGGGTTTGGCATGAATATTTTGGCTTATGATTTGTATCCGGACTATAATTTTGCAAGGGAACATCAGGTGGTTTATACCACACTGGATGAGCTTTATCATAATTCTGACATCATTTCCCTGCACTGCCCGCTTACGGAACAAACCAAATATCTGATCAATGACTACTCCATCAGTAAAATGAAAGACGGAGTGATGCTTATTAATACCGGACGCGGACAACTGATCCATACCAATGCCTTGATAGAAGCGCTGAAAAACAAAAAAATAGGTTCTGCCGGACTGGACGTTTACGAAGAGGAAAGCGAATATTTTTATGAAGATCAATCGGACCGGATCATTGACGATGACGTACTGGCACGGTTGCTATCCTTTAACAACGTCATAGTGACTTCACATCAGGCTTTCTTTACCCGGGAAGCTTTGAACAACATCGCTTCCACCACTTTACAGAACATTAAAGACTTTATTAATGGTAAGCCTCTGGAAAACGAAGTAAAAATTTAGATAAAATAACAATTACAAAACATGTATTATGTGGCGTTTTAGTAATATTGCGCTATAAACGATCGTTATATGAAACTCGACTATATTTATCATAGTGGTTTTGCTATTGAAGCGAATAATATCACTGTAATTATTGACTATTACAAGGACTCTCAGGAAGAAACTTCCGCACGAAATATGGTCAATGATGATTTATTGGAAAGAGAAGGAGCCTGTTATGTGTTATCTTCTCATTTTCATCCTGACCACTTTAACAAAGAAGTGCTTTTATGGAAGGAGAGAAAAAAAGATATTCATTATATTTTCTCCAAAGACATTTTGAAGCATCGGCGGGCATCACGGACAGATGCCATATATATTAATAAAGGAGAAGTATACGAAGATAGTAACATCCGTATAGAAGCTTTCGGCTCCACTGATTCCGGAATTTCATTATTAATAGACCTGCAAGGTATGCGTTTTTTTCATGCAGGTGACCTTAATAACTGGCACTGGAATGAAGAATCCACTCCCGAAGAAGCACACAAAGCCGAAGCTGACTTTCTGGCAGAGGTAAAATACATCCAAAAGAACGCTCCGGCAATGGATATCGTTTTGTTTCCGGTGGACAGACGCCTCGGAAAAGACTACATGAGGGGGGCCGAACAGTTTATAGAACGAATTAAAACTAAAATCTTTGTCCCTATGCATTTCAGCGAAGATTATGAGGGGGGAAATGCCTTTCAATCATTTGCGGAAAGAAAAGGCTGCCGCTTCCTTACAATCTCCAAACGGGGAGAACGCTTTGATATTACTTAATAAAATAGATATGATTTATGAAAAAGTTAACACAAATTCTTATTACCCTATTTTGTCTTTACTTGCCTGCCACACTACACGCACAAAAGGATGATAACAGTAAATACTTAGCAGGAGCCGTACCTGAAACAGAAGGTAAAGTGGTATTTTCCAAGGAATTCAGTATACCCGGAATGTCGCAAGATGAAATATACAACCGGATGTTGGAATGGATAACGGGACGCTTGAAAAGCAATAATAATATCAGCCGTGTGGTCTATACCAATCAGGTAAAAGGCCAGATTGTAGGAATAGGGGAAGAATGGATTGTTTTTAGTTCCAGTGCTTTGTCTTTAGACCGTACGCTGATACAATATCAACTTTCTGTCACTTGCCAGCCGGAAACATGCATATTGAAAGTAGAAAAGATACGTTATAGCTACCGGGAAGGAAAAGAAAAGTACACGGCAGAGGAATGGATTACAGATAAATATGCGCTAAACAAGGCACAAACCAAATTGGTTCGTGGACTTGCCAAATGGCGGAGAAAAACAGTTGATTTTGTAGATGGGCTCTGCATGGAAGCAGCCGGAACTTTAAGCGCAACAGTCAAGAATCAAGAAGAGATGGCGCAAGAACAGAAAGAAGAAAAACAAAAAGAAGAGAAAAGCATTGCTACTTCCGGCACTATGGTGATTACCCCCAATAATCAACTACTGAAACAAGAAAGTTCCTCTAAGGTAAACAATCAGGCAGTACCGATGCAGGGTAAATCCGTTATTGAAACAAAGACCTCTGAATTAAACGGGTATCAGCAAACAGCTCCCGGGGAATTAACAACAGATATGATTAACATGGGAAAAGGGAAATTAGTAGTTGTCATTGGCACAGATCAGTTTAATATGACAATAATGGCTGCAAATGCAGGCGGTTCATTGGGTAAAACATCCGGAAAGGCCGTGATTTATACGTTATTTACTCCCGATCAGCCATACGGACAACTGGAAAAAGCTCAAAATTATGTTGTTCGTTTCTATCCTACGGGAGAAAATGAACCTTCCATTATAATGGAATGTAAAAAACTACCTTCTCAGGCGCCAATGGAAGGTCAACCACGTATGTATTCAGGCGAAGTAGTGAAAGTCTGGACGAAATAAAAGATAAAAACAGATGGAGATAAAAAGTAAGTTTGATCATTTCAATATTAATGTTACGAATTTGGAACGGAGCATTGCTTTTTACGAAAAGGCTCTCGGGCTAAAGGAGCATCATCGGAAAGAGACTTCAGATGGTTCTTTCACACTCGTATATCTCACAGATAACAGCACTGGGTTTCTATTGGAACTCACTTGTTTGAAAAATCACACGCAGGCATACGAACTGGGAGAAAATGAAAGTCACCTTTGCTTTCGTGTTGAGGGAGATTATGAAGTTATCCGCCAATACCATAAAGAAGAAGGATGGGTTTGTTTTGAGAACACGTCTATGGGACTATACTTTATCCATGATCCTGATGATTATTGGATTGAAATATTACCGACGAAATAGGTAAGTAAAAAGCGCCCTCATCACAAAATACTATGATGAGGGCGTTTCTTTAAAATTAGCAGAATATTATTGAACGCTAAGTGGAACAGTAAAGATAAACCGACTCCCCTGTCCCAAAACACTCTCAGCTTTTATTGTTCCTTTGTTTCGAGAAACAAAATCCTTGCATAACACAAGTCCCAGACCTGAACCTTTCTCATTGTTTGTACCATATGTGGAGTGGAACTCATTATTCGTAAACAACTTGCTGACTCTATCTTCAGACATACCCACCCCATTATCGGCAATTGTCACCTCGACAAACTCAATCTGTCTGGATAAGCTAATCGTAATTGTTCCCGACAATCGGGTAAATTTTATAGCATTGGAAAGCAGATTGCGGACAACCAGATTAATCATATCGTAATCGGCATAAACCTCATAATTAGTCTTTTCATCAAACTGGAGATCTATTGTTTTTTGGTTGGCCGCAGTAGAAAGTAATAAAATGTTCTGGGCAACCAGCTCATTAATAATAAATGCTTTAGGATTACAGACAATTTCACTCCGCTGGGACCGAGACCAATTTAAGAGATTTTCCAATAAATAGAATGTATTCTTTGACGTGCTCCTTAATTCATTGAGAAGATCAGCACGCATATCAGGGGAAATATCCATATCGCTGGTCAAAAGTTCAATGATTTGCATAAAATTCCCCACCGGTCCACGAAGATCATGGGATATAATAGAGAAAAGGTTGTCTTTGGTCACCACCATTTCATGCAGCTCTTCCTCTACTTGTTTCTGTTTGGTAATATCAATATGAGTGCCCACGGCACGCATGGCATTCCCCGATTTATCCCTTTCCACAACTTTTCCGTGGTCTAAAATCCACCGCCACTCACCAGCCTTATCTTTCACCCGGAATATGCTTTCATAATAATCCGTCTTTCTTTTTAGATGTTCCTCGAAAGCATGTAAGACATTAGGCAAATCATCCGGATGTATAAGCTCCTCCCACCAGCTTCGGTCTCTTCCCTCCTTATCTGCTTCATAACCAAGCATGGTGTAGCATGCATCAGTGAAAAACATTTTATCTGTAAGAAGATTCCATTCCCATAATCCCTCACGTGCTCCATTTAGAGCCATTCGGAGTCGCATTTCACTGTTTTTGGCCTGATCCAGATAAAGTTTTCGCTCCAATGCATTCGTTACATTATTAGTTACGGTCAAAAGCAAATTCACTTCATCGTCCAGCCAAACTTTCTCTTGTACGCATTCATCAAAGCCCATAAATCCCCAAAAGCGGTTCTGTATATAAATGGGATAGGCTAATAATGACTTTACGTTTAACGGAGCCAAGACATCTATTATATCTTGAGGTAATTTTTTAATATCGACTGAGAAGATTCGCCCTTCTTCTTTCAATATTTTTTTCCACGAAGGAACATTGGTATAAGGGACCATCTGAAATAGTTCTTTCTTTCCGGAAATTCCTTCATTGCACCATTCATAAGTGTTAGTTGTAAATTGTTCATCTAAGGTATTCTCAAAGATGTACACACGACTGACATTCGAATGCTGACCAACTAATCTTAAAACAATATTTATAATACCTTCAAAGTCATCTGATTTATTAAGAAGCTGGGCTACATCTGCCAACAATTTCTGCTGATAGTTGAGATGCTTCAGCTTCTCCTCCATTTGTTTTCTACGAGTTATATTGGTTATGGCAGCAAGCAAATAATAATCCTTTTGAATCTTTATTCGTTTGAATGAAAGCAAACAATCTAACAACTCACCAGACTTTGTCTTTATTGTAGCTTCTCCTTCCGCCTTCCCGTCAACAGCAAACTGCCTGAGCATACTTTCCCTTTGAGAATAGTTATAATACACACCCAACTCACGGACAGTCTTACCGGACACCTCCCCTAAAGAATATCCCAACATTTCCAAAAAAGCACTATTTACATTGAAAACAGTATTGGAATCAATGGCTGTAATAGCCATCATCACTTGGGAGCCATTAAAGATGCTGAGAAATATTTCCTCGGAAAAGTATTTCACAGCCAAATTGGTACTTACTGCAACAAGAACATTTTCTCCCTTCCACCAACCAACATAAAATTTTGTATCAACAGGAATGATTTCACCTGTTCTTGTAACAAAAGGGTATGGACAGGAGAAAACATCCCCTTTTATGGCCAAAGGTAAAGTAACAGCCATTTTTTCCCTATAATTAGGAGCATATGCACTGAGAAAATGCTTATGGGTTAGTTCCTCTCTGCTAAAGCCCAAAATGGTTATAGCAGCCAAATTCATATCAATGATGATCCCATCCATATTTAATATGAATAGAAAGTCGAGTTTATCATTCAGCAGTTCTTCAAGTCTGCTTTCGGGAATAAAATTCATTGTCACAATTAATAAAAGCTTTATATAACCGTAAATAACAAAGACTCAGTAAATATAACAAAAAAACAGAACTCAACAAAAAGAAATGTGTTTTTTTTACTTTTTATGCCGATTAGCACGTTTCCTCCGAATAGTTGCTTTCATTTTAGCCGCACCCGAACCATGCAATCCCCGGATATAGCTTGTTTTTTTTGCCTTTGTCTTCACTTTTGCTTCTTCTTTCGGCTTTTCACCTTTTCCTTTAAAGACAATGCCGTCCATCATGGCTTCTTCTATACTCATATCGTTTATTTTTTACTATTATTACTTACTGTATCACAAATCCCACTTCCTTCAAATCGTTTCTGATTGAACTGCCTCCATAAAGCAGTTTATATTCTCCCGGAACGCATCTCATCGTATTGGACTTCTCATCAAACCACTGCAAATCATCTGCACTTAACGTTATATTCAATTGATGAGATTCACCGGATTTTATAAATATACGACGGAAAGCGCGTAACGTTTTTACCGGACCATTTACATCACCGGGACGACTTAGATAGACTTGCACGACTTCTTCACCGTCACGTTTACCGGCATTAGTAACAGGAATACTCAATGTTATGGAATCTCCGGCATCTATAACAGGCGTTGTTAGACTAGCCTTCCCATATGTAAACGTAGTATAGCTAAGACCATACCCGAAAGCAAACAATGGGTTTCCTTTGAAATAGCGATATGTGCGACCTTTCATCGAATAATCTTCAAAATCGGGTAGCTGACTTATATTCTTATAAAAAGTTATAGGTAGTCGTCCTGCCGGATTGTAATTGCCAAATAAAACATCCGCTACAGCTGTTCCAGCAGCTTGCCCGGGGTACCAAGCCTGCAAAATAGCATCGCAACTTCTGGTTTCGGGCACCAATCCTATAGCCGAACCGGAACAATTGACAAAGACCACTTTCTTACCTGTATGATGCAATTTTTCAAGTAGTTTGCGCTGCACAGCCGGTAATTCTATATTAGTTCGGTCACCTCCCTTAAAACCATCGGCTTTAACCGCCATTTCTTCACCCTCTAACCGGGGGGATATGCCACCAACAAAGACAACAACATCTGCACTTTCAACACTTGCAACCGCCTTTTCTAAATTAACGGCAACCTCTTTGCCCAAATCAAAGTCTAATACTCCGTCATAGCGGCTACTATAGTCCAAGCGAATATCATAAGATTTTCCGGATTTTACATCCAAAGAATATACATTAGTGGGTAAACTCAAATATTTCCCTTCACTTTGCTGTACTCCGTCAACAAACAGCTTATAATATCCATTGAGTTTCACATAAAAATCAATCTTACCGGATTCTTCTGCTG
Organism: Bacteroides sp.; assembly: GCA_022648295.1. Lineage (GTDB taxonomy): Bacteria > Bacteroidota > Bacteroidia > Bacteroidales > Bacteroidaceae > Bacteroides. The sequence continues at coordinate 132,495 of JALCME010000003.1, read as the reverse complement.
TAAAAACCGAATGATAACGCGCCGAAAAGTGAGACAAAGGTACTCCCCGGGCAAACACTGTTCCACCGGCAGCCGAAAAATTTAATGGAGTAGTGAGCCAATCTTCGGCAACAGGATCTCCTTTAAATTCTGTATTCCCCCAATAAATAGCTTGAAAACCGGCTTTACCATTTAGTGTACACTGATTGAACAAGCTGCTCAATGATACGTCACTGACGCAATCACATCCCTGAGTATAAATCACACGATCAGTGCCAACCAATTTCTTTATTCCCTCTAAAACAGTCGTGGTATGATATGGAAAACCATTATAATTACCCCACATCGCTACTGAATCAGCAGCATTAGGTCCCATTACTGCTACCTTCAACTGTCTGGATAGAGGCAGAATATTATTTTTATTTTGCAATAAAACCATGCTTTCCCGTGCCATTTGAAGAGCTAGTTGCTGATGTTCCGGACTATTAATGACATTGTCTTTTAGTTGCATCCAGGGCACTAGTTCCGGATCATCCATCTCACCCAACTCAAAACGAGCCTTCAACAAGCGATAAACAGATTTGTCTATCTTATCCTCATTTATTAGTCCGCGGCTTACGGCTTCCGACAAATTCCGGTAAACAGAACCACATTCCACATCCGTTCCACTCGCCACGGCTCTGGCACTTGCATGAGCTTCGTCAGGTTCCGCGCCATGTCCTTTGGGAACAGGCATATAAATATCATTGATTGCACCACAATCGCTTACCACTAAGTTTTTATAGTTCCATTCGTCACGCAAAATCTGCATCAATAACCGGTTAGACCCACAGCACGGTTCACCTTCAAAGCTATTATAAGCACACATCACTTCTTTTACATCAGCCTTTTGAACAAGATCTTTAAAAGCCGGTAAATACGTTTCCCATAGATCACGAGGTGAAATTTTTTCGGCATTAAAAGTATGTCTGTTCCATTCCGGTCCGCTATGCACAGCAAAGTGTTTGGCACAAGCATGAAGTTTATCATAACCGGCTTTTGGTCTACCTTGCAAACCACGCACTACGGCCTGCCCCATTGTACTTGTCAGATAAGGGTCCTCACCATAGGTTTCTTGTCCTCTTCCCCATCTCGGATCACGAAAAATATTAATATTAGGAGTCCAGACAGTAAGTCCCTGATAACGTCCATGTTGTCCAGCACTACTAAATTGCCGATACTTCACTCTCGCTTCATCACTTACCGCATCAAATACTTTATAAAGCAAAGAATCATCAAACGAAGCCGCCATGCCTATAGCTTGTGGAAAGACCGTAGCTTTACCAGCACGTGCAATACCGTGAAGCGCTTCACTCCACCAATCGTATGCCTTAATATCTAATCGGAAAACAGGCTTTGACGAATTTTGCATTAACCCCACCTTTTCTTCGAGTGTGAGTCGTTGAAGCAGATCTTTCGCCCGTTCAGAAGGAGTTAACTGCGGATTTTTATAAGACTCTTGGGCAGATAAAACCGTAGATAAAAGACATAGTCCTACCATACCTACATTCTTTTTGACGAAGTGCTTGATTTTCATTGCATTTGTATTTATAATAAGAACTCAATAACTACTCTTTCCATCTATTCCGGCTACCATCTTCAGTGCCAGCGAATTCCTGTTTTGAAGGCATATCGAAATATTGATCTTGCCAGGAGCTAAAAAAAGATACTTTAATGCACCGCAAACTTTACGATACACGATTCTTATATTATTATGAATATATTCACAACAAATTTTCTTATTTCCATTCATAGTATCAGTTCACAATAAAGTTCTTTTCACAAAGGTATATTTTATGACACATATAATTGCAAACATATTTACTATTTTAACAGAAATCTACAAATGAGGAATATATGCACTGATTTCAATATGGTCCTAATGTAGTACCATTTTAGTGCATTTCAAAGAAAACCCCCTTTCAGAAAAAATCTGAAAGGGGGTTTAGAGGTACCTGGCGGATTCGAACCGCCGTACACGGTTTTGCAGACCGCTACCTAGCCACTCGGTCAAGGTACCATTTTGCCGTTTGCGGTTGCAAAGGTAGTACAAAATTTCAAACCGGCAACTATCCGCAACACTTTTTCTTCGTACCTTTCTGTTCCGTTTTGCATTTCTCTCGCTTCTCATCCAGCAAATGTTTTAATTCACAACCGCTTACACAGCTATTGCACGGATTCTCCTTATTACGGGCACGACGAAAAAAAGCATATATTCCCCATCCGATCCTCGCTAAGCATAGCAAAAGTAATGCAATGACCACCCATTGTTGCCAATCACTCATACAAACATTCCTCCGATTAAATGAATAATAAAGGTTACCACCCAAGCTAATGACGTGGTATAAAACATCGTGAATACAGCCCACTTCCAACTACCGGACTCTTGCCGAATAGCCGCTAACGTAGCTATACACGGAAAATAGATCAATACGAAAACCATATAACAAAAGGCAACCAAAGGAGTTATAGGGATGCGTTGGGCAAGACTTACCGTATCTGTATCAGCATCATTTGCATAAAGAACTCCCATCGTACTTACAACCAATTCCTTAGCCCCAACTCCTGACAATAATCCAATCCCCAGTTTCCAATCGAACCCTAAGGGGGTAAGCACCGGCTCAATGACCTTTCCTATTTGTCCGATATATGAATTTTCCTGCTGCTCTGATGCATCATTATAGCCTGAATGTCGGGGATAATACCCCAAAGCCCAAATCACAATGGAAGCAATCATAATGATGCCACCCATCTTTTTGAGATACTGCGCTCCTTTCTCCCATGTATGCCGAAATATGGATTTGGCTGTCGGCATACGGTATGGTGGAAGTTCCATTACAAAAGGAGTATCATCTCCTTTCACCAAAAAACGGTTAAACAAGCGGGCTAATATAACAGCTAAAAAAATGCCGAGGGCGTAAATGACCAGCAGTATTAATCCGGCACTATGAGGGAAAAAAGCGCCCGCCAACAACAAATAAATTGGCAGGCGGGCACTACATGACATCAACGGATTGATAAGCATGGTAATCAGGCGGCTTTTACGGTTTTCTATAGTACGCGAAGCCAATATCGCCGGGACATTACATCCAAACCCCATAATTAGAGGAATAAAAGACTTTCCATGAAGACCCATTTTATGCATAATCTTATCCATGATAAATGCCGCCCGCGCCATATAACCTGAATCTTCCATCAAGGAAATGCACAGGTACAGAATTAAAATATTAGGAAGGAAAACAATGACTCCCCCCACTCCTCCTACAATTCCATCAACAAGCATATCCTTCAACGGGCCAGCTTCCATGTTGTTACGTATTAAATCTCCTAAAATCCCCACCAACCATTCTATTCCTTTCATAGGATATTGGCCAAGTACAAAAGTTCCTTCAAACATCAGATACAGAAACAAGAAGAAGATGGGAAATCCCCATATTTTATGAGTCACAATAGAATCTATCACACGAGTGGTTTGTTCTGTATCCTGATGATTATCTATAAAGGTTTCCTTTAGTCCTCCCGATATAAAACCGTATTTAGCATCAATAATAGCTTGCTCGCAATCTTCATTCATCACATCGTGTATGCGCTGACATTCGCGGTTGCGAGCATCAATAATATCTTTGCCGTTAGGCAATGTCTGGATAAAAGATTCCACATCCGAATCATTTTCCAACAGCTTTATAGCCAAAAAGCGGGTGGAATACTTGTGACGAATATTCTCATTCGCCCCGATAAGTTGCTTCACCTCTTTAATACTTCGTTCCAATTCCGGTCCATGATTGATATGGATATGGCGATACGGTCCCCGAGAATGCTGCTTATCCTCTTCATGACTTCCAAACTCATGATCGGGTACATACGTTTTGTGCCAATCCTCCAAATCTTTTAAGATCTCGGCACGTAGTTTTTTGCTTAGCTCTACGTAGTCGGCTCCTTCATAAATACTAATAATGATATGAAAAAGTTGATCTATGCCTTTTCCGGTCCGGCAAACAGTGGGAATCATCGGTACTCCAAACAGTTGCCCCAACTTCACATAATCTAATGTGTTGCCACTAGCTTCCAACTCATCGTACATATTTAGAGCAATCACCATGCGTACATTCATGTCTATGAGTTGGGTGGTAAGGTAAAAGTTTCGCTCCAGATTAGACGAATCCACAACATTAATAACAATATCCGGCGTTTCGTTGATAATATGGCGACGGACATATAATTCTTCCGGGGTATAAGCAGATAAAGAGTAAGTTCCCGGTAAATCTACAATACGAAAATGATAGCCCTGAAAATCAAAGTAACCTTCTTTAGCATCCACCGTAACGCCACTATAATTACCCACACGCTCGTGTGCACCGGAAGCAATATTAAATAAAGAAGTCTTTCCACAATTGGGATTTCCCACTAATGCAACGTTAATAGTTCGACGCTTACCTAATGCCAAACGCTTCATCTTTTCTTCTTCCTGATAGACTTCCTCGCTCATTCCGGGAAGAATACCAGAAGTGGTAGCCTGTTCCTCTGCTTCCTGCTCGCTAATGACCTCTATCATTTCAGCTTCCTGCCGTCGCAAAGAAATTTCATAACCCATTACATTATACTTTACAGGATCTTTCAAGGGAGCATTCAATATCACTTCTACAGTCTTACCTTTAATGAACCCCATTTCAACAATCCGCTTGCGGAAACCGCCATGGCCATAGACCTTAACTATCACCCCTTTTTCACCTGTTTTTAAATCAGATAAACGCATATGATCTCTCTTAATTTGTTTACGACACAAAGATACAAGAAATGTATATAGCCCCCAAATTATTTAGATCGTTTTTAAATAAGGAAGGGCAAATTCATATTTTCCGGACTATAATTACATAAAATATAATGAATATATATCTTTGCATCATGTATAAAAACAAAATAGCGCAGTACATTGAAGAAAACAGGCTCTTTACCTTAAAGGACAAAATTATAGTGGCATTGAGTGGAGGAGCTGATTCGGTAGCCTTATTGCGACTACTTGTTGACTTAGGCTATACTTGTGAAGCGGCGCATTGCAACTTTCATTTGCGTGGTAAAGAATCTGATAGAGATGAGTCTTTTGTGAATGACTTATGCAAAACTTTAAATATACCGCTACATATTCAACACTTCCAAACTGCAAAATTTGCAGCCGAGCAACACCTCTCCATAGAGATGGCCGCACGGGAACTACGATATACATGGTTTGAAACACTCCGACAAAAACAAACAGCCGGATATATTGCAGTAGGACATCATAAAGATGACAGTGTAGAGACTTTTCTACTTAATTTGATTCGTGGAGCGGGAATTAATGGACTATTAGGTATTCGCCCCATAAATGGAAATATAGTTCGTCCTCTCCTATGCCTCACCAGGCAGGATATTACAACATACCTGCAAGGCATTGGACAAAGTTATGTGACAGACAGTACTAATCTTCAAGAAGAATATACCCGCAATAAAATACGATTGAATTTATTGCCTCAGTTGGCAGAAATCAATCCGTCTATCAAGGAAACTCTTATTCATACCACAGAATATCTAAATGAGGTTGCCCTTATATATAAAAAAGGTATAGAGGACGGGAAAAAGCGAGTGCAAACCCAACAAGGTATCCTAATAAATGCTTTATTGAATGAACCTGCACCCGAAGCTCTGTTATTTGAATTGTTACATCCCTTAGGATTTAATACAACCCAAACTGAAAATATCTTTAAATCACTGACAGGGCAATCTGGCAAAATATTCACCAGTCAACAATGGATAGTGGTAAAAGACAGAGAATATCTATTAATTAAAGCAATACATCCCGAAATAAAAACATTAATAGCGGAACAACCACCTTTCTCTTATACTATTGAAGAGCAAGTAAAAGGGGCAAACTTCACGATTCCTCGTGACCCTAATACCGCCTGCTTCGATAAAGATAAACTCAAAAGCTCTCTTTCTTTCCGTTTGTGGAAACAAGGAGACAGCTTTATTCCTTATGGCATGAACGGGCGAAAAAAAGTGAGCGATTATCTTACTAATAGAAAATTCTCTATTCTCCAAAAACAACAACAATGGTTGCTTTGTAGCGGTGAAAACATTGCATGGCTTGTGGGAGAACGTATTGACGATAGATTCAAAATAGATAATTACACTCAGCAGATTATTATCGTCAAAATACAAATAACCCCATCGAATATCGACATTCCAAACAAACTTAAGGAACAATTAAAATAAAAAAGACTATTTCTTTTATGAAAACAAAATTATTTATTACCTTTGCGGCGTTGAAACATTCTGTTATCATCTCTAAGCGAGAAAAGTTAACCAGATTTCCAATTCAATAATAACATCATCCCATTCATATAAAATAAATTAAGGTATGTTTTTGCCACGACGTTGTGTGTAGTAACAACCCTAGCGAGCGATGTAGCATGCCTATTCAAAAAACAGTAAACATTAAACCATTCACATATACTATATGTATAATATTATTCAATTGAACGACAAAAATTTGTCGGACCTACAAACTATTGCCCAAGAGCTGGGTATAAAAAAAACAGATTCATTAAAAAAAGAAGAGCTTGTCTATAAAATATTAGATGAACAGGCAATAGCAGGTGCAACCAAAAAAGTAGCCGCTGAAAAATTAAAAGAAGAACAAAAGGCTGACAAACAAAAGCGTAATCGTGTTACCGTTAAAAAAGAGAATGTCGATAAGGTTTTTTCGGCAAATAAAAATGGAGACCTGACTAAAGCTAAAGCAAATGCTCCTATTTTGCAAAAAGCGCAACCACAACCTAACGCAACAGTGCAAACTCAAACGCCACCGAGCACAGAACAGGCACCTGCCAATGAAGATACAACGCCTGCTGTCAAAAACACGGCGTCTTCCTCTAAACGGAAACCTGGTCGTCCACGTAAAACAAAAGCTGAAGCGGCACAGGCTGCCAAAGCTCAAGCAATAGAGGCCACAAAACCAGAGCCACAACTCAATTTTGAGGCTACAGCACCAAAACCAGCCCCCAAAAAGACGATACCGGATGAGAGTCCTATCTTAGAAGAAGCTGATGATGACTTTATCCCTATCGAAGATTTACCTACTGACAGCATAGAACTGCCATCTGAATTGATTGGAAAATTCGAAGCTACTAAAAGTGAAACGCAAACGCCAGAGGTCGAACCGGCACCTCAGCGTCCACGTCTACGGCAACGTGAAAATAACAATAATAACAACAATAATACTTATAATAACCGCAACAATAACAATCAACGGCCTATACAACAACGTCCAGCTCAGAGTCAGGGTACAAACGAAACTCAATCTCCTGTACCTAATGAACGTAAAGTGATACAAGAGCGTGAAAAGGCTTATGAATTTGATGATATTCTTACCGGAACAGGGGTGCTGGAAATATTACAGGATGGTTATGGATTTCTTCGCTCGTCAGACTATAATTATCTGTCTTCTCCTGATGACATATACGTATCACAATCTCAAATCAAATTATTTGGATTAAAAACAGGAGATGTCGTAGAAGGCGTTATACGACCACCCAAAGAAGGAGAAAAGTATTTTCCATTAGTTAAAGTAGAAAAAATCAATGGCCGTGATCCGTCATTTGTACGTGATCGTGTTCCCTTTGAACATCTTACCCCGCTATTTCCTGATGAAAAATTCAGGTTATGTAAAGGTGGATATTCCGACTCTCTTTCAGCACGTGTAGTCGATTTGTTTGCTCCTATTGGTAAAGGACAACGTGCCTTAATTGTAGCACAGCCCAAAACCGGTAAGACAATTTTAATGAAAGACATAGCAAATGCCATTGCTGCCAACCACCCGGAAGTGTATATGATCATGCTACTTATTGATGAACGTCCGGAAGAAGTAACCGATATGGCCCGTACCGTCAATGCAGAAGTCATTGCTTCTACATTCGACGAACCAGCTGAGCGTCATGTTAAGATTGCCGGAATCGTATTGGAAAAAGCCAAAAGACTTGTTGAATGTGGTCATGATGTAGTTATCTTCTTAGACTCCATAACCCGCTTGGCACGTGCTTATAATACAGTTTCTCCAGCTTCCGGGAAAGTACTTTCAGGAGGTGTAGATGCAAATGCCCTACACAAACCCAAACGTTTCTTTGGAGCTGCACGAAATATAGAAAACGGAGGTTCACTTACAATTTTAGCCACTGCGTTAATTGATACCGGTTCTAAAATGGATGAAGTCATCTTCGAAGAATTTAAAGGCACTGGTAATATGGAATTGCAATTAGACCGTAACTTATCTAATAAGCGCATTTTCCCTGCTGTCAACATTGTTGCTTCCAGTACTCGCCGGGATGATCTATTGCAAGACAAACAAACATTGGATCGTATGTGGATACTTCGCAAATATTTAGCAGATATGACTCCGATAGAAGCCATGAATTTTGTAAAAGATCGTTTAGAAAAAACAAAAGATAACGATGAATTCTTGATGAGCATGAACAGCTAAAAAGCTCTTGAAATAGAATAATCTTCCTATAAATATGATGTCAATAGATAAAAAAGAACGAAAAGCCTTGCTTATTTCGCTCTTTTTTATCTATATTTAGAAGCGCATTAATCATACAAACAAAAAACGAACAAAACATATAAAGGTGACAGCCAATAAAAGGATTATATTATTATTGCCGCTACTCTTATTCGGCTTTTTCTCTGCTTTATCATCTGATAAAAGACAAGAAGATAAACATATCCAACTTGTTGAGCAATTAATGAATAACAACTTGCTTTTCTCATCAAAAATCCAGCAAAACGAAATATTGCAACTAGAAGATTCATTCGTAAAACTTTACGAAAGAAAGAAAGAATACGAACGGATGTTTCTGATGAAACAAATGGCTATATATGCTTTAGTATCCCAAGGGCATATTACTGAAGGTTTTGAAAAAGGAAATAAGATGTTGAAGCAAGCTCAGCATCGAAACAATAATATGGGAATTGCTATTTCTCATTTAGCTATAGGCGATACTTATCTAAGCGCCAATATGAATGAAGAAGCTGCCGAAGAATACGAAAAAGCAATGCAGCTACTTTCTCAAATTTCCAATTCAGAAAAAATACAAGAACGAGTGCTCATTCATTTAATTCCTACACTTATTGAGCAGGGAAAAACGAAAGAAACGAAAAAATATTTAAATAAAGTCACCAATGCCTTTAAAGATAAACAGCATAATCGTTTTATACTATGTATATACCAAGCTTACTATTACATTCATACAGATAATACGAATGAAGCCTTAAAATATATCACTTATGCAGAAGAATGGTATAAAATATATCCTTTCTTATTCTACAATGTTATCCTAAAGCATATACAAGGTGAATATGCTCAAAAAACAAGAAACTATAAACAAGCAATAAAAATATATAATGAGCTGATCGGTATTAGTAGTAATAATATTACACATAACTGTTATTTAAAATTAGAGTCTGCTTTAGCTGATCTGTACACAAAATCAGGAGATATAGCAAAAGCTTGTAATGCATACAAAGACATTAGCTCAGCCCGCGATTCAATTGATGCTCATAATTATTCGTCACAAGTTAATTTATTACGAACAGTTTATCAAGCTGACCACCTTGAAGTAAGCAATCAGAACCAACGAAGCCGCTTGCTCTTTTATCTTATTGTAGGCAACATTCTCATTCTAACCATTATAATAGTTTCCGTCATACATTCCCGTGATATAAACAAAGAATTAGCCAAATCCAACATAAAATTAAGTCAGGCACGTCAGGCTCTAGAAAACTCCATACAATCAAAAAGCCTTTTTTTATCGAATATGAGCCATGAAATAAGAACCCCCTTAAATGCTTTATCGGGATTCTCCTCTATTTTAACCGACACTCATATTGATAAGGAAACAAGAGAACAATGCAACGACATTATACTTCAGAACTCTGAATTATTACTAAAGCTAATTGATGATGTTGTTGATTTATCCAATATTGATACAGGGAAAATGCAGTTTTACTTTTCCCATTATGATGCAGTCAATATCTGCCGGAATGTTATAGACACCATTCAAAAGATCAAACAGACACAGGCTTCTGTAATCTTACAGACTTCGTTAAATAAGCTGGATTTATATACCGATGAATCACGTTTGCAACAACTTTTGTTCAACTTGCTTATTAATGCAACCAAATTTACATCAGAAGGAAGTATTATTCTTTCTTTGGAAATAGATTCTGATAACTCCAATGCTATCTTTTCTGTGACAGATACCGGATGCGGCATCGATCCCCAAAAACGAAAAAACATATTCAACCGTTTTGAAAAACTGAATGAAGGTATTCAGGGAAGTGGCTTGGGACTTGCTATTAGCCAACTTATAGTAGAACGTTTCGGAGGGAAAATATGGATTGACCCTCAATATAATAGTGGATCCCGCTTTGTTTTCACACATCCAATTCGCGTTGAAAAAAGAAAGGAGGCTCTATGATGAGATCTATTTTTTTCGTATTACTCTTTATCTTCTTGAAAGCAACATGTTGCTTTGCAAACGCAACTGCAATACTAATTAATAAAGACAGCCTGCAAAAGAGAGTATCGATACTTCCTCACGATACAGCCCGCTTAAAAGTAATGGAAAAGTTGGTTCTCATTAATCAAGGCACTTTCGATTATTTAAAAAGCATTCAAACAATGTTTAAAGAAGCCCAATCTCAAAAAAATGATATATATATATGTAAGAGCGCATTTTTTGAGGCTGTATATTACTACAATAATAATCAAGCAGATAGTGTATACAAATGGGCGTATTATTTAATGCCTATTGCAGAACGCTTACAAAACTGGCATTTATTATTCAGTACTCAAAATATCCTAATAAACACTTATACATACAACGGAAAATACGAATTTGCAATCAATGAAGCTATGAAAATGCAAGAAAAAGCAGAAGCTTTGAAAAACATAAAAGGAGAAGCAGAAGCTTATCAATGTTTGATAAATGCATATGACGAAACGAATCGCAAAATAGAAGAGAAAAAGGTTTTGCTGAAAGCATACAGGCTTTTTCCAAAGCTTACTTACGAAGATAAAATAAACATTTTAAATCAATATACGGAATATTGCAGAAGTGTAAATGATAATCAAGGGTTAAAAAAATACTTAGATGAGAACACAAATTTAGTGAAGCGGATGTTAAAGGAACAACCGGATATGAATGAAGCATATTCCGATGTCTTGCTATATCTGGAAGTATGCTATATATATTATTATACTAATATTGCGAAAATAGATTCCGCTCAATTACACATCAACAAAGCCAAGACTTACATCACTCCTCAAAGTTATGCTCCTTATTTAGGCATGTACCAAGATGCACGCGCCAAATATTATTCATACCAGAAGAAATATTCTATAGCTCTTACTTATGCTGATTCGGCCTTGAATATAGTTCAGGAATATGATGATAATAAGATGGATTATGCAAAACAGTTAATTAGCAAAGCAAATATATACCAAGAAATGGGTGAATACTCAAAAGCACTTCCCATTTACAAAAGAGCTCACGAATTACAAGACTCAATCACAGAAGCCATCTCGGCTATGCAGCTGAAAGAAATCAAGTCGATGAATCATTTTGATCGATTGATATGGGAGGAAGGAAAGATAAAAAACAGAATACAGATCATTGTTTTGTTAACTATTATCATTGCATTAATCTTATGTATCAGCTATATGAGGCGTATTAAGCGCATACGAAAAGCTCTTAAAATATCAGAACAGGAAACGTTATTAGCAACTCAACAATCAAAAGAAGCCAACGAGACAAAAACGCGCTTTCTTTCTAATATAAGTCATGCAATACGTGTGCCCCTAAATAGCGTAGTGGGATTCTGCCAAATCCTAGCCACCGAAACAGATATTGATGAAACCACTCGCATAGAATATTCAGACATCATTCAACAAAACACAGAAAAGCTAATGCGACTGGTCAATAATGTGCTTGCGCTATCTCGTTTAGAAGCTAATATGATGAAGTACCAGCTCAGTGATTATGATATTATACAACTCTGTAAAGATGCCATTGCAATAGCGCAAATGCAAAACCCAAACCTACATATCAAATTTCAAAGCAACATGGGTCAACGGGTAATCCAAATGGATTGTAGTTGGATGCTGAAACTTATAGTCAGCACATTAACATCCCCTCCACCATACAGTATAGAGAAACGCGAAATCAACTTTAAGGCAGACAAAAGTGGAGAAATATTTTGTTTCAAAGTTTGCAATAGCTTTCTGGCTGATTCCCGATATGAAGGTCAGGAGAGATCAATGCAAAATGATATTAATGAGTTACTCTTAAAACATTTCGGAGGGACCTATCAAGTTATTTCCGAAACAGAAGAAGGCCCGGTTATTCTATTTACCTATCCGGAAAACTTATCAGAATAATATTCTTACTACGGAAAAGGCATATATACCGGGATTTTTTGTAATTTTGCACCCTAATCATAATAATAATTTTGTAATCAGTAAATCATCAAATAATCATGTTCGACAATTTAAGCGACAGACTCGAGAGGTCATTTAAAATACTAAAAGGTGAAGGTAAAATCACTGAAATAAATGTGGCCGAAACCCTAAAAGATGTGCGCAAAGCTCTATTGGATGCCGACGTAAACTATAAAGTAGCCAAAAACTTCACAGATACAGTTAAGGAAAAAGCTCTGGGACAAAATGTGCTTAAAGCGGTGAAGCCGAGTCAATTGATGGTCAAGATTGTACATGATGAGTTAGCCTTACTCATGGGAGGTGAAACCGCAGAAATTGATTTAAAAGGACAGCCTGCGGTTATCTTGATGTCAGGATTACAAGGTTCGGGAAAGACTACCTTCTCAGGAAAACTAGCCCAGATGCTTCAAAGCAAAAAAAATAAAAAGCCGTTATTGGTAGCTTGCGATGTATATCGTCCTGCCGCTATAGAACAGCTTCATGTACTATCCGAACAAATAGGAGTTCCTTTCTATGCGGAACCGGAAAATAAAAAGCCAGTGGAAATTGCTCAAAATGCAATTAAAGAAGCTAAAGCCAAAGGATACGATGTGGTCATAGTAGATACCGCTGGACGTTTGGCTGTAGATGAAGAGATGATGAATGAAATTGCAGCAATCAAGGAAGCCATTACTCCCAATGAAATTTTATTTGTTGTAGACTCCATGACCGGACAAGACGCTGTGAATACCGCAAAGGAATTTAATGACCGGCTTGACTTTAATGGAGTGGTACTGACTAAATTAGATGGTGATACCCGCGGTGGTGCCGCACTTTCCATTCGTTCGGTAGTCAACAAACCTATTAAATTCATTGGTACGGGTGAAAAGTTAGAAGCTATTGATGTTTTCCATCCCTCCCGTATGGCAGACCGTATTCTGGGCATGGGTGATATTGTTTCTTTGGTAGAACGTGCACAAGAGCAATATGATGAAGAGGAAGCTAAACGCTTACAAAAGAAGATAGCTAAAAACCAGTTCGACTTCAACGACTTTTTAAGCCAGATCTCCCAAATCAAAAAGATGGGTAATTTAAAAGACTTGGCTTCAATGATTCCGGGAGTAGGCAAAGCTATTAAAGACATAGACATTGACGATAATGCATTTAAAAGCATTGAAGCCATTATCCATTCCATGACACCGACAGAACGAAGTAATCCGGGACTATTAGATGGTTCGCGCCGCCAGCGCATTGCCAAAGGTAGCGGCACAAACATTCAAGAAGTAAATCGTTTGTTGAAACAGTTTGATCAAACCCGTAAAATGATGAGAATGGTAACAGGCAGTAAGATGGGCAAGATGATGCCGAAGATGAAAAGATAATTAAAGAAAGCAATTATCCACTTAAAAACATAGAATGGCGTGTGTAATTGATGCTTTACATTCTTTTTCACACGTCATTTTCATAACCAAATCTCTATTACTCCCTGAAAGGAAATCAGGATCTTCTTCCCCGTTATGAGGGGAAAAGAATGCGAAAACGAGTCAACCCATCAGCATAAGTACGCAAAGAGAAGGTACACCCGTGACGATTGAGAACTTCACGAATAAAAACAAGACCAATGCCCTGACCATTAGGCTTAGTGGAAAAGAAAGGGCTAAATAGTTTAGATTCCACGTCTTTCGATATTCCGGGACCATTGTCAATGACTTCAATACAGGCAGGAGTTGCTGTTTTTACAATAATCAGTCCTTCCTTTTCTAACTTTTCAGGGCCATTGTCTATACTCTCCGCTGCATTTTTTATGATATTAACCAGCACTTGCTCGAACAAGGAAACATCCATACGTACATTTCCCACAGCCGGATCACACTCCAACCGAAGTGCAATATTACGGTCGCGGCACATTCCTTCCATAAACCGCTTACAGCCGGAAGCCAATTCGTTAAGCCCGGACGATGCCAATACGGGATCAGGGATTTTCACTACATCTGCAAAACGAGTGATAAAGCGGCTCATGGAGTAACAACGGTCTGTGCAGACTTGCATCACTTCACAAATATCTTCCATCCCCTGTTCTTCAGAAAGAGCCTGTTCCATTGTATCCAACGTTGAAATGATGCCTGCCGTAGTATTATTCACCTCGTGGGCAATCATACGAATCACTTTTTCATACGCCCGCTTTTCAGCACGCATCACCTCTTCCGTCATGCGCTCAATCAAATAAAACGGATGATGAAATCCACGGTCTATAAAAGAAGAATGGGTACATTTATAAACATTAGAATCATTCAGCCGTATAACGATGGTATGGTTTTCCGGGATAGTAGCCAATTCGGCAGTTAAAGGGGTATCAATCTGATCCAGTTTCTTGCTTAGAGCCTCTTCCAATGGAATGCCTAATATTTTTAAAGCCATCGGATTCAATTGAGACACCTCTCCATTTAAAGTGGTAATAACAACTCCCATAGGCGAAGCCTGAATCAACAAATCAAGAAAATGGTTTTGCTCACGCAGACGCAAACGTTCATTCTTCAACTGATCCATCATGCGGTTAAAAACATTCACTATACGATCGGCCTCGTACTGCCCCACCTGACTAAGCCGGCTACTGAAATCCTGCTCACGCAATAGTTCCATGCCGCTACCGATGGTATTCATCGGTTTTACAATCTTACGATAGAAAATAATTGAGAATACCAAAATAAAAGCAATCACTCCCTCCACCACATACAAATGCAAGGGAAGCATTTTACTTGCTATATAAAGGAATGTTCCTCCTAATATTAACAGAAAGGAAACCAGTATGAAGAAATAAGCTTTTATTCGCACCTAAGCTACAATTTATGGCAGAAAATAACCTTATGAATTACAATATCCTAATTCGGTCAGAGTTATACCATCCGCCTGTTTCATTTATCATTGATCCCTATATCGTATTTTTCCAACCGGCGGTAAAGTGCTGCACGACTAATGCCCAAGGCCACTGCAACCTGACTTAAATTCCCTTTGCAACGGTCAATAGTCTGCAAAATAGTCTGCCGTTCTATTTCATCTAAGGTCATACCGGATAAAGAAGATACATCACCCGCTCTTGCAGCGTCACCGGGACGTAAATACTGGGCATCAAAATCGGAGGCATCAAGAATTTGCTTTCCTGTAACAAGAATGGTACGCTCCACCAGATTCTTTAACTCACGGATATTCCCCGGATAAGGCAAACGAGAAAGGAAATTCAACGCATCGGCGGAGAACTCCGTGCGGGGAAGATTATTCAATTCAGACTGATGGTCGGCAAAGTGACGCGCCAGTAGCGGAATGTCTTCGCGCCGTTCCCGCAAAGCAGGTAACTTCACTGTTATCAGATTGATGCGGTAGAACAAGTCCTCACGAAAGGTATGTTCCACTACCATCTTACGCAAATCTGCATTTGTAGCAGACACCACCCGGACATCCGTCTTACGTGGGCGGCTGTCTCCCAAAACTTCAAACGTTTGGTCCTGCAACACACGCAGCAACTTTACCTGACAAGATAGATCCAAATCCCCTATCTCATCCAAAAAGATAGTGCCTTTATTCGCCATTTCAAACCGTCCGAGCCGATCGGAAGTTGCATCTGTAAAAGCCCCTTTCTTATGCCCGAACATTTCACTTTCAAACAAACTCTGGGATATACCCCCCAAATTGACTTTTACAAACGGTTGTTTGACACGCTGACTATTAATATGAATGGCTTCGGCTATCAATTCCTTACCAGTTCCGCTTTCACCGGTAATCAGGACGGATGCATTGGTACGAGCTATACGCGCCACTGTATTCAAGACCTCCATCAATCCCTTCGACTTGCCTATAATATGCTTTCGATCCAGTTCCATTCCTGATTCTTCCGCTTCTTCCTCAGAGGAAGTTGTCAATTCAAGTGCCGTCTCAATGCGCTGTAATAAAGCCGCATTATTCCACGGTTTGGTAATAAAGTCGAAAGCTCCGGCCTTCATGCCCTGCACAGCCAGCTGAATGCTTCCCCATGCCGTCATTAGAATTACCGGAACATCAGGACGGAATACCTTTACTTGCTTCAGCAAAGTCAACCCCTCTTCACCCGATGTGGAAAGCGTAAAGTTCATATCCATCAAAATAAGTGCCGGAGCCTCAGCACGGACCACGTCTATTGCTTCACGCGGATTTGAGACAGCTTCTGCATCATACCCCGCCCGTTTTAGCATAAAACAAAGCGAAGACCGTACGGCACTATCATCATCAATTATCAGTATCATAAGTAACTCAACGTTTTAATATGGACAAATATAAAAAAAAATCAGAACAGATCGCTATCATTTTCTTACAATATCGTCAAAGTCCGCTTCAAGTTCACAATTGCGTTCAAAGTCCCAAAGTGTCAAACTACGAATCTGATAGAAATAATACCAGTAATAATATAACTCAGCAATATGTTTCTGGCGGGCTTCATCTTTTGACTTTTGTGCATCATTCAAATCCAGAGTACTGATTTTACCAATCATAAATGTTTCCACACTTGTCTGATAACGTTTCTCCGCAATAACATCCGCTTCCGTGGCAATATTGAGCTGCTGCGCCTGATTATTGAAATTGGCTACAAGCAAAAAAATATCCTGATTGAAGTTCATTTGCTCCTGACGGATTTTAGAGAGTACCACTTCACGGTTACTCTTTGCTACTTTTACCTGTCCGCGACGTTTTCCCCAATCCAGAAGAGGTATTTTTACACCAACCTGCACAATATGATTTCCCATCAGGCCTTGGTATGCAGTGGAGAAAGTATGGTCTTCTCCGGTATATCCCACGCTTGCGAAGAGATCAATACTACGCAAATTACCGCGGGCTGTAGCCACCTTATAATCAGCCTCCAACTGCCGACGACGAATGTTTTGGGCAAATGAATTACGCCCCAATGCTTTATTCAATACAAAACTATAGTCCATCTTGATGTCCGGGGCGGCATCCGGCAATACCGGATTAAGAACTTCATCCTCCGAGGAGCCTAAAAAAGAACGCAATTGAAACATTTTGGCATTAAGAGTGCTTTCCGCTTCCGTCACATCAGCTTGTCCTTGCAAAGCATTCAACTTCAATTGCAATAAGTCGTTTTCCGAGATCTGCCCCATCTTACGTTTGGCTTTAGCCACTTCGTACAAACGGTCGGCATTCTTCTTATTTTGGTTTGCAGTTGCCAGATCATCCTTCGCTTCGAGCAATTGGAAGAAGTAGGTAATCGTCTTCATGGTCACCTCTTCGGTTGCTGTAATAAACGAAGCCTTAGCTTCTTCGTACTTTACCGGTTCTATACGACGATTCCATTTCAGCGTATTTACTCCAAAGATAGGTTGCGTCAATTCCAAACTTACCGGCACGGACATAAACTGCTTATACCCTCCGGACCCCAGCTGCTTGAGATAATCCAGCGAAGAAGTTAACGAAAGTTTACCTCCCGTTAACCATAAGTTCTGATCTACGGAAAGAGCTCCGGACAGTCCGAACGTATTATTACGTACAAAAGAATAAGAACCATCAGAGTTTTGATATGAACTATACGATTTATTATAATTGGGTAGTGTTCCAGTAAAGTTTACTTCCGGTAGCAAATTGGCCCTGAAAGTACGGTACTCCCAATAAGACGTTTTCAACTCGTTCAATGCCACGGCGGCGTCAACAGATTGTGTCCGCGCCAAAGCAATAGCCTCTTCCAAGGTTAATGCACGTTCATGAACCGTTGTGTCTCTCTGACCAAAAGCAATAAGAGGCAAGAACATGCCTGTAAAAAGTAAAATATTCCTTTTCATGTTTACCTAAAAATAGTTGTAAACAGAAAGGCAAAGAGTATGCCAAGGGCCACAGATAGCTCCAAACGCAGGAAAGTGTTCGAAAGCGGACACTTTCCTGTCCAATAGTGAACAAAACTTTATAGGACTCCTTTGCTGCTCGGAAGCTCAAAATGATAAATATCACGCTTCACCGCCATTTTCAATGCACGGGCAAGGGCCTTAAAAATACCTTCTATCTTATGATGCTCGTTCTGTCCTTCGGCTTTGATGTTCAGGTTCATTTTAGCCGCATCGCTCAGTGATTTAAAGAAATGCAGGAACATTTCGGTAGGCATCTCCCCTATCTTTTCACGTTTAAACTCTGCATCCCACACCAACCATGCACGTCCGCCAAAATCAAGGCAGACCTGGCAAAGGCAGTCATCCATCGGTAAGCAATAGCCATAACGCTCAATTCCACGCTTATTGCCTAATGCCTGATAAATACATTCCCCCAGAGCAATCGCAGTATCTTCTATGGTATGGTGTTCATCCACTTCCAAATCACCTTTCACCCGGATGGTCAGGTCAAACCCTCCATGCTTGCCTATTTGTTCCAGCATGTGATCGAAGAATCCCAGTCCCGTATGAATATCGCATGTGCCGTTACCATCCAGATTCAAAGAGACATAAATATCTGTCTCCTTGGTGGTACGTCGTACTTCAGCTTTCCGCTCACCGGCAAAAAGAAATTCGGCTATCCTGTCCCAATCGGCCGTAGCAAATACACATACGTCTTCCAGACCGGAAGCAGCTTCCCCACTCTGCTGTATCGACGCAGTTTCCTCTTTCAGAATTGCAGTATCTTTTTGCAGCAGAATAGCTTTGCATCCAAGGTTCTTCGCCAACTTCACATCTGTAATGCGGTCACCAATCACAAAACTACCGGCTAAATCATAATCGGGATTATTGAGGTATTTCTCCAACATGCCTGTACGCGGCTTGCGGGTGGGTGCATTATCGGAAGGCATGCTGCGATCAATGCAAATCTCATCAAAAGTAATGCCCTCTCCTTCCAATGTTTTCATAACCAGATTATGAGCGGGCCAGAAGGTTTCTTCGGGAAAAGAAGACGTTCCCAAACCATCCTGATTAGTCACCATCACAAATTCAAAGTCCAGCTTACTGCGGATAAATCCAAGGTTACGCATCACTTTAGGATAGAACTCCAATTTTTCCAAGGAGTCCAACTGGTAATCGACAGGCGGTTCTATCACAATCGTCCCGTCACGGTCTATAAACAATACTTTCTTCTTCACAAAATTCTACTTTAAGATTATTTCTTTAAAGATTCCCTTTTATTCCAGATTCTCCCTTCTGCTTATGGTTACGGCGGAACTTCACACTTGCTTATTGTACTGCTGTAACGCTTCTATCAGTTTATCGTTTTCCATCCGCGTACCCACAGTTACACGCAGGCAGTTTCCGCAAAGAGAAATGGAATTACGATTACGGACAATGATGCCTTCACCAACCAAGTAGTTGTATATGGCTACCGCATCCGTCACCCGTGCCAGAAAGAAATTGGCATCGGACGGAAAGACTTTCACCGTACACGAAAGTTTGGAGAATTTCTTCATAAGTTCCTCCCGTTCGGTTTTTAGCGTTTTCACCCAACGTTCTATTTCATAATATTTACGAAGCATTTCCATAGCCTGCTTTTGAGTCAGGAGATTGATGTTATACGGATACTTTATTTTACTCAGAATGCCAATAATCTCGGTAGAGGCAAAAGCCATACCCAGACGAATGGCGGCACATCCCCATGCTTTTGAAAAGGTCTGGAAAACAATCAGATTAGGATATTTATCCAGATCAGCCAAAAGAGATGGCATCTCGGAAAAGTCATTGTAAGCTTCATCCACAATAACCAGTCCGCTAAATGCTGTCAATAGTTTTACGATCTCCGCTCGGTTTAAATCATTTCCCGTAGGATTATTCGGTGAGCACAGAAATATTAGTTTTGTCTGCTCGTCAGCAGCCTCCAACAAGCGGTCCGCAGAGAACTGAAAATCCTCGTCAAGCAACACTTTCCGGTAAGCCACATTGTTCACATCCGCACAAACCTGATACATCCCATAAGTAGGATCAATAGCCACCACATTGTCTCTACCCGGTTCGCAAAACGCACGATAAACCAAGTCAATAGCCTCATCGCTACCATTACCCAAAAAAATATGCTCGGGAGCAACCTTCTTAATTCTCGATATGGCGATTTTCACTTCCCACTGCATAGGGTCGGGATAGCGATTGTTCGGCATATTATACGGATTCTCATTCGCATCAAGAAAAACGGAAGCGGTGACTCCCTTATATTCGCTGCGCGCTGAAGAATAGGGTTTCAGATTCCATATATTCGGACGGGTTAGTTCCTGCAATGTTTTCATATTTTTCTAATTCTAATTTACAATGTTTTCAAACGAACAGTGACTGCATTTTTATGCGCATCCAAATGTTCATTGGCTGCCATCACCTCAATGGCCGGACCAATTGTATTGATACCTTCCCGATTGATCTCCTGAAAGGTGATTTTACGGATGAAGCTGTCAAGGCTCACTCCGCTATAGGCTTTCGCATAACCGTTGGTCGGTAAAGTATGGTTGGTACCCGATGCATAATCTCCCGCACTTTCGGGAGAGTAAACTCCCAAAAAGACAGAACCAGCATTGACTACCTGTGCAGCAACATCCATATAGTTCTGTGTTTCTACTATGAGATGTTCCGGCGCATACTCATTGGTCAGTTCAATGGCTTCTTCCATATCTTTCACTACAATGAGCTTGCTGTTGGCCAGAGACTTCGCTGCTATTTCCTTACGGGGCAAAACAGCCAACTGGCGCTCCACCTCTTTTTTCACAGCCTGTTGCAAACTCTCCGAAGTAGTGATCAGTATGGCCTGGCTATCCACTCCGTGTTCCGCCTGACTTAATAAGTCCGCAGCAACAAAAACGGGATTAGCCGTACTGTCCGCCAAAACTTCCACTTCGGATGGACCTGCCGGCATGTCAATAGCCACATCGCGCAAACTAACCAATTGTTTGGCTGCCGTGACGTATTGATTTCCCGGACCAAATATCTTATACACCTTAGGCACGCTTTCCGTTCCGTAAGCCATTGCTGCAATGGCCTGCACCCCGCCGGCTTTAAATATCCGTTTTACTCCGGCCACTTTAGCTGCAAACAACACCGCCGGATGTACTTTCCCATTCCGCGCAGGAGGAGTGCAAAGCACCACTTCCTTACAACCGGCTATCTGCGCCGGCACGGCCAACATCAGTACGGTAGAAAACAACGGTGCCGTTCCACCGGGAATATACAGCCCCACCTTCTCTATGCCAACAGCTTTCTGCCAGCAGGTTACTCCGGGTACGGTTTCCACCTTATGGCTTTCAAAACGTTGGGCGCGGTGAAAAGTTTCTATGTTTTGCTTAGCCAGTCGGATAGCAGCTTTCAACTCTTCTTCTATCAGCCCGTCGGCTTCAGCCAACTCTTCTTCCGTCACAACCAAAGAAGAAAGAGCAACCTTATCAAACTTCTCTTCCATCTCCAACACCGCACGGTCACCTTCCGCTTTTACCCGGTCGATGATGTCCCTCACCGTATCGAACAAGCTTTCCGTATTCATCACCGGACGCTTCAATAATTCAACCCACTCCGCCCGATTCGGATAATTAATTAAGATCATATCTTTATATACTATGCTTTATCTATTATTTCTCAATGCTCAAATTTCACCTCTACGACCAAACCCGCGTTGCTCTACGAAGAAAAAGAAGGTACAGTCACGCTACGAGAGAGTTCAGCTTATAGAATCATCTTCTCAATAGGCAATACCAGAATACCTTCGGCCCCGAGTGATTTTAACTTACCGATTATCTCCCAGAAGCGTTTTTCATCCAACACCGTATGAACGGAGCACCATCCCTCCTGAGCCAATGGCATCACCGTCGGACTCTTCATGCCCGGAAGTACCGCAATAATCTCTTCCAAATGATCTTTCGGCGCATTCATCAAGACGTATTTCTTATCTTCAGCAGCCTTTACAGCATTAATGCGGAACAAAAGCTCTTCCAAAACCTCGCGCTTCTCCGGATCCATTTTCTTATAGCCTATCAATAAGGCTTCGGACTTCATCACCACTTCCACTTCCTTCAACCGGTTGCTCACCAAGGTCGATCCCGAACTAACGATATCGAAAATGGCATCCGCCAAGCCAATACCCGGTGAAACTTCCACCGAACCGGTAATGACATGTATCTCGGCATTCACTCCCTGCTTCTTCAAATAGTCAGAAAGAATGCCCGGATAAGAAGTTGCAATTTTCTTCCCTTCAAACCATTTCACACCGGGATATTCAATATCTTTCGGCATGGCCAGTGACAGACGGCATTTGCTGAATCCCAACCGTTGTATAATCTCTGCGTTCTCTTTACGCTCCACAAATTCGTTCTCTCCAACAATACCCAAGTCAGCAACGCCCGTAGCCACGGTTTGCGGTATATCATCGTCCCTTAAAAACAAAACTTCCACAGGAAAGTTGGATGATTTCACCAACAATGTACGCTTCATTGCGTTTAACTTGATATCCGACTCTTCCAGAAGTGCCATGGTCTCCTCATATAGACGACCTTTTGCTTGTACTGCAATTCTTAACATAATTCTATCTTACTATTATTTATAATTTCATTTCAAACGTGATTCAGTGCTCAATAATTGCCCGCAATTTCGAGACTTACAGAAGATCCTATCACAGCAAACGTATAACAACAAAAAACGAGGCTCACCGCAATTCGGCAAGCCTCGTCATTTATGTCGCTTCGTTATTCACACACAACCATACGCCTACCGATTATTCGCCAGGATAATGATGATGGTGATGTGCAACGATATTCTTCATACTCTTTTCGCTCGTTTATGCGACAAAAATAAACTTTCCATTTTAAACAGCCAAAGATTTATCACAAAAACTTTGGTTTTTCTTTCAAATTCAATTTTCTTATTCAATCAATCAAATCAGTGGAAGTACTTCCTCCGACTCCACATCGCAATGATGAAAAGCCAGTTCTTCCGCAGATTTCTCACGAGAAAATGTGAAGTAGGTACAAACCGCTTCGGTGCACAATTCATTCTTTTCGTTATAAATTCGTGCTTCAAGTGTCACGACATTCCGCCGTTGCTCACGCATGGAGGCCCGCAACATAATATGGGAATCATTAGTAGAAACAGGCTTGCGGAAACGTGTCTCCATCTTCGACGTCACCCCGGCGGTCTGCAATTTGCGAAGCACCACCCATGCGCAGATTTCATCCAGCAAAACCGACTGTATACCACCGTGCAGCGTATTGAACCATCCCTGAAACTCAGGACGTGGCTTCCAAATGCTCACAATTTCATCTCCATCTTCGTAAAACTCCATTTTAACACCAAACGTGTTATGCGGAGAGCATCCGAAACAGTTATACCCTTCTACTTCCTTCCACGGATTAATGATTTTCTTCATCTTGCTTTTATTTTAATCTCTTAGTCATTATAATAAGTATATTCACGCTCTTCGTATAGCACGGGAACATCACCTACATACTTAATGCGTATCTTCCAATTCCCTTTATCGTCCTTAAAGAATTTATACACATACTTCACTTCCGGCTGTCCGTCAAGCTGCTCCGTACCCGAAATCACCTGACCTACGGGATTGTAGCGATAAGTATAATTATCGCGTCCAACTCCCGGAAGCAACAAAATCTGTTTAGCTAATAACCGCCCCTGAAAATTCCAGGAACAACGGAAAGGGTACTCCTTCGCTTCACTTTCAGGCTGCAAGATCACATCCTTTTCTATGGCGTGTCCGTAAGAGTCATATTTATAACGAATATCCTTGTACTTTGTTCCGTCACTTCGATAACCAAGTTCCCCAACACGATTATCTTCCACATCATAGCGATAGGTCATCACTCCCTGAACATCTCCCTTCCCATCGGATATGGAACATGCTCTGAGTCTTCTTCCTCCTCCGTAGCGGTAATCCATGCACTTCTCCACTACTCCCGCCGGAGATTGATGCACTTCTTTTTGCAAAGTCCCGTCTCCGCCATATTCATAGCGAATCTTTCCCATGGGTACTCCTGTATCCGAAAAAGTCTCCTCTTCTGTCTTTCTTCCCTTATCATCATACCCGTACACAAAGAACAAACCTTTCTTTTTTCCTTTATCAACAGCCTGCGGTCCCTTTGGTATGGCGATATAGGAAGATTGGCGTAATCGTTTTACTTTACCATGCAGATGCATCTTATCCCAATCATTATCCATACCGGCATATACTATGTCACGCTTGATAATATATTCCGGGGTTATGCTATCAGAAGTATATTGAATCATTTCCGTCCAATTGCCGAACCCGTCCACTTCCGTCACCCGTCTTTTGACCTTAACAGGGTTCAGAGGCCGAATTAGTCTCCGGGAAGTACTGATAAATACCGGCCTCTGCAAAGATGCCGTATCCCCTTCTGTTATCCAATCATTTGTGACAAGCTTTTGATTTCCCGGAAAGGATTGAATCTTTTTCCGCGCAACACCTTTATCATCATATACCAACTGAGTTCCGATAGTAGTCCCATTAGTATAATCTTTAAAAAGCCGTTTTCCGATAAGTCCTTTTTCATTATAGAGCACCGAACTCACTGACAAAGTATCTTCCTTTCCGTCCATCGTAACCATGCAATTCATTCTTCCCGCCTCATCATACTGATAGACCCAACATTTCTTAACCCCTTCACGCGCGGTGGCATATATATCTCTTGAAACGCGCCCTTCCTTATCATATAAATACACAGCTTTATGATGTGGACTCCCATCCGGTTCCAATGCATTTTCAACAAGCTCCCGACCTAAGCTATCATACTTTGTAAATAAGATATAATCCACAACTTTACCAGTGACCCAGGTCGAGTCCTTTGGCACCGCTTCGTAGATCAACTTACGTACACTTTTAATAACAGGAATAGATTTCGCCGGAAGAGGCATCGCGAACGTCAGCATCAACAATCCGCAAAGACTGATTTTATTTTTCTTAAGCATGCATTTGTGCTCCATAGAAGAATAGTTTTTCTTAATATTGCCACAAATATAATAATGTTTTTTTATATTTTCTTGCTTTACTTGTGTAAGTTTTCTATTCTGCTGCATTCTTTTCACTCTTCCAGAAATTCTCCTTTCCCAGAGTTTTCACACAAATTGTCGTCACTTCATCACTCGTTGAAGTAACACAATGTAGATCAGCATGTTATTGAGTGACGGCAAGCGTGACGACAAGTGACGGAAAACTCTTTTCCGTCACTCTTTTTTTTGTATATATTTACAAAATATCTACTTAACATCCTCATTAACAGCACGTAAATAGACTTTATGCGATCCACGCCCGTTTGTGTACAAATAGCCCTTTTCTACTAATAGATTGAGGTCATTTAACGCTTTATTCTTCAAAAGTCCCGTCAAAGTACCGTATTCTTTGCGGGTAATCAGCGGATGGGTCTTAAAATAAACCTGTAACCGACGGTAACGTTCCGCACCACTCAACTCTGCACTCTGCTGAAAGCCATAACGCGCACGTTCCACCTCGCCACCGCACTGCCTGCGAAAACCGGGAGATACCCGGAAATGAACTTTCCCAAAGGAAATGCTTTGCGCATGAATCTCTTTCGGGTCGTTTACCGGACGGGCTTCCAAACCTGCCGAAAAATAGCCCATATCGCCCAGCTGCACATGATGCCCCTCCGATATATAATAAGATATCCGTTCCTCAAAAGCTGTTAGCAGCCCCTCTATGTCTCCGGGAGTAAAAGTAGACATTCTGGAAATATCCCGAACTAACTGTGCGGTAGTAATTGTGCCCTTGCTCACGATGCGCGGATACAAGGGTTGTAACTCGTCGTCTCCCTTCGGATTCGGCTTTCTTCTAAAATCATACTCTATTGCCATTGTCTTTTATATTTTAAATTAACCATATCCGTTACGTTCATTTCACATCAGGGCAATCCTTCTCTTTAAGACCAGCTATTAAGCCATTTTAGCCACATGTCCCTTACATTTTTCTCTTTTTCCTTAAGAAAAAGGACCTGATGCATAAAGCAAAACTCCGGTTTACAGTTGTGTGCTCTCCGGCCCACAGTTGTCCCCCGAAGAGCCCACAGCTGTAAACCCGCAGGCACACAACTGTGGGCCGAAGAATTACGCTTGACAAATATACAAAAATCAAGGTCTAAAGTCAAGTTTTAGAAGCACTAATTATTAAAATTATATTATTGCATAATCCCATAAATATAGTGCCGCATATTTTTAATAAAAAACTCCTATTTTACTTGACTTTGGCTCATTTTGTATGTAACTTGCATGCCCTTTTGAATCATGAGTATTTAATAAACTATTTTTTAAATAAGACACCGATGAAAATTACATTAATAAGAACAGATAGAGAAAGTGGAAAAGAAACCCTGACTAACTACGAACCAAACGTCCTGATAGAACGGATCAAAAAAGAAACCAAAACAAAAGACATCACCGGATTACGCACCATGCTGCGCTATTCGAGCCCCGAAAACCGGGCGGAATACATCCACATAGACAAAATACCACGTGTCTATCCTTCCGTGGAGTATGGAAAAACAAGAGAAGGGGAAAAAAGAATGAGACGCTATAACGGAGTCGTGATGCTGGAAGTGAACAAACTGGCCGGCCCCTCCGAAGCGGAACTTCTGAAGAGCCAGGCTAAACTTCTTCCTCAGACCTGGGCTGCATTTACCGGGAGCAGCGGGCAAAGTCTGAAGATATGGGTAAAGTTTGCGCTACCCGATGGCAGTCTGCCTGCCAAAGAGGAAGAAATTACGGCCTTTCACGCCCATGCCTACCGCATGGCGGTGCAATGCTATCAACCCATGCTGACTTTTCCCATCACCCTGAAGCAACCATCACCTACCCGCAGTTGCCGTATGACGCTTGATCCCGCCCCTTATTACAATCCCGAAGCCATGCCTTTCTGCCTCGAACAACCACTCGGAATGCCCGGCGAACAGACTTTCCGCCAACATCAATTAGCAGAAGAGAATCCGTTGCTAAGAATGAATCCCGGCTATGAAACCTCCCATACCTTCACGCTTTTATTTGAAACCGCTCTTGACAAAGCTTTCAATGAGATGGAAAATTGGAAACGCGACGACGACCTACAACCCCTACTCGTCTGTTTGGCCGACCATTGTTTCAAGGCAGGCATACCGGAAGAGGAAACCATCAGGCAAATTCTGATCCATTACTACCGCCAGGCAGATGAACAAACCGTACGCACCACTATTCATAACCTCTATCGGGAAAGCAAAGGTTTTGGAAAGAAATCTCCTTTGGTCCCCGAACAGGAAACCTCTCTTCGACTGGAGGAATTTATGGAACGCCGCTACGAATTCCGCTTTAACACCGTCATAAACAATCTGGAATACCGTCAGCGGGACTCCATTCATTTTTACTTCAAACCGGTAGACCAACGCGTACAAAGCAGCATTGCTCTGGATGCCCTGCAAGAAGGCATTCAAGCATGGGACAGGGACATCAAGCGCTATCTTTCATCCAACCGCATCCCCCTGTACAATCCCATCGAAGAATACTTGTACAACGTAGGGCAATGGGATGGAAAGCAGCGCATTCAGGCTCTCGCCAACCTCGTCCCCTGTAACAATCCCCATTGGCAGGAACTCTTCTACCGTTGGTTTCTGAACATGGTGGCTCATTGGCGCGGACTGGATAAACTGCATTCAAACAGCACTTCACCTTTACTTATAGGAGCACAAGGCTACCGCAAATCCACCTTCTGCCGCCTTCTCCTTCCCCCCGAACTCCGCTTTGGCTATACCGACAGCCTTGATTTTAAAAGCAAACGCGATGCAGAGATGTATCTCGGACGCTTTCTGCTCATTAACCTTGATGAGTTCGACCAGATCAATGTCAACCAGCAAGGCTTCCTGAAGCATTTGTTGCAGAAACCCGTAGCAAACCTCCGCAAGCCTTATGGAAGTAGCATACAAGAAATGCGGCGCTATGCCTCATTCATTGGCACCAGCAACCAGAAAGACTTACTGACCGATCCCAGTGGTAGTCGCCGTTTCATTTGCGTAGAAGTCACTGCGCCCATCAACACGAATGTCACCATCAACTACCGTCAACTTTATGCCGAAGCCCTGCGCGCCATTAGCAAAGGCGAACGTTACTGGTTTGACGATGCCGACGAAGCTATTCTACGCGAGTCGAACAAGGAATTTGAACAGATGAGTTCCGTAGAGCAGCTCTTTCATTGCTATTTCCATTCGCCCGAAAAAGGAGAAGAGGGTGAGTATCTTTCCCCCATGCAAATATTGGAATACTTACATACCAAAGCACGGGAGATAAAGTTAACCGGCAGTAGCGCCAACACCTTCGGGCGGACATTGAGGAAACTGGAGTTGGAACATAAGAAGACGAATAAAGGTGTTGTTTATCGGGTGGTGAGAATGTAATGTTCAAAGCAAAACAAGACATCACTCACCTAAAGGTGTGGTTGTCTGTTTAATTTTTCTATATTGACCAGGCGTTACCCCTTTGTTATTTCTGAAAAACTTCACCAAATGACTTTCATCTGAAAATCCTAATTCAAAGGCTATCTCATTTATTCTCATTTCACTATGTATCAATCTGATTTCTATTAATCTTATTTTGTAGCTATTGATATATTCTTGCAAATTTTGCCCTGTATGTTTCTTAAAATATTTGCCGAGATAAAATTCAGAGAAAGCAAATTTCTCCGCTATTGCAGAAGCTTTTATTTTTTGGGGTTCATGTATGTGGTTCTGAATATGACGAATAATGGCTATTATCTTTCCTTGGCTATCCGCGCGAATATCATCAGGCATACAGCGACTGATATTGCGTGCTACAATAATGATCAATGTACTTACTAATTGTATAATCAGTTCATTATGAAATAAATCACAGGAAGATAGCTCATTTGTTATTGTTTCAGCCAGAGAGCGGACAAGTATTTTATCGACTTTATTGCGCAAAAGACACCCTGGTTTATGATTCGCATTTTCAAGTATAAATTCTAAACGCTTTAGTTGAGAAGTGGAAATAATTTCAGAATTAATATAAACGTTATTAAATCGGATAAAAAGAAATTCGGTGATAGTATGTATATCAAAATAATAATTATCATCAGGAGTAATCAGAAACATTTGTCCCGACTGATACTCAAAAGTTTCATTATTGAGAATTTGAATTCCGGTTCCGGAAATAATGTAGGCAAGTTCAAAAAATGAGCGTTTATACTCATCTTTAGGATATTTGTCCATTTTTTTATAGTCAACTTCAAAAGCCTGATCCATATTCTTTTTCTTCATAAGCACAAAAGTACTGCAAAAGAACTAAATTGTACAATTAATAAAAGAATTAAATGAGATATCTTTGCACTAAATTTAATTGATTTAAAGAATGGATAATAGAATTACATCACTTTTTGGGGTAAAGTATCCGATAATTTCGGGAGGTATGATATGGTGCAGTGGCTGGGAACTTGCATCAGCAGTTAGTAATGCAGGGGGCCTGGGACTTATTGGGTCGGGCTCTATGACCCCTGAAGTGCTACGGGAACATATTCAAAAGTGTAAAAAAGCTACGGATAAGCCCTTTGGAGTAAATGTACCGTTAATTTTTCGTTTCGCAGAAGAGATGATGGAAATTATCATGCAGGAAAAAGTACCGGTTGTTTTTACGTCTGCGGGGAATCCGAAAACATGGACAAAGATATTGCAGGAAAATGGGACTAAGGTTGCTCATGTTGTATCAAGCACAAAGTTTGCGATTAAATGTGAGGAAGCGGGGGTAGATGCTATTGTTGCAGAGGGCTTCGAAGCTGGAGGTCATAACGGACGTGAAGAAACAACCACAATGGTCTTGATTCCGCAAGTTCGCAAGGCCGTATCAACACCGATTATTGCCGCTGGCGGTATTGCTAGTGGAGAAGGGATGTTAGCTGCATTTGCATTGGGAGCAGAAGGGATACAGATGGGCACAAGGTTCGCTTTATCACAGGAGAGTTCAGCAAATGAATCTTTTAAAAATATTTGCATTAACTTGAATGAAGGAGATACGATGCTTGCATTAAAAAAGGTAGTTCCTACCCGACTTATCAAAAATGATTTTTATCAGAAAGTAGAAGAGGCAGAAGTTCGTGGAGCGCAAGCAGAAGAAATCAAAGAAATTTTAGGTCATGGACGAGCTAAGAAAGGGATATTTGAAGGAGACTTATCTAATGGAGAGCTTGAAATAGGTCAAATAAGCTCAATGATTAAAAGTATCCCTACAGTAAAATGCATAATCGAAGAAATAATAGAATCGTACAACACAAAAAGACTTTCAATTCCTGCTCTCTAATAATTCGTATAGCATATAATAACAGGAATAGATTCTGCCAGAAGAGGGAGATTGTAACAAATCTCTGACACTATCCAATATATCGGATAGTGTCACCTTAAATATTCAAGAATATATTTTTCAATTGCACTCGGCTTTGTTATTGGGCTAAATCGCTTAATTGAGTCGCCATTTCTTGCTACTAAAAATTTAGTAAAGTTCCATTTTACCTTTTTGCCAAAGAGTCCTTTAGTTTGTTCCTTCAAATAATCGAACAATGGAATCGTATCCGGCCCATTTACTTTTACTTTCTTCATTAATGGAAAAGAGATACCATATGTTAAAGAACAGAAAGAAGCTATTTCTTCATCATTCCCTGGTTCTTGATTAGCAAATTGATCACAAGGGAAACCAATTACAACTAATCCGCTATCCTTATATTTTTCATATAATTCCTCAAGTCCTTTGTACTGAGGGGTAAATCCACATTTACTTGCTGTGTTAACAATAAGTAAGACTTTTCCTTTAAATTGAGAAAAATCTACTGGCTTTCCAGTATTGTCCTCAACGGTAAAATCGTATATACTCATAGCCTGTATTTTATTTTTCAAACACTTGAAAAAAAGAAAAAGTTCAAAGAATAGAATACTAAGTCTAGAAACCCGTTGGCGAAATTAATTTAGTCGTCCCTTAAAAAGCACATTTCAGCGGAAGATCTCCTATTTGGAATGTTTCGCTGATCTTTTTTAAAAGTAGCCAAAGCCCCCTCTCATTAACCTTGATGAGTTCGACCAGATCAATGTCAACCAGCAAGGCTTCCTGAAGCATTTATTGCAGAGCCCCGTGGCAAACCTTCGCAAGCCTTACGGAAGTAACATACAAGAAATGCGGCGTTATGCCTCATTCATTGGCACCAGCAACCAGAAAGACTTACTGACCGATCCCAGTGGTAGTCGCCGTTTCATTTGCGTAGAAGTCACTGCGCCCATCAACACCAATGTCACCATCAACTACCGTCAACTTTATGCCGAAGCCCTGCACGCCATTAGCAAAGGTGAACGTTACTGGTTTGATGATGCCGACGAAGCTATTCTACGCGAGTCGAACAAGGAATTTGAACAGATGAGTTCCATAGAACAACTCTTTCACTGCTATTTCCATTCGCCCGAAGAAGGAGAAGAAAGCGAGTACCTCTCCCCCATGCAAATATTGGAATACTTACATACCAAAGCGCGGGAGATAAAGTTAACCGGCAGTAGCGCCAACACCTTCGGACGGACATTGAGGAAACTGGAGTTGGAACATAAGAAGACAAATAAAGGTGTTGTTTATCGGGTGGTGAGAATGTAATGCTCACCATTAAATAGAACATACTCATTAGACAGATATCGAGAAACTCTGAAAACGAACAAATCGGCTAATATCTCATCAAGATGCATTTAAAAGAAAGATTAATGAAATTAAAAGCATACCACTCTGATACAAAAATATGACATTCAAAAATACTCAAAAGTCGAACGATATCATTTAAATTTTATACTTTTGCAAAAGACATACAAATTTCCAAAAGAAAGGCTTATTATGATAAAAATTCCATTATATCCTTATTATAGCATGACAATTGCATTATTGAAAATAATGGCAAGTATGCCTGTTACTGATTTTAAAAATATGTGGAATACTATTTGGGGATTACGGGGAACCCCTCAAAAGACCGTTGACTGGACTAACCCTGATGAATGGATAGAAAAACGACTTTCAGGAAAAGACAAAGAAATTACCTATAAAATTTGGTAAGAGAGCAACAAGACAGTAAACCCCCGTTGGACTCGCGGTTGTCAATTCCTTATTTCAGGTTATAATTTGGTATCAGAAAATAATGGAGTTTACCAGCTAACGGAAGTAGGAAAAGAATTTGTTTCTGACCCTATAAGCAGTATTATAAGAAAAATAGATACAGAAGAGGGCTTAATTCAAATTCTTCGTCAACTGTCTCTAATTAGTGGCGGCAAACGTGCTGATTTGCTAGATGAATGGGGAAAATATACAAAATATAATTCAAATATCAAGCAGGATTCCGTGCGTAAAGATTATCTTAGGAGAAGGTTAGTCAATCTTATAGATCGTAAATATGTAGAACGTGATGGTACCACTTACCACATAACAGAGAAGGGCTTAGGTTATCTTCAATCGGTGGAAGATATAGCTCCGAATCCGACAGTGAACAAAGAAACTCAACTAAACAAAGACATTGAGGCTTTTAATAAGGACCAAAGAACACTGTTGAAAAAGTTTTTAGCTGAGACTACTCCTTATCAATTTGAGAATATCATTAAAGACCTTCTCTCTGCTATGGGATATGATGATGTTACGGTTACTTCCCAGACAAATGATAAAGGCGTTGATGTTACAGGCATCAGTCAAAATGGAATTACAACAGTCAAAGAAGTAATTCAGGTAAAACGGAACACAAGTTCAAATATAACTCGTCCCATATTAGATGCCCTTCGTGGATGCCTTCATCGTTTTGATGCTTTTCAAGGTACAATAATCACATTATCCGATTTTGCCAAGGGGGCAAAAGATGCAGCATTCGAGAAAGGTGCTGCACCTCTAACTCTTATCAATGGAGACAAACTTATTGAACTCTTGATTAAAAACAATATTGGAATTACGCCTAAAACCGCTAACTATTATCTTGTTGATGAGAAGTATTTTGAAGAAGAAGAGAATACTGATTAATTACCAAGATAATGTGAGTTCAATATAAGAATTGAATTATTTCTCCGAAAAATAAGAACATAGTGATAAAAGTATTAAATCTATGGTGCAGAATTATAACATTTAACGATTGCCACTATGTTCTCAGAAACTAAAATTACGGAGATTTATTGCATGCGGATGATTCTTGCAAAGAATTTGCTTCAACAACAGGGAAAATAGAACTAACGCTCTATCAGCTATCGCGGCATATTGTTTGTTTGAAAAGAAGCCCGCAATTGAGATGAACTTCATCAATGACGGGCTACTTACGATATTCAAGTCTTTATATTTAACTAACGTTATTTAGTGCTATCAATATTCATAATAACCAGAAGACTGGAAATGTAATATTGGGCAATCTGTGATATAATATTATTCTGAAAAATAGAATATCAATAGGATTATTCGTATTTTTGCATTTAATGAAATCATACTAACAACTGGATTATGGAAACAATAGTCAAGAAGAGTAATCACGGAGCTAATATCCGCAGATGGAGAGAGTGGAGAAACATCAAGCAGGATGTACTTGCCGAACAGATAGGAGTATCACAAGCCACTTTATCCGGATATGAGAAAAAAGATAAACTTGAGCAGGAAGTCTTAGAGAAAATAGCCCAAGCTCTTGATATCCCAGTTGAGGCAATTACTGAAATGGAAGATGGCGCTTCCATTAATATAGTGGCAAATACTTTTGATAACCAATCCTCAGCAGTTAATTGGTGCCCAACATTTAATCCTATTGATAAAATAGTAGAGCTATATGATAAGCTCTTAGAATCTGAAAAAGAAAAAGTTGCACTACTGCAAGAGGTTTTAAAGGACAAAAAATAAATTTACTAAAAGGATTAAAAACGCATTCTGTAATTATACAGTTATATATCAATATATTGTTAATAAACTTTAAAATCCCAGCATAGATGCCGGAGGAATATTCAATACTCTACAAAGTAATCTTGCTATTTTTAGTGTAGGTTCCGATCGCCCGGAGATATAGTCATTCACACGGGAAGGACTTATGCCTATCTCGCCAGCAAGCTGCCTTTGAGTCATACCTCTTTCTTCGAGTGATAACTCTATCAATTCAGATACAGTCGGTTTTTCTATTGGAAAATGTTCTTTTTCGTATGAAATTACTATATCTGACATAACAGTTAACTCCACTGCACTCTTATCGTTTGCAGGGGTGTTATCATCAACCACCGGCAAAAGTTCTTCCACTCTAACCAATGCAAATTCATATTGTTCTTTCGTAATCTTACCCATAACTCAAATTTTAAATGGTTGAACAATCTATTTTATCATACTCCTCATGAGTCCCAATCCAGCGGATAAAAAGATACCCGATTGTAAACTTCACAACTACTACCAAGCGGTAATTATTACCTCTGATATTGAATACATAATGCTGATTACCTACATAATCGGCAGAAAGAAAGTCTACTTTAATATCAGATAAATTCTTCCATTCAGCCTTTTCAGCTATATCATACCAACGTTCAAGGGCTACACGTGCATCTTCATGCCCTTTTGCTTCGTAGAATTCTTTCAGCTTTTTATGTGATACTATTCTCATTCAACTTTTATTTAGTACAAAAATAGAATAATATTTTGAATTATAGAACAAAATTAGCCATAATATTTTATAAAACAGGATGAAGCACAACTAATATTCATAATGATCAGAAGACTGGAAATGTAATATTGGGCAATTTGTGATATAATATTATTCTTAAAAATAGAATATCAATAGGATTATTCGTATTTTTGCATTCAATGAAATCATACTAACAACCGGATTATGGAAACAATAGTCAAGAAGAGTAACCACGGAGCTAATATCCGCAGATGGAGAGAGTGGAGAAACATCAAGCAGGACGTACTAGCCGATCAAATAGGAGTGTCACAAGCCACTTTATCGGGATATGAAAAAAAAGATAAATTAGAGCAGGAAGTCTTAGAGAAAATAGCTCAGGCTCTTGATATTCCGGTGGAAGCAATTACTGAAATGGAAGATGGTGCTTCCATCAATATTGTAAATGCATACGACAATTCTGGTTCTATAAATTACTCTCCAACATTTAATCCTATTGATAAAATAGTAGAGCTATACGACAAACTTTTAGAATCAGAAAAAGAAAAAGTTGAGTTGTTGCAAGAAGTATTAAAGGATAAAAAATAACTTTATAAAAATCTACAAACAGCAACAATAAGCTATTAATCTTATTGTTGCTGTTTTATATTAAGTTCCACATTCAAAGGGAAAAACAATCTCTCTAGATTGGAGAAATTGAAAGCCCATATTCCTGCTGATTATCTATGTATATCTGGATAAGACAGTGATTTGTTTCCCAACCTCTCGGACCCTCATGCATCGGGAAAGTATTGCAACAATATTCAATACAATGCACAAAGTCTATTGCTGTATCAACCAAAAGAAAAACCCTCTCACAAGTATTATTATTATCGAATAAACAAGTCAATACAGACGATTCAAATTGCACTTCTAAGCTTACTTCCTTCTTTTCTTTATAGGAATAATAAGTTTCGCACTGCTCCCTATCAAGAAATAAAGTCCTTGCAGTCTGAAGGGATGCATTAACTGCAAGGCTTCCAAGCATGATTAACCCGGAATAATCAAGATGTTTGTTTTGAGTAAAATGTGCCATAGTTTTTATTATTTAAGGCACAAAGGAAGCATCTGAAAGGCCAAAAAGCTATTAAACGAACCGATATAATATTAGAAACAGGTAATAAAATATTTATATTGCGTTTACGTTTGATCATGTCACAAAAATACATGGTTTTTGTGACAAAACTCAGAAATAAAGGGCATTTTGTAACTATGCAGTTTTATATCAACACATTGTTGATAAACTTTTATATTATGCACTATTTTGCGTTTCGTACCTTTCCTTACAGATGTTACCACCAATTTAACTTTCACATAAAGTCGGTTTAGGTTATTATATTGTTTCTTATCTTTCAAACTTAGACCATAACAGACTTTTTTCAACGGAGTAAGGTCAATATATCGAGGACATTTTCCTTCAGAGAGATTTGTAGCTTTATCATACTCTACCAAGGGAAATTGCTCTTTATACATGTCACTAATGCCATAATCCTGTCTATAGCTTTTGCTAACATACAGGCAGCTTCCATCAAGCTGTGAAGAGCTAGGATTCTGGTTATATATTAAGAAAGAAGTGTCATGACTAACATTCTCTATATCAACAACCAAATATTGATTAGTTTGATTATAAGATACGTTTACTTTGATTGCATCTTGTGCTAAACAATGTAATACACATAATATACATATTGTAATACTAATTATTTTTTTCATATTAAATTTATAGTACTGAATTATAACATTTAAATGATTACCACTATGAACTTACGTTATTATAATAATTTTAAAGATGAAGTTTGCAGTATGCCTTCGGCTTAACTCCTATTATTCGCTCAAAAATACGGGAGAAATGACTAAGATTTGTAAATCCTAAAGTATAGCCTACGCTAGAAACTGTTTGTCCACCACCTTTCAATAACTGTGCAGCTTTTTGAATGCGGCGTATTTCGTAATAATTAAAAATGCTATCCCCAAACACTTGCTTAAAAAGGCGTTTTAATTTTGTTTCGCTCATGCATGCATTCTTTGCAAGACTTTCTATAATTGGTGGATTGCTAAGATTAGCTAGTATTTGGTCTTTAACAGAATATATCTTTCGTAAATCATTTGGATGAATAGGATATATTGTTTGTTCCTGACGTCCAGCAAGAGACACTAGTAAACGGCAGATGAGTTCATCGACCTTTATGGAAAGGAAATAAGAAATAAAATTAGATGGCACACTGCATTCTATTATTTCTGTGATGATGCTTTGTATCTGTTTATTTATACTATACTCAAAAAATAAAGGGCGCTCATTAAAAAGAATACTTTTTAAAATCAGCGATTCGCTATGATTGGGTATTTTTTGTATAAGATGTTTAGAATTAATAGTAATAAAGAGATCTGCACGGTCTTTTCCACTCATCACATCTTCTTCCATATTAATACCCATTGTTGAAATTTGAACAAAACGTTGGCTAAGAGACACCGAATCATCCGCCAGGCATCCCCGAAACTGAAATAAAAGATAGGGGTAATTTTCTAATCTTACATTAACTTCCTCTTTCTGATGTGGTCGTTGATAGATTAGATTGTCATTTAGATGATAATTAAAAAACAGCAAACCTGCGAAGTTATCCAATAAGATGCCCTTAAAATAACCAGATCCCTTGTCTGCCGGGACAATTACTTGTCCCTTGTTTACCGTGGTACCTAACATTTCTGCAAATATGTTTAAAGGACCGTGCTCTCCTACTCTTTCTTCCATTCACATATTGATTATGACCATTTGCGACTATTAGAATGACAAATATAGCTATTTTAGACCAAAAGAGTCGCGTACTTTTGCAGCGAAATAATAAAAGCAATGAAATTAATTATTTTAGGTATGAGAAAATTAGTTATTTTGGCTGCAATGATAGCCATTAGTTTGTTTGCAGAAGCACAGACAAAAGACAGTATCAGTTATGAACTCAACTTGGGAGAGGTAATAATCAAATCACACATTCCTAAGGAAAAAGTTATCTCAGGCGGAATATCAACGCGAATCGCTGGTAGCGTATTGGAAAAAATAGGTAGTGCCAAGCAGGTATTGGAACATCTTTCATGCATTAAGAAGAAGATGGATGGCACATTTGAGGTTATAGGAAAGGGAGCACCTATCATTTATGTCAATGGTAGGCAAGTGCGTGATTTGTCCGAACTAGACCGTATAAAGTCGGATGAATTACAGAAAGTGGATGTACTTACGTCTCCAGGTGCAGAATATAACGCTAACGACAATGCCGTTATTTATATAAAGACGATTAAAAATAAAGATGATGGTTGGACAATGGACGTTTCTTCGCAAACTGCATATTCTCACAAAACGGATATAGGCAAACAGATAAGTGGAAGTTATAAACATGATAAACTAGAGCTTATGGGTACTTTTCGTTATGATTTGAAACACAAACGCGAAACGGCTGTCACCAATATTAAGACTTATGTAGACAGTCTTTGGCAGCAACATGCCACTTCGGTAGACCATACCAGAGAACAATCTTTATATGGACAATTGGGCATTAATTATAATATCGGTAAAGATCATACTGTCGGAGCAATGTATGAAGTAACCGGTACGCCGGGGGGAAAGACGACAGACCACAACTTTACCGATGTATTTGCTAATGGAAAGAAGTTTGATTATTGGGATACTCAGGAAACAATTCTTCCACATATTCATCCTACTCACAGGATTAACCTGTTCGACAACGCTAAAATTCATAATTGGGAGATTAATTTCAATGGTGATATGATGATAAGCGGAAGCAGGCAGAGTGATAATATATCAGAACTCAGTCAGAACTATTCAGAGTACGATGCCGCAACATTAGAACATACAACCAACCATTTTTACGCTGCCAAACTTACTGCTGTGCATCCTTTATGGAAGGGAATGATATTAGTAGGTAGCGAATTTACTTCCACTAATCGCCACACAGACTTCAGCGGCTATGAAGGGATTATAAATTCTAGCGATGATGATATACACGACCGCAATCTGGCACTATTTACTAGTTATAATTTGCCTTTTAATGAAAACACTCAGCTTTCGGTCGGACTCCGCTATGAACATGTTTTATATAATTTCTTTGATGGTGGAATAAAGAATAGTGCAGAAAGTAATATTTACAATAATGTATTTCCAACGCTATCTTTCAATACAATTTTAATGGGTGTGCGCTATTCTCTCAATTATCGAATACAAACGGTTCGTCCTATGTATGAAATGCTGAAAAGTGCAATTAATTATGGCAATCGACTTACTTATCTTAGTGGCAATCCAGGGTTGCAGCCGACATATATCCACAATATAGAGTTGGGTGCATCATATCGAGATTTCAATATGCAGATCGGGTACAATCATTATAAAGACGACATTTTATTTGATGTAGAGCAAATGCAAGGTAATGAAAAGATAGGTATAAACAAATTCAATAATAACAAGAGCCGTAATGTACTGACATATATGACTTCTTATTCACCTGTGTTCGGAATTTGGCAACCCAACCTTAGCGCAGCAGGAACTTATCAATGGTTCTCTACCCAATATATTGGCGAGCGAAAAAGAATGAATGGTGCTTTAGTCCAATTTCAATTAAACAATTCATTCAGGTTTCCTTCCGAATTCATTCTCCGTGTAGATGGACAATGGACAACAAACGGAAATATGCAGAATCAGTATGTGCATAGTTCGGGATGTCTTAATGCCAGCATATCTAAAGAATGGCACAAGGGAGTGTGGAGCATAATACTCGAAGGTACTGATCTCTTGCATACACAGCGAGAGGCATCCACATTCTATTTTAATAAGACACTACAATATAGGGAAACGAAGAATAACAGTCGCGGAATCTGTTTCACACTGCGATATAAGCTTAATAATAAGCAGCGCGAATATAAGGGTACTGGCGCAGGTAATGAAGAAAGACAGAGATTGTGAAAAGAAACAATACCGCTAATATCAGCTAAGGAGCTATATCGATAAAAAGCTATTTAGCAGAGCAATAAAAACAACAAAGGCTGCCTTTATAGGCAGCCCTCATTGTTTATCTCAAAAAGAATCCTTCAACAGTGTTTCAGCTATTCTTCCAATAGCCTCTCTCACAGAATCAGTTTCCCTTCTTATAATTATCAAGTCCTGTTTGCAGGAATTCCACATATTTAGGAATATCCTCATTGTACGAATAGGATTTGTTGAGCGGCATCCCATTATTGTCTACCAATACATAGAACGGTTGGGCATTGGCACCAAACTTAACACGCTGTAAGTAGCTCCATTTATCACCAACTGTACGCAACGTCCGCTCCCGACCGTTCTCAACAACCTTTACAGGAGAAGGAAGCGAAGTCTTGTTATCTACATAAAGCGAAATAAGCACATAATCATTATTGATGATGTCACTTACTTTGGAATCGGTCCAGACAGCTAGCTCCATCTTGCGACAGTTCACACAACCGTATCCGGTAAAGTCAAGCATCACCGGTTTGCCATGCTGACGGGCATACTCCATACCCAGATCATAATCGTCGAACTTGGCATGAATCTCATTCTTATACAAATTGAAATCCTGTGTATTCAAAGGAGGAGAGAAAGCACTTACCGCTTTCAACGGAGCTCCCCAAAGTCCGG
The DNA here is from genome assembly GCA_022648295.1 of Bacteroides sp. Classification (GTDB taxonomy): domain Bacteria; phylum Bacteroidota; class Bacteroidia; order Bacteroidales; family Bacteroidaceae; genus Bacteroides. The sequence goes on along the minus strand of JALCME010000003.1, from coordinate 91,657 downwards.
GAACCATATACACGGCAAAAGCAAGCGATGCAAGTGCGAGGAAGAAACGTCCCACTCCAATCTTGGTATTGTCGTCATCATGAAGGAATTTAAATTTGCCCAACAAGTAGAAGCCTAACAAAGCAAAGATCACAATCCATAATGCCAGGAATGTTTCACGATCCAGAATATGCCAACCATAAGCCAAATCGGCTACGGAAAGGAACTTCAAGGCAAAAGCCAATTCAAGGAAACCAAGCGTCACTTTAATGACATTCATCCACCCGCCCGATTTAGGCATGGACTTCAACCACGATGGGAACAGAGCAAACAGCGTGAATGGCAACGCCAACGCAATAGCAAAGCCCAACATTCCGATAGCCGGAGCTATTACATTACCCGTGGTAGATACCTGCACCAAAAGGAAACCGATAATAGGGCCCGTGCAGGAGAAAGAAACCAATGATAAGGTAAACGCCATTAGGAAAATGCTCAATAATCCACTGGTCTTCTCGGACTTGCTATCCACCGCATTGCTCCATTTAGAAGGCAACGTCAATTCAAAAGCTCCGAAGAATGAAGCGGCAAACACCACCAACATCAAACAGAAAAGTATATTGAATATGGCATTAGTGGAAAGCGCATTAAGTGCACTTGCTCCGAAGATTGCGGTAATAGCCAACCCCAATGCAACATAAATAACGACAATGGAAGCGCCGTAAGTCCAGGCATCACGTATTCCTTTCTTCTTATCTTTTGAACGCTTTAAGAAGAAGCTCACCGTCATAGGGATAATGGGCCATACACAAGGAGTGAACAATGCCAGCAACCCTCCCAAAAGACCGGTAATAAAGATATAAAGCCAAGACATGTCTTTTTGTGAAGTCATTTCACCAAAAGACTGCAACTCATTGATGACCGGCTTCCAAAGGTCAGCACCATCCGAAACGGCTATCGTAGTGGAACCGTCAGCTCCGCCAATAACCTTTATCGAATCTGCTTGTCCGCTTTCATCTGCCGAAGAATTTTCCGGTAACAGGGAAGCGTTAGCATCCCCTGGACTAGTTGCCGATGTTGCATTTGCACCTTTAGCCACACTGCTATTTTCACTCTCCGCCTTATTTCCGGTAGCCTCTGATGCAGCAACACCCTGACCGGAATAGTTGAATGAAACCTGAGTAGGCGGCAGGCAATTCTCATCATTGCAAGCTCCAAATTCCAGATAACCTTCTATATGATAAGCTCCGCCGGTAAGCTTCAACTTCTGTGCAAACTGCGCCGTATGCTCAAAGTAGCGCACCTTCATCTCGAACATTTTGTCATACACATTGATCTCCTTGCCCTGAGGTTTTAATTTACCATTGAGTTTGGCACCGGAAATCTTATCAATATTAAAAGTCGCCGAAATGGGGCCACCATCACCAAGTTCAGTAGAATAGACATGCCATCCCTGATCAATAGTAGCGGTAAATACTACTTCCACTTCGCTTGCAGAAAGCTTTTTAAGCTCCGACTTAAACTTAACGGGCTCTTGTATCTGTGCTTGAATTAATGTAGTTGCTAACAGCAGACAAAGGGTCAAAAGTTTTTTCATATTCTTTATTTTAGGTTTTAATCTTTAAAATTCATAATCTACACACGCACGACTCTCTTTCACATTGGCAAGCAATTTTCCTGCAGCTACATGATCGGGATGAGCAGCATAAGCTTTCACATCGTCCAAGGTATCGAATTCGCTATACAACGCAATACTCCACGCTTCAGCCGGATTGATATTCAACCCCACTTCAATCTTGCGAATCATAGCTATTTTGGAAGGAAGGGCCTCAATGGCTTTCTTAAAATTATTCATCGCTGCCAGCTTTTCCTCTGCCGGCACTTCATCCTTGAGTTTAAATAATACGATGTGCTTTACCATAACTTTGCTATTTAAATGATTTATGTCTATATTTGTCTGGCCGAAAAACGGCGATATTGTAATTAGACACAAAAGTACTCGTTTTGTTCGTAAAAAACATTTAAACGGATGTTAATAATAGGAATTGCAGGCGGAACCGGATCAGGAAAGACCACCGTCGTACGTAAAATTGTTGAGAGCTTACCGGCAGGTGAAGTGGTATTATTGCCACAAGATTCATATTACAAAGATAGCAGCCACGTGCCAGTGGAAGAACGTCAAAATATCAATTTCGATCATCCCGATGCCTTTGAGTGGAGTCTACTCTCCAAACATGTAGCTATGCTACGTGCCGGAAAGAGCATTGAGCAACCCACTTACTCTTACCTGACGTGCACACGTCAACCTGAAACCATACACATAGAACCGCGCGAAGTCATTATTATTGAAGGTATCCTTGCCTTGTGTGACAAAGAATTACGGAATATGATGGATTTGAAAGTCTTTGTCGATGCCGATCCTGACGAGCGACTCATCCGGGTGATACAACGCGACGTATTGGAACGCGGGCGTACGGCGGAAGCTGTTATGAATCGCTATATACGGGTGTTGAAACCCATGCATTTACAGTTTATTGAACCGACTAAACGGTATGCCGACCTCATCATTCCCGAAGGCGGAAACAACCAAGTGGCTATTGACATTCTGACGATGTACATCAAAAAGCATCTCCCTGCAAAATCTTAATCTTAAACGCCTATGAGAGCAACCTTCCGCTTTTTTCTGATTGCTTCTTTATGTTCCTTTCTGCTACCGGGGTGTCATTACGGACATCGAAAGACAGCAGAAGAAAAAAGGCCGCATGACCTACAGCAAATAAAAGATAGCGGAGAGTTGGTTATACTGACCTTGTACAGTTCTACTTCCTATTTTATCTACCGGGGGCAGGACATGGGATTTCAATACGAACTGAGTGAACAATTTGCCAAAAGCCTCGGGGTAAAGCTACGGGTGGAAGTGGGCAAAAGCGTACACGAACTTATTGAAAAGTTGCAGGCAGGTGAAGGAGACCTTATTGCTTACAACCTTCCGATAACAAGAGAATGGAAAGATAGTCTGACTTATTGCGGCGAAGAGGTCATTACTCATCAGGTTATTGTACAGCGGCGTGGCGGAAGAAAGATAAAGCCATTAAAAGACGTTACCGAACTGGTAGGCAAAGATGTATATGTAAAGCCGGGCAAATACTATACCAGAATGGTTAATCTCAACAAGGAACTTGGTGGTGGTATTCACATTCATCAGGTAGATAATGACAGTACTTCAGTGGAAGACCTGATTACACAGGTGGCACAAGGAAAAATTAGCTATGCCGTTGCAGATAACGATGTGGCGAAGCTCAACACAACTTATTATCCCAATCTGGACATCAAGCTGTCCGTCAGTTTTGATCAGCGTGCATCATGGGCTGTACGTTCCGATTGTCCCGAACTGGCTAGAGTTGCAACCTTATGGCATAAGGAAAATATGACTTCACCGGCCTATACTTCGAGTATGAAACGCTACTTTGAGATCAGCAAGGCCATCCCCCATTCTCCTGTTCTTTCGCTTCGTGAAGGCAAGATTTCTCATTTCGATAAGTTATTTAAGAAATATGCCAAAAAAATTCACTGGGATTGGCGCTTATTGGCATCATTAGCTTATACCGAATCCAATTTCGATACAACCGCGGTATCATGGGCCGGAGCCAAAGGATTGATGCAATTAATGCCAAGCACCGCCCATGCCATGGGAATTCCTTCAGGGAGAGAGCAATCCCCGGAAGAAAGTATAAAAGCTGCGATAAAATACATTGCTATCACAGATAAAAGCTTCACGAAAGTACCGGAAACAGAACGGCTAAAATTTGTACTTGCAGCTTATAACTCCGGCATCGGGCATATTCAGGATGCACAAGCCTTAGCCCGAAAGTACGGGAAAAACGAGTACATCTGGAATAACAATGTGGAAAAGTTCATTCTATTAAAAAGCCATGAGGAATATTTCACCGATCCTGTTTGTAAAAACGGATACTTTCGTGGAATAGAGACTTACAACTTTGTCCGTGAAATTATAGAGAGATACGATTACTATAAAAAGAAAATTAAAAAATAGAGCCATACCAAACAGGCATAAATAGACTTTCCTTTATTCAAAAAGGTTTAGTCTATTCTTTTGAGCTTCCTCCAACGGAACGGTTTTCACCTCTTTTGCTGCATGCTTTTCGCGTAGCTGTTGGTAGTCTACCTTCAACTCCTCCTCCAATTCCTTACGAGCTTTCGGATTCATCAGCCGTGCGGCAACCATTGCATTCTGCGAAGCATCTTTCATATATACCACCGGAGCATGATACACCGGAGCTATCTTCAAGGCGGTATGCAAGCGCGAAGTTGTAGCTCCGCCAATCATCAACGGAAAGTCGGCTCCCGCTTTCTCCAACTCGGAAGCCACATGTACCATTTCCTCAAGTGAAGGGGTAATCAACCCACTCAAACCTACAATATCCACCTTCTCCTCAAAGGCGCGTTGAATAATCTTCTCTGCCGGAACCATCACGCCAAGGTCTATAATCTCATAGCCATTGCATGCCATCACCACCGCAACAATATTCTTTCCAATATCGTGTACATCGCCCTTGACCGTGGCAAGCAGCACTTTACCCGCAGAAGTAATGCCTTCCTCTTTCTCCGATTCGATGAACGGTTGCAATATGGCTACCGCCTTCTTCATGGTACGGGCGGTTTTCACCACCTGCGGCAAGAACATTTTTCCGGCACCGAACAAATCGCCCACGTAGTTCATGCCAGCCATCAGCGGACCTTCTATCACAGCCACCGCTTTGGGATAAAGCTTCAACGCCTCATTCAAGTCTTCTTCCATATAATCGCCGATGCCTTTGGTCAAAGCATACTTCAAACGATCTTCTACGCTTGTACCTTCACGCCAGGCAAGCACAGACGATTGCACGCCTCCGTTTTCTTTCAACTGTTCACCTTCCGCTTTCAAACGCTCGGCCAGTTCTATAAGCCGTTCCGATGCATCAGGACGTCGGTTTAGTACAACATCCTCTATACGTTCCAATACATCGGTTGGAATATCCGTATAAAGCACCGAAGATGCAGGGTTCACAATGCCCATATCCATCCCCTCACGGATAGCATAATACAGGAAAACGGCATGCATTGCCTCACGGATATAATCATTTCCGCGGAAAGAGAAAGACAAATTGCTCACTCCTCCACTAATATGCGCTCCCGGCAGATTCTTTCTGATCCACCCCGTAGCCTGTATAAAGTCCACAGCATAGTTATTATGTTCGTCCATACCGGTAGCTACAGCCAGCACATTAGGGTCGAAAATAATATCATGGGGATTGAAATTAACTTTCTCCACCAGCAATTTATAGGCACGGGAACACACTTCAATTTTGCGTTCCGCCGTATCTGCCTGTCCTTTTTCATCAAAAGCCATCACCACCACAGCCGCCCCGTAGCGTTTGACCGTACGTGCATGTTCCAAAAAGACTTCTTCGCCTTCCTTCAACGAGATGGAATTAACAATGGACTTTCCCTGCAAACACTTCAGTCCCGCTACAATCACCTCCCACTTGGAAGAGTCAACCATCACCGGAATTCGTGCTATTTCTGGTTCAGAAGCAATCAAATTAAGGAAAGTCGTCATCTCTGTGACGCCATCCAATAATCCATCGTCCATATTGATGTCGATCACCTGCGCACCGTTCTCCACCTGATGGCGGGCGATGCTCAACGCTTCTTCGTATTTCTTTTCATTAATCAGCCGTAGGAATTTACGTGATCCTGCTACATTGCAGCGTTCGCCCACATTGATAAAGTTCTTTTCCGGTGTCACATCCAGCAATTCCAAACCCGATAACCAAAGACTATCCGGTTTCGTTACCGGAACATGTGGAGTGGCTCCCGCCACTAATGCCGGATACTTCGCAATATAAGCATCCGTTGTACCACAGCAACCGCCAATGATATTCACCAGACCTTCGTGAATATATTCCTTCACCTCATGCTCCATTTCTTCGGGAGTTTGGTCATACTGTCCCAGACTATTAGGTAGTCCGGCATTGGGATACGCGCTAATATAATAGGGAGCACGGGCAGCCAGTTGTTCGAGGAATGGCTTCAACTGACTGGCACCAAATGAACAATTCAAGCCAATGGAAAAGAGTTCGGCATGTTGAATGGAAGCCAGAAAAGCCTCCAACGTTTGCCCGGAAAGCGTACGTCCACCCGTATCGGATACAGTAACCGAAATCATCAACGGCACACGCCTCCCGCTTGCCTGCATGGCTTCTTCCGCAGCAAAAACAGCAGCTTTAGCATTTAAAGTATCAAAGATAGTTTCTATCAGCAGTGCATCCACCCCACCTTCGAGCAAGGCCTCCATTTGCTCCTGATAGGCAGCGGCAAGCTGATCAAAAGATACTGCACGGAAAGCCGGATTATTCACATCCGGGCTCATAGAGCATGTTTTATTGGTAGGGCCAACTGATCCGGCTACAAAACGCGGTTTATCAGGAGTTTTTTTTGTATATTCATCTGCTATGCCACGAGCCAGTTTCGCAGCTGTAAGGTTCATTTCGCGCACATACTCCTGTACGTGATAATCAGCCATACTCACCCGCGTAGCGTTAAATGTATCTGTCTCTATGATATCCGCTCCGGCCTCCAAATACTTGCGGTGGATATCCAGAATAATATCGGGACGGGTCAACGTAAGCAAATCATTATTTCCTTTCAGCTGTCCCGTTATCTTCTCAAAACGTTCATTACGGAAGTCTCCTTCCGTTAAATTAGAACGTTGTATCATGGTGCCCATAGCACCATCTAAAATGAGGATGCGCTCGCGCACCACGTCTTGAATATTTTTCTTCATTATAAATCTGCCAAGATATTTACTCTATTCGCTAATGCCTATATTCCTTAAAAACGCAAAAGTACGCAGATTGTTGAAAAGAAAAGCAATTGTAACGATGAAACTTTTAGTTTGATTAGTGCTTAAACATGCGTGCCATATCACGCTTATCATCTTTTTCTCTAAGAGCCTCGCGTTTATCATACTGTTTCTTACCCTTGGCAAGCGCTATCACCACTTTGGCAAGTCCTTTTTCGTTGATAAACATTCTCACGGGAACGATGGTAAATCCGGGATCTTTGGAACCGCGTTCTAATTTGTCCAATTCTTTTTTATTCAGTAACAGCTTACGCTCGCGACGTGCCACATGATTATTATACGAACCGTAAAAATATTCAGTGATATGCATGTTCTTCACCCATAGCTCTCCATTGGCGAAGTAACAAAAAGTATCTACCAGACTCGCCTTTCCCAAACGGATCGATTTGATTTCCGTCCCGGTAAGCACGATGCCTGCAGTGTAAGTGTCTATAAATTCATAATCGAACGAGGCACGTTTATTCTTTATATTAATTGGAGATTGTTTCATAAGTTTTGTCAATTAAAAGCTATTGCTAGTTAAGGACAACCATCAGTTTATTGAAGATCACCTGAATGACCATAGGGCATGCCAATAGCAGAATAGATGCGAGAATAGTAAAGCGCAGGCGGTATTTCTCCTCCACTTCCATTAATTTATCCGCACCTTCCCATACCACATATATCGTATAAAACTGTAATAACAGAGCAATTATATTAAAATCCGGCAACAAGCCGATAATAATCTGAAGCATGAAAACCACAACCAAAGCATAGCCGGCAAACTGTTGTGTAAGAAGTATATCACTCTTCATCTTAAACATCCTGACACACAGTCCATTGATGAGGTAAGCCGCCAGAAAATACCCTCCGAAGAGGGAAACAGCCACTGCACAACATTGCGTCATGGCATATTGAAAACTTTCCGGTCCGGCCCAACCCTTGGCCAATAAAGAGCCAATAAAGACAGACAACCCACAAAACCCAATCATGGGATAAGCAAAGTTCACAAAGACTCTTCGCTTATCCTCATCCAAACGAATTTCCTCCCAGGCACGAGCCGGAGAGGAAATCAGTATCATTGCTATATGAATTAATGCTTTATAATCCAATTTTAGATTATTCTGAAATATCTATCACCTTATGCTCTACTGTATACGTATTTGTCGTAGTCTGTGAATCATCTAATGCTACGGAAGATGGGTTTTCCTTAGTTTCAATTTCTATATTCGACACATTACCCCCATACAAATCAAGAACATCAGATAAATCATAAGCACATAAATAAATATAGACATACATACTATTTTTTATATATTCATTTAAAGAATTTGAACTTGTAGACGTATCACCTTGATTATTATGTCTCAAATGTAATTTCAAGGTTCCATTAGCTACTTGATTTTCGGATGGGTAATAAACGAGAGTAAAAGAATGATTATCTTTAGATAAATAATATTGAATAGGTAGCATTAATGTCTTCTCATCAAAAAACCATGGCTTTAATATTGCACTATTACTATATTGAGACGAAGCATCAAGAGAGATTATAGCTGCCTTATTAATGGAATCATTTGAAGCACCAGAATTATCTACGATCTCCACTTTATGATCTAAAGAAATCGCAAAAGATAAATCTATAGGATAGTTTTTATCAGTCACAGCATTAGGATATTGTTCTGTATCATAAGTTCCATATATATACGCTATATTAGTAGATTCAGGTTTAAAACCATAAGTCTCCCATGTTGCCAAAGAAGTGGTAGTTGGCGTATAAATTGCACCCGTAAGATCTTTAAAATAAGTTGAATAAGAATTGTAAACTTTAACAAACCCTCTTATAGGAGATGTCGTATTATTATCCGAATTCAAGCATGAAGTAAAAGAAATGCCAATTAATAGAATGACAGCAACTGCTAAAAACTTAATCCTTTTCGTTTTCATTTTCAATTTAGTATTATGTTTGCAAATTTAAATAAAAGTATCGAGTTACAGACTACTCGATACTCTTTTTATTGTTTTTAATATAAAAATGAATAATTAAACGAAATACTGCATTCGCATGCCATCATTAACATTAATTCATTTTAAAAGTATAAGTTCTCATAGGTTTCCCTGTTGATTTATCATAGGTTACATAGTAAAATGCCAGTTAAACAAGAAAGCACAATTTATGAAACCTCAATAAATACATTTAAATGCTCATCCACATAATCGGCAACCAATGCAGTAAATTCTTCTTCTTTTTCAAGAAAGGTATCTTCCAAATCATCAAAAGCTTCGTATTGTTCATACATTGCCATAAATTCGTCTTCTGTACGTTCACGTTCCAAATCTTTTTTATTTGCATCGTAAATTTCACGAGCTTTATAAATCAATTTACTTAATTCCCCTACTCCCCACAGCCGCATCACTTTTGCAAATGGATTGGCGAAAATATAGCCTCCGTAACCATTCTGTATCAACTGACAAAAGCCACCTTCCATTATTTCGTCACGAAATATTTGATAAGCAAGTAATGAATGCTGCTCACTAGTCAACAACGGCATGGTTTGTGTCGTCAGTTCTCCACCTATTACTTCCTTATACCGATCAGTAATTAGTCCGATAAAAGCGTCCATACCCTCACTTGCAGCCTGACGTAAAAGAGCATCTTCTATTTTCACCATAATTATTATTTTAGGGCGTAAAATTATAAATAAAGTTCAATTAGTCCTTAAGTAATCGACAGAAAGTGCATCTGACGGATCAAATAACCTTTTAGAAAATTTGATAAGTTAAAGTTTGTACTCAAATAAATGAGACCTTGTACTCAAAAAATGCAAAGTAGACATTACAATATGCAGAAACACTGCATTTTATTACACCTCTTCCATTAAAAAGTCAGAACGCTCAATTTGCAGGAACAAAGAAAAGAAGTACCTTTGCAGTCGATTTTGAAAACAGAACTACGTTTTTTATTATATATCACTTAAAAAAAAGAGCTAATTATGACTTATTCACACGAAGTGGAACACATGTGTGTTGTGAAGAAAGGTCCTAACCACGGACCGGCTCCTATTCCCGAAGAAGGTAAATGGGTAAAAGCAAAAGAAATTGTAGACATCTCTGGTTTGACGCACGGTATAGGCTGGTGCGCTCCTCAGCAAGGTGCGTGTAAATTAACCCTTAATGTAAAAGAAGGTATCATTCAGGAAGCTCTAGTTGAAACTCTGGGCTGCTCCGGTATGACTCACTCTGCTGCAATGGCTTCTGAAATTCTTCCGGGAAAGACCATTCTTGAGGCTTTGAACACCGATCTCGTTTGCGACGCTATCAACACTGCTATGCGCGAACTCTTCCTCCAAATTGTTTATGGTCGTAGTCAGTCTGCTTTCTCTGAAGGCGGTTTGATGATCGGTGCCGGTTTGGAAGATTTAGGTAAAGGTCTGCGTAGCCAGGTAGGTACTCTTTATGGTACATTGGCTAAGGGAACCCGTTATCTGGAAATGACCGAAGGCTATATCAAAACTATGGCATTGGATAAAGATGACCAAGTATGTGGATATGAATTTGTCAATATGGGTAAATTCATGGATGAGATCAAGAAAGGTACTGACGCTAACGAAGCCTTGAAGAAAGTAACCGGAACTTACGGTCGTTTCAGCAAAGAAGCAGGTGCCGTTAAATACATTGACCCACGTAAAGACTAAGGAGGAAAGAAATTATGATTAGAGAAGTAAAATTTGAAAGTCAAGACCGTCGCATGAAGCAGATTCTCGCTGCTTTAAACGCTAACGGCATTAAAGACATCGAAGAAGCTAACGCTATTTGCGATTCGTTCGGTGTTGATCCTTATAAAACGTGTGAAGAAACTCAACCGATTTGCTTTGAGAATGCAAAATGGGCTTATGTAGTAGGTGCAGCAATTGCATTGAAGAAAGGCTGCAAAAATGCATCAGATGCAGCTGAAGCTATCGGTATCGGTTTGCAATCATTCTGCATTCCCGGTTCTGTAGCCGACGACCGTAAAGTAGGTACGGGACACGGAAATCTCGCAGCAATGTTGCTTCGCGAAGAGACCAAATGTTTCTGCTTCCTTGCAGGTCACGAATCATTTGCCGCAGCCGAAGGTGCAATCAAAATTGCAGCTAAAGCAGACAAAGTACGTAAAGAACCTTTGCGTTGCATCCTGAATGGTCTGGGTAAAGACGCAGCTATGATCATTTCACGTATCAACGGCTTTACTTATGTACAAACTCAATTTGATTACTATACCAGCGAACTAAAAGTAGTTAAAGAGATTGCTTACAGCGACGGTGCACGTGCCAAAGTAAAATGCTATGGTGCCGATGACGTACGCGAAGGTGTTGCCATCATGTGGAAAGAAGGTGTAGACGTATCTATCACAGGTAACTCTACCAACCCTACCCGTTTCCAACATCCGGTAGCCGGAACATATAAAAAAGAACGCATTGCAGCAGGTAAACCCTACTTCTCTGTAGCATCAGGTGGTGGTACAGGTCGTACGCTTCACCCGGATAACATGGCCGCAGGTCCTGCTTCCTATGGTATGACCGACACAATGGGCCGTATGCACAGTGATGCACAATTTGCCGGTTCTTCTTCAGTTCCCGCTCACGTAGAAATGATGGGATTCCTTGGAATTGGTAACAACCCAATGGTAGGTTGCACCGTAGCTTGCGCCGTAGACGTAGCTACTGCATTAAGCAAGTAAACCTAATCCTACTTTTTTATAAAAGCCCCTACAGTCTTTATGATTACAGGGGCTTATTATATTACCAAGAAACAACTAGCGATTGTTTTGCAATTTAGTTGAAAAAGATTAAAACTAAGATCATTTCTTTATCCTAATAACTAGTTTTAGAGTAGCCAAATATAGTTAAAGATTTACGTGCATATAAATCACCTTATAACTTTGATTTCAACAATGGAGGGGTGAATAGAAAGAGGAGTTAAAAGTTAGCTACTTCACTCGTCCCTTACCAGTTAATCTTAATCACACGTAGTTGCTTAAGTTCGGCTCCGTTTACCTCTATATTCATATTTTCATCTTCTTTCTCAAAGCGTAATGAGAACAGATTATTGCCTCGCTTTAATTGGACAGAAACCTTATTGCTCCACCCCCAGTCATTCCAACTGTTCATTCCTCTTTGCGGAAAGATAACCCCACCCGCAAAACTATTGTCTACAAATAATGAACGAATGCAACACTTATTATCTTGAGTCAACGAACCGTTACCATTGGCATAAAGAAAGTCAACGGCATACCAACCGGCAACAGGAGCATTAACCGTACAATCGACCTTTCTATTCCGGTCACGAGCAATTGATACCACAAAAGGATACTCCTGCTTTGCAACGCCCGAGAGTAATGGCTCACTGGCAAAAGAAGCAAAATCTTGGGCATCTACTGCAATCACCTGATATTCTCCAGGCACGGTCAAATCGTAATGACATCTGTCAGAAACCGTTGCAACAGATTTTCCATCCTTATATATTTTATAAGATACCGCTCTATCAACCGGAGTCCAACTCAACTGTTGGCCCCTCATAGCCACTGTTGGCGTCATAGGACTATAAACAGATTCCACTAAATGAACCGACTGCTTATGAAGATCATTATCGGTGAGTACAATCTTAATCCGATGCTTACCAGTCAATGTATCCGGCACAAAAGCACCATGTGAACGACCATCCAAAGAGAATGAAGCTATTCTGTTACCATATCCGATCAGTTCAATATCCAAGAAACTCTTCCGGTACTTCAGGCCAGTCAGCTCCCGCGTATCGGACAAAACCTTGGGAACAAACGGTTTAAAGACAAGACGATCTTCCTCATAGGAGATGCCGAACAATAGTCGGTGAACCAGACTGATGCTGCCGGACAAACTCCAAAGCATATTATCCGAATTGATCTGCGTTTTATACGGACTACCCGTTTCCACTACAAAGTTTTCCTTATCGGTGGTAAACATACATGCAGCCCGATATACACTACCTATGGCATTCAACACTCCATTCTCGTTTCCCGCTTTTGCAGAAGCCAAACCCCAATAAGAAGCAACAAAAGGCCACACGGCATCATTGTGATAAGGAGGCTGACCTTCAATATAAGGGAAAAAGACAGGAGCACCATACGCCTGAATGGGATTCTCCCGTGCCAGCGTTTTTTGCCTTTCAGAATCAGCTACATCAAACAGAATACACAAAGCCTCTCCCAGTGTCTCGCTACGCGGTGAAAGCAAGCCATAATTACGTCCATATAAATACTGTGCATAAAAGCCCTTATCTTTCAGCCACAGCTCTCTGTTCATTGCTTTTCTCAACGCTTTCGCTTCAACATCACAATGAATAGCATAAGCCTTATCTCCCGTCAAACGAGCCATATTACTCAACACAGTAAGCGCTTGAGCATGCACGGCATTCGTCCCCAGACATTCCGACTGATAGATATCCGCAGGTTGCATCCATTTGGGATAACTCTGTTCGCGCCAATCAATAAAAGAAGACTCCCCTCTGAATAATCCGGTTTTAGAATCATACACCACACGGAAATCATCTTCCACAGAATTCCTGATTATAGGATAGATGCGGTTCAGCCACTCCTTGTTTCCCGTCACCTTATAAATTTCCCAAGCCGCAACCGCCCAAATCAATCGATCGGTAGAACAAGGCCATGCCCCACCCGTACCCGTATCTTGGATAATACAATTATTCTTATTTACCTTACGCAACAAACTTTTCATTGCTACCTCCGGTTGCATGTATGCCATACTTAGAATCACACTATAACTCACATCACGAGTCCATACCCCGCTCCACAGCCTACCGGTACGAAAAGTGCTATCCGGTTCAATCGCATTTACCATCTCATCAAGGGCCATATTATAAACAGCCTTTTCAACTGAAGACCTGCAATTCAACTGCGGGTATGCAGACAAGTCATTCCGCCGCTTCCACCGATGTTCCTTAAAAGCATAGTTAGACACCAACTCTTCCGACGAAAGTGGAAAAGCTTTAAATCCATTCTCTATGACACTATCCCCATACCACGAATAGGCACTTGTACGCAGTAAAGACTGACCTTGAGCACAACAGGGAATCGTTTGATAACCGGCTATAAAAGCCAACACTATAAACTTTATAATCTTCATTAGCACTACTATATATGGTAGTAAATTGGCACCCCGCCGACTAAAAAAAGCCAACAGGGCACCAACCCTTCTACCCATTGAAAACGATACTATTAATAACCGGGATTCTGTTTTAAATTCTTATTTAAATTCAACACCGAATAAGGAATGGGGTAAACATTCGTATAGCCTTGTGTATCTACGTTATAATCTCCTGCGGAAGCATTATGCCAAACCCCGACATAGCGATCTACGGTAGGCTGTGTAAACGTGCAGAACCGTACTTGATCCTGACGACGAACCCCTTCCCATGATAGCTCAGCCATACGTTCGTTCAAAAGATCATTCAATGTCAGGCTAGGCAACAAAGAAGCGTTTACACGTCCACGAATCGTATTGACATCGGTTAGCGCATCCCCCTTCTCTCCCAAGCGATATTCAGCTTCGGCCTTCATCAATAGTGCATCTCCATACCTCCAAATTACCAAATCATTATTAATATCTTTCTGAATTGTACTGGAAGCGTCGTACTCATACTTTTTGAAGCGGGCACCGGCACATTTCACATCATGTGCATCTGCTCCGGCAGGGAAATCCACTGCGACCTTCAAAGGCTCGTATGAAAGATTCTGTGAGGTTGCCCCATCATTTACCAACACCCCATTGGTATCCTCTGTATAATCTGTCCCGGTATAGAAATTGATTGCAAGACGAGGATCCTGATTAGCTTCTCCATAATGCAGAATTTGCATCTGGCGAACACTCGAGCAGGCCCCGTTCCACGAAGAATACCCCATTGCACCAGCATGATTATAGTGTATGGAACGCATCAAATTATAATCCTCAATTTTGTATACTACGTCATCGTCCGGACGGGTAAAAATATTCTCCACCGAGTTTTGATTAGCCACAATAAAGTTATCTGCATAATTACCTTGGAGTTCATAACCTAACTTTTTGATCTGATTCACACAATACACAACCGTGCTCCATGCATCACGTGCCGTACCATCCACTGTAATGGAAATTGTTTTTCCAGCCGCTGAAACCTGAGCACCCTGAGTTTCACTAGCCAGACAGTCGCCCGATAAATCATCACCCACAAATGCTTGGTAACTGGTAAGAGAAGTATCGTCAATAGTATATACCGGTGAATTCAATGCACACTTGGCCATGCACATATAGGCCACTGCCTTGGTCACGCGTCCGTAATACAATCCGCTATTCTGCGATTTCTCTTCGGACAAATTCGGCAGACAAGCCTCCAGCTCTTCCGTCACGAACTTAAATACATCCGAGCGATTCGATTGCGAAACATCCGAAATAGATGTTGATGAAGAAGTCACAAGAGGAACCTGTGCGAACAAGTCCATCGCATAATAATAATAAATAGCCCGTAAAGCACGAAGTTCATAAATATAACCCTCGGCATCTGTATTGACCGATTTGAGCTCTTCCAGCTTGTCAATGGAAGAATTGCACAATCCGATAATTTGATACAAATGATTCCAAACCGAGGAATACGTATCGGTAGATGATGCGAAGTTATGCAAAAACAGATTCTGCCATTTACCACCATCTACCCAATCGCCTTGGCGTCCAGGAAGCATGGTTGCATCCGAAGTGAACTCCTGCAACGTATGTACACAATCAGTTCCCCCATAAAGTCCATTACCTATGGATGAGTAGATACTAGCCACCGTATTTACATAGATCAGAGTTGAACTTTTGTAAGCCTCTCCTTCACTAAATTTACTTTCAGGATTCTCTTCCAGAGAGCATGCCGTCAGCAGACACGTAGCCGCTAGCGTAAAGCCAATTAATATTTTTTTCATAAAACGTATCTTTTAAATTTATTAAATCATTAAAACTTAACCGATGCTGAGAAAGAGAAAGTACGTACCAACGGATAAATCCGTTTATCATCCACACCTAGTGTACCATTAGTTCCTGTTCCTTCAGCTTGACGTGACAGATTAGCCGAATTAATCATAGGAGTCAATCCTTTGTATCCGGTTATGGTGCAAATATTATTCACCGAGAATGCCAGATGTAAATTCTTCAGGAAACTAGTCCTCTTCAGTTGTTTCTCATTAAAAGTATATCCCAAAGAAGCATATTCAAAGTTCACATAATCCCCTTTCTTCAACCAATAATCAGAAATCTGTATATCATGAATCCCCTTTCCGTTGTTAAGCGCAGGAGCACTTGCCAATACATTGTAAGTCGGGAAGTTATTCATGTTGCTATACGTCATCGAAGTACCATCATAGATTTTATGTCCAAAAGCTCCGTTGAATTGTGTGGTTAAGTCCCAATTCTTATATTTCAGTGTAAAGTCACAACTCATATAAGCCTTAGGAATGGCCTGTCCACATACCTTTCGGTCTCCATTATCACCTGTATCCACACCGTTTCCATCGAAGTCCTCAATAATATATTGTCCATTTTCATTTATCCCGGTGCAGTGAGGCAGATAGAACACACCTACCGGCTGTCCTTCCATCAAGTAAGTAACACCTGTATTCTGTGTCAGTCCGGCAGCATTAATATTAGCAACCGCAATGTGTTCGCTTGTTGTCAGTTCCTGTCCCTTGTAAGTGCCATGCAGAGAAACCAGCTTGTTCTTTTGGAAAGAAACATTAACGCCGGCGTTGAACGAAAAGTCCCTTGTCTTCACTACATCACCATTCATGGATATTTCAAAACCATTATTTGTCATCTCACCGATGTTGGCCAATAATGAAGTATAGGTAAACGGAGGTACCGGAACAGTGTAATTATAGAGCAAGTCTTTGGTCTTCGAAGCATAATAATCCATTGTCAGATTGAAACGATTACCAAACATGGATAAATCCAATCCGATATCAAACGTATACTTCTTTTCCCAGCGTAAATCAGGATTATCATTGGAAGTCACTGCAAATGTAGTCGTAGCAGATCCATCCACCAGTGTCGTACCGTTGGGTTCCATTAACGACAGCGAATTATACGGATCAATAGCATCTTGGTTACCCGTTACGCCATATCCAGCCCTTATCTTCAAATTATTAATAGCAGAAATCGCTTTCATAAACGGTTCCTCACTAACTACCCAAGCTACGGAAGCCGAAGGGAATACGCCCCATTTATTTCCGTTGCCCAACTTTGACGAACCATCCGTGCGGAAGTTAGCCGTCACAATATAGCGGTCGGCAAACATATAGTTTACACGTGCCATATAAGACGATAACTTATAATCGGAAGCATAAGAAGTATTATCCCCCCATGCCACGTTAGCACCAGCTTTCAAATTGTTATACTTAAAGTAATTACTCTCATACCCTTTTGTCTGCATGGAATATGTAAAAGTCTTATAAGACTGCCCTTCCATCAATACCAATGCATCAATATGGTGCTTTCCAAAATTTTTTGAATAGTTCAACTGCAGGTTTCCCATCAAGTCCTTCCGATTGGTATTAGTAATATATGCCCAACCGTTACCGTTCAATTCCCCCTGACGGATATCATTCGGTATGTACCGTTTATTCTCTGTCGTATAGTTTGTATAAGACCCGAATGCAACTAAATTCAATCCCGAAAGGATGGTCCATGTTGCCTTGCCGTGAGTATTGATAGAAGTCACCCCATACTTATTGGTGATCTCCAGTTGTCCCAGCGGATTATAAATTTCATTGGCCAATAAATCCTCATCCCATACTCCATTACTGTTTTTCACTGTGGGATACGTCGGATTATAAGCTGCTGCAGAATAAAACATCTTCTGCATATCGTATTGGATATTACCGTCACGTTCCGAACCAAACATTCCCATTTCAAGTTTCAACTTCTTCTTAAAAGCATACTGCATGACATCCAATTTGGCAGTATAGTTTATCATATCTGAGTTCTTCAAGGCACCATCACGTTGAATAACCCCCAGCGAAGCCCTCATATTGGACATTTCATTGCCCGAAGTAAACGATAAGTTATGGCTCTGAGTCAGCCCCGTTCCACGTTCAATAGCATCCAACCAATTGGTGTTACCCTTCAAATCAGTATAAGTCAGCCCCGCTTTATCGGCGGTAGATCGATAATCGGCTGCGGAAAGCATATCAAGATTCTTAAATACCGAATTAAAACCGACTTGCCCGTTGTACTCCACTTGCGCAAAGCCAACCTTACCTTTTGAAGTAGTCACCACTACAACTCCCGCCGCACCACGCGAACCATATTGGGCTGTTTCGGAAGCATCCTTCAAAATCGTGACCGATTCAATGTCACTTGGAGCAATGGCATTGAGCATGGTCATATCACCAAATACACCGTCAATAATAACCAACGGTTCATTGCCACCGGACAAAGAAGACGTCCCGCGCACCCGTACATTTGTCGTGCCCATAGGATCTCCACCCGACTGGCTGATTACCACACCGGCCACCTTGCCTTTCAAAGCATCCATCGGACTGGATACCACTCCCTTATTCAAATCCTCTTTCTTCACACGCTCCACCGCACCGGAGATTGTATGCTTGCTACCAGTAGCGTAGCCCACTACCATCACCTCATTCAAAGCCTGCGCATCTTCACTCAGCACCACATTTATCATCGCCTTACCATTCACAGGCAGATCACGAGTCGTATACCCAATGAACGAAACCACCAGCGTAGCATTCGGACTGACATTCGTAATAATAAAGTTACCATCCATATCGGTAATCGCTCCATTGGATGTCCCCTTCACCAAAACGTTAGCACCAATAATACTTTCGCCAGAGCTATCCTTCACTTTCCCTTTCACAGTGATTTGCTGCGCAAGAACATTCATTGATAGCAAGAACATTGTTAAAAGGAACAACATTCGTAGCCTGAAACTTTTCTGTGTCATCATTTTTAGATTTTAGTTCGTAATAAAGTTAACAATAGATTATTTTAATTTAAAGATGAGAGCCGAAACGCCTTTCAACTCTATTTTATCGGTTGTCTTACCTTGTCTATACTTTCCTTGTTTCTTATCGCCCATCACCAATTCCACCGCTTTACCACCAAGTGTGGGAAAACTTGCAGCGACTGCTTTTCCTGACGGATTCAAGGCTACAATATATGTTTCACCGCCGGCACTCCGCTTATAAACCATCGGATAAGGCTTGTTTACCTCACTAATCAATTGCCAATCCCCGTCATTACCCAAAGCCTCCGACGATTGCCGCAAGTTGATCAACCGGCGTACATAATTCAATAAAGAAGAAGGATCATTTTCCTGTGCCGCTACCGTGAGTTTACCGTTCTCCGTATCCACCGGCAGATATAACTTATCCGGAGCACATGTAGAAAAGCCTGCATCCGCATCATTGCTCCACTGCATCGGTGTACGCGTACCTGCCCGTTCGTTACTGCCCTCTTTGCTCGGCAAATTCATCTGATACTTCATGCCCACCTCATCACCATAGTACAAGAAAGGAACACCCGGCATGGTAAAGAAGAACGTCATAGCCACTTTCAACTGATCGAAAGTATTTCTCCCCCCTACATTGGGGCGTTGATAATCATGATTGGCCGTAGGCAAAGCGATATAGCCCAAATTCTTAGTAGCCCGGAAAGCATCTCCATAGTTCTCCACGAACTGCTTGAGTGAACCCTTTCCCGCCTTATCAAAGTAACAATAATCGTACGAATTCTCGTACTTTCCCCAAGGCGTATCCTTAGCAAAGAAAAGAGACGGATAGCCCGGTATGCCGAAGTGAATCATAAAATCAATATGAAACCCTGCCGGAATAGCCTGTTTCGGATTACTCCACTCAGAGATCAACACACATTCCGGAAACTGTTCATTCATCCATGCACGCATCCCATTCCATAGTTTTGTGGTTTCTTTCTTGTCCGGATCGTTCTTTACCAAACTTGAAGCCATATCCACCCTGAAGCCGTCCACGCCCTTATCCATCCAGAAAGTCATGATATTCTTCAGCTCACGACGCATCGCCTGTGGTCCCGGTGCACTGACCGGTTGTTCCCACGGATGCTTAGGATCGGGATTGACAAAACCATAGTTCAATGCCGGCTGACATTCAAAGAAATTCTTCTCATAATACTTTGCACGCGGAGCATTCGCCTCCACATACCGGCCAATCGTATTGGACTGTGGATTAGGACTTGCTTTCCGTTTCGCAATCAGTTCCTGTTCACTCTTCGGAATATTGTTTGTCCAGATATAATAATCACTATACTGCAAATTAGCATCAGCCTGTGCCGACTCTTTAAACCACAAACACTTGTCACTGGTATGTCCCGCCACGAGATCAAGACAGACTTTTATTCCCCGCTTATGAGCCTCTTTCAATAAAGTCACTAAATCTGTATTTGTACCGAAGCGCGGATCCACTTTATAAAAGTCGATTACATCATATCCGCCATCGAACCATCCCGATTCAAAAACAGGATTCAACCAAAGTGCATTCACACCAAGCGACTTGATATAATCCAGTTTGGACGTAATGCCCGGCAAATCACCAATACCATTGCCATCACTATCCATATAAGAAGAAGGATAAATTTGATAAAAGATTGCTTTTTCAAGCCATTTGGGACCCTTCTGGGCTGTCACACCTTGTATTCCTGTAAAACACAAAGTCAGCACCATCGCCCAACTTTTCCATGAAAAGAGATTTTTTATTCGCATAATATTAGTCAATTAATCGCATCATAATACGACAGGTTAAACTTCTACCACAAACTTAGCTATAAGTCAGGATAAGTAATATATGCGGTAGACAATTAGTAAACCACTTAGGCCACTAAAAGTCTAATTATAAACAATTTATGAAATACAATAAACTCTTTTTAGTAAAAGGAATATATTGAAATACCCCCAAATCAGGATACGATAGAACCAATTAATTTAAGCCGCTGCTCAAAATCTTCTTCGCGATCAATCAACTTCGTGCGTATTTTGCTCCGGTAATTGTAAACCGTCTGCACCGAGCAACGTAACATCTGTGCCAAACAGTTACTATCCACTATACCCAACCGTATCAATGCAAAGATTCTCATTTCAGTAGGCATCTGCCCATCCACCTTCAAATCCAGTCGCTCTTCAGGAAGAAGCATCTTGTTAAAATCCTCAATGAAAGTCGGGAATATCTTTAGAAACGAACGGTCAAAGTTAGAATAAAACGCTCTTAACTGCTTCTCCACAAATACGGTGGACCGCAAAGCCTTTAATAAATTATCCATCTTCCCTTCACTGCCCAGTTTGACTAAAGAATGCCGATACTCTTCCATCTTTTCAATGTACGAAGAAGACAAATTGAGGTATTGCACAATGTACTCATCTTTAATACAATTACTTTCCGAAAGCTCCTTGTTCAAAAGCTGTAAGGAAGCTATTGCACTATTCAACTGCTTGTTTGCATTCCCCAAAGATTTGTTCATCTCAAGCGCATGCCCCCGTGCCATCTTCAACCGATGATTCTGCTTCACAATGTAATAAGCCGTCATTCCCAAGACAGCGATCAGGAGAAATAACCCCCAATTCTCCACCATTAAAGTCTCGTTCTTCTTCTCGATGATCTCCTGATAAGCTTTCACAATCGTCGGCATCTGCGCAGCCGCCTCCACCTCCCGAAGTCTCGCCTTACAATCAACAGCATCCCGCATACAATATTGCAAATAATTATTAGCCCGTTCCACATCACCCTCCTGAAATAGAATCACAGCCAATGCCCTTAATGACATATTTTCCTTCACGCAGTACCTGACATCCGAGATTGCAGAAAGAGCAAAATAATACTTAGCCTTTTCCGTATCCCCCATTAATGAATAGCACTGCGCCAAATTAGCTCCCACCCAGCGGTTATTAATATCCTCCGCATCCATCTTCTGCAATACAGGTCTAACTATCTTGATTGCATCCAGAGGCCGATGAGAAAGTCGCATATTATCCGCTCGTGCCAACAAGCTTTGTAAATCATCAGGCGAAGATACCGCTACCAATGAATCGCGGTAGAGCATACTTCGTTCCAAATATTCTTTTTTGAATACCTCTGCAGAAGCATATTCTTCAAGCATTGTATAATAGAAAGCAAAAGTCATATAATAATAAGGCTTAAGCAAAGGAGGCAATTGATTACGAATTCCATTCAGCAACTTATATGCCTCCCCGTACATTCCGGTATTCTTGTACCACTCTGCCAGGTTCAGCTTTACTTCAGTGATATAAGCCGGATTATTGAGCTTACGCGCCACCGCCATTCTGCGATCAATGTATTTCTTACACGAGTCCGTATTATATTGCAGATATTGAGATATCAACGTACCCAACACCTGATATTCCTGCTCCTGGCTATGAGCCGAGGAAGCAAGTAACCGCTTTGACTGTAGTATTTGCTGCTGCTTAATGCATTCATACTGGCTTCGATGGACCAAGGTAGAATCCAACTTCTCCAGTACCATTTTTGTATTGGTCTGTGCTTTCAACAGCAATAGACAAGATGAAAGGAAACAGAGTAATAAGAGCAAAATGACTTTTCTCATGGCACCTAGTTAATGTATTTCTCACCTTACAAATATATACAATAAAATTAAGAACCCTAAAGAAGGTACAGAGACCGAAGAATAAATCGTCGGAAACGTTTTCGGAATACAGAAGAATGCCTCCGTTGATTAGCTACAGTCCGCCACAAAAGAACAACACAGTTAGCACATTAAGCTATGAAAACCGAATGAATTATACAAAAAGAGAGTGAATTCTAAGTCCTCTCCAAATAGAATCCACCCTCTTCTTTATCTTATCAGCCTATCTTTTACTTCATTTCCTCACTAATATATTCACCTTTTATCGTATAGCTTCCCGAACCGATTTCAAAATCAGTGTACTCACCTGACTTGGTTACCTCTTTCAGCCCATTCTTACGATTAGCTACAACATGAAGGGCATTAGGAAGACGAACAACAGCCGAAGTATTAGCCGGAAGCGTTATGTTCCAATTAAATGCCCCATCCTTCTTAGTCCATGCACTCTTGATATCCCCGTAGACAGACTGATATGAAGCACTTACCGCATCCAATCCATCAGGAAAAGCCGGAGCCATGATGAGTTTCTTAAATCCGGTGACATCCGGGGCACATTTGATGCCCGCCAAATCTTCATAACACCAGATCAGCAAATCACCCAAGAGCATCACATGATTACCCGAATTCATTGCAGGATCGGCCGTATTCCCATTCCATAATTCCCAAATGGTGGTAGCCCCATTCTTTACCATATATCCCCAACTGGGATAGGTCTCATTCGTCGCAAGCTTATAGGCCAGATTCACGTTACCATAATCGGTCAGTCCGCGCATAAGATATTGTATGCCAACCACTCCGGTACTGACATGCCCACCAAAGTCACCTTCGGTTTTCTTCACAATATGATCAAACACCTTATTCTCATAACCGGCAGGAACAAGTCCGAGACACAGCGACAAGATGTTCGCCGTCACCGTATTATTGCCGTAACTTCCCGTTTCCTTGTTGAAAAACTTATTATTATAAGCCTCTTTCATCTGCGAAGCCAATGCCTCATAACCGGGAATATCCACATCATTGCCCGTGATATGCGCATACTTCATCATTTTATGAAGCAGATTATAATAAACCGTCGTACTGAGTATTGCAGCATCAGTCTTACGTGCCGGATCTTTAGAATGAATAAGCTCTATCGCCTCAGGAGGCATGCACCAATCACCATACTCATCCTTAGTCATGATACCCTCTTTCAAGGACACCTCTTCCATATGCTTCATCCATTTCCTCATGGCAGGATAATGCTTACGGATGGCACTATCGTCACCATATTGTTTATAAAGCATATCCGCTACATTAAAGAAGGCCGAAGACCAGGTGACATCATCGTTATACAATATCCAGTAATCGGGAGATACATCACTGATGCTACCCTGAGGACTCATGGAATCTTCAATATCCTGCAACCACTTACCGTACAATAAAGAATTATCAAAAACAAAAGCCTCCCCGTAAGCACCGGTAGCCCTGTCGCCGAGCCATCCCATCCGCTCATCGCGCTGCGGACAATCGGTAGGCATTCCACGATAATTGCCACGTATACCCCAATAAGAATTTTTATAAATCTGATTCAACAGAACATTTGAAGTTTCAAAACATCCACTGGTTGCCATGGCATCATAAACCACTTTTCCCGTAAAGTCAGCCAACTCCGGTTCGTAATCAAGTCCCGAAACCTCAACATAACGAAAACCATGATAAGTGAAACTCGGTTCCCAATGGAAAGCCCCCTCCTTGCCCGCCGTATACTTATCCGTCACAAGAGCCGAGCGCAAATTATCCAGATAGAGATGACCATCCTTCTTTAACGTCTCTGCAAAGCGCATTGTCACTGTAGAATCCTTTTTAGCTTTAAGATCCACAGCCAGCCAACCCACCATATTCTGTCCCATATCAAGAATATACTGATCACCGGACAGCTTCGTTATCGAAACAGGCTTAATTGATTCGTGCACAACAATATTCGGATTAGGCTGAGAATCCATCACTCCCTGTGGAGCAGCCATAACATCCACCTTCCTCCAGGCATGATCATCATATCCATTCTCACACCAGCCCTTCATCTCAAGCCGTGCGTCATATTCCTCACCATCATATTCATTATTCGCCACAATAGGACCTTTAGCCGTAGCCTTCCACGTACCATCGCTGGCAATGCAATTCTTCGACCCGTCAGCATAATCAATCATAAGTTGCGTAAACAAGCGTGGAAAGCCAAACGTCTGCGCACCGGGATTACGCATTCCAAAATACCGTCCGTTACCAAGCACCACCCCTATGGCATTCTTCTCCGAAAGCAAGTCCGTCACATCATACACATTATAATAAACCCGTTTGGTATATAATGAAACCGTTGGAGACAAGACACCGGCACCGACCCGTTTGCCATTGATATACGCTTCAGATGAACCAAGTCCGCAAATGTAAAGAAGCGCTCTTTTCAGAGGCTTATCAAGCGTAAACTCTTTCCTTAAATACCTTGCGGCAAGACGCGTCCTGGCATCTTCTTTCGTCCCCGCATTCTCTTTTGCGTTCGTGCAACGATCTATTCCGATCCATTTCGCCCGGAAGCTCGCGGCATCCATCGTCATCGTCCACCGACTGATGGCACTCCACTTACTTGCCCCCTTATTTGTTTGCACCTTTACCCGCCATAAATACTCAGTCCCTGCCTGTAACGGAACACCTGCATAAGGAACTAAAACAGAACAATCGGACTTTACCATTCCAGAGCTCCACAACAGCCCTTTACCGGTTTCCAATTGTTCCTTTGAAGTCGCCACTTCAACCTGATAACTCAATTGAACCACATTCCTCTCACAAGTCTCTATTTTCCAGGAAAAACGGGGATGGACAGAGTTTATCCCCAAAGGATTCACTTTCATCTCCACACGGAGATCCGTTACATCAACTTTAGCCTTAGCCATGCAAACCTTGAAACTCAATAAGATGCAAGCTAAAAGCAATGCCAATCTTTTCATAATATATAGATTTTATTTAAAAAGTATTTCCGATCTATAGTATTACAAAGATAGTTATTTCAATATATTTCTGCCAGTTTCATTCCTCTTTTAGTGAAAAAACAGGAAAATACAATTCTCAGCAATGCTTCCTTATCGTCTTGACGAGATCATTTTTCAGAATCGGTTTGGATAGAAATCCCTTACAACCAGCTTCCAGACACTTTTTCTCATCATCCTGCAAGACATTACCTGTTTGGGCTATGATAATGGCCTCTGGATTATATTGCAAAATTTCCTTTATAGCACCATATCCGTCCATCAAAGGCATCCTTATATCCATCAGTACAAGATCTATCTCTGGATGTTTCTTATACAAATCAACCACTTCCCTACCCGAATTTGCCATAATCAACTGTAAATGATAAGGCTTCAGCGCCTCGATAAAATATTCCTGAACACTCAAATTATCATCGGCTATCAATAAAGTTTTTCCTTCAATATCAGCCACATCAGCAGCAGACAATTCGTCAAGATATTCCTCGCATACTTCATCAACGACCTTCAACGGAAGGGTAAAACTAAATTTAGATCCTTCACCTGGTTCCGACTCAACAAACATGCGTCCCCCAAGCAGATTGACTATACCTTTGCAAATAGCAAGTCCCAAGCCTGTTCCTCCATATTTGGCGGAATCGTCAGGAAGTGCTTGCTGGAAGCGCTCAAATATCAAATTCAACATTTCCTTCTTAATACCAATGCCTTGATCTTGAACAAAAAAGAGCAGGACACTATCGTGAATCTCATATCCAAAACGGATTTCACCTTCTTCAGAGAACTTGAGAGCATTGTTCAATAGATTAATAAGCACTTGATTCAAACGGAAAGAATCAGTCTTTATACAAGAAAACGGTACATCATCAGGTATGTCCAGAACTAAGCTGACATTATCCTTTCCTCTAGCTTGCCGAAGTTGATTGAATTGTACTTCTAATTCGCGAAGTAATTGATGAAGGTAACATCTATCCATTGTTATTTTCATTTCACCCGCCTCTATCTTAGCAACATCAATAATATCACCAATCAGTCTCAAGAGCTGTAGGGAATTGGTATTGATTATCTCAGCATACATATTTCGTTCTTCTGGAGAAAGTGCGCAATCTTTCATTAAATCGGCAAAGCCTACAATAGCATTCATAGGCGTCCGTATTTCATGGCTCATATTAGCCAGAAAATTATTTTTATAAATATTAGCATTTTCTGCTTTTTTAATGGCAACCTTCAGTTTCCGTTCTATTGCCTTTTGCTTATTCAAACTGCGCTCCAATTCATGTTGAGCCTTCAATGCCTGATTTCGTGCTTCATTAGCTTCTTCCAGCATGTCTAACGCAGCTATACGGGTTTCTTCCAATATCTTATTTTTATCCTGTAACTCCGACAACAATTTCAACGTCTCATCCTGCTTACGCTTTTCAAAAAGATGAAAATCCCTGAATACTTTTATCTTAGAAAGGAGAATATCTTCATTGATAGGTTTAATTATATAATCAATAGCCCCCAATTGGTAAGCAGACGTCATTTGCACCTCATCCTTGCTGAAAGCCGTAGCAAATATTATAGGTGTATTCTGAGTATTTTTAAAACCTCGCATCAATCGGGCAACTTCCATACCACTCATATCAGGCATCACCATATCCAGCACAACCATCATAAACTGATTATGAAGCATCAATGCCAACGCTTCCTGGCCCGAATAAGCTTTCAAAATGTCAAGATTCAGCTTGGATATTAGCTTCTCCAAAGCGTGCAGTTGTCTCTTGTCATCATCTACCAACAAAATCTTCAATTCCTTACTTTTGCTTTCCACTTCATCAATATCCATACCTGTAAAATTTATAGATTAAATAGTTATTTATAGATTAAATTTAGATCAAATACTACAAAGCTTTTCACTGACGTTTATAAACGCAAGACGTGCTCTTTATCAATTCAAAAAGATTAATGGACGTTTCATAATCAATTCTCTCTGATTCTCCCATAAACAGAAACCCATTACGGACCAAACTTTTGTGAAATAGCCGGACAACATGGGTCTGAAGCTTTTCATTAAAATAAATACAAACATTACGGCAAAAGACAAGATGCATTTCTGCAAAGGCCCCATCATTCACCAAATTATGCCTGGAGAAGAGAATCCGTTCCCGCAACTCTTTATCCATTTTAAAAGCATTATATTTGGTGGTATAATACTGAGAGAAATCGCCTGCACCTCCTGCCAATCTATAATTATCTGCATTTTGCCCCAATCGTTTTAAAGAATATATTCCCTCTTTACCCACAGATAGTGATTTGTTGTTAATATCAGTAGCATAAATCTGGCTTCTCCCTAACAAGCCGGCTTCCTTTAACATAATAGCTACAGAATAAGCCTCTTCACCTGTAGCACATCCGGCACACCAAACATTTATATAGGGATACGTCCGCAACGCAGGCATCACATTCTCTTTAAGAGATTTATAGGCATCCGGGTCCCTAAAAAAATCAGTTACCGTAACCAACAAACTCGATAATAACCGATTAAAGAAAAGATTATCGTGCAAAAGCCGTGGAATCATATCCGAAACTGAATTTAAATGCTCCGTTTGCACAAATGCCTCCAAGCGCTTTTGCATGCCCGGAAATGTATAAGAACGAAAATCATACCCATAACGCCTGTATACAGCTTCCAAAAGCAAAGAACTTTCTATATCAGCTAATTTTTCAGAAGACATTTCATTAATTATTTTTATATAGCCAGATACGTATCAAACTTATAAGCTGATCCATATCAACTGGTTTAGTCAGATAGTCATTGGCTCCGGCAGCCATACATTGTTCTTTATCCTCTGCCATAGCTTTGGCGGTAAGACTAATAATAGGTAATTTTTCGAGCTGATTTTGTTTTCGTATTCGCCTGATAGCCTCAAGCCCGTCCATCACAGGCATCATAATATCCATAATGACAATTTCAATATCTTCATGCTCTTTTAAAAGTTGCAAAGCCACCGAACCGTTTTCAGCGGTATAGACATCCATTCCAACATCCGACAGCTTCTTCGATAAAACATAGATATTACGCATGTCATCATCTACGATCATGATCTTCCGGCCTTTAAGCAGTTCTTCAGGATCATGCAATTTGGCAACAATACGTTGCTGTTCTTCGGACATATTAGTACTTAAACTATGCAGGAATAAGGAAACCTCATCGAGTAATCGTTCGGGAGATATAACCCCTTTGATAATAATGCTATGAGTATACTTATTCAGTTCGGCAATCTCTTCCTTGCTAAGCTCCTTACCGGTATAGACAATAATAGGAATGTTTTTACGCCCGACCTCCTGCAATTCCTTCAGTACGTCAAATCCCGTCATATCCGGTAAAGTAAGATCAAGAATAACACAATCAAAATGCTGAGTGCTTAACAACTCCAAAGCCCTCCGCCCTGTATCGGATGTAGTAATACGTATTTCCTTATTTTCTAACAGACGGACAATGGATTGTTGACTGGTCTTATTATCCTCAATAATTAAAATGTCTTTTACTCCGGCATTATAAATATTCTCTATTTTCTTGATAGCTGATTCAATATCTTTTTGGGTCACCGGTTTGGAAATGAATCCTATGGCACCCCTCTCTAAAATCTCAGGCTCCTGATCATCAACAGAAAAGACATGTATCGGAATGTGGCGAGTCTCCAGTTTGAATTTAAGATTATCAAGTACAATGAGACCGTTTACATCGGGCAACCGCAGGTCAAGAATAATGCCGTCCGGTAAATAACGGGAAGCTAATTCCAAACCTTCTTCACCACGATCGGCAACAATCACCTTAATGCCATGATTGCGAATTTCTTTTTTAAGAATATCGGCAAAGTTATGATCATCTTCAATAATCAAAATAGAATGATCCCCGGAAACGATATGTTGCCTATCATCGTCTATAAGCGTATGTTGACCCATATTTACTCTCTTTAGAGTCTGCTTGGCAACAGGAGAGTGCTCTGACTGGACAATATTATTAGATGTTGAAACTCCTGTATGAGAAATTTCTGCAGTGACAGACCTTTCATGAGATATTTTAGATATGGCAGCAGCTGCTGTTTGGACTTCATTTTGTTCTATTTTAGGAGACAATGGAAGGTATAGGGTAAACTCACTACCTTCGCCAATCTGGCTTTTCAAGCCAATTTCTCCTTCAAGTAAAGTAGCCAACTGGCGGGATATGGTAAGTCCCAAGCCAGTACCCCCATATTGGCGTGACAATCCTCCGTTTGCCTGTTGAAATGCTTCAAAAATCATAGCTTGCTTATTCTTCTCAATGCCAATGCCTGTATCAGAAACCGTGAATAGTAGAGCTTCGCCTGAGGGATAGTTTTTATTATGTATATTCAAAACCGTGACCGATCGGGTAATACTCAATTTCACTTCTCCCTGATTGGTGAATTTAATAGCATTAGAAAGAAGGTTTTTCAGTATTTGCTCTAGCCTTTGTTGATCGGAAATAAAGTGCTCCAAGCCCTCTTCTAGTTCTATTTTAAAACCAATATTTTTTTGTCTGGCAACATGCTCAAACTGTTTGCTAAGATTAATAGCAATATCACGTATCTGTATTTCCGCTAAATTAGCAGCCATCCGTCCGGCTTCTATTTTCGATAAATCAAGAATATCATTAATTAAATTAAGTAAGTCAACCCCACCTTCATAAATAATATTAACATCCTTTACCTGATCTTCATTCAAATTTTTCTTTTCATTCTTACTTAACTCTTTAGCCAAAATAAGCAGACTGTTAAGCGGTGTCCGAAGCTCGTGGGACATATTCGCTAAAAATTCCGATTTATATTTATTGGCCAGTTCCAGATCTTTCGCTTTTCGTTCAATATCAGCCCGTGCAACAACAACTTCCTCTTTTTGCTTCTCCAAATCGAGCGTTCTGACTTCAAGTTCCTCATTGGTCCTTTTCAACGCATCGCTTTGTTCCTTCATTTTTTGCTGTTGTTCTAGTAATTCATCAGACTGGCGTTGTGATTCATCTAGTAAAAGTTTCATTTTCTGGCGGTCTCTCGCCGAGTTGATAGAGATAGCTATATTATCTGCGACCAACTTGAGCAGATTTAAATCGTGATCAGTAAAACGTTCCGTAGACCCTATTTCGAATACTCCCACCAACTTCTTATTTAAAATAAACGGCTGGACGACAATGGTACGGGATTGCTTAACAAAAGTCCCAGCTGTGATAGGAAAATCTTCATCTAAGATCACGTCATTCACCACAATAGTCTCTTTCTCCAAGGCAGCCTGACCAACAAGTCCCTCACCTATACTGAATTCTTTGCTTATATTCTTTCGACGGGTATAAGCATACGAACCTGTAAGTTTCAGCACAGGTTCATCTTTACCATCCTCAAGCAAATAGAATGCACCAACATTACCATGGACATATTTAGTGAGATAAGTAATAATATTCTTAGCCAACTCTACAATATTCTGCTCTCCACGCATACAATCACTCAATCCACTTTGCCCGCTTTTAATCCAAGATTCGTCTTCATTCTCTTTAGAAATACGTTTCAGATTATTAGTCATGGTATAAAGTGCTTTACCAAGCATATCGTTATTAGAACGAATAGGCATTTCCACATCCATATTGCCAGCTGCTATTTCATTGGCAACTGCTACAAGGTCAGCAAAACTATCAACCATTGAATTTATATTGCTCTTCAGTCCAAATACCTCACCGCTATATTCTCCTTCAATTTTACTTGTAAAGTTACCTTCAGCAAGTGCTGACGATACTTTGTTAATCTCACGAACTTGCCGCGTCGAAGTATCAGCCAGCAAATTCAGATTATTTAGCAAGATTTTCCAGATTCCGGCAGCTTCTGGCACAACTACTTGTGTGCCCAATTTACCTTCATTAGATAGATTATTTAATAAATTAGTTATTTCATTTGAGATAAGAGTCAAATAATCAGCCATTCGGTTAATAGTTGTTTTCATATTACCCATTTCACCCTTGGCATCTACTTCCATCCTTTTATTCAGTTCTCCTTTGCTGATTGAAAAAGCCACTTGAGTGACATCCTGAACTTGTTGAGTCAAACTATTTGCCATTAAGTTTACATCTGAAGTCAACTCTTTCCATACACCGGCAGCATTAGGAATCACAACTTGTGCACCTAGCAACCCCTCAGTACCAATCTCCCGAGCCATTTTAGTAACCTGGGCAGAAAACGCTTTCATAAAATCAACCAAATTATTTATGGTATCTTTCAATACTTCCATATCGCCATCAGTAGACAGAGCAACTTTCTGAGACAAATCCCCAAGAGCTATTGCACGTGAAATGCTAACCATCTCTTGTATCTGACTACTCAAGCTTTTTGTCATTATATTCACATTATCTATAAGCTCCTTCCAAACACCAGATACATTTTGAGAATGGAAATGAACACTAACAATACCCTTTGACATTTCCCTCAATGCCCGATTCAACTCATTGATCGGAGTGGAAATTGTTTGTATAAGAGTATTCATATTCTCAATCAAATCAGTCCATATTCCATTCACCGGTTTATTATACTGCATCCGTACAGCCAAATTACCTTCTGTCCCAGCTGTCTTAGAAACTCTGGCAACTTCAGAGGAAAGGCTCCCCACCATTTCAACCATGTTGTTATAAGCATCTGCCAAATCAGCAAACTTATCATCACGATCTTTGCTTAGCCTGACGGAAGTATCACCTGCACAAAAAGCATCAAGAGCAAATTGTAATCGGTCCAACTGCTCATGTACATAAGTAGAATCACCAAACATGGAATCATCAGATACACGATAACTTTTATGTCCCATACCGTTATTGTTATTCATATGCACTATATAGGGTTAAAATTTTGCCTGGTTATTAGTATATATTTTTATCTTGCCAATCAAAGACTAAGGGACTCCTATATCTTAAGCTAAATTAATAATACAAATTATTGCAAAAATAAAAAAAACAATATATAAAACCTAATATACAACATTGTTTTATTATAAAATACAACATATAAAACAAATAATCAACAACTATATATCAGCAACTATTAATATTTAATATTTATTAATTATTTTCACAGAAGGGAAAAATAGATATTTGTGCCTATTTTATGATATTTAAAGTAATAATAAAAGTTATATCATAAGCATTGAAAGCCGTATTAGTTCAGGTTTTGTACCATGATGCGAACAAAACGAATCCTATAATATGTTATTTGCTTATTTCTGATATTTTAGCTACTTTTCGCTCTATATATTTGTTAGTTATATAGAGACAAGCAATTTATAAAGAGCTATATAAACTCAAAATTTGATAAAGAATGAAAGATATAAGATTAAAAACAAGCTTAATATTAATGTTCGTTGTAACGATGTTATTACCTTCGCATGGTTTTACTTTATCAACGAACAGTTCGAATCAGCAAAAGAAAAAAGTCGTATTAAAAAACAAGACAATGAATAAAGAAAAAGAAATCTATTTAGCAGGTGGATGCTTCTGGGGCACAGAGCACTTTCTTAAAATGGTCCGTGGAGTTAAATATACAGAAGTGGGGTTCGCCAACGGGAATATGAAAAATCCATCCTATAAACAAGTTTGCACCGGAACAACTAAATTTGCCGAAACAGTAAAGGTGATATACGACCCGCAAGAAGTGACACTTAACCTTTTATTGGAGTTATATTTCAAAACGATTGACCCTACCAGCATCAACCAGCAAGGACATGATAAGGGCTCACAATATCGTACAGGCATTTATTATACAGATCCATTAGATCTGCCAGTGATTCATTCGGTTGTGGATGTCACAAAAGCACGCTATGCCCATCCAATAGTTGTGGAGATAAAGACATTGGAAAATTTCTACAAAGCGGAAGATTATCATCAGAATTATTTAGATAAAAACCCAGGGGGATATTGCCATATTGATCGATCACTCTTTACTCTGGCCAAACAAGCTAATGCAGAAAAAGCTACAGTAAAAACTTATGCAAAGCCTGACGATGTGACTTTGCGTTCAAAACTTACAGAAATGCAATATGATGTCACTCAAAAAGGAAAAACTGAACCTGCCTTCCATAACGAATACTGGAACGAACACCGAACAGGTATATATGTAGATATAACCACTGGTGAACCTCTATTCCTTTCTACAGAGAAATTTGACTCTGGTTGCGGGTGGCCTAGTTTTTCCAAACCTATCGCTAAGAACCTGATTAAAGAAAAGATGGATACTTCTTACGGCATGCACCGAACAGAAGTACGCAGTAAAGCAGGAGACAGTCATTTGGGACACGTCTTCAACGATGGTCCGGTAGAACGTGGTGGATTACGTTACTGCATTAATAGTGCTTCCATTCGCTTCATTCCGCTGGAGAAGATGAAAGAAGAAGGCTATGCTCAATTCATTCCATTATTAAAGAAATAATTGCCCGATAGCCCGTTTCCTTCTTAAGTAGAGACAGCTGCTGCGCAGCTAGTCCCCTATTCCCGTAACGGCCTTTAATAAGTAGCCGATAAGGAAACTAAGTGCGGCTACGGAGAAGCTAAGTACAGCCATCTCCGTAAAACGCCGCTTGAAATTCTCATTGCGGGCCACAGAGTAATAATAGTTAAAGAAAGCAATGATGAGCAATGCTATCAACAACATGATACACAAAGCCATAATGGTATTGCTGAGCAGCACAAAAGGCAGCACAAGCGCAACCACAGTAATGATGTAAGCAATGCCTGTATAGACAGCTGCCTTGACAGGATGTTTTCCGGGATCTTTATCCGATTTAGTAGACAAGTACTCGGAGGAAGCCATGGAAAGTGCAGCTGCAATACCAGTTATGCTTCCGGTAAGAGCTATCAGTTTGGAATCATTCAAGGCAAGTGTAAATCCGGCTAATGCACCGGTAAATTCCACCAAAGCATCATTCAGTCCAAGCACCACAGAACCCATATACTCCAATCGTTCCTCATTGATCAATCCAATCAGCTTTTGTTCGTGCAGCTCTTCATCTTTCGACATCTCTGCCATATGTTCCATATCAGGATATTTGGAATATTCATCGGTAGCATCCTTTTCACCCAATTCCATTTGACGAACAGCAAATGTAATTCCAAGCAAACGCACCAACCAGATATAAAAGAAAATTTTTAAGTGATTGGGAGCAACATCCTGTTTGGAATAATTACGCAAAGACATATAATGGCGCTTCTCATCATCAGAGATGCGAAGCAGAATATCTCTGTTTTCAGGATCCTTCTGAACGTTGGCCAACTTGCGGTAAATGATATGGGAAGTTATTTCATCTTTTTGAAAGACTAGTATTTTTTTTAAAAGTTCATTGCTGAGTTCCATATTGATCTATTTTTATATTCACAGTAACACTTCACAAACAAAAAAGCATATTATAAAACCAAGAAATACAAAACTACACGAAAATTTCCAGTTCTCCTTCAAATATGCAGTTTATAAAATAACAGCTCAAAGATAAGCTATAAACAAAGAAAATGCAAATGCTCCGGTTTCGTA
This sequence comes from Bacteroides sp., assembly GCA_022648295.1. GTDB lineage: Bacteria > Bacteroidota > Bacteroidia > Bacteroidales > Bacteroidaceae > Bacteroides. Next base: position 56,532 of record JALCME010000003.1, on the reverse strand, counting down.
TGGTTTATAATGTTCAAAATCGAACTAAAAGAACAATAATATCACAAAAAGTACTACTGATTAGAGAAAAACTCCGGAATACAATAAAGCAGGCAAAACAGATCCCATTCTATACTTAATTATTTTTACAGAAACAAGCCATACAATGAATTGTACAACGGGCCAAACACATCAATCATCTCATTATAAACCAATTAGCGAACACGTCGTACATCGAATAGTACAATGAGCCAAACACAATATAATAAATATATTATATTCAAAGAAAAAATATATAAAAAAGAAAGTTTAGACCTTACCCCGTTTCAGCGACTTTTGGACCGACAGCCTTAGACAACGAATAATAACGAAAATAGACATTTAAATTGAAAAGAACCCGCCATCATATTTGACCTCTAAGTATCACACTATAAGAACCACGGTACCGTCTGAGAAGCTTTAACCGGGAACAGTGCACAACGCATTAATAATATCACATAAAAACACTAAAAACTTTCTTAAAATAAATCAGCAAGATATACCTGATAATACATATTATTCATTCCCCTTACTAATGATGTAAATAATAGTCTCTTGATGCCTAATTGATAGTCTGCTGGACCCCAACTAACCGTCTGTTAGGAGGCAACAGATTATGCATCTGTGGCTAACAAACCATCACTTTTTAGCAAACGACTTGCTGTAAGCAACCAAGCTAATATTTCCAACCTGGTAATGCGCTTGAATATAAAACTTTTTTCAGGCTCTGACGCAAAAGATAATCAGTTATTGAAAGAAAAGTATTTTTCCATTACACTTTTTCTTTTCTGAGAAGATAAATAGACGTTAAAGAATGACAGCCCTTCCTACTGCCCCCCCTCTCCGGCATCCTCTCTAGTTATCATAAGAAAACAACAAAATTATTTACCAAAACACATTAGAGTTTCACAGCAGCAGGCCTGTTCTGAATTTCCACCAAGTTCCCTTTTAATTCGGAAGATTGAAACATCGACCGAAGCCAATTTTGTGCTAATATAACAGTTTTTCCGATAGCTATAAACTCATGCCACCAAAATCTATTTTATGAAAGATTTTCCCAAACAAACCATTGTTTTATGGTTTTTATTTCTACCTTTGCCAATCGTAATGGTTTCCTTACTTGATTAACCGCAAGGAGGGAATTAAAAGGGAACCCTGTGTAAATCAAGGACTATCCCCGTAGCTGTAAGTTTTAAACTTCCATTAAGAAGAGAGGTTGTAACATTTTTTGCCACTAGTTTTTACCGAATACCGGGAAGGCGTTGCAATCAAAACAAGTCAGAAGACCTGCCATTATAAAACAATCATTCAACGCTTTCGGGTGAAAAGCAATAGAACGCATCCTATAAGATTCATTTTATTACTGCATTCCGGGCTTTATTGTGTGATTGACATAACCGAACAACAAAAAATCGTTTGTTAAACATAAAAAATAATGTATATGCTAAGCTCGGAAGTATTCATCATTAAAAGGGATGGAAAGAAAGAACCTTTCTCACTAAACAAAATTAAAAATGCAATTAACAAAGCCTTTCTATCAGTAGGAAGTTTTGCAACACAGGAGGTCATCACCAACATCCTTAGCAGAGTAAGTATCAGCAACGAAACAAGTGTGGAGGATATCCAGAATCAGGTGGAAATAGCATTAATGGCAGAGCAATATTACAGTGTGGCCAAATCTTTTATGCTCTACCGACAAAAGCATCTGGAAGACCGTGAAGTAAGAGACAAACTTGCCTTCCTGATGGACTATTGCAATGCGTCAAACCCGGCTACGGGCAGCAAATACGACGCTAACGCAAATGTGGAAAACAAGAACATAGCTACACTAATAGGGGAATTACCAAAAAATAATTTCATACGGCTTAACCGCCGACTGCTTACCGACCGGTTAAAAAACATGTATGGCAAAGAATTGTCTGATCGTTATATTGATTTGTTGAATCATCACTTTATTTATAAAAACGACGAAACAAGTCTGGCTAACTATTGTGCCAGCATCACCATGTACCCCTGGCTCATCAATGGTACGGCATCCATCGGAGGAAATTCGGGAGCGCCAACCAACCTGAAATCTTTCTGCGGAGGATTCATCAACATGGTATTCATTGTATCGAGCATGTTGAGCGGTGCTTGTGCCACTCCCGAATTCTTGATGTACATGAATTATTTCGTTGGGAAAGAGTATGGAAACGACTACTATAAGCATCCTGAAAAGATTGTGGATTTATCTGTCAGACAACGGACTATCGACAAGATGATAACGGACTGTTTTGAGCAAATTGTCTATTCCATCAACCAGCCTACAGGAGCACGCAACTTTCAAGCGGTATTCTGGAACATAGCTTACTACGATAAATATTATTTCAATAGTCTCTTTGAGAATTTTGTTTTTCCTGATGGCAGCAAACCGGACTGGGATTCACTGAACTGGCTACAGAAACGATTTATGAAATGGTTCAATAAAGAACGTACTAAAGCTATCCTGACTTTCCCGGTTGAAACAATGGCTTTGTTAAGTAAAGACGGCGACGTACTGGACAAGGAATACGGCGACTTTACAGCGGAAATGTATGCCGAAGGACATTCGTTTTTTACCTACATGAGTGACAATGCCGACTCACTAAGTAGCTGTTGCCGATTACGTAACGAAATTCAGGATAATGGATTCAGCTATACTCTGGGAGCGGGTGGTGTGTCTACCGGTTCAAAAAGTGTACTGACCATTAACCTGAACCGTTGCATCCAGCATGCAGTGAAAGCGGGAATGCTATACCCGTTCTTCCTCGAAGAAGTGGTGGATTTGGTACACAAGGTACAACTAGGTTATAACGAAAACCTGAAAGAGCTACAAGCCAAAGGCATGTTACCCCTGTTCGACGCAGGATACATCAATATGTCCCGCCAATACCTCACGATAGGGGTCAACGGATTAGTGGAAGCTGCCGAATTCATGGGCATCAATATCAACGACAATCCCAAATACACAGCTTTCGTACAAGAAATACTGGGCATTGTGGAACGATACAATAAAAAGTACCGTACCAAAGATGTGCTGTTTAATTGCGAGATGATTCCGGCGGAAAATGTAGGCGTGAAACATGCTAAATGGGACAAGGAAGCCGGCTATGAAACTTTCCGTGAATGTTACAACAGCTACTTCTACATTGTGGAAGACGAGTCGCTTAACATCATCGACAAGTTCCGTCTGCACGGACAGAAATACATCGAACACCTCACCGGCGGTTCGGCACTTCACATGAATCTGGAAGAACATCTCTCTAAAGAGCAATACAGACAATTACTTCGGGTGGCTGCCACTGAAGGCTGCAACTACTTTACATTTAATATTCCTAACACCGTATGCAACGACTGTAACCACATCGACAAACGATACTTGCAAGAGTGTCCCGTCTGCCACAGCAAGAATGTGGACTATCTGACCCGTGTCATCGGTTATATGAAAAGAATCAGCAATTTCTCTCAAGCCCGGCAGAAGGAAGCCGCCCGAAGATTTTATGCCTCGACAGAAGAAAAACGAGCTCACATCGAGAATAACGTTGAAACCGGAAACAAAGTTGAAAGCAACTCTATGGTCGAGAATCAGGTAACGGTCAATGTATAGCGCAAACGAAAGTACTATACATAGAAGCTGCACATCGCATCGAAAGAGCATTATCGAAACGTTCATTTAAAAGCTACTTATATAATAGTATGTGTGTTCACTCATGATTAAAATATTTTACAGTTAGTTCAGGACACACGTACTATATATAAAGACAGTACAGCATAAGAGAAGAGTGTAAAAGTAGAATTGTAGAAAGTAAGCAATCTTACTCAATATCACTGCTTAAGCAAATACCCCAAACAGGCATAAACTAAAAATCACCCTCACGACAATGTGACATAGTGAGGCTTTATCAAATTAAGACCAAGACACTGCTTTAGTAAAAACGGACTATGATTATGACAAAATTAAAATATACCGACTACGATATTGTATTTCAGGAGATACCGGACGAAGTAACGTTGGCTATCAACCTATCCAATTGTCCCAACAAATGCAAAGGCTGCCACAGTCCGCAACTATGGGGCGATATCGGGCAACCGCTCACCGAAGAGGTACTCACCAGTCTACTAGATAAATACGGCAAGGCAGTGACCTGCATCTGCTTCATGGGTGGGGATGCAGCACCCAAGGAAATACAGCATTTGGCCAAGTATCTGCACCAATCAACCACCTCCACCAATCCGGTAAAAGTAGGTTGGTACTCCGGCAAACCTAAGTTGCCCGAAGGATTCGATATGCAGCCCTTCCAATACATCAAACTCGGTCCCTATACCGAAAGCCTTGGCGGACTGAAATCGAAACAGACCAACCAACGTCTTTATAAAGTCACTAACAATCGGCTGGACGACATCACCTACCGATTCTGGAAATAAAATCTAAGAACAAAGACGCTACCTGAATAAAACATAATTCAAGAAAACGCATATACATCGTAAAGGAAAGTTTTTTTCTCTACCGATACGGACATTTAACTGACTCAAGGGAACACATATGCATCTTAAAGGTTTTAAAGAATAAGAGTAAAGCAGAATTCAGAAAACGCATATATACCTGAGAGAAAGCCTCATCTCTACCGGTACGGATATTTAACTGGCTCAAGGGAATACATATGCATCTTAAGGCTTTAAAGAATAAGAGTAAAGCAGGATTCAAGAGGCCCCATATATACCTTAAATGAAATTAATGAGCATTGGCCTTGATTTGTTCGAATATTCAAGAGGCCCCATATATACCTTAAATGTATCTGAAAATAAAGGTTTTACTTGAATAATACAGAGCCTTCATTTACAGCAAATAGAAGTTCTGTTTATAGCAAATGGAACCTCTACTTAAAAAATCGGCATACCTCTGAAAAACCTTTATCCTACGGCATAGCTGTGCATCCCACCCAACAGAAAGTTCACCCCGAAATAGGTAATCAGCACGGTAAGGAAAGCCACGATGGAAAATATATGGAAGAACATCGGACGGCGAAACCAGGGCAACGAATCGGGATGCAACGCCAGAGCGTAAACCAACATGGTGATCAATGCCCAAACCTCCTTGGGGTCCCATCCCCAATAACGTCCCCAAGAAACGTTAGCCCAGATGGCACCAATAAAAATCCCAATCGTCAGCAGAAACACTGCGGGGTACAAAAGAAGCTGACTGATAATCTGCAAACGTTCAATCTGCACAGAGCAATCGCGAGACAAATAATGAAGTATCAAGGCCATAATTCCGTTGAGCATAATGAACGCCAACAATGAATAGGCCAACATGATGACTACAACATGAACGGATAGCAACGGCGACGCAAGTACCGGCATCAACAAGGTGATCGGAGGATTGGATTCCCCATCATGGAGATCAGGAGGGACAAGCCACACACCAAATAGCCAAAGGCGATGATGGCAGGAAATCTTTTATAGAGAAAGAAAGTCAGCAGAATAGCGCATGCCGCCATGAACTGCATTGTCTCATAACCATTGGAAAAAGGCAGATGACCACTGACATAACCTCGAAGGGAAATGGTTGCGAATAGATAGAGAAACACCACCACCAACAAAGACAGCAATAAAGTGATGACAAAATTTCTGCCCCGCTTTTGTAGAATCATCCGTCGACAATAGAAAACGAAAGCCAATATCACCAGACTGACGCACAACAGGGCAAGATAACGACTATAAGTCATCCCGTTATATATTTTTTCCGCCTTGAAACGCATGTCCGAAGGCAATACTCCACACGCTTCCTTACATTGGTATTTCTTGATTTCATCGAGCAAACCATTCACCACCTTATAATCTTTCCGGGCGATTTCATCCGACATCCCCTCCATACTCTTGTGAATAAACACCACCACATCACCGGGCATATCTTTGAGCAAATCATCAGCAAACGAATACCAAACAACGGAGGGCATACCAGCAGATGATACATCAGGAGAAGACAGTGAAGCAGCAAGTTTATCAGAAGAAGAAAAAGTTTCTGAGATAACTGACTTACCGGAGACAGTGCTCGCATCTAAAGCAAACGGCATATCAGGAGAAGACAGTGAAGCAGAAGCAGCACTCAAATCAGAAGTTGAATAAGGATAAATCTTTAGCAAACTCCCCGTAGCCACCATACTAACAAGGTTAAATTTCTCCGTTGCTTCCTCAGCCGCTCGCATCTCTTTCAAAGAGCCGGACGCTATTCCATTCTCCAACTTATAACCATCGGCACCGACAAAATCCACCAGACGGGCATGAGTGCCATCAATGCCTAGCAAGCGACCAACTTCCTTACTCTTTATCCGAATAACCGGTTCCTCTTTCCAATCATCATAATAAAAAAGCCAACCGCTCAAAACTTGCTCGGAAGTCAAGCCCTTATAAGTGGGACTGCCGCACAGTTTCGTAGTAAAATCTTTGGCCAAAGTCTGTAACGGACAAAGTCGCTCATTATAATACACATATAAGTTCCCTAATTTCGCTGCAACACCCTTCGGTAACGTCCGCGGAAGTTCCCCGGCATGCAAACCGCCAACCGCCATAAACAACAAAACACATCCGACACCGGCACTTCGCAATAGCGGGTGATGGAGCAACTGACGGAAACGACTGTCTTTCTTGCACAGAAAAAGAATCATGGAAATCAGCAGCAAAGCATAGCCGGCGTAAGTAATGGAAATTCCATAAGGATCGTACGATACGGAGAGTGTGGTTCCCTTGCCATCCACATCATATCCGGATTGATAGAAACGATAGTTACGATAGCTATAGATGTGATTCATCGCCACCTTGCCTTCCGAAAGCCTATCACCGTCACGCACCACAACCGTGCTGACAAAATCCATCGGCGCAAAAGTCCCCGGATAATATTCCAAATGAAATTCTTTTAAAGATACAGTGAAAGGAAACGATTCTGCCTGCCAGTCCTGATTCACAAAAATCCCCGTTTCAGGCTCCCCCTGCCGCAAATGCAGATTCCCCTGCAATCCAAACAGATGGGTCACCAACGCCCCAACCAGAATGAGTATAAAAGAAAGATGTAACATAAAAGCAGCCAATTTCTTCTGCTGGCTGCGCACGATAAGATACCACAAAGCAGTCACCGCACAAATACCCCACAAGGCGACAAAGACCGGAGAACCGTAAACAAACTCACGGGCGAAATCCGCACCATACACTTTTGCCAGGACGGTTGCCACACTCAAAGCCAGAATCAGCAGAACGAGTAAACCAAAAGAGACATATCTTGTCCAACCCGAATTCATTATTGCATGCTTCATTTCCTTATCTGGGTAAAAGATCATTCTTACTCTATTCATATACCAGATTGTCATTCCAAGCGTAATTCACCACACGCCAAGAACATCAATCACTGCCAAACCGTTCGTAACAGTTACAAAAATACAATTAATTAAATAAAATCTATGCTGCAACCGGATTATGGCGCTATTTCGATAATAATTACCACAAATAAATACCTAAAACAGAGTAGTGTAAACTTGAAAATAGCTATTTATAGGTATTTCAGGAGATACTACAAAGGGCTTACTTTGCCATATCATAATCAAAACAAAAATATAAAATGAAGAAGATTGGTATATTCTACGGTTCCTCCACAGGAACCACACAAAGCATTGCTGAAACAATAGCGGCTCAATTGGGTGTTGCAACAACAAACGTGATTGACGTTGCAAAAATGACAGCCGAACAGATAAAGGACTTCGACGCATTAATTTTAGGGACTTCCACTTGGGGAGACGGTGAGTTGCAGGACGACTGGTACGACGGGATAAAATTGTTGAAAGCAGCTAACCTCTCAGGTAAAACGATCGCCCTCTTCGGCTGTGGCGATTCCGATTCCTATAGCGATACATTCTGCGATGGCATGGGATTAATTTACGAAGAGATTAAAGATTCCGGTTGCTCATTTACCGGACAGGTATCTACTGACGGGTATACCTTTTCATCATCGGTATCAGTGGTAGATGGGGTATTTGTCGGACTTGCCATTGACGATGTTAATGAAAGCGATCAGACAGAAAATCGCATTAATGCCTGGGTGGAAAAGATTAAAAGCTGCCTGGCCTAATTCCGTTATACGATATTATAATATTGCATTATGCTCAGTTCAGAGATTAACCCGGTAGAGCTCAAAGTCTTCCTAAACCATATTTACGAACTCAAGAAAGGTGTGCGTCAAATGGTGCTCTATACAGCCAACAAGAAATATGAAGATTTTGCAATCAAACGACTGAACAGTCAGAAGATATGCTATATCATTCAACCGGTAGGAAACGACAGGATCAATTTGTTTTTCGGACGGAAAGAATGTATCAATGCCATCCGGTTATTGATCACACGACCGCTGAACAAGCTTACCCCGGAAGAAGATTTTATTTTAGGGGCGGTACTGGGGTACGATCTATCGGCACAATGCAAACGTTTCTGTGAGCGAAAAGAGAAAACACCAAGTGTGCTTAATCAGCCTAGCTAATTGTCAAAATGTGGTGTTTATATTGTGCCGGGAACAAAATCCCGGCACAATTCATAAAGGCTGGAAAAATCAGTATAAATAGGTATTTTTAGAAAGACAAATTATTCTCACCTTTGCAAGGTTTTAAAAACAAAGAATGCAATTCCTTAAAGATAACATAGAAGAAAATATTCTTAACGCTGCACAAAAAGTCTTTTTAAGAAAGAACTTTCAGAAAGCTTCCATGCGTGAAATAGCGGATGAAGCGCATGTTGGCGTAAGCAATATCTATAATTACTTTGAAAGCAAAGACTGCATATTCTATAAGTTAGTGAAGCCTTTAATTGATACTCTTGAACAGATGTTATACAAAAATCACAGTGGAAAGAACAAGGATTTTCTAAATAAAAATTCTGATATCTATTTAAGTTGCATAGTAGATGAATATCTGTCTCTCATCCAAAATTACCGTAGTTTACTAACATTACTCTTTTTTCATGCTCAGGGTTCTTCTTTGGAGAACTATAAGGAAGAGTTTACCAAGCAATCTATTACCGTCGTAAAAAAATATTTCCTGCACATCAAGCAGCAATATCCTAACATGAATATCAATGTCTCCGACTTCTCCATCCGGTTACACACGGCATGGATGTTCACCCTATTCGAAGAATTGATAAAGCAGAGGAACAAACCTAAAGATGTCAGACAGATAATAACCGAGTACATCACTTTTGAATTTACGGGTTGGAGAGAACTTATGAAAATATAAGCTCTCTCTTTTTTTGAATGATTTTGAATATTGTTCGTTTTTAAACTAATTAGAGATGAAAGAAAAACTAAAATTGAATGCAGTAGAGGAAACACTCTTAATTCCCCTTTATATGCGTGCTAAAGAAAGTAAACGTAAAAATGCCATTATCCACGATGAGCTAGCCTGTAAAATCGTTGGGGAAATCGACTATAATTTTTCCAAGTTCGAAAACGCTTCTATGAGTGCATTGGGGTGCGTTATCCGTGGAAGGCACTTTGATAAGAAAGTTCAGCAATTTATTCTAAGAGAGAAGAACCCGATAGTCGTTAACATTGGTTGTGGGCTAGATACACGCTATCAACGCATTCAGCAAAAGCAAGATGCAATTTTTTATGAATTAGATTTGCCAGATGTCATGGAACTGCGTAAACAACTGCTACCACACCCAGACACTAATGATATTCCTCTGACAGCTTCATTACTTGAGACAGACTGGATGGATGCATTAAAAAAGAAACACCCAAATTCACATTTCATTTTTATCCTTGAAGGGGTTATAATGTACTTTTATGAGAAACAAATCAAAACGACATTAACACGTTTGGCTAGCCGGTTTCCCGGTGGAGAAATTCATTTTGATGTATGTGGAACTATGTTCTTAAAGAGAGGAGTGAAAAATGATTCTATAAAACATACTAATGCAAAATTTAGATCAGGCATTAATAATGGTAAAATTATAGAAGAATGGATCCCCCAATTCATTATGACGGATAATATATCCTATATGGATATAGAGAAAAAACGCTGGGGCATAAAAGGCTTTTTAATACGTCTGATTCCTGGATTAGCACGTAAATTCAGTAGTATTTTAGGATATAAAATAGAAAAGAAATGAAAAAGAAGAAAGGAATAGCCCGCTTGTTTAAGATAGCAGGTGAAAAGAAAGGACTTTTAATCCTCGCAGGCGCTTTATCGGCTTGCAGTGCATTGTGTATGCTTATCCCATATTGGTCGGTATATAACGTGTTGAATGAGTTGTTACGGCATGGAAACAATATGGATAACATAAACGGAGCTTACCTCATTCACTGGGGTTGGATTGCTTTCGGCGGACTTATCAGCGGACTTCTACTGTTATATGCGGCATTAATGTCATCGCATGTGGCAGCATTCCGCATTCTCTACGGATTGCGCATCCGCATGACCGGGCACATTGGGAAATTATCGTTAGGATACCTGAACAGCACATCCACCGGAGCCATAAAAAAAGTAATGGAACAAAATATCGAAAAGGTGGAAACTTTCATAGCCCACACCATTCCCGATTTGGTTAATGTATTAGCCACAGCTGTATTGATGTTCACGATCTTCTTTTCACTAAACGGGTGGATCGCATTAGCCTGTCTGACTTGTATAATCATCAGCATCGGACTACAGTTCTTAAATTTCTTCGGGAAAAAAGCGACTGAATTCACCCGCATCTATTTCGATACTCAGGAACAAATGAGTGCTTCGGCGGTACAATATGTACGGGGGATGCCAGTAGTAAAAATATTCGGGCAAAGTATCCGCTCATTCCGGCGTTTCAACAGCGAAATTACCGCTTATAAAGAATATGCCCTGAAAGTATGCGACAGCTATCAACCCGGTATGGTGGTTTTTACCGTACTACTCAATTCCATTATTACTTTTATTTTACCCGTGGGATTGTTATTACTGAGTAAAGACCCTCAAAACCTTGCATTAGCAGCAAGTTATCTCTTCTTTATTATCATGGGACCTGGTGTAGTATCCCCCATCTATAAATTAATGTACCTAGGCTCCAGTACTAAGGAAATAGATGAAGGTGTCAACCGGTTGGATCGCATCTTAAACGAGCAACCAATAACGGAAACATCTTCTCCACAAATCCCGAAGAGCTATGACATTAAATTCCGCAACGTAAGTTTTGCCTATGAAAATAAAGTAGAAGCCACACGCACCGAAGCTTTAAAAGAGATCACCTTCACAGCCCGTCAGGGAGAAATCACCGCTCTCGTCGGTCCTTCCGGTTCCGGTAAATCAACAATAGCCAATCTGATACCACGCTTTTGGGATATCAGCGCCGGAGAAATTCTTATCGGGGATGTCAACATCAAGGACATAGCCACGGAGCAGCTCATGGATATGGTATCGTTCGTATTTCAGGATAACTTCCTATTTTTCGATACATTATACGAAAATATCCGGGTAGGAAATCCAGAAACGACCCAAGAACAAGTAATTGCCGCTGCAAAGGCTGCACAATGCCATGACTTCATCACCGGACTTCCCCAAGGTTACGAAACCCGCATCGGAGATGAGGGAGTCTACCTTTCCGGAGGAGAATCCCAACGCATCTGCGTGGCACGGGCCATTCTAAAAAACGCCCCTATTCTAGTGCTGGATGAAGCCACTGCTTTTGCCGACCCGGAAAATGAGTACAAAATGCAACAAGCTTTGAAGCATCTCATTCATAACAAGACTGTTATTATCATTGCCCATCGGCTATCATCCATAGTTTCAGCACAACAGATACTGGTATTAAAGGAAGGCCGGCTCATACAACAGGGACAGCATCACGAACTTTGCAAGAAAGAAGGAACCTACAAAAAGATGTGGGATGCTTATACCAGCGCTTTCCATTGGGAACTTCAAACATTAAATTAATAAAAAGATGAAGAGTATATCAAGTAAAATATTACAGAATGCCCGTAAACCAAAAGGCTTTGTCGGACGATTAATGCTAAAAGGCATGAACATTGGACATGCAAGTTTATCCAACTGGGCATTGTCTCTCATCAACTGGCAACCACAATGGCAAGTTTTAGACATTGGCTGCGGTGGTGGAGCCAACATCGCTGAAATATTGAAACGATCTCCAAGAGGAGAAGTATACGGCATTGATTTTTCAGCGGAAAGCGTTGCTTACGCGCAAAAGACAAATAAAAAAACATTGGGTAAACGATGCTTCATAGAGCAAGGCAATGTGGAAAGCTTACCTTATAACAACAATAAATTCGATCTGGTCACAGCTTTCGAAACGGTTTACTTTTGGAAAGATATGTCCAAAGCTTTACAAGAAGTACGGCGGGTATTAAAGACAAACGGACTTTTTCTTATTTGCTGTGAAGTGAGTAACCCTGCCAATACCAAATGGAGCGACCTCATTGAAGAAATGGTGATCCATTCTGAAAATGAATTGCAAACGTTATTGGAACAAAACGGATTTTCAAATATCTCCGTATACAAACAGCCAACGGAAAAAATATCTATCGTAGCACAAGCTATAAATTCCAATACTAAAAAAGAAAACAAAAAATGAATGCAATAAAAAACATAACCATAGGACATACTGAGCGTCTTCGTAAACCGGTAGGCTATACCATGCTGGCAAATTTGGTTAATATCATACCCTTTTGTCTGTCCATTGAAGCTATAAGCGTTATCTTTCGCAACTTTGACGGCAATGGCACTCCATTGGATACCAACCGGCTCTGGAACATCTTCTTTGTCCTTGTAGCCTATATGTTTATAATGGCTATAGCCGAGCGAGCTGCTTATCGTGCCAACTTCCGCGGAGCTTATGAAATGAGTGCGGCAGGACGACTCAACCTAGCCGAACACTTACGTAAACTTTCACTCGGTTTTTTATCACGAAGAGATCCGGGTGATTTATCCTCCATGTTGATTACTGACTTTGCTATGGCTGAAACAGGCATTTCCCACCATCTGCCTCAACTAATGGGAGCTTTAGTCATGCCTGTACTGGCCTTTTCCAGCCTTTTGTGGATAGACTGGAGAATGGCTAGTGCCATGTTCATCGCTTTACCGTTAGCCATTGGGATACTCCTGCTAAGTACAATGGTGCAACGTAAAGTTAGCGGTCAACAAATCGCAGCAAAAATAAATGCAGGAAACCGACTGGAGGAATATCTGCAGGGACTCCGGGTGATGAAAGCTTATAACCTTCAGGGAGAGAAATTCATCCGTCTGAAGCAAGCCTTCAGTGAATTACGCCGGGCATGTATCAAGCAAGAAGCTATTATCGGACCATTTATGCTATTTTCCATCACATTGGTACGAGCCGGACTCACACTGATGATTTTGTGCGGAAGTTACTTGCTCATCGGAGGAGAACTATCCATACTCACCTTTGTCATGTTTCTGGTAGTGGGTTCACGAGTGTTCGATCCGCTGACTTCTGCCTTAACCCAATTTGCTGAATTCCGCTATTATTCCATTGCCGGAGGACGCATTCTCAAACTGATGAATGAACCAGAGATGAAAGGTAATGCAGAGGCTCCACATTGCGGAGATTTTGAATTCCATAACGTTTCTTTCGGTTATCACGACAGAGAAGTCTTGCACAATCTGAATCTGAGCATGCAGCAGGGTACACTGACGGCATTGGTTGGCCCGTCAGGTAGTGGCAAAAGTACATTAATGAAACTTTGTGCCCGATTTTACGATCCCCAGCAAGGATACATCACTTATGGAGGCAAGGACATTTCTCAAATAGAACCTGAAACTTTAATGAAACAATTGTCTATGGTCTTTCAGGATGTCTACCTGTTTCAAGACACCATTAAGAATAACATTCGTTTCGGACGGACCGAAGCAACTGATGAGGAAATCATTGCAGCCGCAAAGCAAGCTTGCTGCCACGAATTCATTACCCGGCTTCCCAAAGGTTATGATACTCCTGTTGGTGAAGGAGGGTGTACCTTGTCAGGTGGTGAAAAACAACGCATTTCCATCGCCAGGGCTATCCTCAAAGAGGCACCGGTTATCTTATTGGACGAAGCCACTGCCTCACTCGATCCTGAAAATGAAGTGGAAGTGCAACAAGCTATTAATACATTGATTACAGGCCGGACAGTCATTGTCATCGCCCATCGTCTTAAAACAATAAAGAATGCCAACCAGATTGTTGTACTGGATAACGGACGGATAGTGGAACAAGGTAAGCATGATAAGCTGATGAAAAGGCAAGGACTATATGCCAATCTATGGAACATACAGGAAAAAACAATGGGATGGACCATCTAAGGCAATAGAATAGAACATTCCTTACTCCATTTTTTATATCTTTGCACCACAGCTATGGGATTAATCTTTACCACTCCTTTAGAGCTGATAATCCCTATACTTAGAATGTACAACTATAGAAGTATTCGTTATGCTCAAAACATTATTGTTTATCGGGACAGGAAGTTTCATGGGAGGTGTATTGCGCTATCTTGCTTCCCGCCTTTTTCAAAGTTGGACTGCCCTCTCCTTTCCTTTAGGAACCCTCTTGGTTAATATTCTGGGATGTTTCCTCATTGGCTTTTTCTATGGCCTGTTTGAACGCGGGAACTTACTGAATGCCAATACGCGAATGTTACTTACTGTAGGATTCTGTGGCGGATTCACCACTTTCTCCACTTTTATCAATGAAAGCTTCCAACTGCTCAAAGGAGACAACTTGTTCTATCTCGCACTATATTTAATAATCAGCCTATTGGGAGGATTGCTCATGTTATACCTTGGTTACTCACTTATAAAACTAATATAATATGGAAACGAATCAAAGAGTCAAGACACTTAAGATTTATGTCAGCAGTACAGACATGATAAAACATGCATCCGTGTATGAAGCACTTACATTCGAAGCTAAGAGAAGCGGGCTGGCCGGTGCCACGGTTTATAAGGGAATAATGGGTTATGGGGTCAGTAGCGAACTACATTTCAGTAAGTTTTGGGAAATAACGGAAAAGATCCCCATTGTTATTGAAATTGTTGATGAAGAATGTAAAATCAATAGTTTTATTGCAAAGATACATCCCTGGCTGGAAGGCCTGCCCAAAGGATGCCTCATTACTTGTCAGGACACGGAAGTTATATTGGCCAAACAAGGCAACATTAAGAAATAACAAAGTATATTCCTGCTTTTTCATAAGAAAACTCGCATATGGCACGGATGCTACATGCGAGTTTTCAACTAATTGTTGGGTGGAATTCAACCTTAACAATAAACTATCCTTACTGTATGAAAGACCTATAATTACAGATAAATTAGAATTTAGTCAAAATAAGAGTATTTGCCCAATTAATGATGTAAAAACATCACAATTAACAAAGCATCTAGAAGCATTCACTTTTTGCCTATTTATCAAACAGATAAAGAGCCAAAAAGAATATACCTTCTTCGTACCTGTTTCGCATTTTCTCGCTCCAGCTAAGGCTAAGTAAACAAGTACAATAGCGAAGATGGTACGGAGATGGTACGAAGAAAGTGCGAAGGGAATAGGAAGGAAGCTAAACCATGCACAAAAAGAAACGACACAATAAGTTATAAATGCATACACCATATCATTTACAACAAACATAAAATTACTTCTTAAACACCATCAGCTTATTCCGGTAATAAGCCTCCACTTCTTTCCAATGATAATACGGAGCAATATCTGTCTTCACAGGTAAACTCACCTCATGCTCATTTAGCAATGCCTTAACAAGAATATCCTCACTCCCGGGTTTACGGTAAAACACCCATTGAATATTGCTTGCCATCATAAAGATCTTATAATTACGCCATTCATCCGCCACAGCCTCAGGATCGTTAACAACTTTCGTACAATTGCCAAGCTCCATCAATACAGCCAAAGGCAGAATACAGGTGTCATGCCCAAACCTCATTGTGGCACCATGCCCACTGCTCACGACACAGGTATCTGCCGTATTGAGAAAATTCTCCAATAAACGAGACTCAATATATGGCATTGCACCTTTTGTCAGAAGAGAAGGACCGTAATTGACATACCATCCCCAATTACGTATACGCCATAGATCATAACACTCTTGCTTGGTAAAGATGGAAGGTAAATCAAAGCCTATCTGGCAAGTATGACTTTGCATATTGGACGCAACTTTGAAGAGAGCCCTCATCAGTTGGTCAGGCTTAATGTTTTGCTTCACATAATTATCATCTGTAAAAAGAGCATTCATCAATCGTTCCGAATGCGTATGTCTATTTTCAAAGGACTTTAAAGCAGACTCGACTTCCGGCGATTTACGCAATTGGGTAATTGCTTTATCACTATGATTCATATAGTTCATATCGTGCATACTGGCATCACTTTTTACTTCAATCAGGGGATTCATGGATTTTAATTGCATACACTCATTCATCATGGAAAGTATGCATCGAATAACAATCGTTGAACGGGCATCTATTTTAGCATCACCTTCAAATACTTCAGGAAAGTTCATAAACATGCGCTTAGCTACACCTGTATGTTGAACTGCTCCCAACGGAGTCAACTCTCCTACTCTGCCCTGCGACATCTTCACTAAACTATCCAAAGCTATCATTACTGTTTTTCCCAACGGAGTAAGCTTACCAACCTCATCAGCCTTTTTTAATATATGCAAAGGCTCCTCATAGTCTTTTCCATTCGTAAGGAAACGGGAACCATGCCTTTGATAGGTGCTGATATAAAATGGTTTATATCCGTCCGGCGCCGGAGTCAACCGGGCATTTTCAGAACCTGGATAAGCATAATACGTACCTGCTGCACGGTGAACATCCGCGAAAATCTCTTCCTTTGCCGTCTGTGCACTCAATCCGATTGCAAAAGACAGCAATAAAGCCAATAAAATACTTTTTTTCATTTTACGACACCATTAAATTAGTCCCTGCTTTGGCAGGTTTATTGATTGATACATAACTCTTTATTTTCAATGTGGACAAAGCTAAGAAAATCTTCACAAAAATAAAATGCTTCTTTTCATTTTTAAGCTGCATCAGATATGAACATTGCAATTATCAATATTTGATAATGCAAAGGTAAAGTCAAAATCTAATTTTCACGACTTTACCTTTGCTCCAAGCGTTGCAATAGAAATGAAAACTTAAAAATAGGATTTTTAACACACCCTCTTCTCTAAACTCATTGAATATCCCAAATCCCGGCGGTACGCTCCAATTCGGTCAAAGCTACATTATAATTATATAACGTCTCGATATATTGTGCCTGTACCTCATCATAAGTCCGCTGTGCATTCAATATTTCCAGCAAGGGGACTTCTCCACGATTGTAGCTGTATATTTTGCCATCAAGTACTTCTTTGGCCTGATTAAGCATCCCGTTCCGATAATGCTTAACCTGGACAGATAAAGACTGAAACTGTTGGTAAGCTTTCATCACTTCCGTTTGCACTTGTAAACGAGCCTGACTATACTGCGCTTCAGCCTGTTGAGCACGAAACTTAGCCGCTTGCACAGCTCCTTTATTAAGGGCGGAGAACTTCAAAGGGAAGGCAATACCAGCAGTAATACCATTAAAATTAGGCGCAGGAGCTTCTTCGTTCCGCACCCGGTTGTTGTGGCTGACAGACAAAGAGACATCCACATCGGGTAATTTATCCCTGCGAGCCACCGTAACCGCCCGACGGGCCACTTCCGTATTTTTGAGTGCAGCTACCAAATCAGCCCGGTTATCTACGGCATAAGTCATCAAATGGTCAAGTGAAAACGGGTGTTCCACATCTTCCAGCTCTCCTTCGGGAAAATAAAGCGTATCTTTGGATAAGGTTCCCATCATCAGGGATAAAGAACAGCAGGAATTCTTTAAATCCGTTTCCGCCTGAATGACTTCATTATGCATGATTCCAGCTTCCAGCTTACTTTGTATAGCTTCCACTTCCATTATCTTTCCCGCGGCAAAGCGGATACTATCCGACTTAGCCAGTTCTAATATATCCTTATAAGAGTTTCTTTTTACCTCATACAACTGCTTTTGCTTTTGCACTTCAAAGAAAGCAATGGTGGCGTCCGCTCTTAAATTCCGGAAATAATCCGCAAGTAGTGCCTCTGACAATTCGCTTTCACTACGTTCCAGACGGATGCCTGCACCACGTTTTCCCATCGAAAGCGTTTGCGTGATGCCCACTTCCACACTTTGCCCCATGTGCAAAGTGTGGTCCTGATTATTGGTATAATCCACGGAAATCTGAGGATCATTAAAAACATGAGCGGCTATGACATCGGCCCGCGCCGCACTCACATTCAGTTTTTGCGCGGCATAATCCAGATTACCTGCATTCACTTTTTCCAGATAGTCATGATAAGTCAGGTAAGAGATTTGTGTGGTCTGGGCCTGTAAAGCACTGCCACACCCCAACATCACCATCATGGAGTATGAAACGACCGCCTGTATACTATATTTTTTCATTTCTTCTTTATTTTATTTTCTAATAAAAGGTGTTGTTTAAACATCATCGGCTTCTTTCTCCTGAGTTATTCAGAGACTTTTCAGAGATACATCTATGAAGTTCGATGTACTTTATAATCTCACAAACAACAGATAAAAACTCTTCCGACTATAAGATTGGTCATATTTTACTCTGTCTTTGACGTCTTAGAATCTCTATGATTTTCCTCCTCTTCTACCGTCGAAACCGTTGAGACGGAGTTTGTCGCAGAAGTTGAAGTTTGACGACTTTCCATGCGCTTCTCCATCAGATAATACAGTGCAGGAAGCATATAAAGCGTAATCACAGTGGCAAATAACAGTCCGTAGACAATAACCGTAGCCAAAGGACGCTGCACATCCGATCCGATACCGGTGGACAGCGATGCCGGGAGCAAACCGAGAACAGCCACAGTGGCAGTCATCAGGATGGGACGGAAACGGTGACGGGCACCTGTGATAACGGCATCCCTTAAATTCCGCCCACGGGAACGGAGATTATTAATATGTGAAATCATAATCACTCCATTTTGAATGGCTACACCAATCAGGGCAATAAAACCAACCGCTGATGAAACATTCAATGTCATGCCACGCACATTCAACGCCAGCATACCACCGAATAAGGCTAACGGAACGATACACATCAGCAAGGCCGCCTGCCTGAACTTGCCCAAAGCGGCAAACAACAACAATAGCATAATCCCCAAAGCCAAAGGTACGACAATGCCCAGACGCGTATAAGCACGGCGCTGATTCTCGAATTGCCCCGCCCATTTAAGATGGTATGAGTCATGATCGTACTGCACTTCTTTAGCGATGGCACGGTTCGCCTCATTCAGGAAGGAAGTCAAATCCAATCCGCGCAGATTGACATGAACCGTCAAATGACGCTTATTCATTTCCCGTGAAATGGTACTTGCACCTGTAGTCATTTTAATAGCTGCCACCTGACTTAATGGAATCTTGGCTCCAGAGCCGGATGTTAGCATCAGATTGCCAATGCGTTCGGGAGTATTACGGCTTTCTTCATTAAAGCGGCAAATGACATCGTACGATTTACTGCCGACAAAGATTTGTGAGATGGCTTTTCCACCTACCGCCAGTTCTATCAGATCCGCTACATCCGAAACGTTCAATCCGTATTGAGCTATACGATCGCGATCGGCCACAATCTGCAACTGCGGCATAGGAGGTTCCTGATCAATGGCCACATCCACCGCACCCGGGATTTTCTTGATAACTCCTTCTACTTCTTCTGCAATGCGTCTGGTTTCCGCTATGTCTTCGCCATAAATCTTAATGGCGAGATCGCTATGCGCACCAGCTATCTGATCCATAACCATATCCATGATAGGCTGTGAAAAACTTACCGTATAACCAGGCATCTTCTGCAAAGAATCGTTCATTTCTTCTATCAGCCGGGCTTTAGTCAAACCGCTTTTCCAGGTATCGTAAGGTTTCAATCCCACCGCACATTCCACATGTGAAAGAGAAAAAGCCTCGGCACCTTCGTCGTCACGACCGACCTGGGTCATCACGTAAGTGACCTCCGGGAACTTACGAACCTCCTTGCGCAACTCCTCTCCCATTTGCTTGGACTTTTCAATGGAAATGCCCGGAGGCAATTGTACTTGTATCCAGATAGACCCTTCATCTAATGGAGGAAGGAAGTCCTTACCCACGATCCAGGTCAACCCACCTGCGAGAACCAATACGATAACAAGGAAGCCAATCACTAGTTTATGCTTATCAATAACCTTCAATATTTGTGCATGATAACCTATAGAAAGTTTTTCCAACCATTTGTTATGGAAAATCCGGCGCGGTTTACGGTATGCCACGAATGCAAGGCCCGGAATGAGAAAGAGCGCCACAGCCAAGGCCCCCAACAATGCGTAACCCACGGTATATGCCATAGGAGTAAACAGTTTACTTTCAATGTGCTGGAAAGCAAACAAAGGCAAATAGGCGGTTATGATAATCAAGGTGGAGAAAAAGATGGGACGCGCAACCTCCGTAGTACGACGAAGCAATGAATCCTCCCCCAGCCGTTCGGTAGGATGCCCCTCACGCTTTTTCAAGATTGTCTCCATCATTACAATAGCTCCATCAACCAATATACCGAAGTCGATAGCTCCCAGAGAGAGTAAATTGGCAGGAATATTGGTGACGTGCATCAATATAAAGGCGGTTAGCAAAGCCAAAGGAATGGTCAATGCTACCACCAAAGCTCCACGCCAACTTCCCAGAAAAAGAATCAAGACCAGAACAACAAGTATCATACCCTCGAACAGAGTATGGGATACGGTATGCAGGGTGGTGTTCACCAAATTGGTACGGTCCATAAACGGATGAATGCGGGTTCCCTTCGGAAGGACTTCATTGTTCAGTTCATCCACAGCCTTGTGCACTTCGGCCAATACTTTGGAGGGATTTTCTCCCCGAAGCATTTGCACAATGCCTTCCACACCATCGGAATAATGACGGATGCCATCATCAAATCCCAGTACCCCCTTACGTTCCAGATTGCCATATTTCAATTTACCGATATCATTCAGATAGACCGGTACACCGTTTTCCGTCTTCAATACGATATTTCCAAGGTCTTTTAAATCCTTGATCAATCCAATGCCCCGAATGACATAACTTAAATCGCCGCGACTCAACATACTGCCACCGGCATTTACATTGTTATTTTCTATTTTCTCCGTAACATCGGCCAGTGAAATATTGTATTCCTCCATTTTACGGGGATCTATTTCAATCTGATACTGAGTAGTGATCCCCCCGTAATTACTGACATCAGCTACTCCGGTGACTTGTTTCAGGCGGGGAATAATGACCCATTTGTGTAAATCGGTCATTTGACGTAGATCGAGACTATCGCTTTCAATCACGTAACGGAAAATCTCACCTGTAGGTGAAGTCAGCGGATTCAATCCCGGTGTCGCTCCATAAGGCAATTCCACATCCACCAACCGTTCTTGTACGCGCTGGCGTGCCCAATAGTCATCCACCCCATCATCGAAGACTAATACGACCGTACTTAATCCGAAGGTGTTCTTGCTACGCATCACACTTAATCCCGGTAATCCGTTTACCGCATGTTCTATAGGAATGGTAATTTGCTGTTCAATCTCTTCGGCAGCCAGGCCCGGGACCTGTGTCACTACCTGCACCGTGGTATCCGAAATGTCAGGATAGGCATCAATAGCCAGCTTTGTCCACGAATAGTAACCTACAACTGCTATGAAGCAGAAGATGACGAACATCAACCCACGCCGATGTAACGCCAGATATATCAATTTCTTCATAGCTTCGTCAACGTGCGTCGATTAAATAAAAGGCCCTTTCGTTCACAACCTGTTCCCCCGGAGTTAATCCACTCAGGATAACACTCTTGTCACCAACTGTAGCTGACGTCGTGACCGCACGCTTCAGGTAACGGTTATCGCCTAACGAAACTAACACATATGGATGGTCTTGTTGTTGTAGAATAGCGGAAGTAGGAACCATAATCACATTAGCCGATGAATCGGTCAACTTCACCGTTCCATACATACCCGGCTTCATGGCATGGTCTTGATTGTTGCATTCGATCAGCACCTCAACGGCACGTGTTTCTTCATTCAACATATCACTAATGTGGTAAATTGTTCCATCTATCACTTTTTCGGGGAGGGAAATCAATTCCACCTGTACCTTGCTGAGCGAATGAATCAGCGGCATATCCTTTTCTTTTACATTAGCCGCGACCCAGACTTTATTCAAGTCGGCAATGATAGCTACAGGATTAGCATCTTCCTTCATATACTGCCCTATTACAATATTATCTGTTACTACTTCCCCTGCTATTGGTGAGCGCACGACCAAAGGCTGACCCAGTATTAAATCGGAAGGATTGATCTGAAAGACTTTCAATGCCGCAAATGCATTCTCATAATCTTTCTTTGTGATTTCATAATTGACTTCCGCTTCTTCCACTTCTTTCTGTGCACCAACTTTATTGGCATACAAATCTTTCTCCCGTTTAAGGTTTTTCAAAGCCAGTTCCATCTCTTGCTTGGCTTGATAGTAATTCTTTCCAGTCTCAAAAAAGGAAGGGGAACTGATCTCAAAGATCGGGCTCCCCTTGGCAACCTTCTGCCCCAAGCGAACAAAAGATTTCGTGATTCTCCCCGCAAAGGGAGAGGCTATCTCTGCATAATTCGTAGGAATGGCTTTCACCACTCCGGAAGTTGTAAACGCAGCCCGGAAAGGCTCTTGTTTAATCATTACCGATTTCAATTTCCGCGCAACCGGCGATTGGGAAGATACTATAATTGTATCACCACTTACTGTATAAGGTAATACGCTATCTTCTGCTTTCTTTGCTGTACATGCAAATACTACCATACCTATGAGGCATAGTAATCCTATATGTTTCATCTTAATAATTGGGTATAAATAAATACTAAAATCTCATCACAAAAGTCAGACAAGACATATAGGCGGAGCGCGCAAGGATAAAGAGAGACACTTCCGACGGGAAATCGGATGAATATAAGATAAAAAAATGAAGCAAATTAAAACCAGATTCCACAGCACAGTCAATGGAGAATTACCCAAAGCAAGCATCGCATTAAAAAATGCAATTGTCGCTATTTCTCCATTGGCGTGGGTATGATGGGCTCCCGGAATAAAGGGATGGGAATGGGTAATAACCTCATTATTGAAAACATGTGTATGAATAAAAGCTGTATTGCCTATGTAGTAATACACAAACAACAATACCCACAGAGATCTGAATATGTTTACAACAGCTTTTTTCATATAAACTGCGACAAAGGTATTAACTTTATCGCAGCCTTTTTGAAAAAAGACAAACTTTTATAGTAGAAAAAGATTCTTATCCCTATACCGGTGACAACGTGATTACAAACTTTAACGACAAGCCCATTAAGCTAGTTTGAATAGCTTTAAATCGTCATCCACTGTTCCTATTCCACCGATATGGAAAGTCTCGACCAAGACTTTAACTACATTAGGTGAGAGGAAAGCCGGGAGAGTAGGCCCTAGATGTATTTTCTGCACTCCTAAGCTTAACAAGGCCAATAACACTATAACGGCTTTTTGCTCATACCAAGCAATGTTGTACACAATAGGCAACTCATTAATATCATTCAGTTCAAAGACTTCCTTCAATTTGAGTGCAATAACCGCTAGTGAATAGCTGTCATTACACTGCCCTGCATCAAGTACACGAGGAATGCCATTAATATCCCCTAGCGGTAACTTATTATAACGATACTTGGCACAGCCTGCGGTCAAAATCACCGTATCATGTGGCAACGCACTGGCAAAATCGGTATAATAATCTCGCCCTTTCATACGTCCATCACATCCGGCCATCACCACAAATTGACGAATAGTTCCGGTTTTTACAGCATCCACAATCTTATCAGCCAATTGTAACACCTGATTATGTGCAAAGCCGCCTACAATTGTTCCATGTTCTATCTCTTTGGGAGAACGGCATCGTTTGGCCAATGCTATGATTTCGGAGAAATCCTTATGTCCCTGCCTATCCTGTGGAATATATTTACAACCCGGATAACCGGTGGAATTAGTGGTAAACATCCTTTCTTTATAGACCGCATTACCAAGTGGAGGAACAATGCAGTTTGTAGTGAACAATATGGGACCATTGAATGTACTGAACTCTTCACGCTGTTTCCACCAGGCATTGCCATAATTTCCCACAAAATGGCTATATCTTTTGAAAGCCGGATAATAATGGGCTGGCAACATCTCACTATGTGTATAGACATCCACGCCCGTGCCTTCCGTCTGTTTCAACAAATCCTCCATGTCCTTCAAGTCATGACCACTGATTAAGATACCGGGGCGCTTACCTACCCCGATGTTTACTTCGGTGATCTCAGGATTTCCATAACGTCCGGTATTTGCTTTGTCCAATAAAGCCATTGTTTTCACCCCATACTTACCGGTTTCCAATACCTGCTTTATCCACTCGGGGGCGGTAAGTCGGTCAAGAGCTATCATCGCTAATGTTTCCTGCAAAAAGGCATGTACGGAGACGTCCTCGTATGCCAAACGTATGGCATGTTCCAAATATGCAGCCATACCCTTAAGCCCGTAAAGTAACAGTTCTTTTAATGAACGCAGATCTTCATCCGGCTCACGCAGCACACCAACCGACTGCCCCTTCACATCATAGTCTGATCGTTCGCCTTTCCATGTCAATTCATCAATTTCCGGCAATTCAACCCCTTTATCATTAGCCTCTTTCATCAAACGGTTACGCAAAGCAATCCCTTTACTTACACGATTTATGATACTTTCATCATCGAAATTTGCATTGGTGATTGTACAGAACAAAGCATCCACTACAAAACGATTAGTTTCTTCATTTTCCGGTACACCTGCTTTCCTTAAACAATCAGCAACAGTAGACACTCCTCTTACTACAAAAAGTAAAAGATCCATAACATGAGAGGTATGACTTTCTTTTCCGCATATTCCCTTAAAAATACAGCCGCTGCCAAAGGCAGCCTCCTGGCACTGATAACAAAACATTTTTGCTTCCATCTTCGTTTATTTCTTATAATTATAATTCTAATATGTAGATACAAAGATCGCCTGTTAGCCATGCAAAAACTGTCACCTATGTTACAGTCGGTCACAAAAAAAGTAAAAATGGAGCCTCATGTCTTACTTAATATGCCTCTCTTCAAAGGACTGACAGAAGAAACGCTGTTACGATTTATCCTTTCCAAAGAACACGTAACAAGACGTTATAAAGCATCGGAGTTCATTGCAATGCAAGGACAAATCTGCCGTTCGGCGTATCTCTTATGCGAGGGCAAGGTGCGTACGCAAATGGTAAATGCCGAAGGCAAGCAACTCACCATTGAAGAATTAAAAGCACCCAAACTACTTGCTCCCGCTTTTATTTTTGCTTTTGAAAACCGTTTTCCCGTAAATATTGAGGTAATGGAAACATCCGAGGTTTTGATACTTAACAAAATTGCATTATTAGAATTTATGCACCAGACCCCTGTCGCAATGCACAATTTCTTACGTGCTATATCCGATCGTAGTCTTTTTCTATCACAAAAAGTCAATGAGTTTGCCTTGCAAAGTCTAAAGTCACGTTTGCTTAATTTTATACAGCTCCATGGAACAATCAGTTCCCAGCAAGAAGTCGCTCACATTCTTGGAGTGGCACGTCCCTCCCTGGCACGGGCATTATCTGAACTAATCAATGAAGAATGCCTCACCATTGAAGGAAAGAGAATGATGATCCAAAAAGAGAATGCAAAGAAATACTTATAAACTACGTTAATCCGTTAACAAATACACCTTTCATATTAAACCATGTTATAAATGGGATCACATAGAGACTAGAATTTGCTATTATTCGGAATAGCAGTATATTTGTACTGTGTTTTTCATAGTATTAGATTTAAGGTTAACAAAAGATTGGTTGCTCGTGAGGAGTAGCCTTTTTTGTTTTTATAGCGTATTTAATATTCAAATAAGGAATTAGGATTGTTCTGAGATTCCAAGTATTTCTTTCACTCGATAAATTCTTGTAATAGCTGCTTCTACATATACATTTGGATAGTAAGACTTAATATCATTAACATTGGCCTCAATATATCGAGGCAAGTCAAAAATGTTTTCGTATTTACTAAGCTTCATTGTTTTAGGGAATTGAGTATGTTCTGCCCATTTTACAAGAGCTTTGACGCTCTCTTCACCATAATCGTAATCGTTCATTTGTGTTTTTATTTGCAAAGGTATTAACATTTACGCAAAAAAGGAATAGATTATTCTATTTCTATTATAAAAACCAACCTTTATCATATTTATTATAAAGACAAAAGCGCCTACAATAACTGTAGGCGCTTTATTCATCAAACTTTGAGCGGCAAACGAGGCTCGAACTCGCGACCCTCAGCTTGGGAAATATTTTATTTATTATTTATTTTATTGAAAATTATTCCATTACAATATGTCATCTGTTTATTTGCCCGTGAATTGCCCGCTATGTGTTTATTTTCACTTTTTACAGCATCAAATTTATTTATTTTTCTATTATTTCTATTGATACATCAAGGGCTTTAGTTATCTTTTCGAGTATATCAATAGATACGTTGTATTTTCCGTTTTCAATCTTAGTTATATTTTGGTAACTAACACCTGAAAGATCGGCTAACTGACGAACGGTTAATTTGTTTTTTGTTCTATAATCCTTTAATTGAATACCTATTCTTGTTCGTTCATTCATGGCATCACTTTTTTATAATGATTAGCTCTTAGCCATTCCGCCATCTCGTTAACTATCCTTGCTATTTTAGTAGCATTTAAATGGTTTATTTCTTCTAAAAAAGAGAACTTTTGAGTATCGTTAAACTTGCCATTTTCAAAGACACAAACTAAGTTATTCTCCGTATCAGTGCACACCCAATGATTGGGTGTGCTTGACTTTTGTATGATAAATCGGTTTGGCATATTATTTAAAGATTAGAATTAATTTGCCCGGTTACGTCCGCAGCGCCCATTTGGGTGTAATTCAGAAAAAGTATCTTGTTTTTCTACCTCAACAGGATCTCTAAAGTTAGAGCCTGTAAAACAGTTATTGTATGCGTTTCTTAAAGCTTCATTTTCACTCATAGCTTTAACAACCATTGTTCCTTTTCCGCCTACCTTTTTGTCATAAGACACTTTGTAATACTTTGTTGCTTTCATCATATCGTTGCAGAATTTTGAGTGTTGCCCCCACTTTTTAATGATTAATATATTTAAAAAGGTAATGCTATTCCATTTTCCAATTAACTTGGTCTTCGATTGCTTCATCAAGACTAAAATCGGCTTTTGGATATTCAGCTTCTCCCATTCCTGTATTTAGATCAACAAACCAACTTTCTTCATTTTCTGATACAATAGCGGTTTCAAATCCTTTGATTGTTTTTTCAATAACTGTTTTCATAACTGTATTTTTTAATGATTAATATTCTTTTTTCTTTGATGTATCAAATATAGGTATTTATTTTGATGTGCGCAAATATGCGCACTAAATAATCAATTTATTAACTATTTTTATAATATAACACGCTAATATATGCTATTCAACATAAAAAAATAAAAGCCGCTACTTTCACAAGCAACGACTTCCCGAACTTATTAACACTAAATGAATCAAAACACTTTGCGAACGAACTTAATTATATAACCTAACCAATTTGTCTTTCTATCTAGCCATACGGCTATTCCTATTATAAATATTACCCATGCTATACGACCGGACCACATTAAGAATGACTGCCACCAAGAAAGATGCTTTTCTATTATTTCTGTCTTGGCTTCTTGTTTCATCTGGTAGTTTCTTTTTTTATATACGCTATCCATCGCCGCGGCTAAGGCCTTATAATCTATGCTTGTTTTGGATTGCATATTTTCCGTGCTCTTTGAGTTTCCAGTCTTTTTCCCCATCATTTCAGACGTCTTTGTTTTATATTGATGTCCTTCCGAATCTGGAGCAGACCAATTTGTTGTCTTCTGCTGAAAGTCGAATGAGAAGTTACTTAACTGTTCTTTTATGACTTTAAGATCATGCCTGATCTCTAGGTTCGATGAATCAACCTTAGTCTTCTTTTCCGCTACGCTATCGCTTCCTTTTATCTCCGTCTTCTCTTCTGTCTTTACGATCTTTTGAGGACTTTTACAGGAAGCTAGGCATACTCCTATTAGGAATATAGCTATGATATAGATTAAACGTTTCATAGCAATTCCCATCCTTTACATACATCTTCCATATTTGCAGGTACTGCATTTTCAACTTGACTGATAGCAGCAGCAAAAGCGCACATAGTAGATTTATCGTTAACATCAGGCACGTAGCTAGACGGTACTTGCATCTCTCTACACACACGGTTAATATAGCCGGATGTGTTATTCTCATTTTCCGGCGCCCAACGCTTGATGAAGTCTGCGATAGTCCGGCATCTGTATTTATTCCTATAGGTTTGCAGAGTGCGCATTAAAGCCCTATATCCCCACTCTATGCTTACAAATTGAAAGAAAGACTTATCTGTTTGCTCCTTTCTTAGGCCTTGCCATTTCGTTGAGTTCTTACGAATGTTTCCCGGATTATTATTTCTTAGTCCTCTAGGCGTACTCATTGTGTACCTCCTTTCATCTTAAAAAAGCTCTTGATATATCCGAATGCCTCTGTAGTCAGGAATGAATATATGAATGCTATAACCTTGCTATTAGGCCATAGCTTGGTTGCATTTCTAAACACATTCGTTACGTAGAAGTAGCTCACTATCCATGTTCCCCATTTCGCAATAGTTGCAGCTATTCCATATTCCCCGTATCCCGTTGTTGCCAGGGAGATAATGAATAGGACCGCAAATATAAGCCCTAGTTGTGCGGCCGCCGAAAGGGCTTTTTTGAGCTTAAAGTCTTCTCCCTGGTTTTTATCCGCAGCTATTCCGATCAGGATGTTTATAGTCCATGCGCACATAAGTACCAATAGAGCCACTGATAACGGCTGAAAGGCGGCTAGTAATAATGCTACTAGCCATGCCCAAAAGTTTTTCAGAAGTTCCTCCATAGCGTTATGAATTGATAGACGCAATGATACTATCTACTACATCCACATGCCCTGCAATTACAGATGATTTCTCCCCATACGGAACAGTGATACTTAGGTTATCGCTGTTTTCCGGCTTGTTTATAAGTCCATAATAGACAGCTCCACCCTCCTTCTTAACTCTTGAAATATTCACCTGGAATTTGGCTACACTGTTGTCTCCTTTTAGGTTGATTGTTGCATCATACTTAAAGTCATTCACGGTTTGACTACCTTTTATTTCAGTAGTACTTGATGTTTTTACAAATTCTGCCATAGCTTTTACTTTTTAGATTTATTATTTTGTTTCTCCTCTCTTTTTCGCTCTTCCTCTTCTTCCTCCTTGACGATCTCATCAAGTAGAGGATAAACAGCCTCCTTAATGTAGATGACATACTTAGCAATATCCATTACAGCCTTTATAACTAAGGCTTTATTCTTGTCTACCTCAACCTCTCCTTTGTAGTAAATATCGCTGGCAAAATCCTTAAGTCCAATATCATCCACATTTTGCCTAATCTTATTCCCAAGTGTTTTGCTAATGTCTTGTAACATCGTTTTCCCCTCAAACGTAGGGCGTGTTTCGATCTTTCTAAAATCAATCTTTTTCATAATTCTTTTTTATTTGATTAATAATTAAGTGTTCATTCTTGAGGCTACCCAATATTGACCATCGTACTTAAACCACCATATTTCGCCATCGTTTGTAATCGACATGGACGAAAAAGTAGATGTTGCCGATCTACATATTAATGGCCCCGAACCTGAATTAATGGTAACATTATCATGTGACCGACGGCAAACGAATATATCCCTACCTGTTACCGGGGATGTAGGTAAATTCACCGTCGATACCCCTATACAAGATATAAAGCTATCGGTGCTATCTACATTTATTGTTCCTGATATTCTTCTTGTTTTAGTGGAAAAACCTTCTATCCAACTGCCTTTTGTTAGTCTCAAATCATACTGTTCAACTGTAATACCATTAAGGTCTGAAAATATTTCTCCGTGTGCATATATTGCAACATTAGAATCTACATATACCCCTACCGGCGTTTCTATATTGTTTATCGTAGCCGTGAAATCTCCAACTCTTACATTTCGTACTCCTAGATTAACTCTTGACGTTTGTAATCCCTTGATGCTCAATTCAACACTTACCGCATTTATATCAGTCATTGATTGAGTGGATTTTATAATCCCGTTATAGATAGTAAAGTCTCCGATTTTACAGTCATCAGCTACGGTTAACTTACTGGTTGTAATATCAAGGGCTGCGATCTGCCCAGCCGTCAATCCCGCAGCTACTACGTTTGTAGCCTCAATGAGGGATGTTAGTATCTTACCTCCTGATATAATTGTTACATCTAAATCACCTGTTCCAATACTTGACTTCGTTGCAAGGCTTCCCTGTCCTGCTATTCCGGCGGCTATATTATTAGCCGTTACATCCGCTCCGGCTGCTATACCGGAAAGTTTTGAATTTGCGGCGGAATCTAGCGTAGCTAGAGATTTGTTCGTGACCTCCGTTGATAGGTCTACATTATTCTTGGTTGCTAAGTTTCCCAAACCTGATATCTGTCCTACTACTATTGCCCCTGTATTAATAAGGCTAGTTCTTAGATATCCTCCATCTATTATTGTTTGCCCCGCTGTAGCTTTTGCTACCATATCGGCATAACTGGAATAACCGATTTTTTGAGCTAAATTATCTTGTGATATTGTTTGTGCGCCATTGGCCCTTGTTTGTGCATCATCGGAAACATCTTCCGGCGCCGGAGACCAATCAGTGGCCTTATTTCCTTCCTCGAACTTAATATAATCAACTGCTATCCATGCGTCTTCTCCGACTGTGGAGTAGAATCCTAATCTTATTTTAAAATATCTAGCATCTGACGATGACACAAATGTCATCTTTGTCTTAGTCCATATCTTGTTAGTATTTGTTATGCCTATATTAAAATAGCTGATATGAGACATTGAAGAATTAAACATTTCGCTAAATGAAGAACTATTAGTGATTGATCCTGCCGAGCAATATATCAATGACATGGTGTATGTTGTATTCGGCTTAATAGCAAACGCGGCAAACGTTCCATACGTATCTGTCGCTATGGCATTTTTTTGTATGTAGAGTGTTCTATTTCCATAATTTGGGGTAATGTTATCAACGTCAAACGGCCCTTCTGTAATTGATGCACTTCCTGATGTATTCATCGAAAAAGGATTTGTTCCCGCCTCGAATATTCCATCCCTAAAAAGATTCGTTCCACCAACCTGTATAGCGTTAACCTTATTAGTCGCATCCGTTGCAGCTTCGCTTATTGCCGCTGTCTGTGCATCAGAAGCATATCCCTGTGCTTCTGTTTTGGTAGGTATAGAGCTAAATACCGTTGCGCCTGATATGTTGATAGCGGTTGCGCCCATATATAGAGTGTTTCCGCTTAGGGTAAACCAGCTTTCTACGTGCGTTTTAATGATTCCACCATCATTAACCTGTGTGGTTATTCTGGCATCGATGGTTGTCGGCAACTGATTAAGTGTTGAGGTATGATTACTAACCGTTCCGCTTAATGTATCAAAGTCTGTTTGTGATACCTTGGTAGATATGCTATCACTTAATTGCTGAATGCTGCTATTGAATGTTGTTTGAGTTGCAAATGTACTGTCTGCATAATTCTTGGCATTGTTTTCCGCTGCGTTTGCTTTTGTTTGTGCGTCATTGGCAACATCTTCCGGCGCCGGCGTCCAATCAGTGGCCTTATTTCCTTTTTCTATTTTTATTTTAGAAAAAGTATATTGTCCAGATTTATAAACATTAGTCCGCAATGTATATGTTTGAGTTGTTGATACATAGAATAATGAACCTTTCGTTCCTGTTAATGACGAACTTATAATTTGAACACTACCGTCATCTCCTCTAAGCCAAATTAATGCGTTGGTTGATCCTATCGCCAAATGAATATTACTCCATATTAACCCAGAAGGACAAGTTCCGCTTATTGCATATTGAACACCCGCCTCGAGATAACATGTTTTGTCATCATAATATTGATAGTTATCTGCGTCACTCGCGTAATCATTAGTAGTTATAACTTCGCTATTCAATAATAAATTTCTTCCACCTACCTGTACAGCGTTAACCTTATCGGTAATCTGACTACTTACCGTTAAGTTAATAGCCTCATCTGTGATCTTAACCTCTGCGGCGCTAAGGCGGCTGTTTACCGTCTGCTGGTCGCTTTGATAAGTTGATGAACTTACCTTTAAGGCTATACTATCCTCTAAGGCTTGTATGTCGGATGAGTAAGTCGTTGTTTGGAAATTATTGAGTTGAGTATTGGAATAATCCTGTGCGGCTGTTTGAGCATCAGATATCGCCGCTTCAACTGTTTTTCCCGATAACAGACGGAAAATTCCTTTGAGATATACGTTTATTCCGTATAAACCTGGTCCCGATAACTCCCCGAAATCAGCGTCTGTTATTCCTGAAAGATTTCCTGTTCGGTTTATTAATTTTCCTTCTAAGGAATAAGAGTTTATACCTGCATAGTCATCGCGATAAGGCGCGTTAGCTCCTACCGCACAATCGATTTGCGCACTTTGTCTGTCTGTATTGGTACGATTTCCGAGGACGGCGATTTCGTCTCCCGCTTCCGGGTTTGCACTTCCTAGCTCACAATCCGTTTTGTCTAAATCGAAATAGCCTGATCCGGCTGATGTAACCAAACGCCAATACCTTTTCATGCTTGTACCTGTAAAGGTTTGGCATAGTATCTGGTCGTCGGTCAGAAAGTCGTCCGTTGAATCATATTCGCACTTCCAGAACGTGCCCTGATCGGTTACAGATTTAAGTTTTCCACCTGCGGCTGAACGGATAACCATGCCTCCCTGATGAACAACCCTTTGTACTACCAACTGAAATACGGTGAATATACGTCTTACCGTTAGTTCATCAAGTTCCCCATGCCATAATCCCTGCGCATCCTTCCACACCTTAAAGCCTTCCCCTAAGAAGCCGGATACAAATACATTGGAAGTTATATACTCATGTATAATCTCGTTCATTATATCTGCAGTGTTCTGCACAGTCATATGATGGATGGTTGCGAGATTCTGTATTACTAGGTCCAGTGAGGTAGTAGTACCTCCCACTGTTATATAGTCTGCTATCTGCGCATTCTCTATATCTGCGTGACTGGTTACTGATAGTAAAGGAGTTGTTGTTTGTACAGCGGCGGTTAGGTTTTGCATCTCTACATCACCGTCGGCTGTTATTCTGTTTGATGCATTGTTTCCGGCTATAATTCCCTCTAGGAAAGTGATTGTTTTTAAGGCGGTATCTGCGTGTAATTTAGAAATAGACTTTTCTTCTATTTCATCTATGATCTTAATTGCTGATAACAGAGTTTCCTCTGTTAAGTCCTCATCTGCTATTCCGTCTGCCAGGCGTACTATTTCACTTATATTTTTTCCATTGAGTTTTAGGCCGTTTTTATAATCGATTGATACGGTTACTTCACTGTCTGTTATCCTTGATATAAACTCATCCCTTGACCTTAATGCAGACATAACACGCACATCTGTTACATCCCTTGTATCATTCAGTGTTAAGATGTCTATATCTGTCCCTGTCTTCTGGATTACGGTTGTTCCTCCGCTCGTTTTAATGATAGAAGTTCCAACCGGATAGTTATCCGATCTCGGTTTTTGGGGTATGGATTTACTTGTTATGTATACGTCGTTCATAATTCGATCATTATGCAGTTAAATCGATTCATCTTATAGTCGATCGTTCCGCCGGCATTAATGAATCTCTTATTAACCTGATAATTGTCCGACATGCTTGTAAATGGCACTATATCAATGCTTTCTTTGATTACCTGTGTGAGCTTTATTTTTGGGGATTTATAGCGATTTACTATTCTTGTGATGAGTAATTCTTCCGGGCGTTTTTCTGTCTCTGTTAGTTTATTCCAGATAGTTGACAGGTATTCGTTATTCATTATAACCTTACTGTAACAGGCCCCGTCGTCGTTATAGCTGGTTACCTTAAATTCGATGTCGTCTGCTTCGTTAATATAATCTTCGTTTACTACATTCTCATAAGTTCTATCTGTGTTGTCATCTTCTCCGTACCCGTCCACTTTTTGGTACACGCACTTTAAGTCCTTAAGAAAGCAATTCATTGATCCATTCAGCATATAGGCCTTAAACCCCTTTATTATGAATCTTAATTGTCCTATAAGGGTTTCTCCTATTGGGATAACATAACCTTCTAATCCATCGTACGGCATTGCGAGTGTTTTTGTAGATTTGATATTAAGAAAACCTCCTGATACCGGGGAACTAAATGTTTCATCTTTGCCATCTGTTAGCAATACGTTGAACGTTGAATATATATCTGTAAATTGCGTTCCATTCCAATACTTATTCCCCACGGAAAGCTCGCATACAAAATAAGGGGCTGATATACTGGGTAATTCATCTCCAAACGAGTACATTTCGTCGATAGGTGTATAATCCGATATATTACTAGACATGGCCTTAACCATCTGCACACTTCCTTGTATGGCAAAGGCTCCGTCTTTATACACCGTTGACGGTAAATTAGCAGCAAACGTTAATAGTGGTTTAGTATCCTTCAAATCATAGTCGTATCTTGATGCTGGCTCAACTGGTTTTACGGCTGGATATTTTGTTATTCTTAATTGTATAAGGTCTTCGTAACTATAACTCGTAATATTTGGTTGCCATGTTCCTCCGATGTTTTCCATTTCGTAATTACACCTCTTGATTGGTATAGCTCCTAGCAGCAATTCTACATCATCAAGAGACATATTCTTTATAGTTTCTTCGCTTACTTCATTTTGTACCGTTCCATTTTCATAGTGATACATTTTATATACTCCCGGCAAAAAATATATCTTTCTGGATACTTTATTATCGACTACATACTCTCTTGCATAGGTTATCTTATCTCCCAGCCTGGTTAATTTGTCTGTATCTTCCTGCGGAAACACTTCTCCGACCGAGTAGTTACTATCTTTAACTGTAACCTTGTTATATCCTGGCAAAATATCCAAGGTATGATCTGACCCGGAGAATCCTACCTGCTGGACATTCTTTTCATTCTGGGATACGTTTGTTTTCGTTGTAAGCGTTATATCATAATAGTGATAATCTCCTGTATGATCTATATCAACGAAATAAAGATCACCTCTCCAGTCTACGCATGTCCAATTGAAAAACTTACATAAATTTTCCAAGACTTCTTTCAGTGTCATTGCCTTATCGTCCTCATCGAAGAAATCTTGCTCGGATATAGACATTCCCTCGATGGGGTTACTATTCGCGTTATAGGAAGCCTCATCTATAGCGTAGACGTGAGGTATATACACTCCGTTATATTGGCCGTTTGATTCTGATATGCATTTTTTTAACAGGTCCCACAGGTTTACAAAGTCCATGCCCTCTCCTGCCTTTTTGTAGTCGATAAACTCTAGTACCGACATTGCAGAAATACACTCTATCTCCAGAACGAATGTTTTATACACGTAATCCTGCGTGTATAATTCAGGCTTTATGAATCCGCACCACACTATTTCACCGCTTCTTTTCAAGGTTACCCTATATTCCCTGTACGATGTTGAAAACAGGGATTGAAGGTAATCACTTCCGGCTATTCTGATTGTAGCCGTAGAAAATCTTAAAGGGGTATATACAAATTCTTCGTCGTCTATATCTACAGAGAACGGTGTATCTGCCGGTGTTAATTCTGCGGATTCACCTGCATAGTTTTCCTTCTCTATCTCGATCACATACGAAACGTTTTCAACGCTCGCAAATGGTATTGTGTATATTAATCCGTAGCTCATAATGGTTTTTTTCCGCTTGCTTTTAGGTCGTTATTAATTGCAAGGAGTAGGTATTTTCCTCTTACTCCTCCAAACCCTACATTTATATTAGTTGATTTATTAGCTCCTATTCCAGAATCAAGCATCTGGAAAAGTCGTGATTGCTGTCCGTCGTTAAGGATCATCTCTCCCGGATTTATACGAGCTAGATAATTATCCCCCGTTCTTGATTTAACACCGCCTGTGGCAAATTTAGGAATAGATGCAAATAATGCCAGCGCCGCAGATATTGCCGCCCCTATCGCTATTATATTTGCCGGAAATGGTAACTTTGACGCGCTCACCCCGGCGTTACTTGCCCCCTTCGCCGTATTTGCCGCTATCTCTCCTTTTGCTGCCGTTTTCTCTATCTCCGAGGCTGCTACACTTGTGGCCGCCCCTTCTATCGCGTTCTGTTTTTTATTCTCCGTTGTCAATGTATCTATTTGACTTTCTTTCTGCTTTGCTTCCGTTAACTCCTTTGTTAGCTTTATTATCTTTTCTACGGTGTCTATAACAGACAGGAATCCATCCACTGTATTAGTGATTGCATTCCATATTGCCAATATCTTCTCCCACCCCGATGAATCTACATTACTCATCACCTCGTTAACATTTGCCCATGCCGATACTACACGATCTGAACTGTCCGCTATCCCCTTAATTCCACTATATGCCGTTTCTTTTAAATCCTTGTTTATATCTTTGATATCCCTCCTATAATTCTCTAGCGTCAATTTATCGCTTTTCTCTTTAACATCACTTATAGCCTTCGATAGGTCTTGCAACCCCACCTTTGCATTGGCTATCTTCAAGGCTTTATCAAAATCTGCATCCTCCAGAGCATTATTTAGCTCGTCCATCATATCACCAATTTGCCCTGACAGTTGAGTTTTTAACTCATCTACATAGTCTTTGGCTAACGAATAGTTTTCCTCTGCGATGTCTGCTTTATCTTTTTTATAGTCATATCGAGTATCACGTTTTTTAAGCCTTGCCGTTACCGGTGACTTAAGAAGGCTTGCATTTACCATCATCGCGGATATAAACCCATCGGCTGCCGTTCCTATTCCTTTTATTCCCAATGCTGCTTTTGCTGATTCAAGCGATAAATCATAAATGCTACTATTTAGCGTCTTTTGGCTTATTATTCCCTTACTATATTGCTGCTGGTATTCGTTTATCTTTTCGGAAAAGTCTTTTTGTATCTTTTCCAGCTCAACCATAGCTTCATTTGATGTTTTATTCTTTACGGCTTCTTCGGCTGCCTTCTTTCTCGCTTCAAAATATTTGCTTTTAAGAGTTTCGGTATCATTTGTCCCCTTGGCGTCTTCATAGGCTTTTATATTCAATTCCCCTAGTGCTTTATTATATTCAGCCTGGGTTATGTTTCCTACTTCTAGCTTAGCGCTAAGTTCTGATAATTGTTTTGCGTATGCTTCCTCTTGTTTTTGTAGTGCTGTTTTTTTCTTTTTTTCATCATCCGGGACCTCTGTTTTTGTTTTATTCTCATTTTTTACTACGTATTTCATAGCATCCGCTATATTAGCAGAGGCATCGGCACTTATTTTCCAATATTGAGATAACTCTACTAATTTATCTTGATAGTCTTTTGAAAATCCAACACCAGAACTTCTTACGTAATCTGCATATTCATTCGTTCCCGTTTGTAGCTTCTTTGCTGATTTATTTGAGCTATAATCTGAAAAAGCCTGCATCATATAATCGAAAGAACCCTGCTTCATATTTCCAAGCTTAAGGGAGTTTTTTATTTTATCTATCTTGTCATCGGCTTCTATTTTCTTTTGAGTATAAAAGTCCGCTTTTGCAGTGGCTTCAAGCAATTTTATCCTATCTCTTATTACATCGTTTATGCTCTGATTCTTTGTTATTTGCACCCCTAGCAATGATTCTATTTTATTTTGATACTGTATTTGTAGTTTTTTATCTCCTATCGCATTATTATATAATGTTTGTAATACCTGCAGCTGGGCAATCTCTTTTGTATGAGTTACTCCCTGTGATTCTTTTTTATAGTCCGAAAATAAATTTTTTACTCGTTCTGCCTCATCGTGTGCGTTTTTCAGATATGATATAAACTCTCCTATTGCTATAAATATAGCCGTTGGAAGCATTGAAATAAACGCAGCTTTTATAGTTCTTCCTATATTTACAAATGCCCTACTTATTATCGCTCCCGAACTTTTCGCTTTCCATGCAGCTTCTTCAAATGCTACCCCCGCCTGTTTAGATACAGCCGCCGCCATAGCCATAGCCTGCTTTCTAGCTAGAGCTAGCTGTGTAACAAACCACTTAAAAAACTTTCCAAGCGATACTCCTATTAGAAATGCGACCACCGACGATATAACAGACTTAATATTTTCCCCTGCATATTCTACCAATTTAGTAATTTCGTCTATTAATTTTTTATACGCATCTTTCGTCCCTGTGTCATTAGCAAATTTCTGGAAAGCGTTCCTTAATCTATTTATAGATGTTTCAATATTATCAGTATTAACATTTGGCATCATTTGATTTAAGGCGTCTGCAAATTTTGGAAGCACATCCGCACTCATTAACTTTCCCTGTTTTAGCAGTTTATCTAACTTCTGTATCGGAACTCCTGCGGCTTTTGCCATTGCGGCCATCGCAATAGGTAGCCTTTCCCCTAACTGTCTTCGTAATTCTTCCGAGCTTATTTTACCTTTTGACATCATCTGTGTAACAGCCAAGAATGTTAAATTAGCATCTTCTGAACTCATTCCGTAAGCAACTATTGATTTAGATAATGTATCAAATATCTTTTGCTGGTCCAACATTGATACACCTGCGCTCGTTGCCGCAGCAGAGAATTTTGCGAAATTATTTGTAACATCGTTTACGTATATTCCATACTTATTCGCTATTCCCGTTGTAAATCTTAAATTCTGCGCAAAATCCATCGCCGACGCAGATACATTTTTAAGTGTAGTATTAGCCCTTGATGTTTCCCTAACTACGCTAATCACTTCCGATACAAATCCTGCTAAGGAGAAGGTTGTCGCCCCTAATGCCGCTGCATATGATAATGTTTGAGCCTGCATAGA
The DNA here is from genome assembly GCA_022648295.1 of Bacteroides sp. Classification (GTDB taxonomy): domain Bacteria; phylum Bacteroidota; class Bacteroidia; order Bacteroidales; family Bacteroidaceae; genus Bacteroides. The sequence goes on along the minus strand of JALCME010000003.1, from coordinate 17,355 downwards.
CGCAAAACTAGATCTTACCGATCTTGCCGATTTTTTAAACCCATCTATCAATAGGTTTAATCTTATACTAAAATTAAGTTTATTATCCATCTTAATTAAATTTTATTTCCCCTTTAGAGAATTTATTTAATACGTTTAATGATTTTCTTAGTGCTTCCGCTTCCTGTTTTTCGAGTTCCTCTATCTCCCACGGAAAAGGATACATCTTCACGGCCGTTAAGCCTGATTTCTTCACATCGACATGTGGTAAGATTGACATATAGGTCCACAGTCTCCTTTCCGACATATCCTGCCTTTTCTTTTCGTCTATGCCTTTGATAATTAAGTCCATATTGTAGACTTCCATTTCGTTTAACACATAATTAGGATCAACACCTGATGCTATAATCATTCCGGCTATTTCCGAGAAGTATCTTTCACTCTTCTCTTTCTCTTTTTGTTCAGATTGGAATTGATTGATTAGGCTCATTTCTTTTCTGAAAGACGATACTATCTCTTTGCTTATAGCCTTGCTCCCAAGTGCCGCTGTAAAGACCTCTAGCGTTTCGTTCATTGATGACATGCAGTATAATAGTTTAGTCATGTCTTCTTCGCTGCTTTCGTCAATTTGAGAGAAAGGCTTTTTGGTTAGTTTCTCCCATTTGATTATTGCTTTTACTGTTAAACGAACGGTTACTTTTTTGTCCGATCGCTTTTCTTCCTTCTTTTTAGGCTCATACGTTATCCACAGGATTACGATTGATAGAATTATATACGCTAAAATTTCCATGCTGTTATCTTTCTTATTAACCTTATTTTTGGCGGATAATAAAAAAGGTCCAGCTTAGCCAGACCTTTTCACATTAAAAGAGATAACATTATGAAGCAGCAACACCAGTAATCGGAATTAATACATCATCAGCTCCCGTACTCGTCAACTTAATAACTGCGGCGTCTGTTCCCACAGCATCAGGACTATAAGTAATGGTGATTTGAGCTGATGCCCGCCCTCCTGATTGGACGATTGAACTTTGACTCAATGCGAACAATGAAGCATCTGAACCTAGTACTACAGCTGCTATATTCGCGGTTAACGCATAGCCATTCACTGATAGAACAACTGTTCCCGGAGTGGTTGTAGTTCCCTCCATGCTGATTACCGGCATAGATGGAACAATAAACGGCACTCCTCCTACACTTTCGCCCTTACCCTGCAGTGTGGTAGATGCCGTACATACGGCTCCGTTATCAGCCTTTAGGCTTAATGCAGTAAACATGGCTTTTCCTTTTGCTACTACATTTCCGGCGACATAATCCCCGTTTTCTTCGAGACGTTCAGCTATAACGAAGTCTACAGTTTCCTGTGCATCCGCTATCGCTTTCATAGCAGCAAAACTCATTTGCCCGGATGTCATCGATAGCATCGATTCCGAGGATATCGTGTAGCTATTTTGCCCCGGAATAAAATCCTTCCAGTTACCTGACATCTTATTGCTCGTATCGATCGTGTCTGCTGACTGATCGTATCCGCAACTAGTAGCATAAGCTACTGGTTTTCCATTGCTAGTAAGGAAGAGCATTAGCTCATTTCCCTTACGTAAATCTACTTTTTGATTGTACATAGTTATTCAATTTTAAATAATAAAGTTTGCAAATACTTTTTTCCTGATTCTGACACCACACAATCCTCGGTTGAATCTTCCAAGGATGCATCGAATGATACCCCGTTAATTTTATGCTCCCCAAACAATACATAATATATCTTTTCTGCTAAGTCTTGGGATATATCATAATCATCCGACACCGCTGTTATAAACACAAAACATGAATCATTTCCGGCTCCCATTTTTGACAAAGGAGCGGAATATTTATCCCTTTGGTAAGTTATGAATGTTCCCGCTGTATCCTCCTCTGCAAATACAGGAAATGTTCTTCCTTCAATAATATCCGCTATTTCCTGATCTTCCAATAATATGTTTTTTAGATCAGTCGTTATTTTAAATTTTGGTTTTGGCGTAGTAATCATCTTCTATTATTTATTCGGTTAACGCATCCTTGTATTCCTATTAGCACCTTATCTTTTGCTTTTCCAGAATCTTGCTCAAATGTTTCCGTCCAAAAATGATTCCCCGGCATTATTCCAGATGTTCCAGTCCTCGGATGTGGTCTTTTTCTCGTTCCTCTGTCGACTAAATGCGCATGATTTCCACCTCCCGGACCTCTGTAGAATCCTACTAAGGCTCCCGGATAGCGTCTATACACCAATGATTTGAAAGAACTCATAAGATTTCCGGTATTTCTTCCCAGCCTTGTATTAGCATGATGCATAAGCCTTGACCTTAACCTAGCCTTTCCTCCCGACTTATATACGTTTGCCGCCATTAAAAGACCTGAACGTATCGCCCTGTCTCTGTCTATTTGTTCAAGGTTAAGCACCAGGTATTCAACATCACTAGAGATACTTAACTCTTTCTTTAGTCCCGTTTGTATCATTTATTCAGTTTTGTACATGTAAGAATACATGTTTTATCCAATTGCTTATCTACCAGAATGATCTTATACATCCTATCCTGCCATTTTATTCTCATCTTATCGTTAATAGATGGATAGAATCGAGTACGGAATACTACTGTATTTCCTGTGAACTCTTCTTTGGCATCTATATCTGTGTTTACAGATGTTATCTTTCGCTTTTCCGCTTTAATAGTAAGTGTTTCAACATACTCTTTCCTTATTGCCCCGGACGGCGCTTTGCTTTCCGTTGGCTCCAATAATGTTATGATCTCCCTTAATAAACCTGCTCTCATCCTGAATAATTTCTGTATTGGTCTAATAAGTAATTATAGCTCAACGGTAAACTTGCCGGTGCGGCGAAAGCAACTGGCTCCCTGTTTGCGTAGCATTGCCCAATGAATAATAAGATCGCCTGCCGAAGCGGAGCCGGAATTTTTCCCGACTCCGTATCTTTCAGCGTATCCAGAGATACACGTATATCATTAGCCACGGCTTGCTCTGCTACCTCAATCAATCCATTAAGATAGGTATCATCACCTTCATAAGAAGAATCTATATTCAGGTGAGCCTTAACCGTTGCCAAATCTACATAGCTCATGACATTAGCGCTTTTGCAAATGATGCATTTCTACGCGGTGCCGCATCCCAGTAAGAATTAACAATGATTTTAACCATTGCTTCCTCTGCTCTAGTATAAGGATCGATTGTTAAATCGATAGCTCCCCATTGCCCAATCAGTAAGTCAGCCCAATTTCCAAAGATAACTCCGTATTTTGCGGGGTCTGGATCAGCGGCTGCCACATTATACATCGCGTTGGTGCGTAAGGCTTTGTATCCATTCATTGTACCATCAGGATCAAGGATGAATCCAAGAGCTTCACCCGTCTTTTTAACTGTGGTTTTTGCCTTACCCCTGATTGAGGTATGCATGATATATCCGCTGTTTTGCATTAATGCGTTAGCGAGGTCTATTTCCGTTTCCAACCCCACTATATTATCCCAATTCATACTAACAGCTTCACCCGCAAATCCTGTAAATAATCCGTCCGGTGCCTCATCCACATGTGCGGCTCCTCCTAATATTGTAGCTTCCAACTTGGAAGCTATTGCGTTTAATAAGTCTGCGCGAAGCAAATTCTCAACTGCTAGAGAATCCTGAATCAATAGTTGCCTGGAGACATAAATTTTAGAAGTAAGACGTTTTGGTTTCATCGTTTTATGCGAGAATACACCTGCTCCGTCTGCCGCTGCATCATTCTCCCCAGCCCACGCGGCCGAACTTCCAGAATATGAAGGGATATCAATATTTCCGACCAATCCCGGAATGACTGTAGCTCCAGCCTGTGCCAGTACCAGCCGATCGCGTAACGGCTTAAGGATATCCATAAACTGGGTATCTATCAAATCAGACCCTGTCCCGGCTACTCCCGTAGCTGTTATTTCCGCCCGCTGTTCTACAGGGATTAGCAACGACCTTCCATTACGTTTTGATACTCCCGATCCATTGAATGATGCCTCTCCCATCGCGATCATTTTGCGTGATTCTTCGGAATAATTACCCCCATCCGCTAATTCCAACATCGCTTTTCTTAGCGAGAATTTGTTTGTAGGTTGTGCTTCGCTTTTCCGAATGTCCAAAGCCCTCAATTCCGCCAATTCGATATTGATTTCCTGTTGACGCAATTGGTTTCTTTCCAATTCCGTCACCTCGTCCGGCCTCAAGCCCCTACTCTCTGTCTTCGCCAGAGCAACGATTTCTTTTCCTCTTACAGTGAGTTGAGTTTGCTCATCTCTCAATTCTGTAGTTGATTTTTCTTTTGACATGATCTTTTAATTTAAATTAAAACGTTTTTCTATTTCTATGTATTGAGCATCAAGCTCACCTTTTCTCTTTTGCTCTTTAGCTTCCGCTATCTTACGCTTTTCCTCTGCTATAATAGCGTTCGTTTGTTCTTTTCCGCGTAGATATACAGACGTCTCTTCATACGCGGCATTATATACCGGAGATACATCCTTAATCTCTTTGAACTTCTGTATAGTTCTTTTCCACACATCATCCCCTACTTCTTCCCACGTATCTTTTTCAACCAGAAACGCAAACGAGCTGGAATCTACCTCTCCTCTTCGTACGTTCTCCAGTAGTTCATCTCCTAATGCTGTATTTGGAGCCTCAAACGAATATTTAAGACCTTTTTCGTCAACCTCCAATCTAAGAGATATCTCTTTCATCTTCCATCTAGCAAGTACGCCCCTGTTCAAATCGTGGTTGAGTAATGCTAGTACGTCCGATTTTTCGAGTACGCCATCAAAAGCTCCCGGCTCTATCGTCTCCGATCCAAACCATAACCCATCTGCAACTACGTTGAATAGGGCCGCATATCCCTCCACTGTTCTTTTTTCAGAATCAGCCTTAACCCTATATTGCACATTTCTTATTTCCGTACCTTTGATTTCCATCTTATTTCGTTATTAAGTCGATATTGAACAAAGCCCTTGTGATGAATTTGTTAGCCACAAGCAAATCGTTTGCCTGCTCTACACTCTCCGGTGATTTCATCTCCTTCTTGATGTAAGCAGATGCTTCTTTCTTCATCTTAGACAGAATAATCTTTTGTTTTTCCGCCCATTCCTGTAAGGTTTCCACCTCTTTTGTTTTCTTCTCCATATTATTTCGCTTTACTATTAACCTTTTCTTTGGCGGATGCTGCTTTTGCGGATGCTATAGTCTGCATATTTCCGGGGATATACGTTTCATCCCCTCCCTCTACGCGCGGCAAATTATTACCTTTTCTTATTTCGTTCTGGGTTATACCTCCGACATAGAACATTTGCTTGTAATACGTAGCCTGCGCGGCTTTATCCGCACGAAGAAATTCGTTTGTATTAAATTCTATCTTTGTTGTTTTCCGTTCGGACGGCAAAAATAGTTTTCTTTGTAACTCTAACTCAATCTTCGTTATCATCGGGGCCACTGTATCAGTCAAGAAAGCCAGCTGTGTAGCCTCAACTGTGGAATAGTGCGCTGCTGATAGATCGAATGCCTTAACCGGCGATACAGAGAAGAATCTACAAATATCCTCCACGTTGAACTTTCGCGATTCTATCATCTGGGCGTCCTTTGGGTTAATAGTTATCGGGGCATACTTAGTACTCCCTCCCTCTATAATCACGATTCCGTTTGGTTTCCCAGTCACGGGATTTGTTCTAGCTTCCCATTCTGCGTATGCCTGTTCCCTTTGCGTCTTCGTTAATTTCCCCTCAAATGATAATATACCGGCGGCGGCCCCACCTCCTCTAAAAAAACCCTTGGCGTAGGCTTCTGAATCCGTTGCGATACCTATCGTTTGAGCCGCATGGGTTAACGTTGATACACCTATCACACCATCGTAACTAAAGTTTAGGATATGAATCATATCCCTAGGCTCTACAAGTTCCTTGAATCCTGTTATATTATACCGCATTCGTGGTATTCCTTTGCCGTCTACTACCCACTGTATAGTTACGTTTGTCGCTGGGATATACACTACTTGTACAGCCCTAAGATTGATATCCCTTTCGATGTATCCATAACCGTTGCCTTTGAGTAACACGCTTTGTACGATTGTCTTAAAGAAAGTGAAACGTGTCATAAATTCGTTTGGCTCCTCGTTCATCAAATCATATACCGGATGGTCCTTAAATTGAGATTTAAAGCCATCTTTGTCTATCTTATATGTTTCACAAGGTAGCGTAGCGACTGCATCACTAATCACATCAACGCATCTATAAACAGTAGATAACAGCATGGGATAAGCCGTTGACTGGAGGAATACTCCTGTTCCGCTTGACATCATTGGAATGGAATTTATTTCCTTCTTATCCGCTTTTCGTATTTCGTAGCCGAATATTTTCTTCATACGATTAATCTTTATTATTAACCGTATCTTTGGCGGGACTATAAAATAGAAATATAACGAGGTGATTCTAAATAAGCCTCTAACGCTGTTAAAGCTGCTACTATTCCGTCTATTTTCTTTTCTTCAAATTGCTTTGACGGCTTTACATTTCCGTTTTTGTCTCTAGCGATAACGACATTCTTAAAACAGTGCCTTGTAATTTCGTTGTTATCAAAAACAACTTTCCCGGATAAAATAAGCCGCTCCATCTCCTTTGTTGGCTTATTGAAATTTCCTATAGATTGACTGATTGGGATCATTGGCAACCCTTTATCCGTGGCATTGATTACAAATTGCGTTGCGTTCCATTGGTCGTAACCAACCGACATAATGTACAGGTTGGAATCTTGCTCCATTAAATCGTTGAGTATGTAGTCGTAATCGGTAACATTACCTGGTGTTATCGTAATAAGCTTCCGGCGTCTCCATTCTCCATACAGTTGAGAGAATCGTTTTTCTTTTAGTGCCGCCTCTGGGAGATAGTATTTTATTTTGAAATAGTATTTATATTCCATAGGTATGAGATAAGCCACGGCCGTTAAGTCAGACGTAGAGGATAAGTCTATTCCTACGTAGGTTTCCTTTTCTTTGTAATCTTTAAGACTTACTTTTCCTGTGGACGATAGTATATAATCATCCGGTATCCATACCGTTTCGGAATCGCACCATACGTTTAAGTTTTTGGTTTTGACATTAACCTCATCCGATGTTGTGTTAAGCGCTTTCTTTATTTCTTTTTTCAGGTATTGCGGCCGTACTGTTACTCCTAAATTAGGATTGCTTTTAATCCATACTTTTTCGTCCTTCCAGTCGTCTTTTTCGTCCAACGAATAGATAGCGGCGAAAAAAGAATTATCTGTTTTTACCTCATTGAGTATCTCTACCGCCGTAGTCCTCAATTCATAACAAGGACCTAATTTGTTGAATCCTGCCGTGGTGATTATTATTGCCAGCGGATTCTCCCTGGTCCCCTGTCCTGATTCCAGCACCCCTTTCATAGAATTGTTTTTTGCGGCATGATATTCATCCAAAATAAAAGTAGAAGCGTTTGGGCCGTCTAATTTGGTTGAATCAGACGCTAGAACTTTTAGGAATGATAGCGTCTTATCATATTTGATCGTATCTCTGTAGGTACTTAGATATCTTTCCGTCGGATCAAAGCCCTTTGCAAAGTTGGAGCATAGCGGCCAAGCCGATATTTTAACCTGATCTTTAGAATTAGCAGCAAAATAAACCTCCGCTGCAGCCTCATCATCATTAACCAGCGCATTTAATCCCATCGCCGCGGCTAATGCTGATTTTCCGTTCTTACGGGCTATTTCAATGTAGACCGTTTGCGTTAAGCGCGATCCATCTTCTTTATTAAAGAAACCGTAAACATTGGCGAATATAAAGGCTTGCCACGGCTCCAAAATAAAATCTTCACCGGAATGTTTTCCGGCAAAGTGTTTAAGATAAGAAACAAATTCTATAGCTGTGTCTACTTTATCCTCTTTGAACTCATATCTATCATCATCAAGAAGATTAAGAAAGCGCTCACAGGCTAACTTAATATAATCCCCTGCAACCTGTTTTCCTGATAATACATCTTGTGCATATTGATAGTACGATTTCATTTATTACGTTTCTCAAAGAATTTTTCCGCCGGCGTTTCCGGCTCCTTATTTACGTTTGATATTTTAAGAAGGCTTTTGCTTCTTTTCGTCAAACCATATTCTTTAGCTATCTCCAGATATTGATTCCAATTTTCCCGAATTAGATTAGCCTCCGGGCGTTTTACTTCTTCGCCCTTTATATTCCTTACCGTCATTCCCTTTTCGTGAATTACATCCACGCATGTAAGGTAGCAATCATAAGCCGTTACCATGCGGTGAAGCTGGGGAATATCCATTTCTGATAATTCCCCAGCCTCATCAAGCTGCCGGACAAAAACTGAAATCAATTTTCGGGCTTCTCTATGCTTAATCGTTTTCGGGCATCTAAATTTTAGAGTTTGATTCATACCGGAATTTGCTTTATTATTAACCCTAAAAATGGCGGAAAAACCCCGTTTTAACTTATTACAACACTTTGGCTTTTTTCAAAAAGTGCCGTGTGTGTGAAGAAGGGTGTGGCGAGGTTGGGGAAATCGATTGTTAAACATTTTCACCCCCATACCCCTATGACACTTTGCTTTATCCCATCGGTGAACGACCTTCATATTTCGTTTGCTTTTCTGTCATTCTGTCATTTATTGCGGTTGGAAGATACCTTTCTATCCTCTGTATAAAGTCTTCTACGTATCGCCTTATATTCTTCCTATAATGTACCACGCATGACCTATCGCGGTTTATTACTCGCGATATATCCTCCTGAATGAATCTATAATCTGACAGAATACATGCAATAACCGCTCTTTTTTCGCTTGATTTTCGCTCACTTCCCCTCTCTTTTATCTCATTATCGTCCCATTTTGCGATTGATAATATACATTCATATACGTCATCTACATCCAATTGTAATCCGTATCTATTGTCGCATATCTCTCCATTCATTCTCATAGCCAATACCTGAAACAAGTCCTCAATTATAATTCCATGTTTTACCGGATTCATTACTTTATCCTCATGACCATATATCTTTCTATATAGCTTTACTGTCAATAAATGTTCTGATACACTCTCGTATCTATTCTCTTTAGCTATCTCTATAATCTCTTCATTAGATAGATTATATAATTCTCTAAATACTATTCTCATATCTTATTCTTTTTCTAGGTTAGTGAACGGAACTTCTCCGCCCGCGTCATAACTAAAGTTATTCAATACGCTCCAAAGCTGCCCTTTTTTTACATCTCCTTTCTTGTAATTGCTCCTAAAGCCTATGTACGGGTACTCATCATTCAGCTTCTTATTCTTTTTATTAAGCACCTTTGCTCCATATTCCGTAAGAGTTACTCTAACAATGTCATTTAGTTCCATATAATCTGCATTAGTAAGTTAATTATTTATGGTTCTATCTCCATTATTATACATGGTTTATCGGCTTTGGCAAATAGATCGTCCAATAAAACATCTTTTCCGCTCTCGTCTTCTATCTTTATTCCATGTCTTTTATCTGCTTTTATTCGCTCGATAGGATAACCTTCTTTGTCTGGTGATTTTCCATAGGCTTGCTCGCATAAGGCAAGTGCTTCCTCTTCATTTCTTGCAGCTACAAAGCTGCATTCGTCTACAAAGTATAAATTCATACCCTTATTGTTTTTATAAATAATTCTACCATTCGATTATAATCATATCCACCCCATTCATATCCTTTACCTTCCTAACTGCAAATCCATTAAGAATAAGCTTATTAATAGTTTCCATTTCTACACGAACGAAAGGATTTATCATTATCATACAGCTTCCGTTTTCATTCGCTTCTTTAATTTCCTTTTCTATTTCCTCAATAGATTTTGCTTTTACTATTAAATCCGATGCTTTCATACTTATTAATATTTAAAATTAGTAAACTGAATAACCGCCATAGGTTTATTTAAATCATAACCCTTAAACCATGCTTGATAATCCTTTAGGGAAAGGCCATCATTTGCAGCCACTTCTTCCGATATTTGCCCCTTCCCATCAACATATATCACTATCAGTTCCGGATGGAAAATAAAAGGCTTAAATGTCATCTTTTGAACCTCAATTCGAGATGCCGGAATATCAATAATAGTAATCTGTGGGCTTCTATATGGTTTACCGCTCCATTGTCTAATGCATAGCGTACCGTTTGTTTGTTTTAACCTTGCTATCTTTTTAGCCCAATAATCATAATTAGCTCGGCATGTATGTATTTTATTTCCGCTTAATACTTTTTCCGCAAAGCCCGTTTCTTCACCTTCTTTCGGATGTCCCTTAAAGAACTTCTTACTTAATGTTATTACTGCTTTCATGATCTTCTTGATTATAAGTTGGACACTCTTTCTTGCAGTAAGGACATTTATTATTCCCGTCTATTGTTGCGAACAACCCATGTTCTTTGCACTCAAATGGCGTATAATTCCATTCTTTACTAATTCGCAAAATTTCTTGATCTTGTTTAGATAATTTTTTCATTTCTTTTTCTCCCTATCTATATCAATGTATTTATCAGACATCCCTTGTAATCTCTCCATTTCGGCCAATATCAAGGCTCCAGCTTTTTCAAGCTCTCTTATTCTTTCTTTCACAGAGTTTGTTTTAGCCGGTTTCCACATCTTCCAATCCCAAGTATATGGCCAAAGCGAACTAACCATTTGTAATACACCCCCGGCATGAAAAAGAAGTATCTTACGCAACATAAATGGAACAGCATAAGCCGCAGCTGCCTGTGCTAGCTCTCCGTTCTTATAGTATTCTGCATCTTTTTCAAGGCTGAATTTCTCTACTTCTATCTGCCTTTTACGCTCTTCAATAACTTTTTGAGCCATTTTAGGCGTTTCCATTCTGGTCATATTGATTGCTGTTAATGCAATCTCTAAAGGCACTACTTTTTGCCCATTACTAACTGATATGTCAGTTAGGGCATTGTTTTTAATTAATTCTTCTGGTTTCATAATTTATTGTGTATTTTTTGGTGGCACTTTTTGCAAAGCGACATTAGATTATTAAAATCATAAGCTAACTCTTTTCTCCTGTACACATCATCCGTACTCATAAATGACACTATGTGATGTATATCCTCTGCTGGGGTTACCTTACCTTCTTTTTCGCACATCTCGCATAATGGATTGCAAGAGAATTTATACGCTCTCAAACGCCTCCATCTTTCCGACATATAGACCTTTTTACGCTGTTCGTCGATAAGGCTTCTATTCTTCTGTTGTTTCTTTGGCTTGTAAATAGTCGGCATAAGGCATTTCCCTCCTTTCTTTTTTTTCTTGCTTTGATTTATACATTAACATGTTATATCTCCGTTTAAATAGACTTATTAGTTCTCCCTTAGTCTTTACCGGCATTGCATCCTTATCCGATGTTAAGTAGAGAACTGTGTCCTGGAATACATCTTCTACATAGACATAGTTCTGAATGATTTCTCTTTTTATTCTATCGTAGTTATCCGATATCATCTTGATAATTCGCGTGTTGTACTTTTTATTCGATGCTCTTTTTTTATGTGAATTATCGTAATAGTATTCATCCCCTTCTATGCTCTGTATCGTTGAGTAGAGAATATCACGAATTAGTTTCGATACCGTCGTTCCCTTCGCTCCTGCTATCTGGTCGATCTTTTTCTTTAGCTCTTCCGGTATCCTGACTAAAATTTCTTTTCTATTTTTAGTATTCTTAACTAATTCTTGTATATCATTTACTTTCGTTGACTTATTATTTAAAAACTGCAAACACATGGTTCTTACAACCGACGAGCGGTTAGCCCCTGTTAGTTCACATATCTTCTCAATTTGCTCATAGGTCCATTCATCCAACCTCGTATCTACTCTTTTTTGCTTCATGGCTAAACATTATTTCTTTTCCGTAAATGATAGCTGCCTGAAATTCCAGCATACAGCCTTTTGACTTTTCCCATCCTGGAAGAAACATTACTGCATCGCTTTCCAATAGAGCCATTATATCTACTCCCATGTAATAAGCGTATGGCATTTCCTGATCTGGTGTTATATCAAGGGACTTATAGGCTCGTGGCTCATCTCCTTTAGCTTTTTCTTTGCGTTATCGGTGTTTTTCCTGACTTCTAACGCATCTATTCCCGTAATAGGTAGACTTATATATACTTTCATGCTAATAATACCCGAAAATATCTCTATATACCGATGAAATAGAGCCTACCAGCGACCCTCTTTTCCCTGATGCTATGATATACCTTCCCTTCTGAATTATGTTATACCCAGCATCTTTAATTCTTTTTAATTTGTAAGTTTTCGTCATACTCGTATATTTTACAGCCGATCCGCTGTTTGATTTTTACTATGAAATCCGCATCTTCCTGCGTTCTGACCGTTACCTTTATAGCTGTTAATCCTATAGTATTAGGCTTCATTAGCAGTAATGACATTGGTTGGTTACAATAATTCCAATAAAATATAAACTCATTTATATTGAAATTATCCACCTGAATCAGATAGTTAATCGGCTCCATTTCTTCTTTCTATTTGCTCCCTGTACTTCACTGCATATTCTGCTTTATTCTTTTCAGGCGGTACGAGTATCGCTGTAGTAGGATTAATTCGTAGCATTCTCATTCCCTTCTCTTTCTCCCTCTGTGCCCTCATTAGTTGCTCTACCTTCGGGTGATTTACCCTTGTATCGGCCTTCTCTTCTCTTAGGTAATCTTCATTCTTTTCCATAATCCCTAAATGTTAAGTGTCTATTGTTTATCGAGTCCATTAAATCCTTATCGTGCTCATAGGGCTTTACCTCCTTAGTTGTTATTTCCGGCTCATGCAAATTAGAACATGAGCATACAATCATTGCTAGTAATGCGATTAATAGTGTTTTCATAACTCTTTATTTATGTGGTAAATAATTGTTTTTGAACTTGACTTAAAATAATCTAGGCTCTTGCTTTTTTATCCTTTCTATACTTTTATCATAATACTCTTTATCTATTTCAAATCCTATATAGTTTCGATTAGTATTAAGGCATGCAATTGCAGTGGATGCACTACCGCTAAAGGGGTCTAAAATCGTAGTTCCTTCTTTGGTTACAAGAGCAAGTAATCGCTCTAAAAGGCGAGTAGGTTTCTGTGTTGGATGAATCTTCTTCTCTTTGTTCGCACCGCCGGTTGTGGATATTCTCACCATCTTAGCCGGACAATCAAAAGATGTCCATGCAAGTTCTATTTGAGAGAAGTTTTCCCAAGGTTGCATTTTATCCCAGCAAATAATACCACGAGTAGGTGGAAGATTGAAGTAATTACCTCCCCAAATTATTTGATTCTTGCTTACTCTAAATAATTCATCAAAATACTCTTTGGCCGGTGGAGCATAGTCCCATTCAACCGGAAGCATTTGTATAGCCCGGTCTTTGAGCTTTCCAGCACCTTGATTTAGCCTTCCTTTTTTCAATTTTGTAGCTGTGCTCTCATACTTTCCATGTTCCCCCATTTTCATATTTGGAGCATTGATGCCAGAAGGAGGGTCTACTACAGCTAAATCAAAGAACTTAGATGGAATAGTTCTCATATATTCCATACAATCGCAATTATGTGTCTCACTTATAGGATTCATAACCTTTCTATCTGCACAGCCTTTACTTCATTATACCAGTTCTCTTTGTATTGTCTGGCTTCTACTTCAAATTTAACCCTTAGCCTTTCCCCTATCTCTGGAGTGTCTTCTATTGCTCCATCGAAGCTAAACATTGAGAATTTCATCCTTGTATGTAGCATACTTGATGTTTCCAGGAGATATTCTCTTTTCTCCCAATCCTTACCATTTTTAAGAGTCCCCCTCTTAGCTGGCAGTTCTGCTATTATTTTTCCTTCTACTTCTCCCATATAATTTTTAGTTATAATTAAAACAGCCCCTTATGCTGGTTGCACCAGCAGCCCTCCGGGCTGTATAGGACAAGTTACCCTGTTCTTTAAGGCTATATATAAAGCGCCCAAAACGCCCGTTATCGCTTAAAATTGAACTGTTTTTATACATAAGTTATTGAATTTTACGCATTTACATTTGGCACCATATGGTGCTCTTTTTAGAATGTTGCTAATTGGTATATCTCGCTTAGTGATTTCCTGTAATCCGTTTCCTTCTCTCCGGGGACAAATCGGAATCTCTCCTTGATTGTGTCCCATGAATGAATGAATACTCTAATGGTCTCCCATTGCTTTTTTGTTATCTCTCTGTTCTTATAGGCTAGTTTGTTAGCCTTATAGTATCCCTCCCTTCCTATATTCATAAGGTTGACAGCCATTGTTATCTGACTTGATTTCATTCCCTTATCCGGTATTATCCTCTTTGGGAAATCTACGGTTATCCAATCTCTATAAAAGCGATTCGTTACCTTAACTAAGTAATCATGCGATGTCAGACTAAGAAGCGGAATAGATTGTCTTCTATAGATTGTTTCTATCCTCAATATGTTCTGTTCTACTTCCTTCCCCTTTGTTCGCATCTCGTGCCCTTTATCATAGGCTTTTAAGATTTTCTTTATGTTCTTTTTCTTCTCTGTTATATGCTGCCGATCTTCATCATAGTTGGGATCATTAAACATCTTCCTTTCTTTATCTCTTCCTATATATCCCATCATCTCTATATAGGAAAGAGGATCATCCTCAACTGGTAAGTTGAGGCCTATTTCATAGTACGTTACCTTAACTATCTTCCTATCTACTTTAAGCATTTCAAAAAGAGTAATTATCATACTTAAAGCATCGTTAAGCGTAAACAGTCTCGAATTATCCAGCTTTCCATATTCGGCCTTATAGAAGATTTTATGAAGGCTACATTTGATCGTTAGCTTTCCTCGCTTAATTCTTATGTATATACCTTCGAAGTTTCCATATTGAGTGCTCTGCCAATATTCCTCTATTCCTTCCGTGCATCGTTGCAGGTGATTACTTTCTGCAATTCGACGGATGTCTGTATCTGGAATGTTCGCAGAGAATACCATCTTATCGAACATGTTTTTTTTCGTAATAATGACACCGTCTTATAGCATTAGCGACAAACATTCTTCCCAGCACATTACATCGTATCACTTCCGGTTTCCCTTTCGGTTCCCCGGCGCATCGACAATTAATACACTTAACAGAATCAGTCTTCATAAGCTTTTGAAAATTCGCGGGGAATGAAGCAACCTATTGAGATGGGCTTGGCTTCCTCCACCATCGTTATAAATTCTCTGACTGCGTATTCCTTTCCCTCTGACTTGCATTTTTCCGCATGTTCTTTTTCTCTCTGATTTAAGTAGAAGTTGATTAGCATCATTGCGCGATCTACATTCACCGCCCTAATCACGAAAGGCCAAGTTGTATCCATGCCATCGGCATGTATTTTAGCTTCTATCTGATAGAATTTGCGTTCGTCCGGCTTTGGCTCTTCGTCCGCTTCTTCTATCTTTCGTTCGACATATTCCTCAAACTCTATATGGCTCTGCAGATATTCTGCGTCTAGGCCTAATTTGATTTCTTTGAGCTTATCAATTAAAATTACGCATTCCGTAAACTCTTTTACCGACTTGATAGAAAAGCCTTTTTCATAGTTCAATTCTATGTAATCCTTAAGCATCTCTATCGATTGTTCTATGCTTTTTGCGTAGAACAGGAATTTACACTTCTTCCCTCCTATGTCCACAATGGAAATATGAGGGTAAACCATTTCAGAGGCTATGTAATAGCCGATTCTCTTTTGGTTACTTACTTCTATTTCTTCGGTTATTTCTTCTGCACTTATGTAGAATTGAATCTTGGAAAGAACATCCTTGTCTATGAATGTTCCCCGATCAAATAGAATTTCGCTTCTCTCTATTGATTCTTTTTTCCCTGTATCCGAATCTATAAAATCTTCGGTGTATTTTTTCAGTACCCTGTTAACCATGTATTTTCCAAGCAGCTTTTTAGGGTCTAACGTAGCGTACCTGGTTTCATTTTTTCTTGTTTTCATTTTGATCTTAGTTTTAGTATTAATTCATCTTTCATTCTTAAAATATCAACCATTCCCCTTACACGGGATGCCATCTCGCTATACATCTGCTTATATTTCGCAGCCTCCCGGAGTGCCTTTTCGTACTTCGCATCTTTCTCGGATGCAAATCTTCCGTAGCTATCACGCCTATAGTTGCGTGCCTGTCGATCTTCATTCCCGAATAAGTCCATAGTTGTTATTTTATTGATTTTTCTTTCTCTAATCGCTTTACTTCCTTTCTGTAGTAGGCGATCTTATCTCTTAGATCAGACTCTGAAATCTTATTGATCTGATTCTTTTGCGACTCCATCCATTCCACCGTTTCCTCTCCATATTTGGTTATTAGTCCCATCCTATACCTCTGTATATTCCCGTCTTGATATTCGTTACAGGTCTTGCATTGCGCGTTGCAGTTCTTTTCATCGAATCTTAAGGACATGTGTTGACGGCTTATATAATGCCCGCAATCTGCTTGCTCAAACGACTTTATTTGCCCGCAGCTAATACATCGGAAAGTACCATTAGGAGACGCATCGCGCAATCTTATATATAGGCTAAATACATTATCAAGCCTTGTGATTAGCTCTGACTTAGTCCCTTTCATTTCCTAGTATCGCGTCTAGCTGTTCTCCATTACGAAAACGAATAGCATTGTGATACCATCTATTCGCACCCTTATAAGCCTTCGCCTGACCGTCGTTTTCCCAATCTTGTAATTTTGCTATAATCGCATTTTCCCTATCGTCATCGTTCCATAAGATACATAAGTTTCCTACTATAGGCTTCTGTTCCAATTCTCCGGTTATCTCACTTTCAAATTCCAATGGCTCCATTTTTCCGATAGTTATTATAGCCATTCCCCTGTCTATTTCCAGAGTGATCTTGTTAACCCCTTCTGGTATGCTAAATGTCTGTTTCATACCTCTTTGATTTTCCCGTTAATTAATTGATAAAATGTATCTTCCTTTATTTTTATACCATCTACCTTGTACGCCTTAACCATCTTAATAGGATATGTTTCTCCGTTCCAATCGCCGCGCTCTGTTAAAACCAACCAGCATCCTATTTTACCCTTAGCCTTACTTTCTTTACCTGTTACGATAGCTATGCTTTCCATTCCTTCCGCTATGGCGGCGGACCGATCGCCTGTATTGGTGGCGGCGGACCGATTGCCTGTATTGGTGGCGGCGGACCAATTGCCTGTATTGGTGGCGGCGGACCGATTGCCTGTATTGGTGGCGGCGGACCAATTGCCTGTATTGGTGGCGGCGGACTGATCGCCTGTATTGGTGGCGGCGGACCGATCGCCTGTATTGGTGGCGGCGGACCGATTG
>JALCME010000002.1 GCA_022648295.1 Bacteroides sp. | reverse complement strand
TACGACATATAAAAGTGAATAATACTATATATAATAAACCATTTAAGTATATTTATAAAGTAAATACATTGTATTATTTTAGTAAAAACTATAATGCGTCAACCCTGGAGAATTAAGCTAAAACTCCGGTTCACAAATGTAAACCGCAGAGCCCACAGCTGTGAACCGAAGACTTGTCACTATAAAAAGAGTATTTTGAATGAGCTAAATAACTATTTTTCAACAGGAGATGTGCTGCTTTTACTTCCTTCCGAAGTCGGCGGGAATCTCTCCCCATTGTTTAGTCTCCCATTTCAGCACTTTTGTGGAATAAGTGTTTTCTTTCAGCCATTTCTCCGCCCGCTCTATAAGTTTGAAGAGTTCTTCCGTTTTTGATTCGCGGGGAAGCTTGGTTTTGCATTTCTTTTGTTTCACCCAATTGATTGCATTGGCACTATCGCTATAGATCGGCATGTCGAAGCCTTTTTGTTTCAATAAGGCAAGTCCGTGGACAAGAGCGAGAAACTCGCCGATATTATTCGTACCGTATACGGGTCCAAAGTGAAAAATCTCCTGATGACTGGCCACATGAACCCCGCGGTATTCCATTTTACCAGGATTCCCGCTGCATGCTGCATCTACGGCAAGGCTATTGTCAATCACACCAGTCGGAAGATGAATTTCTGTTTCCTTTATTGAAGTTGGGGTTGGCTTTGAAATACGACGTTTTATGTACTCATACGGAGAGGAGGCGAAGGCTTTTTCTGCTGCCTCACGTGTTTCAAACGATTTGTATTTTGCTCCTTCATAACCTTTGGTCTGCAACAGGCAATCAGTCCAAGAGGTATATACTCCCGGTGTAACACCTTCCCATACAACGTAAAACTTCTCTTGCTTCATGATGGATGCAAAGGTAGAAATATTTCCTATTCATGAACAACTTTTTTCTTCTACTTGTTCTCTATGAACAAAAAGATGAAATAGCTAAAAATATTTGATATATGAAACGAACATTTGAAGAGGCATTGGCACATCGGCGGACGTATTACTCCATTAGTAGCGAATCTCCTGTATACGATGAGGAAATAGTTCATGCCATTCGTGAAGCGGTGACGCATGTACCGTCGGCTTTTAATTCACAATCCACCAGAGTGGTGTTATTGCTAGGAGAACAACATTCCAAATTGTGGAATATTGTAAAAGAAACACTAAAGAAACTTGTACCGGAAGATCAATTCCATAAGACGGAAGAGAAGATTAACGGTTCATTTGCTTCCGGTCACGGTACGGTATTGTTCTTTGAAGATCAAACTGTGGTAGCAGGGTTGCAGGATAGTTTCCCTTCGTATAGCGGCAACTTCCCGGTATGGTCCCAGCAAACATCGGCCATGCATCAATTGGCAATATGGACAATGCTTGAAGATATTGGTTTTGGAGCATCTTTACAACACTATAACCCTCTTATTGACGATGAAGTACGCCGTACCTGGAAGCTACCCGATACATGGACTTTGATTGCCGAGATGCCGTTTGGTACGCCAACGTCCCAACCGGGAGAAAAAGAGATGAAAGAACTCACTGACCGCATTAAGATATTCCGTTGATTATGCTTACCTTTGCCTGCAAACGGTGAGCGCTTATGATACGTATTTTTTTAACCGGCTACATGGGTGCCGGTAAAACAACTTTAGGAAAGGCTTTTGCCCGCGCATTGGATGTACCTTTCGTCGATCTGGACTGGTATATTGAGGAACGTTATCACAAATCCATTAGTGAATTGTTCGCGTTGCGGGGAGAGGCTTCTTTTCGTGAGTTAGAGAAGGCTATGTTGCACGAAGTGGCTGACTTTGATGATGTTGTTGTTTCTACGGGTGGAGGTACTCCTTGTTTTTCTGATAACATGGAGTATATGAATCAATGTGGGCAGACTGTTTTTTTGGATGTGAATCCGGATGTGTTGTTCCGTCGCCTGCGTGTTGCCAAACGGCAACGTCCCATTCTTCAGGGTAAAACAGATGAAGAACTTCGTGCGTTTATTGTTGAGGCATTAGCCAAACGCGCTCCTTTTTATTCCCGGGCGCAATATCATTTTGACGGTGGACAGTTGGAAAGTCATCAGCAGATTTCCAATTCAGTTCAACGTTTACGTACTTTACTGGGAGTTTAATTCGTTGTGACTGTGTATTTTTGAATCAAAAAGACTATAAATAAGAGATTATTGCGTATTTTTGCCAACTTATTAAAAAATCGAACAAGAAACTGCTGATAAACAAAAATGAGAAAATGGCGTATTGAAGATTCAGAAGAGCTCTACAACATTACAGGATGGGGCACTTCGTACTTTGGTATCAATGACAAAGGTCATGTAGTGGTAACACCGCGTAAAGATGGTGTAGCGGTTGATTTGAAAGAATTGGTGGATGAACTTCAGTTGCGTGATGTGACTGCTCCTATGTTGGTTCGTTTTCCCGATATTCTGGACAATCGGATTGAGAAGACATCAAGTTGTTTTAAACAGGCGTCTGAAGAGTATGGATATAAAGGGCAAAACTTTATCATATATCCTATTAAAGTCAATCAGATGCGTCCGGTTGTGGAAGAAATTATCAGTCATGGTAAGAAGTTCAACCTTGGTTTGGAAGCTGGTTCCAAACCGGAACTGCATGCTGTAATCGCCGTAAACACTGACTCTGATTCACTGATTATCTGTAATGGATATAAGGACGAAAGCTATATAGAATTGGCTTTGCTGGCACAGAAGATGGGCAAACGTGTTTTCCTTGTTGTGGAAAAAATGAATGAACTCAAGCTTATTTCCCGCATGGCGAAGCAGTTGAATGTGAAACCCAATATCGGCATTCGGATAAAGCTTGCTTCAACCGGAAGTGGAAAGTGGGAAGACTCCGGCGGAGATGCAAGTAAATTTGGATTGACCTCCAGTGAGTTGCTCGAAGCGCTTGATTTCCTCGACTCTAAGGGGATGAAAGATTGTCTGAAGTTAATCCATTTCCATATCGGTAGCCAAGTTACCAAGATACGCCGCATAAAAACTGCATTGCGTGAAGCTTCCCAGTTCTATGTGCAACTGCGCGCTATGGGATTCAATGTAGAGTTTGTTGACATTGGCGGTGGATTGGGAGTGGATTATGACGGAACGCGCTCTTCCAGCAGTGAAAGCAGTGTAAACTATTCCATTCAGGAATACGTTAACGACTCGATATCTACTCTTGTGGATGCCAGTGATAAGAATGGTATTCCCCATCCTAACATTATTACGGAGAGTGGCCGGGCGTTGACAGCCCATCATTCTGTATTGATTTTCGAGGTACTTGAAACAACTACATTGCCCGAATGGGATGATGATGAAGAAGTAACGGAGAATGATCATGAACTGCTACAGGAGCTTTATGGAATATGGGATACGCTGAACCAGAATAAGATGTTGGAAGCATGGCATGATGCCCAGCAAATCAGGGAAGAGTCGCTGGACTTGTTCAGCCATGGTATTGTCGATTTGAAGACACGTGCACAAATTGAGCGTTTGTATTGGTCCATTATGCGTGAAGTTAATCAGATAGCTAGTGGGTTGAAGCATGCGCCGGATGAATTACGCGGATTGCCTAAACTGTTGGCAGATAAGTATTTCTGTAACTTCTCCCTTTTCCAGTCCTTACCAGACTCGTGGGCTATCGACCAGATATTCCCGATTATGCCTATACAGCGCTTGGATGAGCGCCCTGACCGGGAAGCTACATTGCAGGACATTACTTGTGATTCCGATGGTAAGATTGCTAATTTTATCTCTACTAAGAATGTTGCTCACTATTTACCGATACACTCTTTAAAAAGTAAAGAACCTTATTATGTAGGAGTGTTCCTGGTAGGGGCTTATCAGGAAATATTAGGAGATATGCACAATTTGTTCGGCGACACGAATGCAGTCCATGTATCTGTAAGTGATAAGGGGTATACCATAGAGCAGGTGATAGACGGAGAGACGGTTGCAGAAGTCTTGGACTATGTTCAATATAATCCTAAGAAGTTGGTGCGTACGCTGGAAACCTGGGTGACGCAATCCGTGAAGGAAGGACGTATCTCCTTAGAAGAAGGAAAAGAATTCTTATCCAATTACCGTTCCGGACTGTACGGATATACGTATTTGGAATAACGTTTTTATAAATAAGGAGTTACTTTGCAGAGCATGGTAACTTCATCACCGATATTGTAATTATGAAAGAGAAGCTGACCGTTATAAAGGTTGGCGGTAAAATAGTGGAAGAAGAAGCAACGCTTCGTCGCTTGCTTGATGATTTTGCCGCCATTGAAGGTTTTAAGGTTTTGGTGCATGGCGGAGGCCGGTCTGCTACAAAACTGGCTGCTCGGTTAGGCATTGAGAGCCACATGGTGAACGGGCGTCGGATTACGGATGAAGAGACTTTGAAGGTGGTCACTATGGTATATGGCGGATTGGTCAACAAAAATATTGTTGCAGGTTTACAGGCAAGAGGCGTCAATGCATTAGGACTGACCGGAGCCGATATGGATGTTATCCGATCGGTGAAACGTCCCGTAGAAGAAGTTGACTATGGTTTTGTAGGTGATGTGAAAAAGGTGGATGCAACTTTTCTTGGTGATTTGATTCATAAGGGTGTGGTTCCTGTAATGGCCCCCTTGACGCATGATGGGGCAGGCAATATGCTGAATACTAATGCTGATACCATAGCCGGTGAAACAGCCAAAGCACTGGCGTCGCTTTTTGAGGTCACTCTGGTATTCTGTTTTGAGAAGAAGGGAGTGCTTCGTGATGAAAATGATGAAGACAGTGTAATTCCCCAAATTACCTTTGCCGAATTTAACCGCTATGTTGCCGATGGAGTAATCAAAGGAGGAATGATACCGAAGTTGGAGAACTCTTTTGAGGCATTGAATGCAGGTGTATCTGAAGTAGTAATCACCTTAGCGTCAGCTCTTAATGATAAGAGTGGTACTCTCATTAAAAAATAAATTCAAAAAAACAGTGGATTACTGTAACTTTCCATATACTTAACCGTCATTATTAATAGAGATGCAAGAAATCAGTTTTCGGAATGACATTCTCCCGCTGAAAGATAAACTCTTTCGGTTAGCTCTCCGGATCACCTTCGACAGGGCAGAAGCGGAAGATATTGTTCAAGAAACACTGATTAGGGTTTGGAATAAGCGTGATGAGTGGAAACAATTCGGTTCAATTGAGGCGTATTGTTTAACGGTAGCCCGGAATTTAGCTATCGATAAAAGCGAAAAGAAGGAAGCTCAAAATGTGGAACTTAAGCCCGAAATGGAAGAAGCCCCGGATACATCCAGCCCGTATAGCCGATTGGAAAACAAGGAAAGGATGGCGATCATACACCGGTTGATTAATCAGCTTCCCGAGAAGCAGCGTTTGATTATCCAATTGAGAGATATTGAGGGGAGATCCTATAAAGAAATAGCAGTCGTCCTGCATCTGACTGAGGAACAGGTAAAAGTGAACCTCTTTAGGGCGAGACAAAAAGTAAAACAACGGTATTTAGATATAGAAAGTTATGGATTGTAAGCAAATAGAACAACTTTTGGAACGCTATTGGCGATGTGAGACTTCACTTGAGGAAGAAGCACAGTTGCGCGCTTTCTTCAATGGAAGTGAAGTTCCCGAGCATTTGCTTCGCTATAAAGACTTGTTCGTATATCAACAAGCTCAGCAAGAAGTATCTTTAAGTGACGATTTCGATGAACGCGTACTGGCTGAAATCGAACCTCAGGTAGTGAAGGCAAAGCGGTTGACTTTGAGCATTCGCCTTATGCCTTTATTCAAAGCAGCAGCAGTAGTAGCAATCATCTTTTCATTAGGAAACGTGATGCAACATTCGTTTTTTGGAAATGTGAAGGAGGTGGCTGCCGCGGATACAATAGGTAAACAGATTTCTGCGCCTTCGGTTGCTTTCTCGGAGGACCCAATCGTCACCCATGAACAACAAATGCTGGATACGTTGCGTAGAATAGATAAATCAATAGAATTAAAGAAATAACATTTTCATTTGCTTTATATAAAATAATAGTTAGTGTGCTTTATTAAAACTACAAAATTGAGGCTGTGAAGTTTCAATTCTCTCAAATCTTTATAAAAGACTAATTAATTATAGATGGGACACTGCGCGAAGCAGTGCCCCTTTTATTTTTGCTTCCATACCTCTGGTGGACACTAAAAAACAAAGGGGCTCCATCACGGAGACCCTTTGCCACTACTTTTGAATGTTAGAAGAGATATTTATGATCTTAGAAAATGTTATAGCTTATACAAGTTCTTCTTTGGATAATCTACCTCGGGATTGCCCTTATAACCAATTGTTCCGCTACCAGTGGTACGTGCCTTTAGGTATTGGGTGGCATGGCATTTTATACTTCCCGACCCTGATACATTTGCAGAGACGTTTTGCGCTTCATATTCCGAAGTATACAAGTCTCCCGAACCGGCTACGCTGTATGAAGCTGTTTGGGTGTGGCCTGTTATAGTTGCAGAACCCGAACCGGCAATGTTGGCTTCGGTGCTGACGTTTGTTACATCTTTTAAAACCATATCCCCTGAACCTGCTACGGATACTTTTAGACCTTGGCAGTTGATGCCTCTGGCATCTATGTCTCCCGATCCGGCTACTGAGATTTTCATATTGTTGCAAGAAATGTTTTCTCCGTCAATATCCCCTGAACCTGCAACGCTAATGAAGAAGTCATCGTTCGTTTTCACTCCGTCTTTCAGGTGAATATCTCCTGATCCGGCTACGGAAATACCATTCAAGTCTTCAGAAGAAACTCGTATCTTTAATATCTTGTATGAAACGTTGACGTTCTTCTTAAATTTTATATATAAGGTGTTGTCTTTAACCTTAATATCTAACAGGTCTGCAATATTATCGGATGTGTATATTTCAACCTTGGGTGCACCCGGTTTTTGTGTATAGGTGACGTCGGGACTTCCAGCCAGGCTAATTTTTGTGAAGTTGTCTACCTTTAAATCCTTAGTTACGTAGTTCTTGCTACCTACGACTCTTTTGCCTCCCCAGTTTCCTGAGAATACGGTGGAGCCTTGTGAACACGCATTTGTGTTCATCCATAAGCCGATACATGCAATGAATAATGCTAAATTTTTCATAATTCTTATCCGATTGATTATTAATAGCTGTTTATTAATTAGACGTGAGATGCGTTCAAAAAGTTGCATCCCTCTGGCGTATTGCTATATTTATTTTTTTGATAACAATAAAGTCAAGTTCTGTGCCAGTATGCTAAACCGCTTGTTTTTAGGCTATTATCTGGATGCGAAGTGTTCATTTCCGGACATTATGTTCGTTTTAAGTCATGTTCGTTTGTTTGTTCAGCAGATAATTTGTTCTTTTGCTGTCATATAATTTAGTTTATGCTTGAAAGACTGATTGACGAAGAACTCGGTTGTATACTGATTAAGGAGAATGTCAGAGCGCGGAGGCTCACTTTTCATACACGGGGGGATGCTATCTATGTAACCGTTCCCTGCGGGACAACTATGGATGAAGTGAAAAATGTTGTTCATACGCTGCGTCATCGATTGCTCTTAGCCAAGCAAAAACAAATCCGTCCTTTGATAGATCTGAACTATCGTATCGAGGCGGAGTTCTTTAAGCTGAGTCTTATTAGTGGAACAGGTAAACAGTTCTTAGCCCATTCTGGTGATGGAAGAATGCAAATAGTCTGTCCTCCGGATACTGATTTTAAAGATGAGAACTTGCAAACCTGGCTACGTAAAGTGATTGAGCAGGCCCTGCGGCGTAATGCCAAGCTGATTCTTCCGATCCGTCTGAATGAACTTGCTTTGATACATGGTCTTTCTTATCAGAGCGTAAAGATTAATTCGAGTAAGGGGAGATGGGGAAGCTGTTCAGGCAGCCGTAGTATTAATCTGTCATGCTACATGATGCTACTTCCACTCCACCTGATTGATTATGTCCTGTTACACGAACTGGCACATACCCGTGAAATGAATCATGGAGAAAAGTTCTGGCAATTTCTCGATTCATTGACCGAGTGCAAGGGGAAGGAATTACGGGAGGAATTAAAAAGCTATAGCATCAGCATTTAGGTGAATGCAATGAAACCGCTCTCCTTTTATCTGGAGGATTGCGGCAATTGCCTTACCTCTCCGTTTTCTTTTTCATATTGGTAAGTTCCGCCGTTTTCGCTGAGTTCGAATAAGGATAGCTTTTCTGTTTTGTTATCTACAATCATCAAAGTGCTATGTTCGGCAAAGCGCTTTACTTCCAGATTGAAAGGCTCTTTGGTTATTGTTTGATTGGTCAAGACGCTATCGTTGATGAGCAAGGATATGGAATCCCCACTAAAGCCCTTCGTCAGAGAAATGGTGTATAATTCTATAAAGTTCCGCTTGGCCGCCTTCTCTTGTTGCAGGCGCAGACTCATATATACAAATATGACGACAACGAAGATTACGGCAAAAGCCAAGATGCCATTGCCTAGCATAAACTGTTTATTGGTATTCAGATGGTGTGGCATAAAAACAAATTTATAGAATAGTACAAAGGTAATGAATAAATGCGAGGTGCGGCAATTCTTTTGCAACTTATAATGCCTGTTGAATAGAAAACACTTCGTTAGGCTGCGGGCGCAGGGTCATCCGAATCCCGTTCCCTGTAAATCCCCGTCTACGTATCTGTCTTGTTGCTTCTATATCTCTGACGCGTTGCATCTATATGTCCAATCTGCTGCATCTATATCTCCAGCGCGTTCCATCTATATCTCCCACGTTCAGGGTTTATATCTTCGGTTTCCCCATAGTTAAAGGACAAGAGTGGCGGAGATATTGTGACAGGTAGCGGGGTAGCCATGTGTAAGTCATTGGCATTACTTCCCCGCTTCTATTGCGTTAAATAATTCTTTTTTCCTTTAATATTTTGTAGTAGAACAGATTATTTGTATCTTTGCACGCGCAGTGAGTGAATGAAAGGTGGAGGGGCGATTAGGCTCCTTTTTTTGTTCTTATATAGCTAATCAATGATAGAGAAAAAAACAGTTTGCCAGATTGTTAACGAATGGCTGGAAGAAAAAGACTACTTTTTAGTGGAAGTTACTATTAGCCCTGATAATAAAATTGCGGTTGAAATAGACCATAAGGAAGGCGTTTGGATAGAAGATTGCGTTGAGCTCAGCCGTTACATCGAGTCTAAGCTGAATCGAGAGAAGGAAGATTATGAATTGGAAGTGGGCTCCGCTGGCATAGGACAACCTTTTAAGGTACTACAACAATACTATATTCATGTTGGAGAAGAAGTGGAAGTCTTGACAAATGAAGGCGCTAAAGTTTGTGGAACGTTGAAAGAAGCAAATGAAACGGGCTTTGTGGTAACTGTTAATAAAAAAGTGAAACCCGAAGGAGCTAAACGTCCCAAACTGGTGGAGGAAGATAACGCTTTTACATACGATGAAATAAAATATACTAAATACTTAATCAGCTTTAAATAATTATGGCCAAGAAAGAAGAAACTATCAGCTTGGTAGATACGTTTTCGGAGTTTAAGGAACTGAAAAATATCGATAGAACGACGATGGTCAGTGTACTCGAGGAGTCGTTTCGTAGCGTTATTGCGAAAATGTTTGGCACCGATGAAAATTATGATGTGATTGTGAATCCCGACAAAGGGGATTTCGAAATATGGCGTAATCGTGAAGTTGTGGCGGATGAAGATCTGACTAATCCCAATATGCAAATCTCTTTAAGCGAAGCACAGAAGATAGATGCTTCTTATGAAGTAGGAGAAGAGGTTGCGGACGAAGTGAACTTCGCTAAGTTTGGGCGTCGGGCCATCTTGAATTTACGGCAAACATTGGCTTCTAAGATATTGGAGCTGGAAAAGGATAGCATTTATAATAAGTATATCGATAGAGTAGGTACTATTATCAATGCAGAGGTTTATCAAATCTGGAAGAAAGAGATGCTGCTTCTGGACGATGAAGGAAATGAATTGCTTTTGCCTAAAACCGAACAAATTCCCAGTGACTTCTATCGTAAGGGAGAAACGGTGCGGGCCGTAGTTGCACGAGTGGATAATAAGAATAATAATCCTAAAATTATTCTGTCGCGTACATCGCCGGTTTTCCTGCAACGCTTGTTCGAAATGGAAGTACCGGAAATAAATGACGGCTTGATTACCATTAAGAAAATAGCCCGCATCCCCGGTGAGCGTGCAAAGATAGCCGTTGAATCTTATGATGACCGCGTAGACCCCGTAGGAGCCTGTGTTGGTGTAAAGGGAAGCCGTATTCATGGCATTGTTCGTGAACTACGCAATGAAAATATTGATGTGATTAATTATACGTCAAACATCCAGTTGTTTATTCAACGTTCTTTAAGTCCGGCAAAGATCTCTTCCATTCGTTTGAATGAAGAAGATCACAAGGCGGAAGTCTTTTTAAAACCGGAAGAAGTTTCTCTTGCTATTGGTAAGGGAGGACTAAATATCAAACTTGCCAGTATGCTGACGGAATATACCATTGACGTATTTCGCGAATTGGACGAAGCTGTTGAAGATGAAGATATTTACTTGGATGAATTTAGAGATGAAATTGATGGCTGGGTAATTGATTCCATTAAAGCAATTGGGATTGATACTGCAAAGGCAGTACTGAGTGCACCGCGTGAGATGTTGATTGAAAAGGCTGATTTGGAGGAAGGAACGGTAGACGAGGTATTGCGTATTTTAAAATCGGAGTTTGAAGAAGAAAGTACGAATGAATAAGTTTTAATATTCATCTGATTTGTACTATTTTCTCTCTCCACTTTATTCATTAAAATTTAAGTATGGCGATAAGGTTAAACAAAGTAACAAGAGACTTGAATGTAGGAATCTCAACCGTGGTTGAATTCTTGCAGAAGAAAGGTTTTACCGTTGAGGCGAATCCAAGCACGAAGATTTCCGAGGAACAATATGCTTTGCTCGTGAAGGAGTTTAGTACAGATAAGAATCTTAGACTTGAATCAGAACGTTTCATTCAAGAACGTCAGAATAAAGACCGAAATAAAGTATCGGTTGCTATTGATGGCTATGAACGGGAAGTAGTGGAAAAGCCTAAGACTGAGGAGATGATTAAAACAGTCATTCCTGACGAAGCACGTCCTAAGTTTAAACCTGTCGGAAAAATAGATTTGGAAAAGTTAAATAGAAAACCTGTTATAGAAAAACAAGTTTCTGAAGTGGAAGAGCCTAAAGAGGAAGAGAAAGTAATTCAAGAAGAGGTGTTGCCAGTGGACATTGTGGTGGAAGAAAAACCTAAGGAAGTGTTGGATACGGCTCCTATCGTTGAAGAAAAAATAGAGGTTGCCCCTGTGGAGGAACCTAGAACTCCAATAGTAGCAGAAGAAGAAACGGAGAATAAAAAAGAAGAAATGGTAGCGCCGCAAAAAGAAGAAGTACCACAAAAAGCAAAAGAGCACTTTTCTGATAAGAAAAGCGTTGATAAGAATGAGGAAGGAGCAGAAGGGGCAGATGGAATTTTTACGTTGCACAAGACAGAATTTGTCTCTAAAATCAACATTATAGGGCAAATAGATTTAGCTACGTTGAACCAGTCAACACGTCCCAAGAAGAAGACCAAAGAGGAAAAACGTAAGGAGCGTGAGGAGAAGGAGAAACTTCGTCAAGATCAGAAGAAACAGATGAAGGAAGCTATCATCAAAGAGATTCGGCGGGATGATAACAAGCCAAATGTGGCAGGTAAAGACAAAGAGAAAGAAAGACAACCGTTTGAACACGGTGAGGTTAAGAAGAAGCGTAATCGTATTAATAAAGAAAAAGTTGATATAAATAATGCTTCTAATTTCCAACGTAATGACAATAATTTCAGAGGAAATAATAATCAAGGGAATAACAATCAGGGAAACAATAATAACCAGGGCGGCAATAGAAACAAAGGCCGTGGTGGTGACCGTATCAGGAGACCTGTTATCAAACAAGAGGTAAGCGAAGAAGATGTGGCTAAGCAGGTTAAGGAAACGTTGGCCCGACTGACCTCGAAAGGAAAAAATAAAACTGCTAAATACCGCAAGGAAAAAAGAGATATGGCTTCCAGCCGCCAGCATGAAATGGCAGATCAAGAGCTGGCAAAGAGCAAGATACTTAAATTAACGGAGTTTGTAACCGCTAATGAGCTGGCTAACATGATGGATATTTCCGTTACGCAAGTCATTGCAACCTGTATGAGTGTGGGGATCATGGTCTCTATCAATCAACGTTTGGATGCGGAAACTATCAATCTGGTTGCTGAAGAATTTGGCTTTAAAACAGAATACGTCAGCGCAGAAGTTGCGCAGGCAGTTGTTGAGGAAGAAGATGCAGAAGATGATTTGCAGCCTCGTGCACCTATTGTGACTGTTATGGGACATGTAGACCACGGTAAAACATCCTTGCTCGACTATATTCGTAAGGCGAATGTGATTGCCGGTGAAGCCGGTGGTATTACACAGCACATCGGAGCATACAACGTTAAGTTGTCCGATGGTCGTCGAATCACCTTCCTTGATACTCCGGGCCATGAGGCATTTACCGCTATGCGTGCACGTGGAGCCAAGGTTACGGACGTTGTTATCATTATTGTTGCGGCAGACGACGATGTGATGCCTCAAACTAAAGAAGCTATCAATCATGCTATGGCGGCAGGTGTACCTATTGTGTTTGCCATCAATAAAATAGATAAACCGGGGGCTAATCCCGATAAGATAAAAGAGGAATTGGCAGGAATGAACTACCTCGTTGAAGAATGGGGAGGAAAATACCAGTCACAAGATATTTCTGCAAAGAAAGGCGTTGGTGTCCACGAACTGTTGGAGAAAGTGTTGCTTGAGGCGGAGATGCTTGATTTGAAAGCTAACCCGGATCGTAAAGCAACCGGTTCTATTATTGAATCGTCTCTGGACAGAGGTCGTGGCTATGTGGCAACGATGTTGGTTTCCAACGGTACGCTTCACATGGGCGATATTGTTTTGGCCGGAACGTCATACGGAAGAGTAAAAGCGATGTTCAATGAGCGCAATCAGCGTATGGATGAAGCCGGACCATCGGAACCGGTGCTTATTCTGGGGCTGAGTGGTGCTCCTGCTGCAGGCGATACTTTCCATGTGATTGATACCGAACAGGAAGCCCGTGATATTGCGAATAAGCGCGAACAGTTGCAACGTGAACAAGGACTACGTACGCAGAAGATGTTGACTTTGGATGAGGTGGGACGTCGTCTGGCACTTGGTGATTTCCATGAACTGAATGTGATTGTCAAGGGAGATGTGGACGGTTCTGTTGAGGCTTTGAGCGATTCGTTGATCAAACTGTCAACCGAGCAGGTGCAGGTGAATGTCATTCACAAAGGGGTTGGACAGATATCCGAATCCGATGTTTCGCTGGCTGCCGCTTCTAATGCCATTATTATTGGTTTCCAGGTACGTCCTTCAGGTGCAGCAGGCAGATTAGCTGAGCAAGAAGGTGTTGATATTCGTAAATACTCAATTATCTATGATGCCATTGAAGAAGTGAAGTCTGCAATGGAAGGTATGTTGGCTCCGCAATTGAAGGAACAAATAACAGCTACCATAGAAGTTCGTGAAGTCTTTAACATCACCAAGGTAGGTCTGGTTGCCGGTGCTATGGTTAAGACCGGAAAAGTGAGACGTAGTGATAAAGCCCGTCTTATCCGCGATGGTATTGTGGTTTATACGGGAAGCATCAATGCATTGAAACGTTTCAAAGACGATGTGAAGGAAGTAGGTACTAACTTTGAGTGTGGTATCAGCTTGACGGGCTGCAATGATATTCAGGTAAATGATATTATTGAGTCTTACGAAGAAGTAGAAGTAAAACAAACTTTATAATAGAAGGGTAATTGACAATTATAGATTGACAATTATCGATAAATAAAGGCGCATTGACAATTGACAGTCGATGATTGATAAAACACAAGGGTTGTCAATTATTGGCCGTCAATTGTTTTTTTGTATGTATACGATGGTGTTATGGACTTTATTATTTTGATTATATTTGGAATAGGGGCAGTTGTAGGTTTTATGAAGGGCTTCATTAAACAGCTGGCCTCCATTCTTGGACTCATTATCGGATTATTGGCAGCAAGGGCTTTATATGCTTCACTGGCAGATAAGCTTTGTCCTACGATAACTCACTCCATGAACGTGGCACAGGTATTGGCATTTATAGTTATCTGGATTGCGGTGCCTTTGCTTTTTACTATTGTAGCATCTCTCCTTACTAAGATGATGGAGGTCGTCTCTTTGGGCTGGCTCAATCGTCTGTTGGGAGCAGGGCTTGGAGCTTTAAAGTACCTCCTGCTTGCCAGTCTGGTCATTTGTGTCATTGAATTTGTGGATTCGGGTAATAAGATGATTAGTAAAACAAAGAAGGAGGAATCTGTGTTATATTATCCGATAGGGAAGTTGGCCGGGATTGTTTTTCCGGCGGCGAAACATATTACTGAACACTATATATTTAATAAATAATGCAATCAGAAGAACCTAATAAATATGTAAAGGAACTCACTCAGGAAAAGTATAAGTATGGTTTTACGACCGATGTAGACACAGAAGTCATTGAGCGTGGACTGAATGAAGATGTGGTACGACTTATTTCTGCAAAGAAAAATGAGCCCGAGTGGCTTTTGGAGTTCCGCTTGAAGGCTTATGAACATTGGCTGACGATGAAGATGCCTACTTGGGCACATCTTCGTATTCCGGAAATAGACTATCAGGCTATTTCGTATTATGCCGATCCTACAAAGAAGAAAGAAGGACCTAAGAGCTTGGATGAAGTAGATCCTGAATTACTTAAAACGTTTAATAAGCTTGGCATTCCCCTTGAAGAGCAATTAGCCCTCAGCGGAATGGCTGTGGACGCAGTTATGGACTCTGTCTCGGTTAAGACAACCTTTAAAGACTCTTTGATGGAGAAGGGAATTATCTTTTGCTCCATTAGCGAGGCTGTACGTGAGCATCCCGATTTGGTACAGAAATACCTGGGCTCCGTAGTTGGTTACCGTGATAATTATTTTGCATCACTTAATTCGGCTGTCTTTTCTGACGGATCGTTTGTCTATATACCTAAAGGCGTGCGTTGCCCGATGGAGTTATCCACTTATTTCCGTATTAACGCCCGTAATACAGGGCAGTTCGAACGGACGCTTATTGTGGCGGATGATGATTCATACGTTTCTTATCTTGAAGGCTGTACAGCTCCGATGCGTGATGAAAACCAACTTCACGCCGCAATTGTGGAGATCGTGGTACATGACCGTGCAGAGGTGAAATACAGTACCGTACAGAATTGGTATCCCGGTGATGCCGAAGGTAAGGGCGGTGTCTATAATTTCGTGACGAAACGCGGGAATTGTAAGGGGGTAAATAGTAAACTCTCATGGACCCAGGTGGAAACAGGCTCTGCTATTACCTGGAAATATCCGTCTTGTATTCTTACGGGAGATAATTCATCCGCTGAATTCTATAGCGTGGCTGTTACCAACAACTACCAACAGGCCGATACCGGTACCAAGATGATACACTTGGGTAAGAATACCAGTAGTACCATTGTAAGCAAGGGTATCTCCGCCGGACGTAGCGAAAATTCCTACCGGGGCTTGGTACGCGTGGCTCCTAAAGCTGAAAATGCACGTAATTATAGCCAGTGCGACTCTTTGCTGCTGGGCGATAAATGCGGTGCGCATACTTTCCCCTATATGGACATTCATAACGAGACGGCGATTGTGGAACACGAAGCCACAACAAGCAAGATCAACGAAGACCAGATCTTCTATTGTAATCAACGGGGTATTTCAACCGAAGATGCAGTAGGTTTGATCGTTAATGGATATGCCAAGGAAGTCTTAAATAAACTCCCTATGGAATTTGCCGTTGAAGCCCAGAAGCTACTGAGTGTTTCGTTGGAGGGTAGTGTAGGATAGCTTTTGTGCCTTTGGAACAGGGCTTTAAGTTTCCCGGATTATCCCCTGAGTGGTAAGTGAATGGAATTTATGATTAGTCATTTGTAATATGTACAAAATAAAATGTTAGAAATAAAAGATTTACATGCCAGTGTAGATGGCAAAGAAATATTGAAAGGCATTAATCTGACTGTGAAACCAGGTGAGATACATGCTATTATGGGTCCTAACGGTTCGGGTAAGAGTACGCTATCCGCCGTATTAGTCGGCAATCCGGTTTATGAGGTTACAAAAGGCAGCGTATCTTTCTATGGAAAGGACTTGTTGGAACTTTCACCGGAAGATCGCAGTCACGAAGGAATCTTCTTGAGCTTCCAGTATCCCGTTGAAATACCAGGTGTAAGTATGGTGAACTTTATGCGTGCTGCTGTAAACGAACAGCGTAAGTATAGAGGAATGCCGGCTTTAACGGCAAGCGAGTTTTTGAAACTGATGCGTGAGAAACGGGCGGTAGTGGACCTTGATAATAGATTGGCAAACCGTTCGGTGAATGAAGGCTTTTCCGGTGGTGAAAAGAAACGGAATGAAATTTTCCAGATGGCTATGCTGGATCCTCGTTTAAGCATTCTGGATGAAACAGACTCCGGCTTGGATATTGATGCTTTGCGTATTGTAGCCGAAGGGGTCAATAAACTGAAAACCCCTGAAAATAGTTGCATCGTCATTACTCACTATCAACGCCTGCTCGATTATATTAAACCGGATATTGTGCATGTGCTCTATGAAGGTCGCATTGTAAAAACAGCCGGTCCGGAGTTGGCTTTGGAATTGGAAGAGAAAGGATATGACTGGATTAAGAAAGAATTGGGAGAATAAGCTATGGGTGCAGAACAACAATATATTGATCTTTTCTCCGAAACGGAAGGGATGATTTGCAGTCATAGTGCCGGGGCATTGAATGCCTTGCGTGCGTCTGCATTTGCCGATTTCAAAAGACTCGGCTTCCCTACCCGTAAACAGGAAAAATATAAATATACGGATATTGGTAAACTCTTTGAACCTGATTATGGGCTCAATCTGAATCGTCTTGACATACCAGTGAATCCGTATGAAGTGTTTAAGTGCGATGTTCCTAATATGAGCACTGCGCTTTATTTTGTGGTTAACGATACTTTCTATAATAAAGCCATGCACTCTTCTGATTTACCGGAAGGAGTGATCTTTGGTAGTTTAAGGGAAGTTGCAGAGCAACATCCCGAGCTGGTGGAGAAGTATTATGGAAAGCTTGCGGATACGTCGAAAGACGGGGTAACAGCTCTCAATACCGCCTTTGTACAAGATGGTGTCGTTTTCTATGTGCCTAAGAATGTGGTTGTGGAAAAAACAATCCAATTGGTTAATATTCTACGTGGAGATGTAGATTTTATGGTCAACCGCCGGATGCTGATTATCATGGAAGAAGGTGCACAAGCACGTCTCTTGGTTTGTGACCATGCCATGGATACTGTGAAGTTTTTAGCTACTCAGGTTACGGAAGCCTTTGTTGGTGAGAATGCAGTACTTGACTTTTATGAGTTGGAAGAAAATCATACTAAGACTGTTCGGATAAGTGGTTTGTATGTTAAGCAGGAAGCAAATAGCAACGTGCTGCTCAATGGAATGACCTTACATAACGGCATTACCCGTAATACAACTGAAGTCCTTTTGGCTGGTGAAGGTGCCGAGATTAATCTTTGCGGCATGGCAATTGCAGATAAAAACCAACATGTGGATAATCATACGAGTATAGACCATGCAGTTCCTAATTGCACAAGTAATGAACTCTTCAAATATGTCTTGGATGATAAATCGGTAGGTGCATTTGCGGGTCTCGTCTTGGTTCGTCCGGGTGCCCAGCATACCGTTTCGCAACAGACTAACCGTAACCTTTGTGCCACCCGTGAAGCGCACATGTATACCCAGCCACAGCTGGAAATCTATGCCGACGATGTGAAATGTGGCCATGGGGCTACAGTTGGTGAGTTAGATGAGAATGCGTTGTTTTATATGCAACAACGAGGCATACCGAGGCATGAAGCTCGTTTACTTCTGATGTTTGCGTTTGTCAATGAAGTGATTGACACTATTCGTTTGGATGCATTGAAGGAGCGTTTGCATTTATTAGTGGAGAAACGTTTCCGTGGTGAACTCAACAAATGTCAGGGATGCGCTTTATGCAAATAAAGAAGTGAAATGATGGATATACAAAAAATAAGAAATGACTTTCCCATACTATCTCGTGAGGTGTATGGGAAGCCATTGGTCTATTTTGATAACGGGGCAACTACACAAAAGCCGCGTTGCGTGGTAGATGCTATTGTTGACGAATACTATTCGGTTAATGCTAATGTGCATCGTGGTGTACACTTCTTGTCTCAAAAAGCAACGGAACTGCATGAAGCAAGCCGTGAGCGGGTGCGGGAATTTATTAATGCACGTAGCACGAATGAGATTGTGTTCACAAGAGGAACGACCGAAAGCATTAATCTTCTGGCCTATAGTTTTGGTGAAGCCATGATGAAACCGGGTGATGAAGTTATCATCTCCACGATGGAGCATCATAGCAATATTGTACCTTGGCAACTGCTGGCCGAAAGGAAGGGAATTTCAATAAAGATAATTCCTATCAATGATCAGGGTGAACTCTTACTGGATGATTACGAGAAGCTGTTTACGGCAAAGACCAAATTAGTCAGCGTAGTTCATGTTTCTAATGTACTGGGAACGGTCAATCCGATCAACAAGATTATAGCGGTAGCCCATCAACATGGAGTTCCTTGCCTGGTGGATGCAGCCCAGTCTATTCCGCACATGAAAGTGGATGTGCAGGAGATGGATGCGGATTTCCTTGTTTTTTCAGCACATAAAGTTTACGGGCCTACGGGAGTGGGAGTGCTCTACGGTAAGGAATCGTGGCTGGACAAACTTCCTCCTTATCAGGGTGGAGGTGAAATGATACAGCATGTTTCTTTTGAGAAGACTACTTTCAATGAACTGCCCTTTAAGTTTGAAGCAGGAACTCCTGATTATATCGGTACTACGGGTCTGGCAAAGGCATTGGATTATATTTCCAATATCGGAATGGATCAGATAGCTGCCTATGAACAAGACCTGACGGAATACGGTTTGCAGCGTTTAAAAGAAATTCCAGGAATGCGCATCTTTGGCGAAGCACCGGAAAGAGGGAGTGTTATTTCTTTCCTGGTCGGCAATATTCATCATTTTGATATGGGTACTTTGCTCGACCGGCTTGGCATTGCTGTCCGCACCGGACATCACTGTGCACAACCTCTGATGCAACGTCTGGGGATTGAAGGTACGGTGAGAGCTTCATTTGGCATTTACAATACTAAAGAAGAAATTGATGTCTTAGTAAATGGTATTCAGCGGGTTAGCAAGATGTTCTGAAAGCCGGTAGTAAAAAAAAAGGTTTGCGTGCAACTTTTATATACTCTTGTGCGTCTAATAAAGTGCAAATAACTTATTAAAGAGATAGAACTATGTTAGTGACAACAACCCCAATTATTGAGGGTGGACACATCACCCGTTATTTCGGTATTGTTTCCGGTGAAACAATTATCGGAGCCAATGTTTTTCGTGATTTCTTCGCCAGCATCCGTGATGTTGTAGGCGGACGTAGCGGTTCCTATGAGGAAGTGTTGCGTGAAGCCAAAGATATAGCTTTGCGTGAGATGCAGGAACATGCTCAGGCTTTGGGTGCCAATGCAGTGATTGGCGTTGATTTGGATTACGAAACAGTTGGCGGTAGCGGGAGCATGCTCATGGTTACAGCATGTGGTACTGCGGTAACGGTGGAATAGTGAATCTAATTTTATAACCAAGATGAGGGCTGTCCGGTGAATCGGACAGCCCTCATTGTTTATTCTCAAACTAGTTCCCTACAATCGCTAGTCCCATTTATCAAAGAAGCATTGCATTGTCAAATGCGTAGGGATAAACTTCTCTAATAGTCATCTTTACTTGTTATCAATAGTTAAGACAGAATAAACTAGATTGGTTTAAGAATAAGTATCAAAAGTTTGGCAAGTCTGTAAGCCTCACATAAGATCTGTCGAGAAACAAATAGATAAAAGTATAAGTGTTAAAAAGCTGATAATGTTAGATTTATGCTAAATGTTTCCTATCTTTGGAGGCTATGGGAGTATGTGAATAACAGGCTGTTAAATATGAAATATTTTAAATACATCTTAATCTTATTCTTTATGACTGGATGCGCAAACGTCTCCTCAAACAAAGAGGATATTAAGGCTACGATTATAGCCTTGGAAAAACAGGCTTTGGAGCTGTGGAACACAGGAAATCCTGATGGTTTTATAAAGTTATCTTCTGATGATATTGTTTATTTCGATCCTGCTTTCGAGAATAAACTTGAAGGTAAAAAAGCTTTGGAGGAATATTATAATGGTATGAGGGGGAAGATTAAAATCGACTCATACAAAATGATAAAACCTATTGTACAGTTATCATCAGATACAGCTGTCTTGTTGTATGATTATGAAGCCTATAGAGATGGACAGGTGTTTAAGATGCATTGTACCGAAGTCTATAAACACACCTCATCCAACCAGTGGAAAATAATACATACTCATTGGTCTTTTATTCTGCCTAAATAACATGAGTGGAGTTTATAAGCCGCATTTATAATACCTTGATTGTTTCCGGGTATAGACTGAATATGTGGTCTTTGCTCATATCACTGGGGTATTTCCCATTAAAAGATATATTGTTATATCGGCTTCGACAAGCGTTGCGTTACAATGGACTTTCTTGCGGCTAATTTATCTTATAAGTATTTATTCAGAATCTCTTCAACTTGTTTGCTACTAGGCATTGGGGCATCCATTTCTACTAGCTTTCCGCTTTTATTGAATATGAGGAACCTTGGAATGAGGAAGAGCTTAATCTTTTCTAGCATTTTACTGTTTTTAGAATTCAGGATGAAGAAATTGCTCTTTAATTCAGATAAGCTTTCTTTTTTACTTACTTTTATCCAATCGTTTTTTGTGTCTTTGTAGGCCAAGTATATAAAAACAACATCTTTTTCTTTATACTTCTTTCTTAATTTGGCGGCAGGTTTCATCTCTTCTCTACAGGGTTCGCACCAACTAGCCCAAAAGTCTACATAAATAACTTTTCCTTTATATTTATTCAATAGTTCTTGGAAGGTGGTTTGATGGCCTTTGATATCCCTTAGCAGGAGCTGATTAGGAGTTGCTGATAAATTATACTGTGATATTATCTCTTTATAGGAAGTAGAATCCTTTGTCTTTTCTACATACTTGTTGAGATAGTGAGTGACATCATCTGCAGAAAAGTACTCTCCTATATTCGGTATGCAACTCTTAAGTAATATTTGCATTGATCTTTGTTGAAAGGGTTCGGAATATAAATCATCAAAGGTTTGCCGCCAATCGTAATAACTACCTTGTCTTACTTTTATTAATTTGATATGATAGTTATAATACCATAAATAGTAATCTATATATTCATAGTAAGAAGGAAAAGAAGTGTATTGATCCAATATTTCAGGTTCCATCTTATGATAAAAGGAGCTGTCTTTATTTAATATTCGTTGTGCTTCATATTCTTTTAGTTGCAGTAGATATTTATAGTGCCTATAAATATTACGTGATATTAGCTGTTGGTTTTTAAAAAGGTTAATAGTGTCTATATATGCTTCTTTGTATTTATTAAACATGTTTTGGA
Organism: Bacteroides sp.; assembly: GCA_022648295.1. GTDB lineage: Bacteria > Bacteroidota > Bacteroidia > Bacteroidales > Bacteroidaceae > Bacteroides. The sequence goes on along the minus strand of JALCME010000002.1, from coordinate 188,769 downwards.
GAGAATCAAAGGGGCAGTAATCTTTCATTAATGTTTTAAATTTTAGTGCCCGTATTTGTTGTATGTTTTTGGAAATACGAACCAACCAGTCATTTCCTAAACATGTTTTAGCTTCCAAACCTGAAAAAGTATGTCCTTTGCGTAGTTCGTAATTCATGTTATATATCCTATTTCGTTCTGTATGGTGTTTACTTCTTAAAATTGGATAATCCAGACGGTCCATAGAGATGGTAACGGTGTCGCCTTGTAGAATAGGGTAGTAAGTATATTCGAAATTTCGATAGCTCAATGCTATTTCTTTGAATTCATCGGGGCATTTGATTGTAATAGTGTCCATGTCTGTGTTAGGCATATTATCAACAAATTTTCCAGTGCTGTCTATATAAGTGACTTTAGGCATACTAATATGAGATGCACCGCCGGGAGTCTTGTAGGGTTTAGGATCATAATGATCGAAGCATAAAACTATTTCTTTATTCGTAGAAGCTGTTTGAGATGTGTTCGGCTTTCCGCAAGCAGTAAAAATAAGGAGTAAGCTTGAAATTATAAGATAGCTAATTTTCATAGGAGTTGTATTATAATGAAGTATCTGTTCTTTTAGACAGCCTTGGTATATTGCTTTTTATAATCGCAAATAAAAGCTATTCATTTTATAGAACGTGTGGAAAAGTTGTATGGCTCTAAGTTGTGCATTGGAGCCTCTACGCTGGCATGTCGTCAATAAAAGAATAGTTATGACAGCAGTTATGGTCAAAGCTATCTGTCTCATTCTTTAATGTCAATTCTGTTACTTGTCACAAAGATAAAAATATTTCTTTTACGCTGTCCGGCGTTTCTTGGATTCTTTGTCGTGAATTTACCAAAAGTGCATTCTATGTGAAACTTTGTGTAATTTTTCTATAGTTATTTGTCTTTTATCTTAGGAATCTATACTTTTAACCCACAAATATTTAACTCTAAAAATCTAACACTATTATGGAAAGTATTCTTTTCTGGCTTGTGCCGGTTGCTTCTGTCTTAGCTCTCTGGTTTGCCTGGCATTTCTACAGGCAGATGATGAAGGAGAGTGAAGGTACTCCACAAATGATAAAAATTGCTGCTGCCGTACGGAAGGGGGCGATGTCTTATTTGAAGCAGCAATACAAAATTGTGGCTTTGGTTTTTGTCGGTTTAGTTATTCTCTTTTCGATTATGGCTTATGGCTTTGATGTTCAAAATCATTGGGTACCGGTTGCTTTCCTTACTGGTGGTTTCTTTTCCGGTCTTGCCGGCTTCCTGGGTATGAAAACAGCTACTTATGCTTCGGCACGTACGGCAAATGCAGCGAGGAGCTCGTTGAACGCGGGCTTGCGTATTGCTTTTCGTAGCGGTGCGGTGATGGGACTTGTTGTTGTCGGCTTAGGACTTTTGGATATATCTTTTTGGTATTTATTATTGAATGCGGTTATTCCTCTTGATGTGTTGACGCCGACTCATAAGCTTTGTATTATTACAACAACAATGCTTACTTTCGGTATGGGTGCTTCAACGCAGGCTCTTTTTGCCCGTGTAGGTGGTGGCATTTATACCAAAGCTGCCGATGTGGGTGCCGATTTGGTTGGTAAAGTGGAAGCAGGTATTCCTGAGGATGATCCGCGTAACCCGGCGACCATTGCTGATAATGTAGGAGATAACGTAGGTGATGTAGCTGGTATGGGCGCTGACCTCTATGAGAGCTATTGCGGTTCCATATTAGCTACTGCAGCGCTTGGTGCGGCTGCTTTTATTCATACCAGTGATACGGTGATGCAGTTTAAAGCTGTCATTGCTCCGATGTTGATTGCCGCCGTAGGCATTTTGTTGTCTATTGTCGGCATTTTCTCTGTCCGTACTAAAGAGAATGCAACAATGAAAGACTTGCTGAATTCGTTGGGGGTTGGTACTAACTTGAGCTCGGTTTTAATCGTGTTTGCCACATTCCTCATCTTTTGGTTATTGGGTTTGGAGAACTGGCAGTGGATCTCTTGCTCTGTTGTTGTCGGTTTGCTGGTAGGTATTGTCATCGGACGTTCAACCGAATATTATACGTCACAATCTTATGCTCCCACCCGGCGCTTGAGCGAAAGCGGAAAGACCGGACCGGCCACGGTCATTATCTCCGGTATCGGGTTGGGTATGCTTTCTACCGCTATTCCGGTGCTGGCAGTGGTGGTGGGCATTATTGCTTCTTATTTGTTTGCTTCCGGCTTCGATTTCATGAATGTAGGTATGGGACTTTACGGCATTGGCATTGCTGCTGTGGGGATGCTTTCTACATTGGGAATCACACTCGCTACTGACGCTTACGGTCCTATTGCAGATAATGCAGGTGGCAATGCGGAGATGTCCGGATTAGGAGAGACTATCCGTCGTCGTACCGATGCCCTTGACTCTTTGGGAAATACGACTGCTGCTACGGGTAAGGGTTTTGCCATTGGTTCCGCCGCCCTTACGGGACTGGCTCTGCTGGCTTCTTATATTGAAGAGATCCGCATTGGATTAGCTCGTTTGGGGACAACGGATTTGATTCTCTCGCATGGTGGAACGGTTCCTGTAAAAGATGCCACCTTTTTTGACTTTATGAACTATTATGATGTCACACTGATGAATCCCAAAGTTCTTTCAGGTATGTTTCTTGGTAGCATGATGGCTTTCCTCTTTTGTGGTTTAACAATGAATGCCGTTGGACGTGCCGCTTCTAAGATGGTTGATGAAGTACGCCGTCAGTTCCGTGAAATCAAAGGAATACTTACCGGTGAGGCCGAACCGGATTACGAACGGTGTGTGGCTATATCCACCAAAGGAGCACAGCGGGCGATGGTGCTTCCTTCGTTACTGGCTATCGTAGCTCCTATCCTTACGGGGTTGATCTTTGGGGTACCAGGTGTTTTGGGCTTGTTGATCGGTGGATTGAGCAGTGGTTTTGTTCTGGCTATCTTTATGGCGAATGCCGGCGGGGCATGGGACAATGCCAAGAAGTACGTGGAAGAAGGAAACTTCGGTGGAAAAGGGAGCGAGGTCCATAAGGCAACGGTTGTGGGTGATACGGTGGGCGATCCGTTTAAAGATACTTCCGGACCGAGCTTGAATATTCTGATTAAGCTGATGAGTATGGTTTCCATTGTGATGGCGGGTTTGACTGTCGCTTGGAGCTTATTCTGATTAATATCTATAAAAGAGCCACGTCAAACTCTATTTCTGAGTACTGATATGGCTCTTCTTTTTGGTGCATAACCGGGATATGCCTTAGTACGCCTTCTCCTGTCGTGTTGGCTATTTTTAGATAATTGGTGGCAATCTTTGATTTAGGCAGACTTATCTCGTTTGCTCTTTACTTAATGTTTTCGGATTTTCATAAAGGATAGCTGCGATAAAGAAATTCGAAGATATTGTTTTATCTTCGCAGGAAATTTGCAGCGTTATGTTGTTGTCTTGTTTAAATAAGAAACTGATAGAAGCCGGATGTGATGAGGCTGGTCGGGGATGCTTGGCCGGAGCCGTATACGCTGCTGCTGTTATACTTCCCAAAGATTATAAGAATGAACGTTTGAATGATTCCAAAAAATTAACGGAACGCCAGCGTTATGCTTTGCGTGAAGAGATTCAGCGGGATGCTTTGGCATGGGCTGTGGGGACTGTCTCTCCGGCAGAAATAGATGAAATCAATATCTTGAATGCTTCTTTTCTTGCTATGCACCGGGCGCTTGATCAGTTGGCGCTGCGTCCCCAGCACCTTATTATCGACGGGAATCGTTTTAGGCCCTATCGTGATCTTCCGCATACCACTATTGTAAAAGGAGATGGTAAGTACCTTTCCATTGCCGCGGCTTCCATCTTAGCCAAAACCTATCGTGACGACTATATGAATGGCTTACATGCTGAGTTCCCCGTTTACGACTGGGATCATAATAAAGGCTATCCCACCAAAAAGCATCGTGCTGCTATTGCAGAACATGGTACAACGCCTTACCATCGTATGACTTTTAATTTGCTGGGAGATGGGCAGTTGTCATTGAATTTCTAGTTTCTACGAATAGCCAAAAAGGATTGCGGGTATAGATCCTCTGACTTTAATTATTTAAATCCAAATAGGTTATTGATTCTTCTCCATCTTCCTTTATGTTGGTAACGTATTTGCCGCGCGTCTGCCATAATAATTGTCATTGTATTGTAATAATAGAAAATATGATTACCTTTATGGTTGGTATTGCATGACATGCTCATGTGAAACATCTTGGAATGGGTATGTTAAGGCGTATGATATGCCCATGTTGTGCAGCTCAGCTCTTAAATAAAAGCAAATTAAGGCAAAATATAAAACAAGAAAGGAATATGGGACTGATCTATTTGGTACGAAGGAAAAAGTTTCGAGTGGCTAATGTCATAAAAGAGCTTTATTATGCTGTCCAGCGGAAGTTGCAGGTGCGTGGCGGTAGTACAGAACGTGATATTGCCCGTAAATTGGCTGCTCGTAGCGGGCGCAGTGAAGGCGATATATTAGGGGTTCTAACCGATCTTCCGGGAGCGATCAAGGAGATAATGTTAGAAGGTGGTTCTGTGACGATTAAGGGGTTTGGTACATTCCAGACGGCTCTGACGAGTGAAGGATGTGAATATCCTGATGATGTTACTCCCGGAAAGGTGCGTCTGTCTAAAATCTATTTTGTACCTGATCGTACTTTTTTCCATGATCTGGAGCTCAAAATGTCTTATTTCCGCTATCCGCTTAGCAAATACTTCCCAAAGGAACTGTTACGACCGGATACTCTGAAAGAGGAGGAAAATAATAACCAATTAAAATAGATGAGATAAAAAGTGACAAACGCTTGTGTTTTAAAATAAAATAACTATTTTTGCATCATCTTGTTAGCTGATAAACGGCTGATAAGAATAAGAGAGGCGTTTTTTATCGTTTATTTTTTATCCTTTAAATCTCGTAAGTTTGAAAACCAGGGAAGGTTATGGTCATTGCTTCTATGGGGTTATTTATGCCATATATGGTAGGACCAATACTGTGTTATCTTTATGGTAAAAGCGTTGTGGAAATAAGAGTAGGAAGTAGGCACGGGACAGACTCTTACGCCTTTTATGTCTTTATATAGCCGAATCCGGGAGTCTATAGGCCCTTGTCGGAGCTAATGGGTACTACTTTATTAATTAATCTTGTATTTGATATTTTGAGATATGCTATTGGTAGCATGTTTCTTGGTGTGCTTTTTACCATACTTGGTGTTGGATTGCTTTTCTTTCTTATTAAAGGGTTCTATCCAAAATCTACCTTTACTCCAATAAGTTTCATTGTAGGTTTCATCCTTTTTTTTCTGTTGTCTTTCCAATCTGTATTTATATGCGGGGCTTTTAAAGTGAAGTCTATGGCCGATGAAATCGAAGTGAGTATCAACCGTTATATTCCTTCCTCTTGGAAAAGCGCAGATCAGGAAATCTCAGCGGATGACAGTCAGCAGATAGTAGAGAATCTGGATAAGGAATATCCTTTGTTTGGCTGCTACATCGGTTGGGCCGATTTTCATGGCCACACGGCAAGCAATGTAGCGGCAGCCATGGTAGATGAGATGCACAGTTTCCTGAATAAGTTTATTTGGCGCAGAGTGGGATGGAGCCTGCTCTTTATCGTTGTGGGAACCTTTATTGTGATTAAAACGCTAGATACTTATTATGGAATAAAGAATAAGAAACACACTCCGGTTCGAAAGAACAGACGGAATAGTGATTTTTGATAAACACTTGTAACATATGGAAAACATTAACAAATATAAATCCTTTTATTTATGGCAAACCATTTGATCATTGGACTTGGAGGTACCGGAGGAAAGGTGCTTCGTGAATTGAGAAAGCGAGTGTACGAAGAATTTCATTCTAATGACCCTACAAACAACGTTAATTTGGAATACATTTATGTTGATTCTTCTCCAGCGGATTTGGATGATCGTACCGGTTGGAAAGTGATGGGGAAGTCTGTACATCTAAAGGAAGCGCAGAAGGTTTCTATTCATGGTATTAGTGCAAGTATGTTCCAAAATCTATCCATGTACCCTGGAATAAGCTGTTTCCTGAATGCCGATGACGTTAAATTGATGACTAGTAAATTGGGGCCATTGATTACCGCAGGTATTGGGGGGCAACGCCGTCGTTTGGGACGGACCTTGTTTGCCAATAATCTAAGCGTTAAGGATGCAAATAGCGATTTTGTTTCTCGTGTGAAGCAAGCAGTGACACGAATCACTAATGATTCCGGCGATTCCAAGGTCACCTTCCACATTTGTGCCGGCTTGGCAGGTGGAACGGGCTCCGGTTCTATTGTGGATGCCATATCCCAGATCCGTAAAGAATTTGCGCCACAACCGGGTGGTGATCATTATAAAGTACATCTTTACCTCTATGTACCAGAGATGAATGTAGTGACGGCAAGTCACGATGCTGGTTTTTATCAGGCAAACGGCTATGCTGCCCTCTGTGAACTGAATGCCATGAGCATTGGACAATATTTACCACTTGATGTTACCGGAAAGAAAGATAACTTTAGTGGGGAAGTGCAGCGCCTGTTGGGAGGAATTAATGCTTTTGAAGCGGCTTATCTATATACCAATATTAATGAGGCGGGGAAGGTGCTCGACATAGCCAAGGGACTTCCAGCCTCCGTTGCCGACTTCATGTTTCAGAAAATTGTGGCAAGTGAGATGACAGGTGATGCCGGTAAGATGAACCGTTTGGTGGGCTGTGAGAATGATGGAGCAGGGCCGGAAAACGATAAGTCCAATAAGCCTGCCCGTAGTCGCAAGTTTCTTTCGTTTGGAATCAAGCGTATAGAGTATCCCGAAACAGAAATAGAAGAGTTTGTTACTTATAATTTTGCCCGTCAGGCTACCCGTCAGCTTCAGTTCAACATCTGGCAGGAAGGGCTTGGATATGGTGAATGCTCCATTGAAGAAGTAGGTAGTGGTTTTGCCGGAGAGATAAAGGATAAGAAGAACCGTGAAAAATTGATGCTTTCCAATAGCTACTTGATGCTTTCCAAACCGGTTATTGAATCACCAGCCACTAAACGTTGGCACGATATAGACAGTACTTGGGAAGAACGTGCTCAGGGCTTTGCCGATGATGCGCAAACCAATGCTGATAAAAAGAGTTGGTTAGCTTTATTCACTGATGCCTGTTCCGATTATTATGATAACAACTTTCGCTCTCACGGCGTGAGAAAGTTCTACGATATACAACGGGGTGAGCGTGTGGCCTATGCCAAGCATATTCGTCGTCATATAGAAACTCTGCTTTTTAATGAATGGAACAGCGGGCAGAAGAGTATTCTGGAAGTGGAGAAATATACCCGTTTGTTGATTGCCGACTGCGAAGACCGTATTGGCGCTTTTAAAGAACAAATCGGCAGGCAAGAGGAAGAACTGGAGAATATTAACGAATCCATTCGTCAGTGCAATGTTGAGTGGGATAACATAGGCTGGTTGAGAGATGCCATTACTGGAGCTTCCAAGAAGGTGTTCAGTGCATACAAGAATGCTAAATGTGATTTCTATACTACTTCCACCCGTATTGAGGCATACCGTTATGCTATTGAATTGATGCAAAGTGTTATTGAACAATTGGGTATCATGTTGGACGGTATTGCGACTTATAAGGGTATTCTCACTGAAATATTGGAAGAAGCGGGTCGTCAGGCAGATAGCAAATGCAAGAAAGATGCCATCGGTGAAGAAAGTATGACGTTGAAGAAATATGACCCGGATATGGTGCAGCGTTTCACTAAAACCTGTGTTTCCAATAAAGAATCACAAAGCGGAAATGCGCAATCCATTCGTAACCGTTTGGTATCGTTGCTTGGAGAAGAAGGGGAACGCTCTTTTGCGAATCTGTGCGATAAGACCGATTATGAAACGACTACAGGCATAGTACTTGACATTTGCCAGCAGAATGCACATGCTGCAATGGAAGATTCCGCCAAGGCCGATCCATTGAATAAGATGGTAGGCGTTAATATTCTTGAGAAATTGAAGCAGGAATGTAATTCCGAAGAGAAATTGGAACAGTTTGTACGCTCTATGGTCACTTCTGCCATGACGTATCTTCAATTTAATGCAGAGGAGCAAGGAAAAGTGTTTGGCGGAAACGGTGGGGGAATGATGAAAATGATTCAACTTTGTTTGCCCAAGTTTGAAGATGACAAGAGTGGATTCCGTGATAAGCTGATTCAGACATTTGTACAAGTTGCTCCGGGATTTGATCCTAAGCAAGATGTCGCTGTCAATTACAAGAACAATCAGATTGTAGTGATAGCAGCAGCCTCAGGTTTCCCTTTACGTTATGTGGCTAATGTAAAAGTTTTGAAGCAACGCTATGAGGACCTTCTTGCCAATCCCGACAAAGACTTAAATAAGATGGTCCTTCATACGGAGACATTTGTCAAACCGCTGGCTTCCTTATTTGAACTTGAAGGCAATGAAATAAAAGAACTTATTACCAAGCCCGTTATGCTGGCTTATGCTATGGCTTTATTCGTACCAAAGAGTGATCCAACTACTGGTGAGCATTTTGATGCAATCAACTTTCCTGATGATTTTGGTGATGATAACTGGGTGAAGTCGGGAAAGAATATTTTGCATACCATAGATGTACTTAGTGAAAACTATGAATTGGCCCAGCAAGTCATGAAGCTGGTGGATACTAATTTGAAGAACCAGTACCGTAGTAATGAGCAAAAAGTTACTTTACGTAAAGCCTTAGTAGTAGTTGTTAAGGAAAAAATACTTCCATGTCCGGCTTGTGAAAACAATGAATTTAGTCCGGTATATGCAAAGTATAAAGCTTTGAGCCGTGAGATATTTGAGAATGAATTAAAAGAGTTGTAATTAAAGTAAATAATATATAGAAGATAATTATGGCAAAGATTAAAGGCGTTTGTAAAAACTATGATGAATGTGATTTAGCAGCGAGTAAAGAGGTACAAGAAGCGGAGAAAACCAACTTTGTTTGTTCGGAGTGCGGGAAACCTTTATATCCAGTGAAAGAAGCAGCAGGTTCTGGTTCCGATTCTAAGAACAAATTGATAATGGGAGCTGTTGCAGCGGTAGTTGTAGTAGCAGGGGCAGGTATTTACTTCGGCCTCTTTCATGGGAATGGAGAGAAAAGTTCGGCCGCAGCCGATACAACGCAAGTTGCCCCGGTTGAGCTTTCGGATGTCTCCGTTGATTCAGCTGCAATGGAGAAAGCAAAGGAAACTGTACAGCCGGCCAAAAATGGGACAGTAGCGAAACCATCGGCTTCCGCCGATCAGGGTGGAGTAGTCACAAAAGACTTGGGCTATGCCGTGTGGGTCGGAAAAGTGAAGAATGGTAAGCCGAACGACGTACAAGGTACACTAACATTTAAGAGTAGTCATGTTATTGATTCGCGCGACGATAAAGAGCGCGTAGCATCTCCGGGTGACAAAGTGATTGGAACTTTTGAGAATGGTCATCTTACCCAAGGTCGTTGGTACAAGTCCGATGGCAATGTTGAATCTATCATTTTGGGTAGTGTAGATTAATGAAGAGGTATGCACTTGCCTTTATAGCAGGGCTGTTTGCCATTCTTTCCGGGTGGAGTCAGCAGAGGACATTTGAAAGTAAAGAACTGTTGGAAGCTGCTTCTTTACTTTCAAAAGATGCTCCGTATGCTAAAGCTGTGTATCAGTTTGCTGAAAGCTATTTTAATATGTTGTTGACATTGTCTCCGGAAGAACGCTTATGGAAGTTGAAGGCTGATGATGTGATTATTGAAGCAGGAGGTTTGGATCGCCTGCATTTGGTGAATAAGGAAACAGCTCTTGCTATCAGTTCAAAAGAGAACAGATATACGTTCCGGTTATCTAACGACGATTTTAAAGTAATACAGATTTCTTTTCCTATGTCCTATCAGCTCATTAGCCAAAAGAATCTGAAAGAACTGGAAGCGGAATTCTTTCAAGAATTACCAATATATAAATTTCATACAGCGAAAGACTCGTTAGCGATAGATAGGACTTCTTTGACAGAAACCGCCCCGCATTTGTATGTCAAGAAAGGAGATAAGTACTACATAGATGGTATTAGCAACGACCTTTATTATACTGAAAGCGAAGGTGTGTTGTCATTAGCGTGTTCCGAAGACCATTTGGTGGAAAGCATAGCAAACACTCTTCTTTCTGAAGACATACCTTACGATTACCAGTTAGATCTAAAGGTACGCCGGTATGGTTTTAAGACGGATGAATTGAAAATTCCTCTGAAACAGTGGATTGCTTATTGCAAGAGTAAAGGGTGCGAGGTCTATGTCGGTATGGAAGAGGTTGGAAAAGAACAAGTAAAGGCTTGTGTTTTTGCAGTGAATGGTTTGATGAAATATAATCATGTAATGAATGTGGAGTTTCCTTATGCTTTGTTGAGTGATAAAAAAGGCGAAGTTAAAGCGGACCTTACGATATTTGTTCCTACCCACAACATTGCAAACCTATTTGAAGAATATAATCTTGTGAATAAAAAGAATAAAGAGAAGAAGTAATGAGATCAACATTGTTATTTTTGATTGCTTTGTGTTCTGCAGGCTGTCTTTTTGGACAGCAAGACGTGAGTAAAACAAAGGAACTTATTAATCGTATAAAGAAGTCTTCTTCCTATTTGTCTGCAGAAGCCACTCTGCCAACGGGGGAGGATGCTGTGAAGACAGCCAATGAGCTATTGGTGAGTGAAATAAATGATTGGGTTAAGGCGAAACGTAATAGTGAAACAGTACAGCAGGTTGTTTTACAGGATATTAGTTCTTGTACGGAAGAGATGAATATGAAACGTGGAACGAATGTCAGGGCTTTTGTTTATGTGAAGAAGAGTGATATTATTTTAATTCATGGTGCCGGGCAGATTGTATTGAATGATGACGAAAAGGGTAACGTTTTACAAGCTCTTTCGGAAATTAGTACTCCGTTGAAAATGGAACAGGCCCCTGAGAAGAAAGCGGACGAAAAGCCGGAACTTAAGTCTGAAGTGGAACCGATACAGCAGGTCGACGCCGGTAATAGCTTGGATATGATTATCAATGCCCGGACGATGGATGAGATGAAAACTATTTTTGCTGATTTGAAAGCAGGCAATGCAATTGTATATGGTTCATATCCTTCTTCTGAAAAACTTCCTGAAACTTATCATGTATTGTTCTACACTCGTGACGGGAATGTAAAAGGAATAGTAGAGGTTCAAGATGGAAAATACCTCGAATTACATGATAAGAAAGAGGTGAAGTTAAGTGATTTTAGTGGATGTGGAGCTTATTGGTTTGAATTGAAATAAAAATATAAAGGGTTATGAAAAAGCTATATTTAGTCCCTCTTTTGTGTTGGTGTGTTTGTTGGTCATCTCTGTTTGCACAGGAAAGTGTGCAGCTAATTGTACAAGATGGAATAGACGGACCAATAAAGAATGAAGTAGAGAAGAATTCTACGGCTTTACTAACAGAAATAAATCGGGCATTTAAAGAAAACCGCAGTTTGAATACGGTGAACCTGAGCATGACGGAAGATGCGCGCGCCGGTTTGGCTTCTCTTTGGGAGAATGTGCACTTTTATTGTGATGATTCGGAGGTTGTGCAGTCTTGCCTGCATGCAGGTGCCGGATTGCAGATACGACAAATCCCTTTGATGCTTCATCCGGATGAGACTGTTAATACGTCGGATGACAAGTATCAGGAAGGAGTTATTAATTTTGATGCAAGCGGAAAGATTACTCGTTTTAATTTCACTATTAGTACCAGTATTTATCAGAATGTGATGAAAAGAGGTAAAACTGTGGAAGAAATAGGAAGGCGTCAACAAATTCTATCGTATGTAGAGCATTTCCGTACGGCTTATAATGAAAAGGACCTTCAATTTTTAGATCAGGTATTTAGTGATGATGCATTAATTATTACGGGCACGGTTGTCAAAGTGCGAAAGACTGATGGTACAGGCGTAATCTTTAATAAAGTAAATTATCGTAAGCAGAGTAAGCAGGAATATCTGAGCCGCTTAAAAAGAAGTTTTGCTGCAAATAAGTATATTAATGTACGCTTTGATGATGTGAAGGTGGTAAAACACCCTACTAAGGAAGGCTTTTATGGAGTGACTGTACACCAACTTTATTCCAACAGTAGTGGCTATAGCGACGATGGTTACTTATTCCTTTTATGGGATTTTCGTGATCCGGATAGCGTACAAATACATGTACGTACCTGGCAACCTCGTTTTTTGAATGAAGCAAAGACAGAGGAGTTGCCCAAAGAGGAGATATTTACGGCAGGAGATTTTTCAATTGATTTATAAATAAAAAGCATTAAGACTATTGTGAAGTATTATTTTCGTTTAGCTCTTCTATTGGGCATTTTATTCCTTTCGACAAATGCAGTGCACGCTCAAATGGTTTCTTTGGAAGAAGCTAAAGAGGTACCCGGTATGAAGGCTGGTGAGTGGACTGCTAAAATTATTATGATCTCTACGAGTGATAATATGGAACTAACCCATGAGATGGGGAATGAAAAAGCGATCAGGGCGTTGGAAGGTGATAATACTTATCGGTATGAGCTGACCCACCATTTTAATGAAGATCAACAGGATGCCGGATTTTGTAAGACGACCGTTAAGGTTGTTTTGCCGGAAGGAGGTGAAACATTCAGATTGGTTTTGTATCCTGATAAATGTTATAAAGGTTCTTTTAAATTAGCAGGCATAACTTGTGTCGAAAGTGCAGGTGGTGTTTATGCACAGGCAGGAAAGTCCAAAGTTGTTTTTTCTTCTCAATACAATGATTTGTCTATTTGGTGTAATGATGTTTTGCTTTTTGATCAGGGAAAGCTTTCTCCTAATGACAGTCAGCATGTCGTTGGAAATTTGTCCGCGGATAATGGGCTGACCGATTATGAATTGATTTTCACGTTGGCCGGTTCTGACGAATCTCCCAACCCTGTCTTTAAAGTGAAAACGCCGACATCGGGAACCTTAAATGTGAAATTGGATAAGGAAATGGTTGCGAGAACTTCTTATAAGTTCAATGTTGTAAAAAGCGTAAAGACTATAGAGAAAGTATTGTCTTTTGGAGAAAAATTGGCCGTAGCTCAAAAATACTGGAATGAATATCCAACAGCAACTGAAAGCTCTTTCTTTGAAGCCGGGGAAAATGCATTTGCAGAAGTCTTGAATCATAAAGACTGTCCGGTAGCTGAGCGTGATTCTTTCTATGCAAAGAAAAACCGGCTGGCGGCTATTCGTGTGGATACATATAAAAAACAAAGGGCACATGAAGTGTTTCTACAACGTGAAGCGAGTTTAGGATATGAGGCGGAAGGGACTTTTAAGTTTTTGATGGCAGAGCGTAATTTTTGTAGGCGTATTGTGGAACGCTACCCTGAATTGGTTGGTTATAAAACAGATTTAGAGGAACTGGAGAAGAAACTGTTAAATCATCCTGCACGTGAGACAACGGTAGTTAGGCGTGATTATCAGGTTATTACTGGTAAAGTGACTAAAAATGATAGTTATGTAGGTGATATTTCTGGCACAGAAATTTATGGGACTAATGATGCTAAAGCCAAAAAAGAAAGTCGGGTACGATTGGGGATGGTAGGTTCTGATGGAACTTACCGGATTGTATTGAAAGATCCCTATAACTACTTATTCTTTTATGGAGAAAAAGAGGCACGCCCCATTACCACCGAGACCGAAACTCTGGATGTGGAATTAACTCGATAATACATTTATTATTTTCTAATTTTAAACTTAATATATTTATGAAAAAGATTACTTTCGCGGTGGTGGTCCTATTGACTATTCTGATGGTAGTGCCTACTACAATGTATGCGCAGAAAAAGAAAAAAGAGAAAAAAAAGTTTGAATGGGTAATGCCCACAGCATCTGGTAACAAGGACTTTGATGACTATCTTTATGCTTGTGATTCTCTGTGGACAAAGATGGGGTTGTATCAGGAGAGTATTACTTCTTATCAGTTAAGGGAAGATACGATAAAAACAGCCGATAGCAAGATTTATATTTTGTCTCACATGGAGAATGCCGATGGCAAGTTAATGACTAAAGGTGCAGCCAACTGGCAACTAGCCGAATCAGTTTTAGCAGGTGTATCTATCCTCACTAATAGTATGCAAATTACGGCACAGACAGCTTCAGCAACAGCAGCACTTCCTTCTTTAGGGCTTAAAGCTTTTTCTTATGGTAAATATGTAAAGGCTGGCCCGCTGATTGTGGGTAAGGCTGGGAAGGAAATCAAGGAATTGGTTCTGAAACGTAAAGAGCAAATGAAGAAATGGAAGGATATGAAGAATAAAAATGTAGATCCATCTTCTTTGGGGCTCACTTTGAATGATAATGTCTTATCTAATATTCAAAAGAGCTATTTTATAAAAGAATTTAAACCGGAAGATACAGGTTATGATGAAACGGTTACGCTTTGGGCGAATAAAACCGATGAAGAGATTACGGCGAGTGTAAATGATATCATTACCGGTATTGATGCCAAAACAGTATTGCCTGAGGAAGCAGGTAAAACACTGGATGAAGTTAAAGATATGGATGATGATGAGTTGTTGAAAGATTCTCAAGGCGCTTAGTTTAATAAGATTGAGTCATAATATGAAAATGGGATCTAAGTTCCTTGCAGATTAATACTCTTTTAATTTACAGGGAACTTAGATCCCATTTTTTTGATGATGTCTCTTGAGTAAATGATAATTCTGGTTTAGCCCTATTCAAGTATATTCCTTTTGCTGGAATACATGTTTTTTATTTCTGAAGAAGTTCGGAACTTACTGTACAGCTTTATCTAAATCTAGAAATACTAACTTATTGTCTCCTGTTAGTAAGAGTAGTTTATTATCAACCACCTTCCCTTTTCTAAAGTCAAAATTAAGGTGTGCCACAGGCATACCGAGTTTGTGGATAAACCAGTAATCATTCCGACTATTGATGCACAGGTAATCCTTCAGACGAATGCAAGGACTGTAAATCAAGTTAAGAGGATATTCGTTACTGATAGCAAGCTCCTTGTTTATTTCATAAATCTTTCCTTGGTCATTGTATACCAAGCAATATTCTCCGTCGAAAGCCAACGGGCTGAAGGTTTTCTCTTTAGGATCAGATAAATAAAGGGTGTCGGGCAACATGCCCTGTAGCTTTCCGTGCTCCTTAATATTCCATGGTACAATGTTGACTACGGAATCTTGAAGTTCCTGATAAGCCATTCCATCGTCAAATAGCATGTAAAGAGCATCTTTTGTGTGCAGGGCGTCTTCAATCATGTCTTTTTTAACGCTGAGTTGATTGAAGAATAGTTGTTTTCCGCTTTTGGGATCATAGCATGCTATGAAGGGACGTCCGTATTTTTTACGTCCGCTTCCTCCTCCATAGAATCCGAAACCATAGTTGAGAAGATACAGTTTTCCATCTTGCATGAAGAGCCGGGAATGGGACGCTTTTACATCGGGAAATTCGGTCTTCCAAATAGCTTTTAATGTGGTATCTAAACAAGAAACTTGATGTTTATCCGCCCAGTAGTAGCATGAATCCTTTTGTAAAATATTAGAGGTCAATCCGGTAATAACATTGGAAGAAGTAGTAGGAACATAGTTGTAATAATATGTGCCTCCACTCATGGTTGCTCCTATCATAGCTCCTCCTACACTTGCCAAACTTAGTAGTAATATGCTCTGTGTGTCTATGGCACCTGGTTTTCCCGAGTAAGTTAATAGTTCGCCTGTCTTAAGGTCTAACTTATGCATATCATCTGCTATTATAAGACGCTTATTGTGTTCAATGTCAAGTATTTGGCTCCATCCATATTGGTGGGGAATCTTCTGTTTCCATTGTTCTGTACCATCTTTTAAGTTGATGGCTTCCAATACATTTGATTTTATGGACTTATACCCCAGTAACAGCCCTAACGAATCGTCTATCGACACAGGATACGCTTTTGTTTCCCATACCTTTTCTCCTTTTTCCTTATCGAGCAGGATGGTTTTTCCCCCTGTACTGAGTAATATGCCGTTGGATAGGCAATATGCTGCCGTCGTATTATAGTTGATAGGTTTCTTCCACAGCAGCTTTTTACTTTTCAGATCGTAGAAGCCTATTTCTCCTTTGTTCTTTAGGTATTTTCCGCTCTTAGTGGTTTCCCTAAAGTTAATGCAAAGATAGTCTCCTGAGTTACTAATGGAAAAAGTCTCTACCCGTTGTGGAAGGGAGTAGAGCGTAGCGGTTAGTTCACTCCCATCAACTTTGGTGCCTATGGTAACTGTGGATGAGGATTGGGCATGTAGCGTTGCTGTTATGAAAATCCCGCAAAGGAGCATCGTCGTTTTGTGTGCTTTCATTTTATATCTACTTTTTGCAAAAGTAGATATAATTTACGAAAGCATATACTATTTATAAAGATAAATGTTTTAGCCTTAGCCTTCTTTTAGAACCACTTTATCTTTCTAAACCAAATGAAAGTTCCCGCAGAAAGTATTGCTGATAAAAGAATGATCAAGATGAAAGCATGCTGATAAGACTCAATGTGCAGGTTGACATTCATACCATAGAAACTGGCAATCAATGTGGGTATCATGAGGGTGATGGAAAGACTGGTCATGCGCTTCATGATGGCGTTCACATTGTTGGATATAATGGAAGCGAAAGCATCCATCGTTCCGGTGAGGATGTCACTGTAAATGTTTACCGTGTTATAGGCTTGCTTCAATTCGATGACAACATCTTCCAGTAAATCCATATTGAGATAGTCGGTATTTTGGAAAATGTTCTTGAGACGTCCTATCATCACTTCATTTCCACGGATGGAAGTATTGAAGTAAACCAGGGTCTTTTGCAACTTCATCAGACTGAGCAGGTCTTCATTTCGAATGCTCTTCTCCAGTTCCTTTTCCGCGGTGGCCACTTCGTTATTGATTTGCTTCAGGTATTTCAGGAACCATACTGCGGAGGAATAGATTATTCGTAGAATGAGATCCAACTTATTGTTGACTACAATGCCTTTCCGGCGTGTGTGTTGCACAAAGTCGGGTATTAGTTCCGTGTGGTGGTAGCACACCGACACAATGATGTCATTATTGGTGATGATGCCAATAGGGACGGTGATGAATGGGATTCCGTTCTGGTTGCTTTGCTTGGGTATACGCAAAATGGTGAGTAGCCAATCCCCTTCCGTTTCGGTACGGGGACGTTCATCGGCATCGGCAATGTCTTCCAAAAATTCTTCGGGAACCTTTAATTCTTTGGTGAGGAAAGTAAAATCATTTTCGTCAGGGCATTCTACATTGACCCAGCAGTTGGGCATCCATTGTGCCTTTTCCACAAAGCCAGCCTCGCTATAAAGATACGTTCTCATTGTTATAGCCTCCTTTCTTATACAGACAGAGGCATAGTGAGTAACGTCTCCGTCTACATTTAATTAATACTGTTGCACGTTCGAGGATTTGAATCGTCCATATTCCTTTTTTCTTTTTTATAAAGCGTCGCAAAAGTACATAAATCATTTGGAAGTGTAACCTTTAACCGCTCCTTTTTTGTACCTTTGCAGCCGAAAAAAAGCTTTTGAAGCGTATTTTCTATTTTCTTAAGGTAAGTGATTGTTATTAAAATCAGCATATTATGAGTAAAAAAGCCCTTTTAATGATTCTTGATGGTTGGGGAATAGGTGACCACAAGAAAGACGACGTGATATTCAATACTCCTACTCCGTACTGGGATAAACTATTGGCCACTTATCCTCATTCCGAACTACAGGCAAGTGGTGAGAATGTGGGTTTGCCTGACGGTCAGATGGGGAACTCCGAAGTAGGACATCTTAATATTGGAGCCGGACGTGTGGTTTATCAAGACCTGGTTAAAATTAATCGTGCTTGTGCCGATGATAGTATCTTAAGGAATCCTGAAATCGTCTCTGCTTTTTCCTATGCAAAAGAGAAGGGGAAGAGTGTTCATTTGATGGGGCTGACTTCGGACGGGGGAGTACATAGTTCTTTGGATCACCTCTTTAAGTTGTGTGATATTGCAAAGGAATATGGCATTGGTCGTACTTTCATCCATTGCTTTATGGATGGCCGTGATACCGATCCCAAGAGTGGAAAAGGTTTCATTGAACAACTCTCTGCGCATTGTGCGAAATCTACTGGTAAAATAGCTTCGATCATTGGTCGTTATTATGCGATGGACCGTGATAAACGTTGGGAACGTGTGAAAGAGGCTTACGATTTGTTGGTGAACGGAACCGGAAAGAAAGCTACTGATATGGCGAAAGCGATGCAGGAGTCTTATGACGAAGGGGTAACCGATGAATTTGTAAAACCGATTGTGAATGCTTCCGTAGATGGAACAATTAAGGAAGGCGATGTGGTGATCTTCTTTAATTACCGTAACGACCGGGCTAAAGAGTTAACTGTGGTGCTCACCCAGCAGGAGATGCCGGAAGTTGGCATGCATACCATTCCAAACCTGCAATACTATTGCATGACTCCGTATGATGCTTCTTTCAAAGGAGTACATATCTTGTTCGACAAGGAAAACGTTGTCAATACATTAGGTGAATATATTTCTTCAAAGGGTTTGACGCAATTGCATATTGCAGAAACGGAAAAATATGCACATGTGACGTTCTTCTTTAACGGTGGTCGCGAAACTCCTTATGAGAAAGAAGATCGCATTCTGGTTCCTTCTCCCAAGGTGGCTACTTACGACTTGAAGCCGGAGATGAGCGCTTATGAGGTAAAAGACAAACTGGTTGCTGCTATCAATGAGAACAAGTATGACTTTATCGTGGTAAACTATGCCAATGGCGATATGGTGGGACATACCGGTGTTTATGAAGCAATTGAAAAGGCGGTAGTGGCTGTTGATGCATGTGTGAAAGACACGATAGAGGCTGCCAAGGCACAAGGTTATGAAGCAATTATCATTGCCGACCACGGAAATGCCGACCATGCTATGAATGCCGACGGGACACCGAATACGGCTCACTCCCTGAATCCTGTTCCTTGTGTTTATGTAACGGAAAACGCCAAGGCTCACGTGGTTAACGGACGTTTGGCCGATGTTGCTCCTACAATCTTGAAGATTATGGGACTGGAACTTCCATCGGAAATGAACGGTAAAGTGTTGATTGGCTAACTTCCTGTTTTTTGATAGAAACAATGTGAAAGGTTTCCTCCTTCCTCTTCCTCCCGATACTCCTTTTGTGGCAGTCTTGCCTGATGAATTGAGACCGATGTTGGGGAAATGGATCTTGTTTCAGCAATAAATAAATGGTGTGATTCCTCTTATTTTATTCCGTTTGCCAAAGGGCCGGCGGTTTGGGAATAAGGGGAATTATACTTATAGATAATGATGCTTTTTGATATATAGTTACTCTTTTGAGCATGATACAAATAGATGATGTTGTGATAAGCCTGGATGTGTTGCGTGAGAAATTTATTTGCAACCTTGAGGCATGCAAAGGGGCATGTTGCGTTGAAGGTGACGCGGGGGCTCCTGTGGAACTTGATGAAGTGGCGAAGCTGGAAGAGGTCCTTCCGGTGATTTGGGAACAACTTTCTCCCGAAGCACGTGCGGTTATCGACCGGCAGGGTGTTGTTTATACCGATGAAGAAGGTGATCTGGTTACTTCTATTGTAAATAATAAGGACTGTGTCTTTACTGGATACGATGAGAAGGGTTGTTGCTATTGTGCTATTGAAAAAGCATTCCGTGAGGGGAAAACAGATTTCTATAAACCGGTCTCCTGCCATCTTTATCCCATAAGGGTGGAGAACTTCGGTCCTTACAAAGCGGTGAACTACCACAGATGGGATATTTGCAAGGCTGCTGTGTTGTTGGGGAAGAAGCAAGGGGTTGCTGTCTATCAATTCTTAAAGGAGCCTTTAATACGGAAATTCGGTGAGGCGTGGTACGCTGAACTGGAGGATGCCGTGCGTGAACTGGAGGCTAGGGACATGTTATCTTCTTCTGAAGAGTAAGGATACACTCCGGTGGGCCTTATATAAAATAATCCCCTTATTTCTTCCGTATTCCCTGTATGGGAGAGGATGAAATAAGGGGACTTTTTTTAGAGGTTTCTATCTATAAGATTTTCAAGCTTGAATTTCTATTTCGAGACAGCCTCCTCCTTGTTTGTAAGATGTGAGTTAGTAAATTAGGTATTAATAATTGCTTCGTTATGCATCAATATTGGCATACGTTGCATTTTTCTCGATAAAGTCGCGGCGTGGACCTACATCTTCACCCATTAACATGGAGAATACATAGTCTACTTCCGCTGCATTTTCTATACTTACCTGTTTCAACATGCGGTTTTCGGGGTTCATGGTGGTTTCCCACAATTGTTCCGGATTCATTTCTCCCAAACCTTTGTAGCGTTGGGTATGAATGGCATTTTCGGAACCGCCTCCGTAGGTATCGATAAACTGTTGGCGTTGATGTTCCGTCCAGCAATACTCTTCCGCCTTTCCCTTTTTGCATAGATAGAGGGGCGGTGTGGCAATGTAAAGGTAGCCGTTCTGTATGACCTGGGGAATATAGCGGAAGAAGAAGGTCATGATCAGGGTGTCGATGTGCGAACCATCGACATCGGCATCGGTCATGATGATGATTTTCTTATAACGCAGTTTGTCTATATTGGCCTCTTTGCTATCTTCGTTGTTTACTCCGAAACGTACACCCAAGGCTTGTATTATATTGTTTACTTCGTCACTTTCAAAGGCTTTATGCCACATGGCTTTCTCTACATTTAGAATCTTTCCGCGTAATGGGAGGATAGCCTGGAACTTGCGGTCGCGGCCTTGTTTTGCCGAACCACCTGCCGAATCACCCTCGACGAGGAACAATTCGCATTCGTCGGCGTCTTTACTGGAACAATCTGCTAGTTTTCCCGGCATGCCTCCGCCTGACATGGGTGATTTGCGCTGTACCGATTCGCGCGCTTTACGCGCAGCTATACGGGCTTGGGCGGCAAGCACCACTTTGTCTACAATTACTTTGGCTTCTTTGGGGTGTTCTTCCAGATAGTACGTTAGTGCTTCGCCTACGGCCTGATCTACAGCACCCATCACCTCGTTGTTTCCGAGTTTTGTTTTGGTCTGTCCCTCAAACTGCGGTTCTGCCACCTTGATGGATATAACGGCTGTCAGTCCTTCGCGGAAGTCATCACCGGCAATTTCCACTTTTGCCTTCTCCAACATTTTGTTGTCTTCCGCGTATTTCTTCAATGTACGTGTCAGTGCACGGCGAAAACCGGCCAAGTGTGTACCGCCTTCGATTGTATTGATGTTGTTGACGTAGGAGTGGATGTTCTCATTATAGGAAGTATTGTACATGATGGCAACTTCCACCGGTGTACCTTGTTTTTCCGTATTGATGTAAATTACATCGTTTATGAGGTGTTCGCGGGATGAATCAACGAAGCGCACAAACTCCTTCAAGCCTTCTTCGGAATGAAATAGTTCTTTTTTAAAGTTTCCATCTTCGTCTTTTTCCCGGCAGTCGGTTAGTGTGATTCTGATTCCTGCGTTCAGGTATGCCAGCTCACGCATTCTGGAAGCCAGAATTTCGTATTTGTAGATTGTTTCTGTAAAGATGCTGTCATCCGGCCAAAACTGTTGACGGGTTCCGGTGATATCTGTTGTCCCTACTATTTTAACGGAGTACATGGGATGCCCGCATTCATATTCTTGTTGGTAAATCTTTCCGCTACGGAACACTTGGGTAGTCATGTGAGTGGATAGTGCATTTACGCAGGATACGCCTACTCCGTGCAGACCTCCGGACACTTTATATGAACCTTTATCGAACTTACCACCGGCATGCAGAACGGTCATCACAACTTCCAATGCAGACTTCTTTTCTTTTTCATGAAGATCTACCGGGATGCCACGTCCGTTGTCTTGTACCGTTATAGAGTTATCTTCATTGATTGTTACCTCAATGTGGTCACAGTATCCTGCAAGTGCTTCGTCTATCGAGTTATCTACAACTTCATAAACCAGATGGTGGAGCCCTTTAATACTGGTATCGCCAATATACATTGCGGGACGCTTTCTTACAGCTTCCAGACCTTCCAGTACCTGGATGTTTTCGGCTGAATAGTTCCCGTTATTAGCGTTTATTTGTTCCTCTGTCATAATATAATTTACTTATTCAAATAATAAAGCAAATATAGTGAAAATACTTGAGATATACAGATTTGCGGATGAATAAATTTATTTGTTTAGTCCTTTTTAAGTCCTTTTTCCTGATTAAGAAAAAAAGTGATAGATGAGGTGGCGTTATGTGCAAAAGGCCGAACTGAAAAGTCCGGCCTCTTTTATCTCTTGTGTATATTAATCTTAACTTAAGCTAGCTTATTGATGTAGAGAGCCAACTTAGATTTCAGGTTACTAGCCTTGTTACTATGAATAATATTAGTCTTGGCTAATTTATCCAACATTTTTGTTACACTCGGATATAAAGCAATAGCTTCTGCTTTATCTGTTGTAGCACGAAGTTTTCTAACAGCGTTTCTCATGGTCTTACCATAATATCTGTTATGAAGTCTTCTCTTCTCTTCTTGTCTGATTCTCTTCAGTGATGATTTGTGATTTGCCATTTCGACTAATCTTTATTTTAATTCGTTTATTTTTATTGTAGCCCGTGGGGGAATCGAACCCCCCTTTCAAGAATGAAAATCTTGCGTCCTAACCGATAGACGAACGGGCCATCCTTGGTAAGCATTTCTGCTTTTGCAAACAGCATGTCCTTTGTTTGCGGATGCAAATGTAGAGACTATTTTTGAATTGACAAAATATTCCTTCTGAAAAAAAGAACTTATTTTGTATTGCGAAGGCTCTGTCCCACTGTTATTTACTGAATACTAAATACTTATGCACTTTCGGTTTTTATAATTCCTGTCGTGGACTTTGATTATCTTTCATTAATTATCTGCTTTTCCTTGCTTTTTTAGTAGTTTTGCTACCAAATTGAAACTAACAGGGTTACATGTTACAGCGGACAACGGGAATTGTATTGCATGCCGTGAAATATACTGATACGTCTCTGATTGTGCAGGTGTATACGGAGTTTACGGGAAGGGCTTCTTTTATGGTCCCTATTCCTCGTTCCCGTAAGGCTAATGTTAAGTCCGTCCTGTTTCAACCTTTGGCTATAGTCGAGCTAGAGGCCGATTTCCGTTCGCGCAATGATATTTACAGGGTGAAGAATGCGAAGTCTTTTACTCCGTTTTCTTCTATTCCTTATAACCCTTACAAATCTTCTATTGCTCTTTTCCTTGCCGAGTTTTTATATCGTGCGGTGCGCGAAGAGGCGGAGAACAAACCGTTGTTTGCTTATTTACAACATTCTATCTGTTGGCTGGACGCCTGCCAAGGGAACTTTGCTAATTTTCATCTGGTTTTTTTGATGCGTCTTTCCCGTTTCCTGGGGCTGTATCCTAATTTGGAGAATTACCAGACGGGAGATTACTTTGATTTACAAAATGCCTGTTTCATTTCCTCCCGTCCGCAACTTCATTCCTATTATATTCTTCCGGATGAGGCTTCCCGCTTGGCGGCGTTGATGCGGATGAACTATGACACCATGCGCTTTTTTAAAATGAACCGCTCCGAGCGCATGCGTTGTTTGAACATAATCAATGAGTATTACCGCCTGCATTTACCTGATTTCCCGGCACTGAAATCTTTAGACATTTTACGGGAGTTGTATGACTAGGTCATTGCATGTTACGTGCCTATTTGCTGCATCTATATGTGCCGGTTATTGGCTCTATATACGCCGGTCGTTGGATCTATATGCGCAATCTGCTGGAACTATATGTGCAAGTTCTTGCCGCTATATCAGGAATAATAGCCTGTCGTAGAAGCGTTACTCTGCCTATACACATCTTGCCTCTTTCCTTTAAAGGAAACGGCAGGGAACCGATTAAGGACGGCTTGTTAGTGAATGGAAGGGTATTTGTTGTTAAAACGGAAGCCAATACCCAGCATGAGGTGATTGGGATTGTGGAAGTTTTTAATGCTATAACCTATGTGAAGAAACGTGTTTCTGGTCATCTTTATTTTGAGTGCCAATATCTGATACACGTCATTTAGATCGTGTCCCTTATGAAAGACGTTGACACCCAATCCTGCATTGATTGAAAAGTAAGGCATCACGTATTCCGCCCGTCCGGAAAGTCCCAAAGCCACCTGTCTGTTGAAGGCCGGTTTAAAAAACTCTTGTTCAGTGCCCCCAATATAATCTTCTGTATAGACATTGGCGCTGCTGTCGTAAGTACCATCCAGAGAAACTCCGGCCCGGAATCTGTACCCGAAGTTGTACATGGGCGCGAAGTTGAAGCCCAGTACGGTATATTTATCTGGGGCAAGTACCTGTTCATCTCCAAATTGGACTCCCTTCCGCTTCCATGAACCGAATAAAACCAAATCGTAGCTGATGTGGCGCGGAAATAAGGGGACGGGGGATAGCAGGTATCGTGGTTTAGCAGGGGTGGACTCTGTTCTGTTGAAGTTGTAGACTAACCCTATTTTCAGTTCTGCGGTATTCAGTCCGGCATTCGGATAATCCGTATTGCCATTGGAAAAGTGATTGAAGGCTATTCCCGAATTTAAGTCAAAGTAACGCGAGAGCTTCCACCTGAGGTAGAAATTGAGGTCAATATAGGCGTTTACTTTCGACCCTATTATTTTATTGTAAGGATTCTCGTAGAGGTCGTAAGGTTTCCATCCGGTGGATAATCCAAGATTCCACTCGTAGTTTAACGAAATTCTGGGCGAAAGATGTCCGAGTGTTGCTCCCTGGAAAAGGTAAAAAGTAATGGGATTTCCCAGTTCCTCTTTGTCGCCGAACATATGATAAGCCAGTCCTATTCCCTGATATGGCTCTCCGTATATCTTACCGGGAAGGGTATTGGGCCGAAACTGAAAGGCATATTTAAAGTGAGTGGAGAAGGAATTATTAATGTTCTTGGATAGTTCGTTGTCTCTGTTGAAAAAGGACTTGGTCGGGAAAATATATCCGTCGTGAACTTCCATACTGAAACTATGGATGAAGTGTGAAGAGGTGGCTAGTGAGTCCTTTAGCTGATTTTCTGGTACGCTTTCGACAGTTTGTCCCTTCAACAAAGGGGTGTCGGAAAAGGATAGCAGCAGGGCTAATAGAAAGGTGAATATTCGTGCTTGTATATTGTTTCTCATGAATTTTATCAAGATGGGGGTAATAAACCGTACTTTCATAAATTTTGAAATGTGAGAGTCTGGAAAATTTATGAAAGTACAGTCTCTAATTAGAAGTTAGGAATATTATCCCAATAATTCTTTTACTTTGGTGGAAATGGCGCGTCCTTCGGCAAGTCCGGCTAATTTCTTAGAAGCCACGCCCATTACTTTTCCCATGTCTTTGGCACTGCTGGCACCGACTTCGGATATGATTGCTTTCAGGGCTTCTTCCAGCTCTTCGGCCGTCATTTGTTTGGGGAGATAGGTTTCTATTACTTTTACTTGTGCCAGTTCTTCGTCTGCCAAGTCCTGACGTCCCTGCTGAATGTAGATTTCGGCAGCATCTTTTCCTTGTTTTACCAACTTCTGCATAATCTTCAGTGCGGCATCGTCGGTTAAAGTATCATTGGCTCCCGGAGCTGTTTTGGCTTCAAGAAAAACTTTCTTGATGTTTCTTAAAGTTTCAAGAGTCACTTTGTCTTTGGCTTTCATTGCGCTTTTTATGTCTTCGCTGACCTTTTCAAATAAATCCATAAAGCTATTGTATTTTCGATTTAACGATAATTCTATTTGTTACTTTAAAAAGTGATGACTCCGCCCGGTGCCTTAGCCTCTTCCGCTTCTTCGGTAGCCATTTGCATTTCCACCGCCGCTTTGGCTTTGATGTTCTTTAGCGTAGTCTTATCCCGTAAGTAAGTAGGGGAGCTTTCCACCATGCTGATGATGTCGGCGTTGTCCAGATCTTCAGGGTTGAAGATGTAGATGTGGCGGCGTTTGTGAATGTTCTTGCTGCCAATGCCGTTTGCGCTTTCTCCATACGCCTTCCGGATGCGTTCCTTGTTTTTCTCCTTTTCCTCTTCAATGAGTAGTTGCCGTTCTTCCTCTTCCTGGCTCCGTTTTTCAAGTACACTGTCCATACCCGGCACGTCTTCCACTCCAAAGCCGGTGGCCAGAACGGTGATCTTTACTTTACTTTCGAGTTCATTGTCTACGGCTACTCCCCAAATCACTTCAACACCTTCACGGAATTTACTCATAAATTCGTGAATCTCGTTCATCTCCTCCATCATCAATTCGGAGGTTTCGCAGAACGAAACATTCAGCATCACCTTCTTGGCGTTGAAAATATCGTTATTGTTTAATAACGGAGAGTGAAGGGCATCGTCAATGGCTTTGGTCACCCGGCTTTCGCCTTCACCGAAACCTGTACTCATAATGGCCACTCCGCCGTCTTTCAATATTGTTTTAACATCCGCGAAGTCCAGATTCACCGTACCCCGCATGGTAATGATTTCGGCAATACTCTTGGCTGCAATAGACAGCGTATCATCTGCTTTGCCGAACGCATTCATAAAGGTGAGGTCGGAATAGATTTCACGCAAACGTTCGTTGTTAATCACCAACAAAGCATCTACATGCTGGGCTATACGCTCTACGCCGTCCAAAGCCTGGATAATCTTTTTCTCACCTTCGAAGATGAAAGGTATGGTAACAATGCCAACCGTGAGAATATCCATTTCCTTGGCTATGCGGGCAATAACCGGAGCTGCTCCCGTGCCTGTGCCACCACCCATTCCGGCAGTGATAAACACCATTTTAGTACCGTCGTTCAGTAATGCTTTTATCTCTTCGCTGCTCTCTTCTGCTGCCTCGGAAGCTCGTTCGGGGCGATTCCCCGCTCCTAAGCCTTCGGTAATGGAACGCCCTAATTGTAGTTTGACCGGAACGGGAGATTCCTTTAACGCCTGATTGTCTGTATTGCACAGTACAAAAGTAACGTCATGTATGCCTTCCCGGTACATGTGGTTCACTGCGTTTCCGCCTCCACCTCCTACACCGATTACTTTAATGATCTTGGGTGAATCGGTAGGGAAATCGAATTCTACTATATCGTCCATAGTGTTCCTATTTAATTGAGTTTATTGCATATCGTCATCCGAGAAGATCTCATTGGATAGTTTATTAAAGGTCTTCTCAAACCATCCGGGACCTTCTTTCTTCTTTTTCTTCCGGTCTTCTTTCTCTTTCCGTTCCAGCTCTTTCCGCTCTTTTTCTTCTTTATCGCGTTGGGCCTTGGCTGCACGTGCTGCCGCTTCCTGTGCTTTCAATGCTTCATCATTGTCAAACATGTCAACCGGAGTTGCGGTATTGATGTTTTCACTAATATTGGGCCGTGGCTGTTTCACTTCCAGTAAACAGCAATTATCATTTCCTGCAATCAGTAGTCCAAGCAGCGTGTTTTGCATGCTGTCTCTCTTCAATACATCGTTGTATCCGTGAATGGTCTGGTGAACGAACTTAGCGGTTTTTATTTTATCTGTTTTACTCCGTTTACGGAATGCTTCTTCCAGATTCTTCAGGTTGGCCCCCCCACCGGTAAGGATCACTCCCGAAAGCAATTTATCTTCGTAGCCGGATAGTTGCAGTTGGTTCCATACATTAGCAAGAATCTCTTCGACACGTGCTTCAATAATATTATTTAATGCACCAAGTTCAATGTTGCGTCCATCTTCGAGTGCGCACGTTGCAGGGGTTTCCGTATCTTCTTCTTCGTACAGCACATCACCGTATTTCACTTTCAACTGTTCGGCTTCTTCCTCTTCCATTTGCAGCGTGGTAATATCATGGGTGATACTGCTCCCGCCCAATGGCAACACACTCAGGAATCGCAGAATGTTATTCTTGTATATTGAAATAGTGGTTGTTTCCGCACCAAAGTCCACCAGAGCACATCCCGACCGCATCTCACTCTCTGTGAGTACGGCGTTGGCCAGAGCCACAGGAGCAATATATAAGTCTGCAATTTCTATTCTTGCCTGTTCAAAGCTGTGTTCCAGGTTCTTTTTCAATGAACTGCGGGCTATGATGTTGAGGAACTGTCCTGTGATATGCTTACCTGCCACTCCTACCGGATCGGCTTGCAGGTTGTTGTCTATTTTATATTCTTGCGGAGCTACATCCAACACATTCATATCCACCAAAGGAATTTCAAGGTTCTCGTCGCAAATACCGTCCACCAGCTCTTGCGAAATGATGCCCTCTTCCTCCAGCTCACGGCTTACGACGTTTCTCACCGTCCGCAGTGATTGTCCGCTGATGCCTACATAGACTTTGGCTACGGAGTTATTCAACTGACTCTCCAGTTTATTGATGATGGATGTTAAGGCTTGTGCGGTTTTATCGATATTGTAGATAACGCCTTTATGAATAAATGAAGCGGCATCTTCACGCGAGTAAGCCAATACCTGGATACTTCCGTCGCTGTTCTTCTTTCCTGCGATACCGGAAATCTTAGAAGAACTTAACTCAATAGCGGCGATAAAATCTGTTGTTGCCATATAATTAAATTTTCAAATTTATCTTTTAGGTCCAACAAGTCGTAACTAATGTACGGTCATTGAAATTAACCTTTTTATTCACTCTGCGTCCCGTTTGGTACAAATAATCTGGTTCCCGAACTCAACATTAATGCGGGAGTACTTGTTCCATCCTACTTTGCTTAAAGCTTTTTCATAGAATGTCTTCACCCTTGCAAGCTTATTTTCAAATCCGTCCAGCTTGCCTAAGTAAATGAGCTGGTCACCTATACGCGGAACTAATTCTATGTTTTTATCAGGAAGTACGTGTATCTGCTCGATCTGCGCATTCCAAAACTCATTCTGCTGCAAAAATACACCAAACTTATATAAATACCTCGTAGCAAACGACTTTTCTACATTTCCTGTTGCTATTGCAAGGTGGGCGACGCATTTTGCGTCAGATGGCATCACCGTACCTTTGTTGTCTATGTAGTAGTCATCACCGGCTGCGCTCATGATTCGTAAAATGGGTATTCGCTGTCTTAGTTCTATACAGACTTTTCCACTTGGGGTCTTATAACACTCCACGTTGTCTATGAGCGGATGTTTCACGAGTTCTTGTTCCAGCTTTTTACACCGGATGCTTTCCATCGGTTTGCCAACGGGGTAAATATCTTTCTTTTCCAGTAAAGATACAATCTCTTTCTTGGTGATGAAACCGCCGTTGGAGGTATCTTTGATCATTAATTCCATGTCATGGCATACCTGACCGGCGGGCTTCCGGTTGAAAGTGGTAATGGCTATCGCTAAATAAGCGATAACAAGCAACAGGGCGATAGACAGTAGAATCCGTTTCAGCATATTAAAATCTTTATATCTTTAGAGTGATCATTTATCTTCGGTTTTAGTTCTGTACTTTCGCTGCCAACAGTTTGGTGATCTCCGGTACATAGTTATCTATATCTCCAGCCCCTAAGGTAATCAATACTTCGATATCTTGTTGAGTTAACATATTTAATAGTTCCTCTTTTTTGCACAGGTATTTCTCAATTCCCGGGCGCAGGTTGTCGTAAATGAGTTTGCTGGTTACGCCGGGAATGGGCTTTTCCCGTGCCGGATAAATATCTATGAGTATGACTTCATCGAGCAAGGAGAGACTATCTGCAAAGTCTTTGTAGAAGTCGCGGGTACGCGTGTATAGATGTGGCTGGAAGACAGCTGTAATCTTTTTATCTTTATACAGTTCGCGAATAGAGAGGATGCTTTGTCTTATTTCGGCCGGATGGTGGGCGTAGTCGCTTAAGAATACCATCCGATCGTTCTTTATCTTGAAGTCGAAACGGCGTTCCACACCGCGGAAGCTTGCCATTCCCTGCTTGATTTCTTCATCCGTCACGCCATTGAGGTGAGCCAATGCCATGGCAGCTATACCATTCTCTATGTTGATGCTGACAGGTACTCCCAGTTGGATGTCCTTGATACGCGTATCCGGCGCTACGAAGTCGATAAAGATCTCCCCGTTTCCGATGCGGATGTTTTCAGCATGGAAGTCGCCGTCGTTCCGGGCATAAGTGTATGTTCTCACTCCGGGCTGTACGTTGGGTTGCAACTCCAGGTTCTTGTGAAGGATGAGTGCTCCTCCCGGCTGGATTAACGTGGTGTAATGGCGGAAACTTTCCAGATAAGCCTCTTTCGTTCCATAAATATCCAGATGGTCGGGATCTGTGGCAGTGATCACACTCATGTAAGGAGATAGCCAATGGAAGGACCGGTCAAACTCATCGGCCTCTATGACCGTGTAAGGACTGGTCTGTGATAGCAACAAATTGGTTCCATAGTTCTGGGAGATGCCTCCGAGAAAAGCGGTGCAACCCACATGCGACTGGTGCAACAGGTGTGCTGTCATCGTACTGGTTGTTGTCTTCCCGTGTGTACCTGCCACACACAATCCCTTGCTGCTATGTGTAATGATTCCCAATGCCTGTGCACGTTTTAGGATTTCAAAGCCGTTCTTGCGGAAATAGGCGAGTTCGGCATGCTCTTGCGGAACAGCCGGAGTATAAATGACCAGTGTGGTCTCTTTGTCTCTGCATTCCTTCGGGATGAGGTCTTCGTTCTCTTCGTAGTGTATCTTGGCCCCTTCCGTAATAAGATGTTCGGTCAACTCGCTGAGTGTGCGGTCGTATCCGGCGACGAATTTACCTTTGGATAAAAAGTAGCGGATCAAGGCGCTCATTCCAATGCCCCCTGCACCGACGAAGTAGACCGATTTTATATTGTTTATGTTCTTTGTTTTCATTTCTCTGTAATCAGTTATTTCTGAGTCGTTTTTATTTTAGCTATATCTTTTAAAGCTGTATCTCTTAATGTTGTCTTACTCCTTAGCCTGTATAATGCAGAACCCTTTTCTTTCCTATACTGAATGTCCCTTTAATCGTACGATTCTTAAACAACATATTCTTTAATTGCATTATCTTCAGTTATATTTTTTAATGTTGTCTTACTTCTTAACCTGTATTGTTCTGAACTCTTTGTCTTTTATACTGAATACTTCCTTGATCGTACGATTCTTAAACAGTATATTCTTCAGTTACAATATATTCAGCTATATTTTTTAATGTTGTTTTATTCTTCTTTGATCAATTTCAATACCTCCTTGGCGATGACTATTGCTGAATCCGGTAGTGCCAACTGTGCGATATTCTCACTTAGAGCTGCCAGTTTGCTTTCATCTGCAACGGTCTCGAGTGCAACAGGAATGAGTTGCTGCATGGCATCTGCATCTTTTACGTAAAGGGCTGCCTGTTTGTCTACCAAAGCCAGTGCATTCTTGGTTTGATGATCCTCGGCCACATTAGGAGAGGGGACCAAGATAACAGGTTTATGTAGTAAGCAAAACTCGGAAATGGAGCCGGCGCCTGCACGGGAGATAATTAAATCAGCGGCTGCATAGGCGGTTGCCATGTCCTTGATAAAGTCGGTTACGTATAGGTTGGGGATGGAAGCAACTTGCGAATTGTTTACCGTTTCGCTTGTTGCAGCGGTTATAGCCTCTTTCACCTGCTGGATGTAAATCTTTCCGGTCTGCCAGATAAACTGTACTTCACCTGCCGATTTGATAGTGTTCAGCGCGGCAATGAGGGTTTGGTTGATGGTGCGTGCACCAAGGCTTCCGCCCAGTATCAGTATTGTTTTCTTTTGAGGGTTGAGGTTAAAAGAAGAGACGGCGTCTTCCCGCTTCTGCTTTGTTGCAAACAAACTTTGCCTTACCGGGTTTCCGGTTAAGATGATCTTATCGGCAGGGAAGAACCTTTCCATTCCTTGATAAGCTACGCAAATCTTACAAGCCTTCTTGGCTAAGAGTTTATTGGTAACCCCTGCGTATGAGTTTTGTTCTTGTATTAGCGTGGGAATACCCATCATGCCAGCCATTTTTAAAAGCGGGCCGCTTGCATATCCTCCCACTCCGACAGCTACTTGCGGTTGAAACTTCTTAATGATGCTTCTTGCTTTCCATTGGCTGCGTATCAGTTTGAGAATAACGGCTGCGTTCTTCCATAAGTGCTTACGGTCGAATCCTGCTATTGGTAGCCCTATGATGTTGTATCCTGCATCAGGAACACGCTGCATTTCCATTCGGCCTTCGGCACCAACGAACAGTATTTCGGCTTCGGGGTGTAGCTCCTTTATGGCGTTTGCTATGGATACTGCCGGAAAGATGTGCCCTCCGGTACCTCCTCCACTGATAATGACGCGTATATTACTTTTTGTTTTCATATCTCTATTTCTAATTTCTGGTCGTTACTCAAATTCCGTATCGCTGTTAAGTGCCTTTGCCGTAGGGTCGACAGCTGTTTGTGCATCGCCGTTATTCTCTCCCTCGGGTACATCTATCTGCATTGGAATTTGTGCATCATGCTCTTTCTGTGCTTCCAGCTTTGCTGTATATCGGCTGACACTTAGGATCATGCCTATATATGCACAGTTAACCAAAGTGGAGGTTCCACCCTTGCTGATGAGAGGGAGCGGCTGACCGGTAACCGGAGCCAGGCCTACCGCCACCATCATGTTGAAGATGGCTTGTGACACTAGTAGTAGGGCAATGCCTACAATAAGGAACGCCGGGAAGGTTCTGTTACATTTCTTTGCTATTCTCCCCACTCGTATGAGCAGACATATGTAGAGGAAGACCACTACGGCTCCTCCTACAAGCCCCAGTTCTTCAATGATAATGGCAAAGATGAAATCGGAGAACGCCTGACTTAAGAAGTCTCGTTGTACCGAGTTTCCGGGCCCTTTTCCTATAATGTTGCTGGTAGCTACAGCAATGCGTGCGTGTGCAACCTGAGCATCTTTGTCAATATCAAATTTTGCGGCCGGTACTTCCTTGTCGTCTGTGAACTTCTCGATGCGGGAGCGCCAGGTATCAAAGCGGTGCAGGAATGGTAAGTCGCTATTCTTGGTCAGTACTAAGAAAGCTACCCCCAGAATTGCAATGGATGCCAGTCCGCCAATGAGCAATAATAGCTTTTTCATCGATACCCGCCCGATAAACATCATCAGGAACACCACCCCGAAGAGCAATGCCGCTGTTGATAAATTCTCGGGAGCAATGAGACAGCAAATCACTCCGGTAATCATCATAATTCGTTTGAAGGCTTTGGGGTTGGCTCCATCTTCGTCCTGCCCTTTCGAGAGAATGAAGGCCGTGACAATGATAACCGCCATTTTCGCGACTTCCGAAGGCTGGAATTGAAGACCCATAATGCTCATCCATCGTGATGCTCCATTTACACGCTCCATCAGCATGACGAGCACTAGAAGGACGGCGGAAATCGGCAGCAGGAATACGGGGAATACCTGAAACCATTTATAAGGGATGTTGTGCATAAGTACGACGACCACCACACCGACCATAAGGATGATGCTGTGCTGTGTAATTGGAGCCCAGTGGTCACCGCTTTTGTATGTTAGTGTGGATGCAGCACTAAATACTTCTGTGATGGAAATGAGGCAGAGGAAGAGGAATATGATCCAGATTACTTTGTCTCCTTTAAATATGCTTCTTAGTAGATCCAATCTTATAGAGATATTAAAATTAATAATCCGTTAAAGTGCTCTTACACAAGCCTTGAACTGATCTCCACGATCTTCGTAACTTTTGAAAAGATCGAACGAAGCGCAGCAGGGACTGAGTAATACGGTTTCACCTTTTTGGGCAAGGTGATAGGCCGCATCAACCGCATCTTTCATTCCCGTATTGACGTCGGCCACCGGCAAACCAAAGCGATCGAAGAAGTCATGGAGCTTTTCGTTGTGCAGTCCCAGATAGACCAGAGCGGAGCATTTCTCCCTGACAAGATTCTCAATCTCGGTATAGTCGTTGCCTTTGTCTTTTCCTCCGAGAATCAGTACCACTTTCGTTTGCATACTTTGCAACGCATACCAACATGAATTTACATTGGTTGCCTTGGAATCGTTTATAAACTCTATGCCGCGCACTGTGGCTACTTTCTCAAGCCGGTGTTCCACTCCCTTAAAGTCGGCCAACGCCTTTCGTATGCATTCTTTTTGTATTCCGGCAAGATTGGCTGAAATGCCTGCCGCCAGTGAATTATACAGATTGTGTGTACCTCGAAGCGCTAGCTTTTCCTGTTCCATGTTAAAAGCTATCGGGGCGTTGATCTCCATCTCACCATCTTCCACATAGGCTATGGCATTATCTTCTTTCATTGCGGCAAAAGGATAAAGATGTGCTTTTATTCCATGCTTGGCAAGTTCCTTCTTGATGATAGGGTCATCATTCCAGAAGATGAATGCGTCTTCAGGCGTCTGGTTCTGTGTAATGCGGAATTTAGCGTCAATGTACTTCTGCATGCAATGATCGTAACGGTCAAGATGGTCAGGAGTAATGTTCATTAAGACGGCAATGTTGGCACGGAATTTATACATGTTGTCCAATTGAAATGAACTTAGTTCTATAATATAATAATCGTGCTGCTCGGTTGCCACCTGCAAAGCGAGGCTGTTGCCGATGTTTCCTGCCAGTCCCACGTTTAATCCGGCACTTTTAAATATGTGATAGATCAGTGAAGTGGTCGTTGTCTTTCCGTTTGACCCCGTGATACAGATCATCTTGGCGTTGGTGTAGCGTCCGGCAAATTCTATTTCGGAAACAACCGGAATGCCTTTTTCTTTCAGCTTTAGAATGATGGGTGCGTCATTAGGGATTCCCGGGCTTTTTATTATCTCGTCGGCATTTAGAATCAGGTCTTCCGTATGGTGCCCTTCCTCCCAGGTAATGCCATATTGGTTAAGCAGTTCCTTATATTTGTCTTTTATAGCCGATGTGTCGGAAACGAATGTATCGAAACCTTTTACTTTGGCAAGTACGGCAGCACCTGCACCGCTTTCACCGGCCCCTAATATCACAATTCTATTCATAATCGTCTTGTGTTATATCTTATAGTTATTTATCTATATCGAATATCTATATCAAAATAAGCCTTTCTCTGTTATCATCTTCTTACCTTATCTTTAAGGTAATGATGGTTATTGCCGCCAACACGATGGTTACGATCCAGAACCTGACCGTAATCTTGGCTTCATGAAATACATTTGCAGGCTTTGTAAACTTGTAGCTGCATATAGGATCCAACTGTGCCGATGTGGTGCGGAAATGATCGTGAATGGGCGTTCGTTTAAACAGCCGTTGCCTTACTCCTTTCTTTTTCCCACGTTTAAAGTAATTTACCTGTAAAATGACGGATAGGTTTTCTATCAAGAAGACTCCGCAGAGAATAGGTATCAGCAGCTCTTTGTGGATGATGATGGCAAATACGGCAATAATACCTCCGATGGTCAGACTTCCGGTGTCCCCCATGAAGACTTGAGCGGGATAAGCATTGTACCATAAGAAGCCGATTAGTGCACCGATAAATGCACAGATAAAGATTACCAGTTCTTCCGAACCGGGAATGTACATGATGTTCAGGTAACGGGCAAACTCAATGTGACTCGACACGTATGCCAGAATGCCTAAAGTCAGTCCTATTATCGCGGAGTTTCCCGCTGCCATCCCGTCCATCCCGTCATTGAGATTAGCGCCGTTGCTTACGGCAGTTACCACAAATATGGTGATGATGACAAACAATATCCATCCTGCCGTTTGTGCATGTTCTCCCATAAAAGCAACGAAGTCGGCATAATCAAGGTTGTTGCTTTTAAAGAATGGGATTGTGGTTTTGGTGGACTTGATATTCTGATTGTTATGTACCACTTTCATCTCTTGTCCGGGCTTGTGTATCTCAATGTTTTCACAGATAACCACCTGCGGACTAAGATAGAGTGTCAACCCTACAATTAATCCCAAACCTACCTGCCCAATGATCTTAAACTTTCCATGCAATCCTTCCTTGTCCCGCTTGAATATCTTGATGTAGTCGTCGGCAAAGCCTAAAGACCCCAACCAGATGGTGGTAATCAGCATAAGTATCATATAGATATTATGCAATTTACCAAGCAGCAGGCAGGGTATGAGTATGGCAATGATGATGATCACTCCTCCCATGCTGGGTACTCCTACTTTATTCACTCCGAATGGATCTATTTTGGCATCTCTTTGCGTTTCCGTGATTTGTTTCCGCTTTAAAATATTTATAAACCGGTCTCCCCAGATACTTGAGATAAGCAAAGCGAGAATTATTGCTATTAGTGCCCGGAATGAAGTATATCCGAACATACGTGCACCAGGGAAATTGTATTTATTAAGCCATTCGAATAAGTAGTACAGCATATCTTTTCTACGTTATTAATGAGTTATTCAGGTTGTATTAAGTTGTTTCCGGTCTAAAGCTTTCTTGCTTTAGATATTCCCGGAAAAGATCGTCTTCAATTCTTCTTTATCATCGAAGTGGTGTTTAACCCCTTTAACTTCTTGATAATTTTCATGCCCTTTTCCCGCTACCAGAATCACATCTCCCGGTTGCGCCAACATGCAGGCCGTTTTGATCGCTTCGCGGCGGTCCACAATACTGATTGTCTTTTGCATATCGTCTTTATCCAAACCGGCGAGCATATCATTTACAATATCCTGTGGTTCCTCGAATCGTGGATTATCGGATGTGATGATAACCCGGTCGCTTGCTTTAGCTGCTTCTTTAGCCATGATGGGGCGTTTGCCTTTATCCCGGTTTCCACCTGCACCGACTACGGTGATCACTTTACCTTTTCCTTCGAGTACTCCGTGTATGGCGTTCAATACATTGACCAGAGCGT
The DNA here is from genome assembly GCA_022648295.1 of Bacteroides sp. Lineage (GTDB taxonomy): Bacteria > Bacteroidota > Bacteroidia > Bacteroidales > Bacteroidaceae > Bacteroides. Next base: position 151,903 of record JALCME010000002.1, on the reverse strand, counting down.
CCGGAGTATGGGCATAGTCTACAATGGCCGTAAAGCCTTTGGGTGAACGGACGGCATCAAATCGTCCGGCTACCGGATGCAGCGTACTCAGTGCCACAAGCACATCTTCTTCTTTCTTTCCCAGTAACACTGCCGCGCCAAACACCGCCAACAGGTTGGAAGCATTGAAGCGTCCTATGAATTGTACGGCGAGTTCATGATTGTTAAAGTCGAGCAACATTCCTTCGAAGTGCGATTCCAGAACTTTACCCTTGAAATCGCAAAGACTTCGTAAGGAGTAGGTATAGACTTTTGAACGGGTGTTTTGTGTCATCACCAATCCATTCTTATCATCCAGGTTTGTTAAGCTGAAAGACTCTTTGGGCATATCGTCGAAGAATTTCTTCTTTGCCTTTAAGTAATTCTCTACCGTTTTGTGGTAGTCCAGGTGGTCCCGCGTAAGGTTAGTGAAGATACCTCCTGCAAAATGTAATCCGCTAATGCGCTTCTGGGCAATGGAGTGGGAGCTTACTTCCATAAAGGCGTATTTGCATCCGGCGTCAGCCATCTGTCCCAACAAGCAGTTAAGGGTGATCGGGTCCGGTGTGGTATGTTCGGTCGGAACAGGTTGGTCGTCAATGTAGTTGCATACCGTGGATATCAATCCTACTTTATAGCCGAAATACCGGAACGTGTGATATAGCAGGGTAGCAATGGTTGTTTTTCCGTTGGTTCCCGTTACCCCTACCAATTCCATCTTGGAAGTGGGGTTACCATAGAAAGTAGTGGCGACTTTGCCTACTGCATCTTCGCTGTCTTCTATCAGGATATAGGTTATATTCTCTTTTTGCTCCGCAGGCATTTCTTCGCAAAGTATGGCGATTGCTCCTTTAGCTATAGCGGCGGGAATGTAGGCATGCCCATCGGCTTGCGTACCACGCATTGCCATAAACAGATGTCCCGTTTGTATCAGGCGGGAGTCTATATTTATTCCTGTTATTTCAATATCCGTACTTCCGGTTATTTGTACCGGTTGTATTGTTTTCAGCAATTCGTTTAGTTTCATACCTATTATATATTATATAATGTATTCTATGTTTATATTCAATGTTCTCAATTCGCTAAAGTGAGGCTCACGGTTTGTCCTTTCACTATCGTATTTCCCTGAGCTATGGATTGGCTTTTTACTTTTCCTATCCCGCTTATGCGGACTTTTAGTCCTTTGCTTTCCAGGAGGTAAACGGCATCCTTTGCTCCCATTCCGATGACGCTGGGTACCGTTATGGAGCTTATTCCCTGATTCTGCAATACCACACTGCTCTGAAGCATCTGTGTGTGTCCCCAAATATCCTTCTTGTTTTGAGAAGAGAATTCTTGTTGTACCGGGACCTTTAAGTCATTGAGTACATACAACGCTTCTTTCATTTCTCCGGCTTTTACCGGTGGAATTATATTTGTTGTACTATCTATTGCATTACGGATGTCGAATCTTAAGTTCTTGGCATACACTCTCTCGGCTATCTTTCCGAAAACGCTACCTGCCATCAAACCACCGGAAGCCGGAAGTCCGGGTTTCTGGATGGATACGATGCAACTGTATTTGGGAGCTTCCGATGGGAAGTACCCGCAAAAGCTGACAAGGTATTTTGTGTGTCCGGTCTTATATCCCGCTGCACCTTGCGATACTTGCGCCGTACCGGTCTTTCCCGAAACAGCGAATTGTTTACTGCCGGCCTGTTTGGCTAGTCCTTCGGAAACAACTTTCCGCAAGATTCCCCGTATCAGCGTGAGGGTGCGATCCGAGCATATCTTGGGGTTTATCACTACCGTGGGATATTCCTGAACTACTTCCCCATGTCTTACCGCCTTTTCTACAAACTTGGGGCGTATCATTGTTCCGTTGTTCGCTATGGCATTGTAGAAAGTCAATATGTTGATTGGAGGTATTTGGGTTTCATAACCGATACTCATCCAAGGCAATGTTGTTTTGGAGAAATATCTTTCTTTCGGGCCTTTAATGTTGGGCTTTCCTTCACCGGGGATTTGAAGGTGCAGGGGTTGATCTATGCTCATACGTTTCAGCCCATCCACAAACTTCTTCGGATTGCTTCCGTAATATCTGTCAATAAGCGTGGAAACTCCCACGTTGGAAGAGACTTCCATGATGTGAGTTACATCCAATACTCCGAATCCCCCCCTGTGCCAGTCTCTCATGGGGCGTCCGTGCATCATTACAACTCCGTTTCCTGTATCTACTGTGGTATTCGGGGTAATCTTTCCGTCTTCCAAAGCTACGGTGATAGATGCCGTTTTGAAGGTGGAGCCCGGTTCCATTAGTGAACTTATGGCATCATTGTGCATTTCGTAGTAGTTTCCGTCGCCACCTTTCGTCATGTTGACAATGGCTTTTACGTTTCCTGTGGCAACCTCCATAAGTACAACCACTCCTACGCTGGCGTTGATTTCCTTCATCTCATCCACCAGTGCTTTCTCACAAATATCCTGCATCCCCACATCAAGCGTAGTGATTATATCACAGCCGTCAATCGGTGGAATATCCACAATATTCAGATATTTGTTCATCACCTTCTGGCGGTGGATGATTCCGTTGTGTCCCTTTAGCAGCGAGTCGAAAGCCAACTCTATCCCATTTTTGGCCCCTTTGGTGGTATCGGGATATAAGTCTCCCAGCGTACGTGAAGCTAATGAGCCGAAAGGCTTTTTACGTTGGTTGTAAACTAGCTCATGAAATCCTCCCTTGTATTTATTCAGTTTGAATACAGGCAGCCTCTTAGCTTCTTTATATTGAATGTAAGAAATCCGTTTGGGGTAGATTAAATAATTCCGGCTTCCCTTTCTGCGCCCTTTGAGTAGGTGAGCTTTAAATTCACTTGCACTCTTATCTGCAAAGATCTTGTGTAACCCTTCGCAGATTTCATTCATGTGGTGCATCAGCATGGTATCCTTCTTTATACCGCCTGCCTTGAAGTCCATATAAATTCTGTATTCGGGCAGGGAACTGGCCATTAACTTCCCATCCGCTGAAAGGATGTTGCCCCGATTGGCTTTAATGGTAACGTTCTCCTTCACAAACCGGTCTGCTACATCCTGCCAGTATTGACGTTCGGCAAACATGGTCATGGTAGCTTTAACGATAATTGCCACTCCCGCCAGTCCCATGATGAGGACTACGAAGAAGTAGCGAGTCATTATATTTTTCTTATTTACGCCCAAACCTTATTCTATTTAAAAGATGAACCCAACTAATATTCTTCTTACTTTATCAAGTACGGCGGATTGGTTGAAGTCTGCAAGTCGCTCTTTCGTGCTGAAATGTACTCTTCTATGCGCGACTGGCGGCTTCTGACCATCAATTCCGAACTTCGAGTAAGTGCATCATATTTTATGTCAATCAATTCCTTTTTCAGTTTATCTATTTCTATCTGCTGCTGTTGGCAGGCATAACGGTTGTGGATGTAGAACAGGATGAGAACCATGATCAGTACCATTAATTTGGTCTGGCGACGGAAAAAGTCGGTGGCTAGAATGTCACCGCCGATGATGCTCTTCAGGGACGTGCGTTTTTTGCTCTTTTCTTCCTTCTTCTCTTCTATTTGTACCTTTTTATCCATAACGGTTTATTTTTTCTCTGCAATCCGCAATTTGGCACTTCGTGACCGTGGATTTCGTTTTATTTCCTCCTCATCCGGTACGATGACTTTATTGTTCACTAATTTAAAAGGTGTCAGAATGTTGCCATAGAAGTCCTTTTCAACTGTCCCCTCTATATTCCCCGTTTTCATGATGTTCTTTACCATACGGTCTTCCAGGGAGTGATAAGTAATGACAACCAGCCGTCCACCCGGTTTTAACGCTTTCATTGCTGCATATAGCATCTCTTTCAGGGCTTCCATCTCTTGGTTTACTTCAATCCGGAGTGCCTGAAATACTTTGGCCAACTCTTTCTTCTCCCGCTCTCTTTCGAAAAGAGGCTTGATGATTTCCAAGAAGTCCTCAATTGTAGCTATCTCTTTCCCAATGCGTCTTTTTGCTATTACCGACGCTAGTCTACGGCTATTTTTCAGTTCACCGTACAGGTAGAATACATTGGCTAATTTCTCTTCATCGTATGTGTTTACGATATCGGCGGCTGTTATTCCGGCCCGCTTATTCATACGCATATCCAGATTCCCGTCGAACCGGAAAGAGAAACCACGTTCACTGTCGTCGAAATGATGGGATGAAACGCCGAGGTCGGCAAGTATGGCGTCTACAGCTTCTATGTGGTGATACCGCAGGAAATTATGTAGATATCGGAAGTTGCTCCGTACAAAGGTGAAATGCGGGTTATCGACAATATTCTTTTCCGCGTCTTCATCCTGATCAAATCCAAGCAACAGCCCTCCCTCACCTAAGCGGGATAATATTTCACGGGAATGTCCTCCCCCGCCAAAAGTCACGTCTACATAGGTCCCGTCCGGGCGAATGTTCATTCCGTCTACACTTGGCTTCAACAGCACTGGGGTGTGGTATGTCAATTCTTCTTTCTCCATTTCCTGTAATCTTATTCTTCTTTGTCGTCCTCCCACTCGTCACCTAAGATATCTTGTAGTGCTTCGCTAAATTCTTTCGGGTCCATGAATGGTTGTTCCGCCCGCTCCTTTGCCCAAATCTCTATCGTGTCATCTATGCCTATGAATCGAACGTCACTCTGTATTCCAGCCAATTGCAAATAGCGTTTAGGCAGAAGAATACGTCCACTAGTGTCCGGGATCATGATTTCTGCATCACTAACAAACTGACGGAAGATCTCCTGATGTTTGGCGTTCCATTTGTTTAATCTGCGACGGAGTTGGTTTTGCGTTTTGAACCAAACGCTTTCGGGGTAGAGTACCAGGCAATCCTGAAAAACGTCTTTACGCAATACAAGTTTCTCTTCGGAAGCTGCTTGCAGTTGCTTCCGGAAGCATGCCGGGATAAATACACGTCCCTTTGCATCGGTTTTTGCCTCAATATTGCCTAAAAAGCGTATCATTCCACCTTATTATAACAAGCGACGGTAAAAATACACATTTCCCCACAATTCCCCACAATGTTTTATTGAAAATCTTTAGAAGAAGTTATCAACACCCTGTTCGTTACTTATCTTTTTGATAATGAATGCTATTTTGGGTGGGGAGTAAATTGTTTGTTTAGCTATTTTTATTTGGGTATTAGGTGATAAAAACTATCCTAACATGCAGGAGGTATTGCCTGATGTTAGGATAGTAATAGAGTATATTTAAGGAGAGCTATTTAAAACTTCTTAAATTTAATATTTATTCGCTATGTATTATTTTCAATATTTCTCCGTTGCTTTTTCTTATTTCTATGTAAGCTGTTCCTCCCATGATAATACCATTTGGAGGTTGGTGTAAAGTACCTTCTAATACCCATATCTTATTATCTATTAGGTTTATTGAGAAGGGCTTCTGAGATGCAATTGCCTCTTTCCCAAAACAACTATTTAATATAGGCTCTGCAATTTTAAATGCAATCTCGGAGCTGGAAACTTCTCCTGACCAATCATTAGGCATGCTGCTCGTTGTAGAATCTTCGAGATATTGACGTTGTAAAGTTGTGTCTACTACGAAATCCGGATAACTCAAACTATCTGTTTTGTCTATAGAATTTGTTCTTCCGGCTTTTGTATTACAACTTACACAAAATGCAAATATTAAAGGCCATATCAATATACTTTTCATGGGGGTATTATTTAAATAAATCTTTAATAATGCCTGTAGCATGATACGGATTAGAGTTATTTATTACTTGATCTATGTTTTTTCAATGATTTGAATCTTTTTGCTGGCGCAAATTCCCTTCTATGATCCATATGTTATTATTAACTAAGTTTATAGAGAATGGTTTTTGAGATGCAATTTCATCTTTTCCGTATATTTCACTTAGCATGGGATATGCAATTTGAAATGCTATTTTAGCAGTAGAAACTTCTCCTTTCCAGTTTTCTGGCATTTTACTCATTGTAGGAACTTCAGGATAACTACGTTGTAGAGCTGTGTCTATTACAAAGTTCGCTGTCGTTTCTGATTCTTTTAGCTGCTTTTCTCTTTGTGTTTTTACATTGCAACTAGTGCAGAGCATGGCTATTAGGAAAAAATATATAATGTTTCTCATTTCTCTTTTATTAATTGATCATATGATTGTTGTTCCTTCTATACAGTGTTTGTAACTGGTTCAAGGCTTTGTAACAAGTATTTAGACTTTTGGTCTTTTTTGTTTGTGGATGTATAGCCTTGTTGCTTTTAACTATAATATCGCTTGACACTTATATAAAGCTATCCTAGCATTGGTTTGTTATATGCTTATGCTAGGATAGTAATACCTGATGTTCAAAATAATATCAAGCAACTTTAGATGAATATTCTTTATATAAAAGACTTCATTTCGTATGCAGCAATTTTAATATTTCTCCGTTGCTCTTCCTAATCTCCATATAAGATTGACCACCCAGAATGAGAGTGCCATTATTCGTTTTTGGAGCAGTCCCTTCTATGATCCATATCTCATTTTTCAAGTTTACGGAGAAAGGCTTTTCTTTCTCTATTATCTCTTTTCCGTATATTTTAGTTAATACACATTGAGCAATACCTACTGCTATATCAGCTGTAGGTATGAATCCCTCTTTAGGACTATAACTTTTCATATTGATGTAATACGCATTGGAAAGACTGTCATCTATTACATATTCAGGCATGGAAAGAGTTTCTGTCTTATTATTAGTTGATGTACTATTTGTACACGATGCAGCAAATAATATTAATGCGAAAAAAAGTATTTTGTACATATTCTTATATTTTAAAAAGCCCAGTGAATTTCTTTTTGTTGCCAAGCAGGGATACCTAAATTAGGCTTTTGATGTAATTCATCTAATTTTTGTTGTCCTTTCTCGGCAGGGATATCTTTAGGTATAATATTATTTTTTCTTTCTGGATCTTTAGGGTCGCTAGGAAGATTGTTGCTTATTACTGTAATTTTCTTACTATATGGATTGCGCTCTAATAAGCTTCCTCTTGGAGTAGCTAGGTAACCATTTACTCTTATTTTATCAATGTATTTTATGTCAGCTCTTGAAAAAGCATTGTTTATGTGCTTTGTGTCTGCGTTTCCATGTGAATGTATTACTCCGACAATCTCCTCTTTGTTGGCTGGTATACTAGGGGATACACTATGCTCTCCCTCGTTAGCAGTAGTATATGAATATCCTTTCAGATTCTTACCTTCTTTGACTTCATAAATAGAAGATCCCATTTCTTTTTTGCGTATGATAGAAGCTCCATTATAATACATACCCCAATCAATAGCAGCTTCTCTTTTTGTATTAAATAAATCACCAGGGCCAGGCTCTTGTCCTCTTTTATCTATTAAATAAATGGGATTATTCAAACAATATGCATACGGACTGACTTCATAATACTTTTCCGCCATGGGATCCACCGTAGTAAACCGTCCTAGTGCCGGATCATACATTCTTGCCCCGTAATCATACCAATTCAAACCCTTCTTGCTATCGAATTCCTTGCCGTTGTACTTGTATGGTTGAGTGTTTCCTGTGCTTGCAAATATCCCGCCAAAAGGATAATAGTGATTGGTTTCCTCCACATTCCCACTCTGATCAACTACCACCCGGTTGTTGCCCTGATGGTCTTTCAGGTAGTAATGATATTTACTGTCGCTTAAAGAAACATAACCCTCCTCGGTTAATAGCATCTTGGCCGTTCCATTTTCATAGATCACATCGTTGCAAAGATCCGTTGTTGTGGTGGTAGAACCTATCTTGTGAACAGTGCGAAGTTTTGTGCCGTCTGCACCGTACAGGTATGTGATGATACTACCATCCGTAAACGTAATTTTACTTGGCAAATTTAAATAATTATACTGAATATTACTAATACTTTTATTTAAATCTTTTATCAAGTTACCATTCTCATCATAAGTATATTCTGCCGCAGTGCTGGCTCCGTTCTTAAACTCCAATCCTCCGTTGTATGCAGATGCGCTTGTGGCATCATCCACGCGGTTTAACTGATTTCCGTTCAAGGTGAAGGTCAGGTTATCAATCGGTGCATAAGTACTAGCTCCGGTTTGTCCATAGCGTTGCAGGGCTAGAATATTACCGTTCTTATCATAGCTTGTTATATTCTCATTGAAACGGTTGGTGTTGGAGTCTATTGTTGTGCCTTCTCCATATACAGCATTTGTTAACCGGCTTAGGGCATCGTAACTGAACTTATATCCCCGTATTGTGCTTTCGCTCCCCGCTTTCCACGTCATGCTGCTAATGTTTCCGTTGTAGCAGGCTGTTCCATTTCCTGTATTGTAATAGAGGTTTTGCGTAAACCGGGTACTGTTGATACCTGTTACCCAGTTACGGATGTTGTAAGCATAAGTCAGTTGATTGGTGGCGGATCCGTGCAGCGCTTTTGTGGATAACCGTCCGAGGTTATCATAAGTGTTAGTTGCTAAAGTCACTTTTGTTCCGTTCAGGGTATGTTCCACTTTGATGACACGGTCTGCATGATCGTAGGTATACGTGTAGACTTCAGTGCGTGTAGTCTTCCCGCTTGCCGTATGGGTGTGCGTAACTGTTGCGGGCTGATCTGTAAAGGTATAGGCAGTGCTTGTTGTTTCGTACCCTCCCAACAGATTGTTATGTACGGTTTTGATGACTCTTCCTTTGATGTCGTAGTAATTGGCGGAATAAATCTTATCGCTGCTTCCCAAAACCGCAGTTATGCTTCCTGTGGGGTAACCTTTTCCTGTTGTTCCTCCGTCTGTGAAGTTGGCGTTGTTGAATCCGGTTTGTGAGCGGAAAGAGTAATCGTCATAAAAGTTCTGTAGATAAACCACTGCGTCGGATGCTGAAGGATTCTGTCCCGTACATTCTCCCTGTTGGGTGAGGCGGTTCAGGCTGTCGTAGAGGTAGAATGTCCACTTACCGGATGTACGCTGTTTGCCATTCTGTGAGAAAGTCAGGCGATCTGCATTGTCGTATACATATCCGGTGTATTCCGCTCCCGGTAGTTTCTTCCAAATGCAGTTCCCATGACCGTCATACTTATACTGGAAGGCATACAATCCAAGATCGGCTGTCGTTTGATACATTGGTTGAAGTACAAAGCAGAGATTTCCCTTATCGTCATAGACATAGTAAGTATCATGTTTCTCGCTGTTTTTCATTTGGCGGGTCAGTACAGTATGCCCCAACTTGTCCGTGAAGGTGTAACTCACGTTATTGTCTTCATCCGTAGTCTTCACAATATTGAGCAGATCGGCGGCATAGCAGGCAGTACCGCCACTCAGAAAGGTGCCGTCCACTGTGTAAAGTTTGCAGGCTTGATCACCATCGACGGTGTTTACCAGATGCTCCGTTTTCACAGCACGGTTACTGCTGTACCACAGTGCACCCGCTCCAAATTGCTGTAAGGGACGGTTTAGCGGCGAAGCTTCATAAACCGGTTGGTTATATGGACGACTGTCACTATAGCCACCGCTCCCTATAGCCGTTGTTCTGAAAGTGGTTGCCTCCACATAATCCGCTGTAACAGGTGTGGGAAGCCAGGCATTCGTTTCACGACCGTAGTAATCATACTCCTGAAGGGTCGCTAGACGTCCCTTCGTTACATTATTCTGCACTGCTTTGCTTACGGACTGGAATAGCCGTCCCAAGCCGTCAAAGTAGTTGATGCCATCCACATAAGAACTCCCCGTATTGTTGAGCATCTTGCGGCTGCGGATATAGTTCTGTGTGCCAACTTGCGCACAAACCGCGCAAGTTGCTATTATTGAAATCAGTAATGTTAGAAATCGTTTCATAATGTTTTAGTTCTTATAATGATAATCATATTCTTCCACTGTTTTCCCATCATGATCCAACGTCTTCGTCAGACGACCAAAACCGTCGTATTCAAAGCTTGTCTCTTTTCCGTTTGGTGCGGTCATTGTCTTCATTCCCTGCAATGGTGTATAAGTGTAAGTAGTGACTTGTGCATCGGGCAGCTTGCTGCGCAATGCTGTTATCGTAGCAGGTGGCGTCACTGCGGAGGAGAAGCTTTCGGGCGTAGCTCCTAAGGCCGATTGTACCGCAGCGTAACTGCTTTTGCGAATCTCTGCTACCGGATATTGGTAGTTATATCCCCAAATATAAATGATATCTTCCCCTTTTACATTGATATGTACAGGATTGCCGTTAGCGTCATATTTCAGATATGTGATATCCGTAGCGGGATAATAAGAACTTGATGCCCCTGAAGAGGAGAAGGTTACCGCATCATTTACCAATCCGGCAAACTTGCCGCGAGCTATCGATTTAGGCAAATATTTGCCGTTGAAGGTGGCGTATTGCGTCAACTTGCTTCCTGCCAGTTTACCATCTACCAGTTGTTTTACTTCCACCGGGTAGGATAGAAAATTTTTGTTGGTCATCGCTGTGTAGGAAGCGAAGTTGAAGTCATATGGGTAAGAGTAGTTTGTACTATGAACTTTACCGTCACTGCCCGTTACGTTTTCTTTCTTCAGCTGGCAATGGTCATCATACTCATAGGTGGTGGTAGTGCTTACGCCGTCCTGATAAACTATCTTCGACTCAGGCAGACAGCTTTGACTCCTGATGCCATAAATCAGGGAGGTGAAACGTCCCCAATAGTCGTCACGTATATCTCCCCCTATCATCCGTGTAAGATAACAGCCCCCCACTGCATAGAATCTGGGGCTTCTGTTGAAATGGTCGGTAATGGTTACACCCGAATAGAAGTGCTTTAACACTACGTCATAGTGATAGCTTTCCGATTTCAGCAAAGTACCGTCCTCCGCATAGTATTTAGTGGAGAGAGGTTTGCCGTTACCCACATCGGGTACCTGGAAAGAATGTTCCGTTGAAATTTCATGAGCCAGCCAAAAGGTATGGACAGTATATCCCTGTGAAACACCGAAATGGGTCTTGCGTACTGTTACCTCGGGATAACAAACAGACGTTCCCACAGTGGAATAAGGAGCCGAGTGAAAGTTTTCGCTTGATAGAGTCATTTCAATGCCACCGGTTCCAAAGATACCGTTTTCATGTCCATCTGTATAGCTTGCCTGAAAATAGTCCAGATTTTCATACATCTTATGAAAAGCAAGCGGTGTGAACAGCACACCACCGGTAGACGGATATTCATAAGTGTAGCTCAATACGGGTGGGGCTGAAGTACTTGAGGTATTGAAATAATTTACAGTCTTTACGCGTACTCCTCCGCCGCGACTATAATCGTACGTCTCCACCGGAAGACCTGGTATCACATAAACATCGCCCGTGAGATCTCCATGTTTCGAATTCATTTCGCTTTGATCTCCCAAAGCGGAAGGGAATGTCAGTATCAGTTGAAAGCTCCCGGCTTCTTCCGCTGTAAATTGTAATATTCTGTCACTATGGAACCCAGAGACGTTGCTTACATCGAAAGTTTCTGCCTTATACTTCCTTAAACTACCTCCCGTAGGAGTGAACAATAGCGCATATCCGCTTCCCGCCATATCACTCCATGCATTCAGCCCGTTGCATAGTATTAATTTAATTTTTACTTCATCGCCGATATTCACATTGAAATAACCGTAAGTATTCTCTAAAGGAGCATTATGGTTACGCAGGCTCAATACGAGTGGAGCATTAGTGAAATCCGGTTGTGCCATTTCGTCACAAGTCGGCACACGCTGACTGCTTTGATACCCGTTTGGCTCGTAACTATATATTGTCATGCCACCCGTGGCATAGCGCACACTTCTCAGCATACCGTTGCACAGGCATTCGGGATTGCAGGCACGGTTCCCCCCACAACCCGCTTGATGCTGTATTGCATAGGAGCTCTGCCCCCACAACAAGCAAGAAAAGTATGGTATCAGATATTTATTGTTCGTCTGCCCGTTATAGTATCCCCAATAATCCATTGCAAAGGAATTCTTGGGAGGTAAGCCGGTAGGGTTGTAATAATCGAACGAAAGCTGATTTGTCCTTTTTCCCGATGCATCCACCTCGTACACGGCATCCAGCTTCAGGCGCTTGTTCAAGTGGTTCGATTGGAAGAAGTCGGTTGTATCTTGCATCATAGGAAGCCAAGTATTACCCCCCACTGCAGATTCGAAATAGCTGTAATTGAAACATATTTTACGTTTGTAACCGCTCCATTGGGAGGCTGAAAGAGACCTTATTACAATCGTATCCAGTTTCAGACTACCTGATAAATCGCTGCGGGCGCTCATTTTGAACTCCGCAATATAGTTGTCGGTGGTAATGGATTTTAGCAGGATTTCGTCCGACCGGGTTTTCCAGGTGGTTATCTTAGGTGGAATGTCGCATGCCATATCAGCCACCAAGCCCACGCATTGCTTAACAATGTGTTCTCCATCTTCCGTTCTACTGAAGATCACGTTGTCTTTTCTTTCGTATTCATAATGGACATTCTGCCCGTTAGGATATTTGGAGTCACTCAACAGAAAAGTACGGGAAACGGGCCTCGCAGAACCGTCACCTTCCTGCCACACCTTGGGAAGAGAACTAAAATAATGTTGTGTGCCATCTTCGGTAGTAATCTGCCAGGCCTCATTATTGCCTAATTGCTCTATCTTCAATGGTCGGCTTGCGTCTATCAGATGTGCACTGCCGTTGCGGTAGTCAATGAAGAATTTGCCGCTTCCTCATCCATCTTCCCCACAGCGCTTTGTACAATCATCCCGCCCACCGGCAGGTCCCAACCGAGCCCCACCCTGCTTGCTTCTTCCGTCACTTTGATACCCGAGGCATTGTACTGCAAGGTAATAGGAAGTTCCACCACACCGTCTTTCAGCGTATAAAGCGTCTGTGATATTTCGGGATTTCCATGGAAAAGGCCTACAGGATTGTCTATGCTTTTTATGAGTGAGGCCGCCGTAGGAGCCTGGATGTTGACATAGGAGTCTTCAGAGGATGTCTGGGCATAGGTATCCAGTAGTAGCCCGCAAAAGATAAGTGATAGTAATAAATGTTTCATAGATTCTTTGTCTTTATAAATTTACTTATTCGTTAAATTCCTATGCCGCCTGTTATATACAGGGCGGCATAGGATACTTTTTAAAGTCCATGGGTCATAGCGCTAGCGCCCACTGCACCTGCAATAGCTGAGGCTACTGCGATGATGACCTTTAGGATCAAGTCCCAGGTAGATTTTTTAATTGCCATTGTTTTACACCTCCTTTCAAGGATCTTTTTTTTAAAGTTCTGTTTTTACATCGAAGCACGGGCATTGCTTTACCCATTCCGCAGGCTCTATCTGCCCGTCGCCGTTGAGGTCGGGACTGAGGTCGCGGTGACCACAGACGCGTGCGTCGTGGAATCGCTTCAGTAGTTGGCTCACAAGCAGACGGAGTGCCGAACGCTGTTCCGGTGTGCGGGTGTCTTTGGGGCGACCTTCACGGTCCAGTCCACCTTCGTAGCAGATGCCGATGGAGTGGGCGTTGTGTCCTTTTACATGAGCGCCGGGTATCTCCAGCGAACGGGTGCCGAGGACAGTGCCGTCGCGACGGATGTAATAGTGATAGCCTGTTCCGTGGAACCCACGGCGGCGGTGCTCTGCTTCCAGAGCTTCGGGAGTAAGCACAGAGCCTTCCCGCGTGGCGCTGCAATGCACCACGATGTAGTTGATTTTTCGCATGATTAGTGATTGATTTAGTTCTGTTGTCCGGTAAAAGACATAGTTGCGCTATGCACTTAAGGAACTATTCCCAATGTCATTACGGTACATAACCTGTAAGGTTTTGTGTCGTGTTTAAAGTTTAGTAGAGTCGTCGGGGAATAAAACAGTCAGCGGGCAGAGTGACGACCGGCCGGTTATTTGTTTGATGCCTGTATGGCATCCGTCACCTGCTGCTAACTATTCATTTCTCTCTAGCCCAGTGGATTGTCGTCTATAACGCCTCCGTCACCACTGCCACCGCTATCGGAACCGCCTTGTCCGGAATCACCGGAGTCACCGCCGGAAGTCGAAGTGGGCTGACGATCGAAGCGTATGCACTTTGCACCGTTCACCAGCGAACGGGTGGCTACCGTACGGTCGGCATTACGGGTGGAAGCGGGAAGGAAACGAACCATCAGTGTGGCCTGCGTGGCTGACACGTCATCCTTGCTTTCCACTCCTTTACCGGACGATTTCATTGTAAGATGGAAGGTCCCAAGGCCGTCCAGCGTCACGCTTTCTGAGGATTGCAGATGGCGTTTCATCACAGTCACCAGATTGTCGATGACGTTCTTGGAGTCGCCTGCCGAAAGGGAGGAGAGTTCTGCAATTTCTTGCGCGATCTGTTCCGTATCGACGTTCCCTGCCAATACCACGCGGGGATAGAAGAGCTTTTTACCCGCTTTGTTAGCGAGTATGGATTGTGTTGCTTTGTAAATAACTGACATAGTAGTTTTGTTTTAAAATAGTTAATTAAATGTTTTCTTTTTGTGTATTAAGCTTAATCACAATGCAAATATAACCCCCTTTTAACACGCCGGCAAATTAAGAATAGCGTTTTTCTTCATGATTTTCTTCACGTTTCTAAAACTTCTCTTTGCGGCATAAGCTAAGCAAATATCGTCCCGGCAGACGAATCTTGCCATGACTGTCGCGTAGGGCGTAGAAGCCCTTCCAAAGAGGGTGTCCGATGGCGCCGAAGTTGCTTTTCAGGATGATGGCATACTGTTCGTGCGGAGCGATGTGGAGCTGCCGGAGGTTGAAGAGCAGGCCGTCGTAGTTACGGCTGATGCCGTCTGATGGCGGTTGCATACCTGCTATTTTCTGAAGATATTTCTCCTCGGCGGATGTTTCATCCGCAACTTCGGTCCCCTTCCCGGGGGACCCATTGAGGAGGGGATATGCTTCGCTATTCTGTGCTATGCTGTGCTGTGCTATGCTATGTGTACCGGATGTTACATTTTGGGGCTTAAATGTTACACTTTCAACGTCTTTAGAATTCTGTTCCGTTACTCCGCTATGCCCTTCTAAAGGTCTATCCATATAGTAATCAGGGACTTTCCCCTCTTTGCCTCTAGCCACGGCACTGTTCCCTGCTTCGGGAGTTTCACTTTGCATGTTTTCAGGAATATTACTGCCGTCCGTTCCGGGAGTACTGTTAGCTGCCTGGGGATTGCCGCTTTCATCCCGGAGCTCTTTGTTCTGGCGGTCTCCGGGGATGTTGTTATTGCACCTCCCGGAGATTCTGTTATTCTCTGCTTTGGGAGCTTCCCTGTCTGCTTCATTCTCCTGATCGTCGGTTTCCCCGTCGGTCAGTGTGTTGTCTATAAGATTGTAACGGGCGTTGATGACCATGGTGGAATACCTGCGGCGTTTGGTACTGAAAAGGTATTGCTTCTGTATTTCGGCGGAGGTGAGAATGCCGTACTCGCGGAAAAGGGTAGCGTCAAAGATGCCGTATTCCACCGCAAGGGAGAGGATGCGTTTTGCATCCCCGGCATTCTTTTCGTAGAGACAGGCGGCCAGATCTTCATAGAAGAGGTCGTCGATGTGTATATAGTAGCCTTCGTCGGCGTAGATGCAGGAGATGGCGCCTAGCAGAATGGCGAATGCACCATCACCTTCGCGCTTCATGATACGCCGCACCAGGCGGTTGTGCATGAAATCGGTGTTAAGGGGAAAATAATCGAGTCCCCGTTTTTTTATTCTTGCCATAATAGTAAAGTTAATAAAAAATTATTAGTATAGGAGCGTTTGTGTCCGGCGGATTCCGCTCATTGCTCCCTGTTTAAAAATCCTCATCTGGTGATTCATTACGGTACTCTTCTTCCCGTAGTCGTTTCTTCTTCCGCTCTATACTCCTGTGAACCACATCCAGGGCATTCAGGAGGAATTTTATGCGTAGATCTTTATCGGATATTTCAGTAATGACGGGATATTGAGGCTTTTTCTTAGTGACTTGGCGGTAGCGGTAACGAAGGTTGCTGAACGACCTGCGGCATTCTTTGCAGTAGTTGTCGGGAAGATTCGTGTGTTTGTTTACGTAAAAAGAGTCAATGGAAAGCTCTTTGTGACAGCAGCCGCAAATGCGGGTGCCTTTTTCTGAATTTTCTAATGTAATGGCATTCATTATGATAAATATTTTCAATTTTTGTGATAATAGTTGTGTTAAGATAATGTATCATTGTCTTTTCAGTTTATTGTTTTCATAGAAGGCTCGTGTGGCCTTTGTGAGAAGGTTGACAGAATAGCTTAAAATCCGGTTTATTCCATCTCTATGTCCAGCGTGTTCCAGCTATATGGCTGATGCATTGCATATATATGTCCCACGCGTTGGAGCTATATATCCCGTATGCGTGGTGTCTATACCGGTAAAGGCCGACCCTTGTTGAATACCGGTCGATCTTTCGTATCGACCACCCTCCCGGAGGAGGAAGTGAAGTGTATATTTTCCATAATTCTTTTCTTGTTATTTGCAATATTAAAACAAGATGATTACTTTTGTACCAACAAATATAAAAAGGTTTTCATAAATAAAACAAATTGTCTGGCGGTTTAATTTTTAAAAAAGATGTAAAGCCGTATCAATGAGGCAGTAACCACTTCTTAAATATTTACATAAAAGGAACAGGGATGGGAAAAGATAAAGATTTATTATTCAATGTTTCGGATATTGTGAAGCGTGCCAAGTTGGCGATGGGTTTTAAAACTGATTCCGAACTGGCTGCTTTTCTGGAAATATCGCGTCCTACGCTGAGTAACTGGATAGCGCGCAACAGTGTGGATTTCCCCTTGCTGTTGGGAAAATTAAAAGACCTGGACTATAACTGGTTGCTGGTGGGTAAGGGAAGTCCCGTTCATCAGGCGAAATTCTGCGACAGCGAATTGGCTTCGGGTGAAGTGGAGCTGATACACAACCCGAAAACACCCGATCCGCTGGATGACCGTAGCGTGATGCTTTATGATATTACCGCTGCCGCTAATCTGAAGTCAATGTTGGAAGACCGTCCGCAATATGCGGTGGGAAAGATTGAAATACCCGGCATTCCGAAATGCGACGGTGCGGTGGTTATCAGCGGCGACAGCATGTATCCCATTCTGAAATCCGGTGATATTGTGGGTTTCAGGTCTATCAGCAGTTTCAGTAATGTGATTTATGGTGAAATCTATCTGGTATCCTTCGAGATGGAGGGGGATAATATTCTGGCGGTGAAGTATATCAACCGTTCCGAAAAGGAAAACTGCATTAAGCTGGTGAGCTACAACATTCATCACGACCCTATGGACCTGTCCCTCGACAGAATTAACGCCATGGCTCTTGTGAAGTTCTCCATCAGGAAGAACCTGATTACGTGAAGTTGAAAAAAATAAAGCCACCTTCTTCTGTTCCGGCATTCCGGTAGACAGAAGAGGGTGGCGGCTTCTTATTTTCAGATAAAACCCGGATTTAGCAGCTTATTGCAAAGAATTCGGCTTTATTGCTAAACAAAATCCTTTAAATCTTGTTGTAACTTCTGACGGGTGAAGAAAATGCGGCTTTTTACAGTGCCCAATGGTAGTCCCAGTTTCTCGGCGATCTCACGGTACTTGAAACCGGAAACGTGCATGGAGAAAGGAACTTTATATTCTTTGGGAAGTGCGTTTACTATGCGGTGCATCTCTTTTAAGTCGTAAGCGCTTTCGGTGCTCTCGAAACCCGAATCCTGCGGCAGGCTGAGGTGGTAAAGATTGTCCGTCTGGTCCACGAAAGTCTGGTCACGCACCAGTTTACGATAGTTGTTAATGAATATATTGCGCATAATGGTGTACATCCATCCTTTGAAATTAGTATCCGGGGCATATTTTTCTTCATTGTCCAGGGCTTTTAAAGAAGTCTCCTGAAGTAAGTCGTTTGCTTCTTCACGGTTTGAAGTCAATTTGTATGCAAAACGTAGCAAGTCGTCTTGAATCTTAAGCAAATCTTTCTGAAATGTAATGCTATTCATAATCATATCTCCCTTCTTTTAATTATTCGCTTTTGTTTTGTTTTATTTTTGATGTTGCAATTGTAATCATTACAATTTAATCCAAAGGGGGGATTTCCGGTAATCTTTAGGGGGGAAACTATCAATTAATAGATTTTAGGCGCTATTTAGTAGATTTTGGGTGTAGTTTTCATGTTATTTATTGCACATAATTAAAAAGATGCGTTAATTTTGCACAATCATTTTTGTTTTAAGAGGAATGACCGACGATACTTTATTTCAGATTGATATTGATAGGATACTTCGGGAAAAAGCACCGAAGTACCGTAAGTTTATACCCAAATTTATTGTAACTTATCTGAAAAAGATTGTTCATCAGGAAGAGCTGAATGTATTCTTGCGCGATTCCAAAGACGAGATGGGAGTCGACTTCCTGAAAGCTTCCCTTGAGTTTCTCGATATGAAGTTGGAAATAAAAGGAGAAGAAAATCTGCCAAAAGACGGAAAGCTTTATACCTTTGTATCCAATCATCCTCTGGGTGGTCAGGACGGTGTGGCTTTAGGCTATATTCTGGGTAAGTTCTACGATGGGAAAGTCAAATACCTGGTTAACGATTTGCTGATGTATCTGCGCGGGCTGGCGCCTTTATGTATACCTATTAATAAGACGGGGAAACAGGCGAGGGACTTTCCGCAGTTGGTGAAAGCCGGGTTTGCATCGGATAATCAGTTGATTATGTTTCCCGCCGGAATTTGTTCCCGGCGCCGTAATGGGGTGATCCGCGATATTGAATGGAAGAAAACCTTTATTGTGAAGAGCGTGGAGACCCAACGGGATGTTGTTCCCATTCATTTCGGCGGAAGAAATTCCGACTTCTTTTACAATCTGGCCAACTTTTGCAAGGCACTGGGCATCAAGTTTAATACTGCCATGCTCTATCTGGCCGACGAGATGTTTAAGAACCGGCATAAAACGTTTACCGTTACCATTGGAAAACCCATACCGTGGGAAACTTTTGATAAGTCGAAAACACCTGCCCAATGGGCTGCATACGTCCGGGACATTGTTTATAAACTATAGAGAAAAACTACTAACAAAGAAATATGGAAGAGATTATTGAACCGGTAGATAAAGAACTGCTTAAAGCGGAGCTTACTGAAGAGAAACGCTTACGCATGACGAACAAAAGTCATAATCAGATATACATTATTACTGCTCAGGATTCTCCAAATATCATGAGGGAAATAGGCCGCCTGCGTGAAATAGCATTCCGTGCTGCGGGAGGGGGAACCGGAAAATCAATAGATATTGATGAGTACGATACGATGGAGAACCCCTATAAGCAACTGATTGTGTGGAATCCGGAGGCGGAAGATATTCTTGGAGGCTACCGCTATATTCTGGGTACTGAGGTCCGGTTCGATCAAGCCGGTGCGCCACTGTTAGCCACCGCGCACATGTTTAATTTCTCCGATAAATTTCTGAAAGAATACCTTCCTACGACAATAGAGCTGGGACGCTCCTTCGTTACCCTTGAATACCAGTCCACGCGTGCCGGCAGTAAAGGCCTGTTTGCGCTGGACAACCTGTGGGATGGCTTGGGTGCGTTGACAGTAATCATGCCCAATGTGAAATATTTCTTTGGTAAAGTGACCATGTATCCCAGCTATCACAAGCAGGGACGTGACATGATACTTTATTTCCTGAAAAAGCATTTTGCAGATAAAGACAACCTGATTTCCCCTATGAAACCGCTTGAATTGGAGTCTGACGAGAAAGCTTTGGAAAAACTGTTCTGTAAAAAGACCTTCAAAGATGATTATAAGATACTGAACTGTGAGATACGTAAACTCGGGTACAATATACCTCCTCTGGTAAATGCCTATATGAGTTTAAGTCCCACAATGCGTATGTTTGGCACCGCTATTAATTATGGCTTCGGAGATGTGGAGGAAACCGGTATCCTGATTGCGGTAAACGAGATTCTGGCAGAGAAGCGCATCCGGCACATCCAATCTTTTATGGAAAGTGAACCAGAAGCCTGCAAGCTGACATCGGGGGCCAATAAGGTGTTTTTTCCAAGTAAATAGAATTGCCCTAGAGTTATGTCCTGACTTATGAGAGGCAATGAATAAAGTGCTCTTCTCAACAAGTAAATAGAATTGCCCCTTAACTGATCTGGGGCAAACTATTACCGTTTATTTTCCGGTACAGATCAAGTGCAAAGACATCGGTCATGCCCGAAACATAATCCAATACCGCCTGTATCCTTTCATAGAGGGAGGCTGCCTTTATGTTGTATTGTCCCGATACCCGGTTAATAAGTAGTTGCGAATAAGCCTTTTCGGGGAAACGTACCGCTTCAATCATCAGCTCAAGTAGGGTGGTGATGATGCGGAAACCAGCCAGCTCAATGTCCAGTACATCACGTGCACGGTAAATCTTCTTCATGGAGACATCCGCACAGTGTCCGTAAGCCTTTGCCGGACGTTCGGAAATGTGGTTAATTAGACTTCCGTTGAATGTCCCTTCCAAAATACTTTCTTCGTTGTCTAAAAAAGCCCGGGTACATTCCTGAATCAGTAGCCCGATGACACTTGACCTTAAATAAGCGATCTGTTCGTTGACATCACTTACAATATCGAATGTTTTGATGATATGCTCCCTGCGTTCTTCCTCAAAGTAGTTGAGCAATAAATCCTTAGTCTCTTTTGTGGTCAGTATTTTAAGTTTATGGGCATCCTCTATATCCATCATCTGGTAGCAGATGTCGTCCGCAGCTTCCACCAGAAAGACCAGCGGATGGCGGGCATACTTCAGCGGAGCTTCATTGAGGCGCTTCATACCCAGTTCTTCCGCAATGCGGCGGAAGCTCTCTTCCTCGGTGGTGAAGAATCCGAACTTGGATTTATTGCCTGCAAGGCTCGATGAGAAAGGATATTTGACGATGCTCGCCAGCGTGGAGTAAGTCAAAACGAATCCCCCTTTCCGGCGTCCTTCGAACTGGTGGGTAAGCAGACGGAAAGCGTTGGCATTCCCTTCAAAGTGCGTAAGGTCGTCCCATTGGACCGGCGTCAGTTGCTCCCCGTTCGGTTGCCGTTCCTTTAATCCCATTCCTTTTCCTTCCGAAAAGAAGGTGGAGATGGCACGTTCCCCCGAATGTCCGAAGGGGGGGTTGCCTAAATCGTGTGCCAGACAGGCGGCCGATACAATGGAACCTATTTCGGAAAGAAAAGACTGACCGAGCTCGGGACGCTGTGAAAGAATGGCTTTGGAAACGTCATTTCCCAGAGAACGACCAACGCAAGAGACTTCCAGACTGTGGGTCAACCGGTTGTGTACAAATATGCTTCCCGGCAAGGGGAACACTTGGGTCTTATTCTGAAGACGGCGGAACGGGGCCGAAAAAACTAAACGGTCATAGTCGCGTTGAAATTCGGAGCGGTTCTCGTGGCGCTCCCGGTGAAACTCCTCCAGGCCAAAACGCTTGGCTGAGATAAGCGTATTCCAATCCATCATAATGATTTGTTTTTATAGAGAGGTGCAATGAAGTTGTTGTGATTGCACATTATTTAACTGCAAAAATAGGACATTTTATCTCAAATTCCGTATTTTCGCCCGTTAAATAGTAAACTGCCTATAGCATGAATATACAAATCGTTAATAAGTCGAAACACCAGCTTCCGGCGTATGCCACCGAAGCTTCTGCAGGGATGGACCTCCGTGCAAATCTTTCCACTCCCATTTCGTTAGAACCTCTGCAACGTTGTCTGGTTCCTACGGGGCTGTATATTGCTTTGCCCAAGGGATATGAAGCACAAGTCCGTCCACGTAGCGGTTTGGCACTTAAGAAAGGTGTTACGGTGTTGAACTCTCCGGGCACGATTGATGCGGACTACCGGGGGGAAATTTGTATTATTCTGGTGAACCTCTCCTCTGAAACCTTTGTGATAGAAGACGGGGAGCGCATAGCACAGATGGTGGTGGCACGCCACGAGCAGGCTGTTTGGCAGGAAGTGGAAGTGCTTGACGAAACGCAACGCGGTGCCGGAGGATTCGGACATACCGGCGTGTAAGGAAGAAAGAGTCGGAAAGGCAAATCGTACACCGGTTCTGCTTTCCGTTAAATATACGTTTTTAGAGAGTAAATAATAGAATGAAGAATTTCAAAGATAAAATAAAGACGGCATTGTTGTTAGTGCTTGGCATTGCATTGGCGTCGTGCGGAACTTCCCGCTCGGTGGGAGGAAAAGCGTTAACAACCCGCTACGGAGATTCGGAAAGCCTGAAAAGTCCGGCGGTGCAGTCGTCTCTTTCCGCAGAGAAGCAACGCAAATACGATTATTTCTTCCTGGAAGCAATGCGGTTGAAAGGGCAAAACGACTATGCCGGTACTTTCGACCTGTTGCAGCACTGTCTGGCTATCAACCCCGAAGCCTCTTCGGCCCTGTATCAGATAGCCCAGTACTACATTCTCCTGAAGCAGGCGGATAAGGCGCAGGATGCTTTGGAGAAAGCTGTGCAGTATGCACCGGATAACTATTGGTATAGTAAAGGTCTGGTAGGTTTGTACCGTCAGCAGAATAATATGGAGAAAGCGGTTGCTTTGCTGGAAACTATGACTACCCGTTTCCCTTCCCAGTTGGAGACGTTCTCCACCCTTCTCGGTATTTACAACAGTCAGGAGAAGTACGATAAGGTGATCTCCACGCTGAACCGTCTGGAAGGAAAAATAGGGAAAAATGAGCAGCTCACTATGGAAAAGTTCCGTATTTACCTGCAAATGAAAGAAAATAAAAAAGCCTTCCACGAAATAGAGAGTCTGGTGAAAGAATACCCTAATGATATGCGCTATCAGGTGATTCTGGGGGATGCCTATATGCAGAACGGAAAGAAAGATGTGGCGTACGATCTGTATAAAAAGGTACTTGCTGCGGAGCCGGACAATGCGATGGCGATGTATTCTTTGGCTTCCTATTATGACCAGACCGGACAAAAGGAACTCTATCAACAGCAGCTCGATACCCTGCTATTAAATAAAAAAGTGCCTTCCGAGACCAAAGCTACCGTTATGCGGCAATTTATTCTGGAAAGTGAACAAGGGGGGGGCAAGGACAGCATTCAGGTCATATCACTGTTCGACCGTATTATGCCGCAAAATCTGGACGATACCCAGATTCCCATGCTGTACGCTCAATACCTCATTTCAAAGGGGATGAATAAGGAATCGTTGCCAGTGTTGAAAGAAGTGTTGGATATTGACCCTACCAATACGGCGGCCCGTATGACCTTGCTCGGAGATGCCATTCGTAAGGAAGATTACAAGAAAGTGATTGATTTGTGTGAGCCGGGGATTGAGTCCAATCCAGAAATGCTGGAGTTCTATTTTTATCTTGCCATTGCATACAATCAGGCGGAACGCTCGGATGATGCATTGTCGGTTTGCCAGAAGGCATTGAAGCACATTACTAAAGACAGCAAGAAAGAAGTGGTTTCCGATTTCTATTCGATTTTAGGAGATATTTATCATACCCGGGATTTGGATAAGGAATCATACGCTGCCTACGATTCCGCTTTAGTATACAACCCCTCCAATATCGGTGCACTAAACAATTATGCTTATTACTTGTCTGTGGAACGCCGCGATCTGGACAAAGCGGAGGAAATGAGTTATAAAACCGTGAAAGCGGAACCGAATAATGCCACTTATCTGGATACGTATGCCTGGATCTTGTTTGTGAAGGGAAATTATGCAGAAGCCCGTCTTTACATTGATGATGCTGTGAAGAGTGATACGGAAAAGAGTGATGTGATTATTGAACATTGCGGTGACATTTACTATATGACAGGTGATGTGGACGGGGCGTTGAAGTATTGGAAACAGGCTTTGGAAAAGGGAAGCAAGTCTAAGACGCTGAAACAGAAAATAGAGCAAAAGAAATATATATCAGAATGAATATTCCATTAAATAAGAACGGGGTGGCAAAGGTGCTCCGTATTTTACCCTTTGCCTTAGCCCTCTTGTTCATTGCCGGACTTTCGGGATGTAGCACTTCCCGGAAGATGGTTTCTTCCGGGAAGGGGGATTATTTATCTTCTAAAGTGCGGCTGACCGTTCCCCATGATGACGCAATGATTACCATCAGTGGTACGATGAAGTTAATCAGGAACGAACGGGTGCAACTATCTTTTCTGATGCCCGTGTTCCGTACGGAAGTAGCCCGTTTGGATGTCACCCCGGATGATGTTCTGGTGGTGGATCGCATGGGTAAACGTTATGTGCATACTTCGCGTGAAGAACTGAAAGGTGTCTTGCCTAAGAAGGCGGACTTTAATCATCTGGAAAAGATGCTGTTTAAAGCTTCAAAGTCCGGTAAAGCCACCCTGACCGGAAAGGAATTAGGCCTGACCTCTTCTTTGGAGAAAGGGAAAATAGAATTGTTTGACTTCTCGGATAAAACCTTTTCATTGGAACCGACGAAAGTCTCTTCCAAATATACCGAAGTCCAGTGGACTGAAATTGCAGAATTATTAATGAAGTTATGAGGTATCTCTTTGTTTTCTTTATAAGCTGTTTCTGTCTGGCATCACCACTCCTTGCCCAAACCAATAAACTGATTAAAGAGCTGGAAGGCAAGCGGGGGGCTTTGCAAGAGCAGATTTCTGCTACGGAAACACTTTTAAATACGACAAAGCAACATGTTGGCAATCAGCTGCAGGGACTTGCCACCCTTAACGGACAGATAGAAGAGCGGAAACGCTATATCCTTGCCATCAATGATGATATGGATGCTATTGAGCGGGAGTTGCTGAATTTAGAACGGCAATTGATACACCTGCAAAATGACCTGAAGGATAAAAAGAAGGAATATGAAGCATCCGTTCAATACCTTTATAAGAACCGCTCCATCGAAGAAAAGCTAATGTTTATTCTTTCTGCGAATAGTCTGGAACAGACTTACCGCCGCTTGCGTTATGTACGTGAATATGCCACGTTTCAACGTTTACAAGGGGAGGAAATCATAAAAAAGCAGAAGCAGGTAAACCGTAAAAAGGCGGAACTTCGGGAAGTGAAAGCTGCGAAGGAGTCTTTGCTAAAGGAACGCGAATCGGAGAAGGCGAAACTGGAGACCCAGGAAAAAGAGAAACAGACGCTAGTGGCTGATCTGCGGAAGAAACAACGGGGACTACAGAAGGAGATAGCACAGAAGCGGCGCGAGGCTAACCAGCTGAATGCCCGCATTGACCGACTGATTGCAGACGAAATAGAAAAAGCCCGCAAACGGGCGGAAGAGGAAGCCCGGCGCGAAGCTGATGCCCGTAAGAAAAGCGAAGGTGATTCGGGTAAAGCGCGTACCTCGTCCGGTAAGAGCCGGAAATCAACTCCACTGGAAACTTATACCATGAGTAGGGCGGATAGGGAACTTTCTGGAAACTTCGCTGGTAACCGTGGTCGTTTGCCAATGCCTATAACCGGTCCTTACATCATTACCAGCCATTACGGGGAGTATTCGGTGGAAGGGCTTCGCAATGTGAAACTGGATAATAAAGGAATTGATATTCAGGGCAAGCCCGGAGCCCATGCCCGTGCCGTCTTTAACGGAAAGGTTGCCGCTGTCTTTAAGCTCAACGGACTCTTTAACATCCTTGTTCGTCATGGCAGTTATATCTCTGTATATTGCAATTTATCTTCCGCTTCCGTTAATACGGGTGACGCGGTGTCCACCAAGCAAACGTTGGGTCAGGTCTTCTCCGACGGAACCGATGGAGGGCGTACTGTATTACATTTCCAACTTCGCAGGGAGAAGGAGAAGCTGGATCCTGAAACCTGGCTGAACCGATAAATAGGTAGGTAGAGAGTTGTATTTAAGTTGTATTTAGCAGAAATCTGTTCTTAAATAAAAGTGCAACCGTACGAGTCTGTAGGGTGCATCTTCATGCTTTACCCGGACAGGAAACAACTTGTAACAGTCTAACCGTATGTGTCTGTATTAGCTAAAACGCTAATGAAGAAATAGATTATTATGGCTCACAATGATGTAGTTGTAAATATATTCGCAGTGCATCTTAATGCTCTACTAAAACAGAAAAGAACTTACAGACTCCTAACCGTACGCGTCTGCACAGTGCATTAGTTGGAGAAGAGGATGTTTTAGATTTGTGTACTATCTAACAAATCGAGGTAAATCCCGATAGCTTCCTCTATCTCTTGAAGAGCTATGAATTCATCTGCCGTATGTGAGCGGCTACTCTTTCCCGGTCCCATCTTTAACGAAGGAAAGGACATCAGTGACTGATCGGATAAGGTGGGAGAGCCAAAAGGCACGCGTCCCATAGCCGTTGCTCTTTTTACGATAGGGTGGTTCGGATCTACGTGTGAGGAACTAAGACGGAAAGAGCGGGCTTTGGCCTCACAGGTAATTTGCTTTTGTATCTCGGCGTAAAGCTCCTGGTTGCTATAACATTCGTTACTGCGAATGTCAACCACAAAAGTACAACGGTCCGGTATGACGTTGTGCTGCGTGCCTGCGTTGATTTGCGTTACACTCATCTTTACCGGTCCCAGTAAAGAGGACTCTTTTTCAAAACGATGATTCTTAAACCATGCAATGTCATCCAGCACCTTGTAGATGGCGTTGTCTCCTTCATTGCGTGCGGCGTGACCCGATTTCCCGTAAGCGGTTACATCCAGCACCATCAACCCTTTCTCTGCAATGGCAGGTTGCATCTCGGTCGGTTCGCCAACAAGGGCGAAGTTTATGGGGGGGAGTTCCGGCAAAACGCTTTCAATGCCTCCTTTCCCTGAAATTTCTTCTTCGCAGGAAGCCAGATAGATTATGTTGTAGGCTTGGGTGGTGCGGCAGAGTTGGAAGAAAACCTGTAGCAGACTGACAACACTTGCTCCGGCGTCATTACTCCCCAACCCATATAGCTTTCCATTTTCCTCTTGCGGGCTAAAGGGATTCTTTCTCCATCCGTTTACCGGTTTCACCGTATCAATATGGGAGTTGAGTAATAGAGTGGGTTTGTGCAGGTCGAACATCGGACTAAGGCACCAAACGTTGTTGCCTTTCCTTCCAGTCTCCACTCCTTGCATTTCAATATAATTTTGCAGATAATCCGCCGCCTTTTCTTCTTCTTTGCTTTGAGAGGGTATGGATATTAGTACTTTGAGAACTTCCGTAGCCTCAAAAGCCATAGCCTTTATATCGTATTTCATCTCTTTCTTCAAATAGATTATAACCTTGCAAACTTAGTGATAATTATTGAAAAAGGCGATAGTTTCAGATAAAACTAATACCTTTGTACCATATTACTAATCAATAAAAGATATGATTAATCATCATTTATCTGTTATGGTACATCGCCAGGCAGAGAAGTATGGCGAGAAAATAGCCTTGAAATACAGGGACTATGAAAAGGCCCAATGGATCCCCATTACTTGGAATCAATTTTCACAGACTGTACGGAAAGTTGCAAATGCACTCGTTGCATTAGGAGTGGGGGAAAAAGAGAATATAGGAATATTTTCACAGAATAAACCCGAATGCTTTTATACTGATTTCGGTGCGTTTGCCAATAGGGCTGTCGCCATACCACTCTATGCCACCAGTTCGCCGGCTCAGGCGCAGTATATTATTAATGATGCGCAGATACGCTTTCTCTTTGTGGGTGAGCAATTCCAGTATGATGCCGCTTTCAGTGTGTTCGGCCTTTGCCCCTCACTGCAAAAGCTCATTATATTCGACCGGAGTGTGGTGAAAGATTCCAGAGATACTACATCTGTCTATTTTGATGAATTTATGAAGCCCGCAGAAGGGCTGCCTTACAATGAGGTGGTTGAAGAACGTACCGCCCGTGCTTCGGCGGACGATTTGGCGAATATCCTTTATACTTCCGGTACTACCGGCGAGCCCAAAGGAGTGATGTTGCATCATTCCAATTACCTGGAAGCTTTCCGTATTCATGATATCCGTTTGCCTTTTATGACAGACCGCGATGTGTCTATTAATTTCCTTCCGCTGACCCATGTCTTTGAAAAAGCATGGTGTTTCCTTTGTCTTCATAGGGGAGTGCAGATTTGCATCAATCTCCGTCCGGCGGATATTCAGATGACCATTAAAGAAATCCGCCCTACGCTGATGTGCAGTGTCCCCCGTTTCTGGGAAAAGGTATATGCGGGGGTGCAAGAGCGCATTGCCCAGGAAAGCGGACTAAAGAAAGCATTGATGCTCGATGCTATTAAGGTGGGTAAGATACATAATCTGGACTATGTCCGTAAGGGACTAAAACCTCCTTTGATGAATCAGGTCAGGTATAAGTTCTATGAGAAGACGGTATATGCCCTGTTGAAGAAGACGATTGGTATAGAGAACGGGAACTTCTTTCCTACCGCCGGTGCAGCTGTGTCCGATGAAATCTGTGAGTTTGTCCATTCCGTGGGTATCAACATGATTGTTGGGTATGGTTTGACCGAATCCACCGCTACCGTTTCGTGTTTCCCGAGTCAGAACTTCCAGATAGGTTCGGTTGGTGCGATAATGCCAGGTTTGGAAGTAAAGATCGGAAATGATAATGAGATCCTTTTGCGTGGTAAGACCATCACCAGAGGTTATTATAAGAAGGCGGAGGCCACGGCCCAAGCTATTGATAAAGAAGGATGGTTCCATACGGGTGATGCCGGCTATTTAAAGGGCGAACATCTTTATCTCACCGAACGCATCAAGGATTTATTTAAAACTTCCAATGGGAAGTATATTTGTCCGCAAGCTTTGGAAACGAAGTTGGGCATAGACCGTTATATCGACCAGATAGCGATTATAGCCGACCAGCGTAAGTTCGTTTCTGCACTTATAGTACCGGTCTATAACTATGTTGAGGACTATGCCAAGGAAAAAGGCATTGAGTATAAGGATATGACGGAACTCTTGCAGCATCCTAAGGTACAAGGCTTGTTTCTGGCGCGCATTGATACCCTGCAGCAACAGTTTGCACACTACGAGCAGGTAAAGCGCTTTACTTTATTGCCCGAACCTTTCAGCATGGAGCGGGGTGAACTCACCAATACGCTGAAGCTGAAGCGTGCAGTAGTGGCGCAGAACTATAAGGAACTTATAGATAAGATGTATAAAGAATAAAGCTTTAAAATATCGGAGTTATTTTATAGGGACGTTTAATGGCATAATGTGCAGCCTTTTGGGCTATCTTTGCCTGTTCGGCACTAACATTCGAAGGAATAAATTGGTTTCCTATAACCGATTTTCCCGATAAACGCTCAAACCATGTACAGGCGGCTGTATAACGCCCCAGTCCGAGACTTAAATGATAAGTATCCCGGCAGAAATGGTCACCAATGGAGCTGTTTCTGCCGTTTTGAATTGCTGTTCCGGACGGTATGATAATGTGTATCCCTACTTTTTTGGTGGCTTGTTTTACTGATTTTATGATTGCCTTATACATTACGGTTTGGCTTTTATCATATTTCCCGAAATCTTTATGCGTAGAATTTGATTGGTATGCCCATGTTTCGTGGAATACATATTTAACCTTAGGATTTGTAGCGTGTGCTTTTACGTAAGATAGTAGGTTTGATAAATAGGGAAAGTAGCTTTCTATGATTCCGGAATTTCCACTGTTTTGCTGTAAACTAATGTAATCCCATTTTTCGTCAGCAATGGCTTCGGATAACTTTTCATTGGCGGTTACCGTCTTGATACCTTTTGCATTTATTTTTCGATAGGAGTATACGGCATTGTTATTCGTTGCATTATTCCAATGTTTTTCAAGTGAGCAACCTCCAATGAACATATTCCCAATGATGAAAACTATATTATCTGTTTTTCCAAGGTCATAAAGGTTGTTTTCTACAGCATCTTCGGAAAAACTGTTTCCGATGGTTAAGACACGTATCGTATCATTGTCAGATGCATGAATTGAAATTACGATAAATAAAAAAACGGTTAGTAGTAGATTCTTTTTAAACATAATAGTATGCGAGTTAACGTAAGTAGAATAAATAACTTTTCTTGAAGCGGCATTGGTAAGGTTTGTCCTTCTTAGAGAAAGAAACAAACTTGAAGAAATAAATAGTATCGCTATATTTTGGGGCAAAAGTATAGAAAGATATTGGAAAGCAAATGATTTTTATATCTTTTTTCATATTCAGGCGAATAAATGTTTTCTTGTATTATATCCGATAGATTTTAGAATTGATGTATCTTTGTGTTATGCGTTAATAGATTGTGTAACATAGCTAAATCTGAAATGTCTTCTTCAAAAGTAACTATCAAGGATATTGCAAAGTCTTTAGGAATTTCCATTGCAACTGTTTCAAGAGCTTTAAATGGCAGTCCTGAAATTCATCCGGATACACGGGAGAGAGTCCTTTCTGTGGCTAAAGCGTTGCACTATAAACCGAATGTTCAAGCGCGTAATCTTTTGAAAAGAAGGAATAATATGATTGGTGTTGTTGTGCCTGAGTTTATCACTTTCTTCTTTCCGGAAATTATAATTGGCATTCAGGAAGTAGTTAACGAAGAAGGCTACCAGGTGCTTATTTGTCAATCTAATGAATCGTCTGATTTAGAACGTAAAAATATAGAAATGCTGGAGGCGAGTATGGTTGAGGGCTTGATTGTTTCGGTTACTAAAGAATCGAAGAATATAGACTTATATGAACGCCTCATAGAAGAACAAATGCCGATTGTGTTTGTGAATAGGGTCTTTCCTCAGCTACATGCAAATCAGGTTATTATTGATGATAGGAAGTGGGCCTTTAAAGCGGTGGAGCATTTGATAAAATGTGGATATAAAAGAATTGCTCATCTGGCTGGCAATGAGCATCTTTCAATTACCAAAGAACGGTTACATGGCTATCTGGACGCTTTGCAAACATATCATGTTCCGGTACAGGAGAGTTTGATTATGTATGTTGGAGTACAACAGGACAGAGCCAAAATTGGCGTGGACTATTTGTTAAGTTTGAAAGAAAAGCCGGATGCTATTTTTGCTGTAAATGATCCTATTGCAACAGGCTGTGTGCTAGAGTTAAAAAGAAGAGGATTCAGTATTCCCGAGGACATTGCAGTCGTTGGTTTTTCCGAATCACCTATCGGAAAAATCCTGGGGTTGACCAGCGTTTCTCAGCCAACCTTTGAGATGGGGCGTATTGCAGCAAGGACACTCCTGAACCAAATGAGGAATTATGCAATTCCAGTTGAAACCATAACACTTGATGCGAAGCTAAACATTCGCAGTTCGTCCCTTCCCCTGAAGAAGAAACATTAAATTCTAAAGATCCGTTGGATATGAAATCTTCTAATGTAAACGTTTCCGTAGAAATACTATTTTAGAAGATTATAAAAGGCATGTGGGTTCTATCTTTGTCCCGTTAACCATATTCATATCCAAATGCATTATCTTGATTTCATTTTTATAGTTATATTTATACTCCTGATTTTTATAACAGGGGTTGTGTTTGCTAAGGTTGGTGGAAAAGATATGAAATCCTTTTTTGCGGCGGGAGGCGCTGTTCCGTGGCAGATAAATGGATTATCACTCTTTATGGGATTCTTTTCTGCAGGGACTTTTGTCGTTTGGGGGTCTATAGCCTATTCTTTAGGCTGGGTTTCAGTCACGATTCAGTGGTCAATGGCTCTTGCCGGCTTTGCTGTTGGGGCACTTATTGCTCCTAAGTGGCATAAGGTTGGAACACTTACTGTTGCTGAATATATCTCTACCCGACTAGGTGTCCGTACTAAAAAAATATTCACTTTTCTCTTTTTGTTGATTTCATTATTTACCACAGGATCATTTTTGTATCCGGTTGCGCGAATTGTTGAAGTTTCGACGGGACTGCCTTTGAATGCCTGTATTTTATTGTTGGGTTGCATTTGTGTTCTATATGTCTCAATAGGAGGATTATGGGCTGTTGTTGTTACGGATGTTTTGCAATTCATAGTACTGACTGCCGCGGTTTTGATTGTTCTTCCTCTGGCTTTTGATCGCGTTGGGAGCATCTCTACATTTATCTCTTCCGCTCCCGATACCTTCTTTAATCTGTTGAACGGGGAATATACCATTGGGTTTGTTATTGCTTTTAGTATTTATAATATGATTTTTTTGGGAGGAAATTGGGCGTATGTTCAACGTTATACAAGTGTAGGAAGTAGTATCGATGCCAAAAAAGTCGGCTTTCTGTTTGGTACATTATATATTTTTAGCCCGGTACTTTGGATGTTGCCTCCGATGATCTATCGGGTGGTTAATTCAGGTTTGTCAGGGCTTAACAATGAAGGGGCATATTTGCTTATGTGCAAGGAAGTCCTCCCTCATGGTTTATTAGGAATGATGCTTGGAGGAATGATTTTTGCTACAGCCAGTTCCTTAAATTCCACTCTGAATATATCTTCAGGAGTTTTCACAAACGACATCTTTAAAAGGCTTTGTCCCACATGCTCTAATCGTGTTTTGATAAGAGTGGCGCGCTTATCTACAATTATTTTTGGAATTCTGGCCATTATAGTTGCTCTTTTAATTCCGTTGATGGGCGGAATTGTGAATGTAGTCATAAGTGTGGCTGCTTTAACCGGAGTTCCTCTTTATTTGCCAATGATTTGGACTTTGTTTTCGAAAAGGCAAACCGGAAAGTCTGTTGTAATTACTACTCTCTTGAGTTTATGTGTGAACTCTTTCTTTAAATTTATTACTCCATTTTTGTTTGGGCTTTCTTTGAACAGGGCTGATGAAATGATTTTGGGGGTTACGTTCCCTGCTCTTTGTCTTGCTGCTTTTGAATTATACTATAAGGTAACCGGGAAAATGTCGAAAGAGTATTTGAATTATACAAAGTGTGAAGTGCTTTCTGATAGTGAACTTCATGCATCGGAAAGTGGGGCTAATAATAAATTTGCTATAAAAGTGCTCGGTATTGGGATTATTATTACCGGATTTATGATTATGGCATTGGGAATTATAGCTGAATATGCGAAAACGATTGTCTTAATCGTTGGAATATTACTAATGCTATTGGGGTTTTTCATAAAAAGTAAATCAAAAGACTGATATATAATGCTAAGTAAGAAATTTGATAAAGAAAAACGGGAGTTGAACAGAACGGTGTTAAAGAGTGATTTTGCTATTGTAGGCGGAGGTATGGCTGGAATCTGTGCCGCTATTACAGCAGCACGTGCGGGTATAAAAGTAATACTTATACAAGATCGTCCTGTCTTGGGAGGCAACGCTTCAAGCGAAGTACGGCTTTGGGTTTTAGGTGCAACTTCGCATATGGGGAATAATAATCGTTGGTCAAGAGAAGGAGGAGTGATTGATGAGATTCTAGTGGAGAACCTTTATAAGAATAAGGCAGGAAATCCGGTTATTTTTGATACAATATTACTTGATAAGATAAAGCAAGAAGAAAATATTACACTATTACTGAATACCGTGGTATATGATGTAGAGAAATTCTTGGCGGATGGAATAGATAAGATCTTTGGTTTTTGTTCGCAAAATGAGACGATGTATGAGATTGCTTCTCCTCTGTTTTGTGATGCGTCCGGTGACGGTGTTTTAGGGTATTTATCAGGAGCTAGCTATCGGGTGGGTGCTGAGAGTAGTTCGGAATATGGAGAAAAGTTTGCTCCTGATGTGTTACGGTATGGAGAGTTGCTGGGACATTCTATTTACTTTTATAGTAAAGATACAGGTAAACCTGTAAAGTATATAGCCCCTTCATATGCATTGAAGGATATTGCAAAGATTCCACGATTTGGAAATATAAATGCCGGAGAGCATGGTTGCAAATTCTGGTGGTTGGAGTATGGCGGAAGGAAAGATACAATTCATGATACGGAAGATATAAAGTGGGAACTTTGGAGTGTTGTGTATGGGGTTTGGGATTATATAAAAAACTCCGGTAAATTTCAAGACGTGGAAAATTTAACACTGGAATGGGTGGGAATGATTCCCGGTAAAAGAGAAAGCCGGAGGTTTGAAGGATTGTATACTTTAGTGCAGCAAGATATTGTTGAACAACGGCACCATCCTGACTCTGTTGCTTACGGGGGCTGGGCTATTGATTTACACCCGGCTGATGGTGTTTATAGTGAAGAAAATGGTTGTACGCAGTATCATTCTAAAGGAATCTACGAAATTCCTTATGGATGTTATGTTAGTAAAGATATCAAGAATTTGTTTTTTGCAGGACGTGATATCAGTGTTTCTCATGTTGCTCATGGTTCTACCCGGGTTATGGCTACTTCTGCGTTTGGAGCACAAGCTGTAGGCATGGCAGCGGCCCAATGCATAAGAAAAAAAATATTGCCTAAAGATATTTTAGGTACAAAGGAAATAGAGGAACTTCGCCAAATGTTGAATTTGGAAGGGCAAAGTATCCCTTTTGTAACTATCCCTCAGTGCGATAATATTGCAACTTATGCCCATATTGAGGCTTCAAGTGTACTTTGTTTAGAACAGATTCCATTTAATGGAGCATGGTATAGGCTCGATTTCTCAGTAGCCCAAATGTTGCCGGTGGTTCCACTGGCCAATTATGAGCTTGAAATAGAATTGGATGTTCTGAAATCAACTGTATTGGAGGTGGACTTGAGATATTCTGAGAAGCCGAAAAATTATACGCCTGATTGCATAGCTGAAAAGTTGACTTTTACTTTGCAATGCGGGAAGCAACGGCTAAAGATTCCTTTTAGCGCTTCTGTCCCTAATGAGGAATATGCCTTTTTTACTTTTCTTAAGAATGAATTTATTTATATAAGAACAAGTACACGGCGCTATACGGGTTTATTGACTGTTTATAACAAGTTCAATCATGCTGTAAATAATTATGGGAAACAGAATCCTCCTAAGAATTCGGGAATAGACTCTTTTGAGTTCTGGTGCCCTGAGAGGAGACCTGCCGGACATAATATTGCAATGAATATTACTCCTGCGATAACCGATTTCAATGGTGTGAATGTGATAAACGGCTTTACCCGTCCGACCGTGAAGCCAAATGCGTGGGTTGCAGCACTAAATGATTGGAAGCCTGAATTGACGTTTATGTGGGATGAACCACAGACTGTAAATCAAGTTATTTTATATTTTGATACTGATTTTGACCATCCTATGGAGTCCGTGCAGATGGGACATCCGGAGAATAGAATGCCGTTTTGCATTAAAAACTTTAAGCTTTTGAATGAGAATAGGGAAATCCTTTATGAAACAAAGGATAATTATCAGACGATAAGAAAAATTTCTTTTGTTGAACCAGTGAAATTGCACAACTTGATTTTACAGTTGGAAAAATCTGTAGATGATATCCCCTGCTCCTTATTTCAGATAGTTATTAGAGGCTGTATTCCTTAGATTTATGATGTGAGTATGTCGCTTATATAATAATTACTTGATATAAGAATGTATATTGTGAAAGTTGAATAAATATATGTGACCTTAACTAATCTATCTATTGTAATTAGAAACCGATAATTACACTTAGATTCTATGACTATGATTGAAAAAAAAGAATTGCTTTTACTTTCTCGCGGAAGTACTTCGGCGTTTGAACATATGTATTACCTTTATAGTGGGAAGTTATATGGCTTTATATTGAAACTTACCAGAGGGAACACTTATGTAACTGAAGAATTAGTGCAACGTACTTTTATTAAAATATGGGAGCAGAGGACCAATATAGATC
This sequence comes from Bacteroides sp., assembly GCA_022648295.1. Lineage (GTDB taxonomy): Bacteria > Bacteroidota > Bacteroidia > Bacteroidales > Bacteroidaceae > Bacteroides. Next base: position 116,242 of record JALCME010000002.1, on the reverse strand, counting down.
CGGATAAATCTTTTCTTTCTTTCTTGTGTACGATAGCAAAGAACCTCTTGCTGAATGAATATGAACATGAAACAGTTCAATTCGTTTATATGGAATATGTGAAAAATAATACTTTTCTACAATATGATAATGTTACCGAAAAGGAAGTAGATAGAAAAGTACTGGAAGATCTTATTAATCGCTTTATAGAAGAATTACCGCCTAAGCGAAAAGAAATCTTTATCATGAGTCGAAGATATGGGTTCACTAATAAATGTATAGCTCAGCAGTTACACATTTCTGAAAGTACTATAGAAACACAATTAAGCAAGGCTTTATCTTATATGAAAGAAAAGCTAAAATATTATGGATTACGATAGCTACAATGTATTTTTGTGATTGTTTTTTTTAATTGAAGTAGTGAAAATGTATTTGATACCTGTATATAGAATATTAAAAACAATGTTATAGCATATTATGAGTCCAGAGGAATGTATGAAACTTTTTGAACGTTATGTATTTGGCAAGGCTTCTGATGAAGATATTGTTGAATTGAAGGACTGGCTTAAGGATAATCCGGAATTTTCTTGTTGGATGGAGCAGCAAATAGAAAATTCATCTTCAAATATAGATGCTTTGTCTCAATATAAAATGTTCTGTAATATCAGGAAAAAAACTGGATTACATTCAGAATCTTATATAAAGAGAAAATGGTGGAAAATGGCGGCTGTTGTGATGTTGCCCATATTTGTTGCACTGGGTCTGATCTTTTATATGCCGAATAAAAGTATTTGTGACAAGTCTCCTTATATAATAGCCGTGGAAAAAGGACAAAAAGCAAGTGCGGTATTGCCGGATGGAACAAAAGTCTGGCTTAACTCACAGTCTGAGTTAACATGTGCTATGGATTTTAATGTGGAGCGGAGAGAAGTTGAATTGCAGGGTGAGGCTTATTTTGAAGTAGCTCACGATAAGTCTAAGCCGTTTCGTGTGAAATGTGGTGATTTGTCTGTGGAAGCATTAGGGACTGCTTTTGTGGTAAGAAATTATAAAGAAGATGGAGTGATATCTTCTGTTTTGGTTAATGGTCGAATTCGGGTAGCTACTCTGGGGGGAGAGGTAATGCTTATGCCAAACGAGAGGGTTGAATACGATAAAAATACTCATGAAAAGAGGGTTGAGCACATTACTAATGCATCCGATTTTGCGGATTGGAGGCACAATGAATTTCGATTTGAAGATCAATCATTCAAAGAAATTGCCAAAGATATTGAGCGTGCTTATAACATTAAGTTAGTATTTGGGTCAAAAGATATCGAGAATATGCGTTTTACAGGAACTGTGAGTAATAGTAGCCTCGAGAGCTTGTTGAATGTATTTGCGTTGACATCTTCGTTGACCTTTAGGATAGAAAAGGGAGAAGTGATTCTACAAAAAAAGTAAGTTTTCTATTCTCTTTTGGTATACTATAAAAGGCAATCCTGACATTGAAAGGATTGCCTTTTTATTATTCTATATGTTAAAATGCGCTGTCGAGTAGTGGAACCTGCTAGCTTGCCTGTATATATATTGAATTTGAAATCTTTCTTATTTAACTTTAATTACTTTAATACGTATGAAAATACAAATTTGTGACACAATGAAAATTAGATGGAGGAGTTCAGTCATGCGATATTTTGTTATATTGTTACTGTTCTTTCCTTCATTAGTGAATGCGCAAATCAGCATCAATGTAAGACAACAGCCGCTGAAGGATGTTATTAAGCTGATCGAATCTAAGAGTGAATACCGCTTCTTTTATAATGAGAGTTTAAAAGGACTAGACCGATTATGTACCTTAAAGACCGATAATGTCTCTATTGATAAACTGATGTCCCAGCTCTTGTCTGAATCACCTATTAGCTATAGGAAGGAGAATAGTAAATTGATAGTTCTTTATCAAAAGTCGGGAAAAGAAGGAGGCGTTAATCCCCAAAAGCAAAAGATTCATAAAGTTTCAGGGTCTGTGAGAGATGATAGTGGGGCGCCTTTACCGGGTGCAACTGTAATAGTGAAAGGTAATAAGCAAGGAGTGATAACAGATGTGGATGGGGCGTATACACTGCAAGAAGTAGGAGATAACGCTATTTTGGAATTTTCTTTTTTGGGAATGACGAAACAAGAAGTAGTAGTGGATGGGCAAACCAACATCAACATTACATTGCATGATGCTTCCATTGGACTTAATGAAGTTGTGGCAATTGGATATGCTACACAGAAAAAAGTAAATGTGATAGGTTCTGTTGCCACAATTGGTTCTAAAACTCTTGAAAACAGACCTGTAACGACATTAGCATCTGCTTTGTCAGGATTGGCTACTGGTGTATACGTTCAAAGCTCTTCCGGTAAACCAGGCTCAGATGGCGCAAATATTCTTATCAGAGGCACAGGAACTTTAAATAGTACTTCTCCATTAGTCGTTATCGATGGAATTGTTGGGTCTACAACCGGTGTCAATCCAAATGATGTAGAGAGTGTATCAGTGCTAAAAGATGCGGCTACTGCCGCAATTTATGGTTCGTTGGCTTCAAACGGAGTTATATTGATAACAACCAAAAGTGGTTCTAAAGGAAAAATTTCTGTGAATTATTCAGGAAATTTATCAATAACTCAACCTAATAATCTTCCAGGATTTGTATCTGATTACGTACATCACATGCAATTCGTCAATGAGGGTTATACCAATATAGGACAAAGTTTTGTATATACTGATGCTACGATTGCTTTGTGGAAAAATGCCAATGCTAATCCAGATGGATTGACAGAGCAGGGCATACCTAACCGTGTCGCATATCCAAATACCGATTGGTCAAAAGCTATATTTCAGAATAAACTTCTTCAAAATCATAATATCTCCTTAAGAGGAGGAAGCCAGAATTCACAATATTTGTTATCTGTAGGATATCTTAATAATCCTGGAACCATGCCGAATACAGGATCGGACCAATACAAGTTACGTGTAAATCTTCAATCTAAAGTGACGAAATTTCTTACAGTCGGGACGCAGACATTTGGCTCTGTTACGAATTCAAGTGTTACTGACGTTGCTACTGTATTTTCTTATTTGAAAGCAACTGTTCCTGGTGTATATCCAGAATATAAAGGAAAATACGGATATCCTTCAGCGGCAGAAGAATCGGCTACGGCAAACAATCCTTTAGCTTCTTTATATGCTACAGGAGGAGATAACACAGTATCATTGGTAAATTCGACAGTTTTTGCTAATCTTGATATTACTAAAGGATTGAGAATGGAAGCAAAGGCTCACTATGACTATGCTTTTACAGAAAATAATGTTTATCCTAACTCGTATTCGAAATGGGACTTTGCATCCAATACGGCCAGAACAGCAGAAGTGAGTCCTACGCAACTGACAACTCAATACTCTGTAACCAAGAGCCACAATATTATACTTGACTATGTCTTAAAGTACAATACGACAATAGCAGGAAAGCATGACATTGGGGCTCTTGCTGGTTACAACCAGCATTATTTTAAACAATATAATATCTTGGGAAAAAAGACTGGTCTTCTTGATGCATCTTTGACAACTTTTAATTCGGCAACCACGATGACATCCCTTTCCGGAGACGCTTCTGATTATGCTTTACGTTCATTCTTCGGACGATTAAATTATGCGTATAATCAAAAATATTTATTTGAGGTCGTTATGAGATATGACGGTTCTTCAAGGTTCTCGAAAGAAAGTCGGTGGGGATTTTTCCCTGCATTTTCTGGTGGCTGGCGAATTTCTGAAGAACCATTTATGAAAGGAGTAAACAAATATGTGGATAATTTAAAGTTACGTGTTTCATGGGGACAAACCGGAAACAATGCTTCGGGGAATTATGACTACCAGGCAGCATACAATAAAACTCAATATTCGTTCAATGGAGTTGCTTCAAGTGGATTGATTCAGAAAAAAAGCGCCAATCCCTATTTGAAATGGGAGACAACAACAACAACAAATTTGGGATTGAGTGGTAGTTTGTTTAATGAAGGAGTAAATTTTGAGCTTGATGTATATAATGGTTTTACCGATGGAATATTATTTGTTCCTACGATTCCTATTACGACCGGGACAGCAACAGCTGCGACACAAAATATAGCACAAGTTACCAAAAGAGGCATCGAATTTACACTTGGATATAATGGTCAAACAAAAGATTTCAATTATTCGATTTCTGGTAATGTAGCTTACAACTATAATAAAGTGAAAAAATATAAAGGGAGTTTAGAAGAAGGATATTTCACCAATGCCAACAATGAGCAGGAATATTCTTCAAATATCGGATCTATATCGTCAGGAACAAATCAGCGTATTCTTGAGGGACACAGGATTAATGAATATTACTTGTATCCTGTGTATAGGGGTAATGGCTCATACATAAATAAAGATGGATCTGTTAATAAGAATGGTGGCCCCAAAGATGGTATGATAAGGACAAAACAAGATATGAATTGGTTACAGATGATGGTGGATGCTGGTTACATCTTTCAGCCTTCAGCAGCAATTAGTAAGTCGAAAATATGGTATGGAGACTTAATTTATGCTGATACAAATGGTGATGGAATTTATGGTAATAGTTATGACCAGAAATTTACAGGAAAAAATTCGTCTCCATCTTGGAATTATGGCCTCAATATGAATGCATCTTATAAAGGCTTTGATATATCAATGATATGGGCGGGAAGTGCAGGTATGTCGTATTGCTGGAGCGAAACATACATGAATCAATCGATTGTGGCTTTGGGTAAAGCTGTGCCAACCTTGGTCGCAAACGATCATTACTATTATAATGAATCAGACCCGTCTGATTCTAGGAACAACATCAATGGTCATTATCCGAGACTTAAAGTCACCGATTCTCAAAATACAAGAGCTAGCGATTATTATTTGTATGATGCCTCCTATCTCAAACTAAAAAGTTTACAGATAGGATATACGGTGCCTAAACGAATTACAAGACAAGCATCCATAAGCAATGCTAGAATATTTATTGGAGGAGAGAACTTATTGACTATAACGAATTATCCCGGTATAGATCCAGAAATCGGGGCAACTATTAGTTATCCGACGATGAGGCAATATACATTAGGATTAAACATAACTTTCTAAAAAAATATTACTATGAAACGAATATTAATATTTATATTTTCGATAATACTGATAACTGGTTGTAGGAGTGATTTACTTGACACATCCCCTTATTCGGCCATATCATCCGAAACGATGTGGACAACCGACAATTTGACGGATTTGGGCGTGACGGGCGTATATGCGGCATTACGTTTAGGCATAGGTAGTAGCAGTAAAACTTCTCCTTATGAACTGTATGAAACTGATCGCTTTGGCTTTACATGTCAAACACGATCTGACGAATCTCTACTAAACGGAACCATTACTTCTGGTAACGGTTTGTTTTCAACGATGTGGCAAAATTTTTATGAAGGAATTCAGCGTGCAAATAACGCAATTAAATACATTCCGTTAAGATCTCCGTCAGATGAAGATAAAAAAGCACGTTATATTGCTGAATGTAAGTTCTTAAGGGCTTATTTTTATTATAGATTGAACCAGTTGTATAAAGGTGTTCCAATTTATCTTGAACCATTCACTGCGGAAGAAGCTACCAAGGCACGTTCTACGGAAAAGGAGGTTTGGAATCAGATCATCACTGATCTTACAGATTGTATTAATGAAGAAAATCTTCCTAATTTTTATGCAACTAGTGCTTCAGATTATGGGCATGTAACCAAGGGTGCTGCTTATACATTGCGCGGTAAGGTATATATGTACTTGAAAGAATGGAAGTTGGCTGCCGATGATTTTAGTAAAGTGAAAGAATGTGGATATTCACTTTTCTCTGATTATAAAACGTTGTTTACTGTGGCAAATGAACAATGTCCTGAATTTATTTTCTCGATACAAAATATCGGTACGCAGGATTATGGAGGATCTGTCCAATTGTATTATGGAAGTCGTTCCGCTTATACCTCAGACTGGAACTATTATATGCCCACGCCTGATTTAGTAGATCTGTATGAAAATATAGATGGTTCTAAGTTTAATTGGGACGATGTTATTCCAGGATATTCAAGCTTGACGGTAGCGGAAAGGGAAGTTTACTTTCTAAGAGATAGCCTTACGGTGGGAGAACAATCAGCTGCTGCTACTAGAGGGGCAAAAATGAGTCTGTATTTATACACTGGCAATGAAGCGCGGATTTTAAAAGCTTATGAAAACCGAGATCCGCGTTTGAAACAAACAGTTATAACTCCTTATTCAACATTTACCGGAGCGTACCAAAATACAAAAACTGTTGCCATAGCGACATTGAGGTGGCCGTATAGGTCACAGAAGCTGATAAACGGAGATATTCAGACAGATACCCAAAACTATTTCTATTATTTGTATCGTAAGTTTGTCATTGAAGGTGTAACTGATATAGAAAGTAGAAACTATAGTCCAATTGACATGCCTATTTTTCGATATGCAGATGTTGTTCTAGCATGGGCTGAAGCTTTGAACGAGCAGGGATTAACATCCGAAGCAATTATAAAAGTTAATGAAGTGAGAGAACGAGCTGGAATTGCTTTACTAAATTCTAACAGTTATACAACCGTAACAGGACAAGAGGATTTGAGGAAAAGAATCCAAAATGAAAGAAGTATAGAGTTTGCAGGTGAGGGAGTTAATTACTTTGACCAACTGCGTTGGGGAATATGGAAAGAGAAAACATTTTATTCAGGCAATGGCAGAAAGCAAGTATGGGGAGGAGTAGTCAGTGAGTATTCATATAAGGGAGATTATCTTTATACTTGGCCTGTCCCTGCTTCTGAAATCCAGATAAATCCGAATTTGACGCAAAATGAAGGTTGGATAAATTAGGTAGTATTATTAAGGGAAAATAAGGCATAGTAGTTGTTGATTGAACTTTATGAGATAAAAGTATGAGATATATTTTATTGTTAACTGGTTTGTTGTTTTTTTATGGGAGTATTGCATTAGCAAATCATCCTAAAACGTTTTATGTATCTCATAGTGCTGTGATTGGGAATGAAGGAACCAAAAGTCATCCTTTTGGTTCCTTAAAAGAAGCCCAACAAGCTATTCGCTTTTATAGGACAACGGAGGACTATAAGCTCCATCCCCGGAATATTATTGTATGGCTGAGGGGTGGAATATATGAACTATCTGAGGGTTTCAATCTAACTGAAAAAGATTCTGGTTCTAAAGAGAGTAGTACAACCTATCAAGCCTATCCTGGAGAAAAGGTTGTCATTACAGGAGGAAAAGTGTTACCCTTTAATAATGTTTATCCTATTACAAATTCTCGGGAGAGAAGCCGGATTATAGGTCAATCGGTAGTTAATAAGATTAAGGTTATAGACTTGAAGACTTGTAATCTTTTTGATTATGGAAAGTATCGAATAACAGGATTTCGAAGGCCTTATGTTAATGCTTCCATGGAGCTATTTATAAATGGGAATCCTTATCATTTGGCTCGATTTCCGAATGAGAAGCAGATAAAAATAGCAGCTGAAGATATTCTTGATTCAGGTCTTATTAGTGATCACTTTTATCCGGGTTGCATTTGCTTTGATAAAAAGAAACTTGCGCTTTGGAAAGAAGCACATGATGTCTTTGTCTGTGGAAATTTTAAATATGCTTGGGCAACTGATCAACTTAGGGTCCAAGAAATGGATTCCATCTCGGGTAAAGTAAAGTTTGCAGATGCTCATATGTTTGGTATTTCTGGAGGGAAAAAGTGGAATCAGTATTTCTATTTTAATCTTTTAGAAGAGATTGATGCACCTGGTGAATATTATATTGATCACCAAAAAGGGCTTCTTTATTTCTATCCTTTAGAAGAACTGAAGCCTTCTGACACTATTATGGTATCCACACTGGATGAAGCCTTAGTTTCCTTGAAAAGAGCCAGTTACATTCGGTTTAAGAATCTGTCTTTTGAAGTAGGGCGTGGTATTGGAATTTATATGGAGAATACAATCTCAAATAAGGTTGAGAATTGCACTATTTCTAACATGGGTATTGTTGGTATTTGTATAGGGAAAGGTAGTAAGCCTTCTTTGAGATATGGTCATCCCAATGAAATGCATCCGTTCTATCCCAAAGAAAAATTATCTGGAGGGATTGGCAGTCTTTATGAAGAGCTTTATGAGAATCCTATATTTAATCGTGAAGGAGGAAAAGGCAATGGAGTTATTAATTGCATTATAAAAAATACAGGATGTGGCGGAGTAAGTATAGGAGGAGGAAATAGGCTTACACTGGAAAGGGGGGATAACTATCTCTATAATTGTGAGTTTACAAACTGTGGACGTTTGGATTATTCCTATAAAGCACCGGTCAATATTGATGGGGTAGGCAATGAAATTAGGCATTGCAAATTTAATTCATGTCCAGCTACGGCTATTTATGTCCATGGGAATAATCATATTATTGAATATAATGTAATTGATGGGGCTTGTAAGTTTATGGACGATCAAGGGGCAGTATATATTGGTCGGGATCCCTCTGAACTTGGAAATATAGTGCGCTATAATTTTTTTAAAGACATAGGTACATTTGGCATAACAGTGGGGGTATATCTTGATGACGGTGCTTGTGGAAGTCAAATATATGGAAATGTTTTTTATAAAGCTGGCTCTATAAATATTCTAATTGGAGGAGGGTGTTATAATAAGATTGAAAATAATCTTTTTATAGAGTCGGAGTTAGCCTTGCATTTAGATAACAGACTTCAAAACTGGGCCAAGAATTTTCTACAGCCTGGAGGAACTTTTGAATTACGGTTAAAGGCTGTGAATTATCAAAATCCACCTTTTTCCGTGCAATATCCTGAAATGGTTTCTTATTTTGAGAACAATCCATCGTTACCTCAATATAATGTTATTAAAAATAATATATTTTTCAAAGTAAAGCAGGTTTGTAATGAAAAAAAGGTGTGTGACTCTATTGGTGGTGAAAATCTAGTAATAGATCAAAGTCTAGGATTTAAAGATTCTATAAAACTTGATTTTTCTTTAAAGAAAAATTCTATTGTCTTTCATAAAATGTCTGGATTTAAAGCGGTTCCTTTTAAGAAGATTGGACGCCTATATTGAGTTTTCATTTATTGCCTCTTATTGAAGCCTTCTGTTTTAAATTAAAATTAATTTTATATGAAACGAGTCTTTTATTTTATAGTTTTATTATTAACAGTTGCCTTAATTATTAGTTGTGGTGGCAATAGTACTGAAGGAGCGCCTACAAATAAGAAGAATATAGGCATGGCTTCACCAATATCGCTGTCGGATACTACATGGAAAGCACTTACCCTTCGGCAGAAAATAGGGCAATTAATGCTAGTGCTTCCTGATCATCAAAAAGAATTGAAACTTGGTGATGGTTCATTAGTTACTTTCTTTAAAAGATATCCAGTTTCAGGTTTCTTTATGGGGTGGAAACTTTGGGATGGCATAAAACCGGATGAATATTTGGATCACATAAAAAAGGCTTGCTTCGAATATCAACAAGCAAGCGAGCTCCCTCTGATTTTTCAGGAAGATTATGAGAGTGGTGTATCATTGCCTGGCATGACTTCGTTTCCTAATGAAATGGCTTTAGGGGCTGCAAATTCCCCTGAATTAGCTTATCAATATGGAAAATTTGTTGCTATGGAGAGTAAGTCGGTGGGGGTGAGATGGGTGCTCCATCCTGTGGCTGATCTGAATATGAATCCTTTCAATCCGGTTACTAACACTAGGAGCATTTCGGATGATCCGGACAAGGCAATTCGTCTGTTAAGTCAGCAAATAAAAGGATTGCAGGATAATGGTGTGGCAGCAACTGTGAAGCATTTCCCTGGTGATGGGGTGGACTTTCGGGATCAACATCTATTGACAAGCTGTAATTCGCTACCATTTGATGTATGGAAGAAATATCATGGAAAAGTTTTCAAAGCATTGATTGATAGTGGTGTAATGGCTATAATGCCGGGACACATATCATTACCTTCTTATCAAAAAGAAAGAGTGAACGGGCATTGTTTGCCTGCAACTTTGTCAAAGGAACTACTCACAAATCTATTAAAGAACGAACTTGGATTTAAGGGTGTTGTAGTGTCAGATGCTATGGTTATGGGTGGCTTTCGTGGATGGTATGACGATCAGCTAGAAGGAGAAATTCATAGTTTTCTTGCAGGTGTGGATGTTCTATTATGGCCTTCCTATCAATTTATGGATACGTTAGAAGCACGTATTTTAAGAAAAGAAATTCCAATTGAGAGGCTTAATGATGCTGTCAGCCGGGTTTGGAACTTCAAAAAGCGTCTTGGATTATTGGATAAAAACCGCCAGTTGATTGATAGTGTACCTTTCAGTGAAAAACAACATGCGAAATCTATTTCAGATCAAATATGTGAAAGGGCCATTACTTTGATTCGAGATAGAAACCATTCGCTTCCTTTAAATTCTAAAAAAGATCGAAAGATTTTGGTGGTAGGAGTTACTCCTGTTAGTCGTAAGGGAGGAGACGTTTCATTAATGAATATAAAGGCATTTAGTGATGCGCTTCGTGAAGAAGGATTCGCGGTTGATTTTCAACATGATATTTTATATGAAACACAAGGATGGACAGAATCGCTAACAAAACGTTATGATAGAATTTTAGTTATTATAGACCGGCATATGCATGCACCGTACGGGCCATTAGAGTTCTGGGATGATGAAGCTCAGACGGTTTGGGGTATAAATGCTATGCCCAAGGAGAAAATAGTTGTAATTTCAGTAGGAAGCCCTTATTTGATTAACGAATATTTTGAGAGGGTAAATACCTGCATTAATGCATATTCTAATGCGAGAGTTATGCAAACTGCATTGATAAAGGTTCTAACTGGGAGAATAAAAATGAGAGGCATATCGCCGGTGAATCTGGATATTCAAAGTAAGTTTAAATTATATTGATTCATTGCAGCCTCTTTTGGCTTTTATTTTTCTTTTATATTATATCGTAATAATTTATTAATTCTTATTAAGTATGGGGATAAAAAAAATACTAGTTACTCTCTTTGTTCTATTTATGAGTTTGAGTACCCCTTATTCACAAATTGTATATAAATCAAATTGGGAATCGCTTGATAAACGTCCCATTCCTCAATGGTATGCAGATGCTAAATTCGGAATTTTCATCCATTGGGGTGTCTATTCTGTACCAGCGTGGGCTCCAACTAAAGGTAAAGTTTATGAGAAGTATGCGGAGTGGTATTGGGCTCGTCAAAATCCTAGTGACAATCCTTCTGAGCAGTTTACTCATTTCCATAATAGTATATATGGGGAAAAAATAAAGTATCCGGATTTTGTAAATTCTTTTAGGACTGAATTGTTTGATCCTGAAAGATGGGCCGATATTTTTAAGCAGTCTGGTGCGACATATGTTGTTTTAACTGCGAAGCATCATGATGGCTTTGCTCTATGGCCTTCTGAACAAGCTTGGAACTGGAACTCTGTTGATGTTGGTCCACATCGTGATTTGGCAGGCGATTTAGCAAAGTCTATAAAATTAAGAGGATTGCATATGGGATTCTATTACTCACTTTATGAGTGGTATAACCCCTTATATAAGAAGGATATATCACAATACGTTGATAATCATATGATTCCACAAATGAAAGATTTGGTTAATCGCTATCGCCCGGATATTCTGTGGACAGATGGAGAATGGGAACATTCTAGTGAAGAATGGAAGAGTACCAGCTTTTTGTCATGGCTTTACAATGAGTCTCCTGTAAAAGGAACAATTGTGGTTAACGATAGATGGGGGAAAGATACTCGGGGAAAGCATGGTGGATTTTATACAACAGAATATGATATATCTGGAGATCAATCTGCTGCTAAAGGAAAAACCGGACATCCATGGGAGGAATGCCGAGGCATTGGGGGGTCGTTTGGTTATAATCGAAATGAGAACTTAGAAGATTATGCAACATCAAAAGCGTTGATTGATCTTCTTGTTGAGAAAGTCTCTCGGGGTGGAAATCTATTGCTTAATGTTGGCCCTACTGCTGATGGACGTATTCCTGTTATAATGCAGGAACGGTTGAAAGATATAGGCGATTGGCTTGCTGTAAATGGAGAAGCAATTTATGGCACTCATGCATGGAATAAATTTCCTGATTTGAATGAAAAGGCTAACTGTTTTTTTACGGTAAAAGGCAAAGATTTATATCTTATTATTACTGAATGGCAAAGGCAACCAATAACAGTTGATGGAGTAGCAAAAACTACTGCTATTTCTCTATTAGGATTTGAAGGAAATGTAAAATATTCATTGGCCAATAATAGATTGACTATTATCCCACCTATAATTTCTCCATCTGATGATCATTGTCGTTATGCTTGGGTATTTAAGATTGCTGGAGGGGGAATAAACTAGCCTGTTGAATCATTCTTTGCATAATAACCTTAGCGAAAGAAGAAATATACTGAAATCATTATTTTGTACTCATACCTATTAAATTATATGAAGTCAACACATATCTGCCTCTATTTAGCTTTATTTTTTTGCCTTTCATGTCAGGATGACGGAAACGTATTTGTAGAGAGCCCATTAAAAAAAGTAGCGGTTAATATAGATTTATCTGGTCATAAGATAAAGTTGTCTGTTTCTAAGAATGGAAATGTTGTTTTGCATGATTGTTCTTTGGGATTGATTATAGATAGCATTAATATAGGGGAACATGCTTTATTGGATGGCAAAATAGCAAGAAGAATAATCCATGAAAAGTATAGTATGTATGGCAATCATAGTCAGGTCCTAAATTATTGCCAAGAAATATCGTTGCCGCTAAAATCCATGGGAATTAATTATAAATTGCTTGTAAGGGCATACGATGATGGATTTGCAATTCGATATGTTATACCTTGTGATAAAAAGAGAATGATTAATAGTGAACATACATTTTTCGCTCTTCCTGATTCTGCAGAGTGTTTTTGGGCAAAATATTCTGATAGTAATGAGGAATTACATCATATTTCTATGTTCAAAGAGATACCAGATAATCAGCCTCTTGTTGCTCCTCTTACCGTTAGGGTTGGTGCATATTATCTTGCATTTAGTGAAGCGGATTGTAAAGTCTTTCCTGATATGAGCTGGAAAAAGCAGGCTGATGGGATAAAAGCAAATTTCACAACTAATCCAAAAGGATGGATGATGCAGGCTGGCACGATAATTACTCCATGGAGATTGACTATTCTTGCAGATGATCTTAATCAATTGGTGAATAGCGATTTAATTATGAATTTATGCAGTGCTCCCAGATCTGATTTTGATTTTAGTTGGGTAAAGCCTGGCCGAGTTCTATGGCAATGGTGGAGTGTAGGTTCTCCAACGTTCAAAGATCAAAAGCAGTGGTATGATGCTGCAGCCCGCCTTACTTGGGAATACTATTTGATTGATGATGGCTGGAAAAATTGGAGGCAACCTGGAAAGGATCAGTGGCAATGTTTGAAAGAAGTAATAGATTACGGTAAATCTAAAGGAGTTAAAAGTCTAGTCTGGGCTGACTCTAAAGAGATGCGTACTCGGGGTGCTCTTCGCTCTTACTTGGAGAAAATAAAAAATGCAGGAGCCAAAGGCATAAAGATAGACTTTATTCCACCTGCTACTCCTGAGATTATGCAGTGGTATGAAATAGCTCTTGAGGAAACATATAAACTTCGATTGTTGTGCGATTTTCATGGTTGTGTGAAACCGACAGGATTGCGTAGAACTTGGCCACATGAGATGACAAGAGAAGGGGTACGGGGTAATGAGTATCAAATGCTTCGCTATGATCGATTAATGCCTCTAGATCAAGATGAAATCGTTCCGTTTACACGTTTACTTGCCGGACCAGCAGATTTTACTCCTGTTATCTTTAATGAAAAGGAGTTGCGTGGGTATACTTGGGCCCATGAATTGGCTCAAGCTGTGATCTATTGTTCACCTCTCACACATTTTGCTGATAATTATCTGAACTATCTAGGCAATCCTGCAGAAGACATTTTGAGGGATATCCCTGTTGTTTGGGATGAAACCCAAGTCCTTCCTTGTTCTAAAATTGGTCAGGTTGCTGCTTTTGCCAGAAGAAAAGGAAATGAGTGGTGGATAGGTATTGCAAATGGTAAAGAACCTGTTCATCTTACCTTGAATCTAAACTTCCTCACGAAAGATGCTTTTGCAACGGTTCTTTCGGATAGTGATCTTATCCATAACGCATTTGTTCGAGAAGAAAGCATCGTGAAAAAAGGGAAGTCTATAAAGGTTGATATACAAACAGGTGGAGGCTATTTCATGCGACTTAAATATTTAAAATAATGAAAATAAGATTCTTTTTATTGTTGTTTTTCTGTTATCCGCTTATTTGTATGGCTCATCAGAGTGGCATGCATCCCAATACCCAAATTCAATATGTAAAATTACAAATTGAAAAAAAGGCGGAACCTTATTATAGTGCTTATCTACAGCTGATACATGTCGCGGATTCTTTATTGGATATGCCTCAGCACGCTCTTAAGAATTTGTCTGTACCTGGATATTATATCAATCCCGAAGGGCACAGAAGCAGATCTTCACTTTTATCGGAGGACGCTTTTGCTGCGTATACATGTGCTTTGTCTTATCGCTTATCTGGAAAACAAAAATATGGAGAGAAGGCTTGCTATTTCCTAAATGCGTGGGGGACCATAAATAAGGAATATTCTGATTCTGACGGAGCTCTGGTTTTAACTTATGATGGTACAGCTTTGCTAATTGCAGCTGAATTAATGTTTGATTCTCCTGTCTGGACAGAAGATGCTAAAATGCAGTTTTCTCAATGGGTAACTTTGGTTTATCAGCAAGCGACCGATTCTATTCGTATTCGCAAAAACAATTGGGGTGATTGGGGACGTTTTGGATCATTGCTTTGTGCTTCTTTTCTGAATAATAGCCAGAATTTTAATTTTAATGTGCAATTGATTAAATCTGATCTTGATCAACGGATAGCTCCTGACGGGCGGATGGTTGAAGAAATAAAACGTGGAAAGAACGGGATTTGGTATACTTACTTTTCACTTGCCCCTATAACAGCTTCTTGCTGGGTTATCTATAACCGGACAGGCGAAAACCTGTTTTTGTCAAAGAAAGAAGGAGTTTTGATAAAGAAAGCTTTGGACTATTTACTTTATTATGCCAAACATCCCGATAAGTGGAAGTGGGCTCTTAACCCGAGAAGTGGGAAAGGGGAACTTTGGCCTGAGAATTTATTAGAAGCTATGAGTGGAGTATATAAAGATAATAAGTATACAAAATTTTTAAAGCATAAAAGACCTATAATATATTCTTTTCATCATTATGCATGGACATTCCCAACTCTAATGCCTTTACGAATAGGAACATACCAGGAATCTACATTATTACCTGATCATTATTAATCTCATGAGAATGATTGAAAAGTTCAGGTACAGTGAAAAATAGATGAAGGGATTTTATTAAAATATTAGTAAGCATTAAAAATACAATTATGAGAAGATCTTTAATTATTATTTTTTTATTCAGTATACTTGTTTCAGAGTCTATCAGAGCTCAGGACTTTATACCAATTTGGCCTGTGAAATGCATGCCTAATAGCAGAGGGGTAATTTTGAAAGATAGTCTGGATTCAGACCTTATTTATCGTGTATCCATTCCCGGCTTATATATTTTTAAACCTTCCAATGCAGAAAATAAGAGAGCAGCTGTATTGATTATTCCATCAGGAGGATATTCTGTACTATCATATGCTACCGGGTTCCAAATGGCAAAGTGGTTTAACACTATTGGAATTACTGCTTTTGTTTTAAAATATAGATTACCCTATTCTCCCGATTTAATAGAATCGTATAAAGGGCCATTACAAGATGCTCAGAGGTCTATTAAAATAATTAGGTCAAGAGCTAAAGAATGGGGATATGATGATTCTAAAGTTGGGGTAATGGGGGCTTCTGCAGGTGGACATATTGCAGCGTGTCTTTCAACAATCCAAGGCTCATGGTACGATGCCATAGACTCAATAGATAATAAGAGTTTTGTACCCGATTTTGCAATTTTAATATCTCCTGTTATTTCAATGACAGATGCGGCACATGTGCCTAGTCGTAATAACCTATTTAGGGGGAAAGTCTCTCCTGAAATAGCAAAGCTGTTATCTTGTCAATTGCATGTTTATGATCAAACTCCTCCTACTTTTATTATACATGCAGGCGATGACCATACGGTGTCGCCTATGAATAGTGTTTTGTATTACACAAGTTTGCTTCGCCAAGGAGTAAAAGGTTGTTCTTTACATATATTCCCGAAAGGAGACCATAGTATACGAGTTCGAAAGAATCCGGGGATTACTTCGTTTTGGCCTGTGTTAGCAGAAAATTGGCTTATTGAAACAGGATTAATATATTAATAAAACTATTGCTATGATGAAACAATATAGATTCATGCTTATCCTAACAATCCTTTTCTCCTTATCCACTCATTTATATGCGAAAGATCCTGTTTCAGAGGGACGTAGGGAGATTTGGCTCAGCTATCTTGATAAGGTTGCACGTCCTGTTATGTCAAATCTGGCATGCAACCAATTAAAAGAAAGAATGCCTGTGATTGTGCCAATGTGTAGTGATGATCCTGTAAATAGAAAAAAAGTAGCTTATCTGGAGGCGTTCGGGCGGACTTTAAGTGGGATTGCTCCCTGGCTTAACTCAGAAGGAGGATCAGAAGAGGAAGTAGCTCTGAGAAATCAATATAGAGAATGGGCATTACAAGCCATTGATAATGCAACGAATCCGGAAGCTAAAGACTATGTGGAGTGGATAGCTCCCATCAGTCAGCCACTAGTGGATGCATCTTACGTTGCTTTAGCTCTTATTCGAGCCCCATGGCTTTGGAATCATTTAAGTGATAGAGTACGTAGTCAACTGGTTAAGGCATTGCAGAAAACGCGTTCAATTATTCCGGTATATAACAATTGGATTCTTTTTTCGGCGATGGTTGAGGCTTTCTTTTGCAAGTATGATTTGCCTTATGATGCTGTACGTATTGAGTATGGAGTGAAAGAGTTTATGGAGCATTGGTATGTAGGAGATGGAATGTTCTCGGATGGGAGGCCTTTTAATATTAATTACTATAATAGTTATGTTATTCAGCCATATCTCAATGCCATTATTGAAATTATTGATCAAAAAACAGGGAGATATAAATCTTATGAAATGAAATTGGACACAGTCAGTAAACGGTACGCCCAGTTACAAGAGCGGTGGATTAATGCTGATGGCTCTTACCCGGCTACGGGGCGGTCTATTGTATATCGTGGAGCAGCTTTTCAACATTTGGCAGATATGGCTTTACGTAAAAAGTTACCTTCGTCTTTATCTGAGGGGCAGGTAAGATGTGCTTTGATGGCTGTGATTAAGAAAACCTTGGATGCTCCAGATACCTTTTCTCCTGATGGTTGGTTGAATATTGGGGTATGTGGAAATCAGCCTGGTTTGGCTGATGGTTACAACAATAGGGGAAGCTTATATATTTGTACCAATATTTTCTTGCCATTGGGGCTGCCTGCAGATGATTCATTTTGGAATTGTAATGGTGAACCTTGGACAGCGGCTAAGCTATGGTCAGGAAAAGACATGCTTGGAGATCATGCTCTAGAATTGTATTAATAATCATTCATTAAAAAAATAGTATGAAACTAAAGATAAATATAACATTCTTTCTGTTGCTTATATGTGCCACTACGTTAAGTTCCCAATCAAGAACTGCATCAGATACAATACTTGATATGATTAACAATAGGCTTGACCTCGGTGTAAAGCAAGAGATTCATATGTCAAGGGAGGTAATGATGCAACAAGGTAAGTTTCCCCTTACAATTGATAAAAACAACAACTTGCTTTTCTGTGATACAACTTCATGGACCTGTGGCTTTTTTCCGGGTACATTGTGGTATTTGTATGGATATTCAAATAATAAGCAAGTCAAACAATACGCTCAATTGTTTTCTAATCGCCTTGAAGGAATGCAAAATGCAACCAATACGCACGATATAGGTTTTATTGTATATTGTGGATTGGGTGAGGGCTATCGTTTAACGAAGGATGCTGATTATAGAGCTAAGATTGAAAAGGCGGCTCAATCTCTTTGTACCCGGTTTAATCCTATCATTGGTTGTATTAAATCGTGGGATAGGGGTAAAGGGGTGTATCCTGTAATCATAGACAACATGATGAATCTTGAACTCTTATTTGAAGCCTCAAAGTTGACTGGTAATCCTAAATTCCGGGAAATAGCCATTAGCCATGCAAATGTTACTATGAAGAATCATTTTCGTAAGGATGGAAGTTGCTATCATGTTGTTTTTTATAATTCGGATAATGGTACTGTCGTTGCCCGGAAAACGCGGCAAGGATATGCTGATGAATCATCATGGGCCCGTGGACAAGCTTGGGCTTTATATGGATATACTATGTGTTATCGTGAAACAAAGAAATTAGCTTATCTACGGCAAGCACAGAAAGTTGCCGCCTTTATTCTAACCCATCCTCGTCTGCCGAAAGATAAAATACCTTATTGGGATTTTGATGATCCGAATATTCCCAATACTTATCGTGATGCTTCTGCGGGAGCTGTTATATGTTCTGCTTTAATAGAATTAAGTCAATATGTCCCTCAAGCTGTAGGAAGAAAATACCTAAACGTAGCGAAAACTCAGTTGTTGACGCTTTCTTCTTCTTCCTATTTTGCAAGAATAGGTACTAACGGTAATTTTCTTATTAAGCATAATGTAGGATCTATGCCTGATAACTTAGAAATTGATGTGCCTTTACCTTATGCCGATTATTATTATATAGAGGCGCTGCTTCGTTATCGGAAGCTAATATTGGGGGAAACTTTATTTTGAATATAATGGTTTGGCAACTATTGTATCATTTAATTAGTGGAATATGTGACTTATAATATTTTAAAATAATGAGTATGCGAGTAAAATTGTTTTTATCGTCACTTCTTTTGTTGTCCTCTTTCAATGTGAGCATTGGACAAAATAAGCCTTCAATATTTGTGAGAACAAATACTGTTCAGCCCGTAATGTCTAATTTACCCCTGCAAACTAATCAAAAGCAAAATGGTGAAGTAGGAGTTTTCTACAATGATATTTGTTTACCAGCAAAACTCTATATGCTGAGTACAGTGCAAAATAATGTGTTTGTAGAACCTTTAATTAAACGTTGGCGACCATTTAATGATGTTGTGCGTTTTTCCGGTACAGCAAATTTTCAAAGAAGATTGCAACGGGTGGCGAGTGTTTGTTCTCCAATTGACGGAATGACTATTCAAGCTGACTTGATCAATTTGGATCATTTTGATACAATAAAATCGGTAACCTCAGTCATAGTCGTTGGGCAAAAAGGGACTGGAGTTGATTCGGTCACTGTATCAATCATTGGTGATAGCTTTACGTACGGAGCTTTTTTTAAAGATGCTCTTTTAAAGAAAGGATATGTTCCTAAAATTCGCATGGTAGGGTTGCAGGAAGTTTCTGGCTGTCCGAATCAGTTTGATGAAGGCCGTCCTGGGTGGACGTTACAAAGCTATTTTGGTGTGACGAAAGAAAGAGAGAAAGCTTATAATGGATTTTGGCAACCAACTGGGGAATATCACTATTGGGGAGGTACTGCTTTTTGGCAATTAGTGAATGAAATGAATCTTTATCCCAATAAGCAATGGCTTCCTAAAGAAATTTACAATGCGTCAAGATTTATAAGGGAAGCCGGGCTATTTGATGAAAAGACTGGATACAAATTGCACCCTGTAGAAAATGATGTGATGTATGATAACATTGCGGAACATTACGTGAAGTTTGATGGACGAAAATGGAAGAAGGTGGAATATGAAGATTTTACATGGGGATTTGATTATAAGAAATATCTCTCTATGTGGAAATTAAAAGCCCCGTCTATATTAGCTGAATTCCTGGGCTTAAATGATTTTAGAGATTTTCCTAATCCCGAAACTATTGATTTTGACGTTTGGAATAAGCAAATAGAATTAATGGTAAAATCATATTTAAAGGCCGTACCTAATGGGAAGTTTGTCTTAATGATTCCAGAGTCTACATGTGGAATCTTAGATAATACCGCAGGAGATTTCACTGTGAAGCAAAACGCTTGCATGTGGCAGTTGCGTAAAAATATTATTGATAAATTTGATAGACGTGAGTCCGAGCATATTTATGTTGTAGATGCTGCCATTGGTATTGATAATCAAGATGGATACACTTATACAACTGATGATAAATACATTACTCCTTATGCAGACTATCCAAAAGTAAATAAGTTACCTGTCCAATGGGGAAATCCACATCCTTATCCCAATTATCCGGTTATGGGAATTCCCCTTGCCGCTTTTATTCAGAAATATAGGTAATTCTATTTTTTGAGATAGTTGTATCTTACTTAGGGGGATATGATTAAGTTTTTGGGAATAAAAAGAGCTGTGCCAACAAAGTGGATAACATTAACTTTGTCGGCACAGCTCTAAGTTTAATCTGTATCTTTATTTTTAATATCCGAAAATATCTTTTGTAGTCAGCTCTGTTACCGGAGCTATCTTCTTCAAAGCTTCCATATTCAGTTCTTTCTTGTCGCCGAGGATGCAGTAAGTATAGCTACGTCCTTTCACCCATTTCTTTTGGAAGTTAACGACATCGTTCAATGTCATGTTCTGGATATCATGATATACTTTGATGCGTCCGTCCACGTTCTGTTTCAGATATTGTGCACTGATGTATGACCAGATTACGTCCATCTTGGTGGTACGTTCCGTACGCATACGTGTAATCATACCTTCTTTTGCCAGTTTGAAGGCGGCTTCGGATTCCGGCATGTTGTTGATGATATCATTGAAGGTATTTATGGCATCAATCATCTTATCATTTTGAGTGGCAATCTGGGTACGTATGGTGTACGGGTCTTCAAGATAAGAAGGACTTAATACACCGGCCCATGCGGAATAGGCTAGACCGCGGCTTTCACGCATTTCCTGGAATACGATGGAATTCATGCCTCCTCCGAAATATTCGTTATAGAGTTGGCGGCTCGGTTCGGCGGAAACATCAAACTTCTCACCTCTGTTGGAGACTTGAGACATATAGATCTGTTTAGCTTCGTATGGAGCCAGGTATATTTGAGTCTTTGGAGTAAGCAGCGTTGGGAATTTCTCTCCATCGGGAATGGCTTTCAGCTTGCCCGGTGCCTGATGTTCCTTATCAATGATGTCCACCAGCTCCTTGCTGCTGCTCGGACCGTAATAGAGTATCCGGTGTTTAAAGCTATTCAGTTGATGAATGCGGTCTACCAGTTTCTGCGGGTCCATATTGCTCAATTCATCGGCGGTAAGCAGGTTCGTAGCCGGGGATTTTGGACCGTAAATGGCATAGCTCACAAGCCTCGAGAAATTCTGTGACTGGTTTAGCTTGGCATCTTTCCTTGCCTTTAGCAAGTCTTTTACCATGTTGGCGTAAGCTTCTTTGTTTACTTGGGCATTAGCCATTAGTTTCTCGAAGAGGCTCATGGCGACCGGCATGTTTTCGTTCAGACCGGAAAGAACAACGTAGGTGCGCTTACTGCCCGGTGATACGGAGAATGAACAGGCAAGACGGTAGAACTCGCTTTTCACTTGTTCCGGTGTCATATCCGGAGTGCCAAGGTATTCCAGATATTGAGCGGCTGTGCCGAGTGCCTTATCGTTATTGTTACCCATGTCGAACAGGTAAATCAGTTGGAAGAGATCGCTTGAAGTGTTCTGTTTGTAAAGCACGGGTATAGCAGACTTGGCTTTCAATTGCGATAAGTCTTTTGAATAGTCAAGGAATACGGGTTCGATGGGCTGCACTTTGCTGTCTTGTATTTCTTTTAAGAAAGGACTTACTTTGTCCCTGTTCATCACAATCGGAGTGATTTGAGGTTTTGCCATCTTCTTCTCGTTGGGGTCTTTGCCTTTCTCTTTATAGATAACAGCATAGTTTGTATCTTTCAGGTACTTGTTGGCGAAGGCCACGATGTCGGCTTTGGTAAGTTTGGACATACGGTTCAGTGCCGTGACTTCATCGGCCCATTTACTTCCGCTTACGAAGGAATTGACAAACCAGTCGGCACGTCCCTTGTTGCTTTCTAATTGTTGAAGCTGATAGAGCTTGAAGTTGTTGATGTTGGCTTGTAGTATCTTATCGTCGAAATCACCATCGCGCAGCTTCTTGACTTCCCCTAACAGGAGGTCTTTTACTTCGTCCAGAGTCTGTCCTTGTTTAGGGCGACCTTGCATCAGCAATGCGCTGTAGTCGGCCATAGTCATCGGATAACAGTAGGCACTCAACGTCTTTTGTTGTTGAGCCAAATCAAGATCAATCAATCCGGCTTGTCCGTTGTAGAGTATTTGTGAAATAACTTGCAGAACTTCCACCTCTCTGCTGGCTGCCCCGGGGAAACGCCACGCCAATGCTACACTTTCGGCATCAGGACCGAGTACTGTCTTCTTAATAGGTGCGGTGATTTCGGATTCTTCCGTGTAGTGTAGTTTAGGCAGATTCGGATTGGGTTTCATCTCACCAAAGTATTTATCGATGGTTGCAATCATGGTATCCGGATCGAAATCGCCTGAGAGGCATATCGCCATGTTATTGGGTACATACCACATTTTGTGGTAGTTCTTGATGTTGGTGATGGAGGGATTCTTTAAATTCTCCTGCGTCCCGAGAACGGTTTGCGTACCATAAGGATGGTGGGGATAGAGGGAAGAAAGGACGGCCTCGTATACTTTGCGCGGGTCGCGGGTAAGAGACATGTTCTTTTCTTCGTAGACGGTCTCCAGTTCGGTGTGGAATCCACGGATGACGTTGTTCTGGAAACGGTCGGATTGTATCTTCGCCCAATTGTCAACCTCATTGCTGGGGATGTCTTCCGTGAAGCAGGTAACATCGAAACTGGTGTAGGCATTTGTCCCTTTTGCGCCGATGGCTGCCATCAGTTTATCATATTCGTTGGGAATGGCGTATTTGGAAGCCTCATAGGAAAGGCTGTCAATGGTATGATAGATTGCTTTGCGGCTGAGGCTGTCGGTCGTTTTGCGATAGATTTCAAATTCCTGTTCGATTTGATCGAGCAGGGGTTTCTCAGCTTCATAGTTTTGCGTACCGAATTTCTCTGTTCCCTTAAACATGAGGTGCTCAAAATAGTGGGCAAGCCCTGTTGTTTCTGACGGGTCGTTCTTTCCTCCTACGCGTACGGCGATATATGTCTGTATGCGTGGTTGTTCTTTGTTTACGGTCATGTAAACTTTTAATCCGTTGTCTAACGTGTAGATCCGTGCTTTGAGTGGATCGTTGGGCACTGTGGTGTAATGGTAGTCTTTGAGGCTGGCACCACTTAGGTTTGTTGTAATTAAGAGGAAAAGCAACAAACCTGACAGTTTGAATAGTTTTTTCATAAAGCTACTTAATTAGTTGACTTATTAGTTGATAGCTACAAAAGTACGTTTTTTTTTCATATCTTTGTGCCTTTGGAGTAAAAAATGTGATAGATAGATGCAGGATTTTCTTTGCCTTGGCACTCTATCTCCAACGTATGGGACATATATCTCCAACGTGTGGGGCATATAGACCCAACACATTGGAGATAGGCTTCCAATAAAGTAGCTATAATTGACGTTAGATATGATTACAATAGAACAACTGAAGAATATTACGGAACGCACTGAAGCGCTCTAC
Source organism: Bacteroides sp. (assembly GCA_022648295.1). Taxonomy (GTDB): domain Bacteria; phylum Bacteroidota; class Bacteroidia; order Bacteroidales; family Bacteroidaceae; genus Bacteroides. Next base: position 92,408 of record JALCME010000002.1, on the reverse strand, counting down.
CGCTATCTGGATATTGAGAGTAAAAAGGTTCAGGTGGAAGAAGAACAGTTGCGCACACAGGCTCCCGGATTCTGGGACGATCAGAAGAGGGCTGAAGCACAGATGAAGAAAGTGAAAGGTTTGCAGCAATGGATTGCCGGATATAACGAGGTGAAGACGTTATCGGATGAGTTGCAACTGGCTTTTGACTTTTATAAAGATGAGCTGGTGACGGAGGAAGAAGTTGACGATGCTTATTCGAAAGCCGCTTCGGCAGTGGAGACACTCGAACTGAAGAACATGCTTCGTGATGAGGCCGACCAGATGGACTGTGTGTTAAAGATAAACTCCGGTGCAGGTGGCACTGAAAGTCAGGACTGGGCAAACATGTTGATGCGTATGTATCTGCGTTATGCCGAGACCCACGGTTACAAGGTGGCCGTAGCCAATGTGCAGGAAGGTGATGAAGCGGGTATTAAAACCTGCACCATCGAGATAGAAGGTGACTATGCTTATGGCTATCTGAAAGGAGAAAACGGCGTTCATCGTCTGGTCCGCGTCTCTCCCTATAATGCCCAGGGCAAGCGTATGACCTCTTTCGCATCGGTCTTTGTCACTCCTTTGGTGGACGACACCATTGAAGTCAATATTAGTCAGGCCAACATTTCCTGGGATACATTCCGCTCCAGTGGTGCCGGTGGGCAGAACGTCAATAAGGTAGAGTCCGGTGTACGTTTGCGCTATCAGTTTAAAGACCCCTATACCGGAGAAGAGGAAGAAATTCTGGTTGAAAACACCGAAACCCGCGACCAACCCAAGAACCGCGAAAATGCCATGCGGCAGTTACGTTCCATCTTGTATGATAAGGAACTCAAACATCGTATGGCGGAGCAGGCGAAGGTAGAAGCCGGTAAAAAGAAGATTGAGTGGGGATCGCAAATACGAAGTTATGTGTTCGATGACCGTCGTGTAAAGGATCACCGGACCAATTACCAGACCTCCGACGTAAACGGTGTGATGGATGGAAAGATAGACGGGTTTATCAAGGCCTATTTAATGGAATTTGCAGGGGAGGGTGAATAAAGTCCTCACTTTTCTTCACGTCTTTTTATCTTTTTCCCTTGGAATCTTCCTATTTTTCTTATTACTTTGTTCTGGTTGAACTTTAATACTAATTATCAGGCACTATGGGAAAGAATATAAAAGGTACCAGGCATACCAAAAAAGAAGAAAAACAAGCACAGAAGGTGTTAGTGATCATTGCTGTATCTGCTTTGATCTTGTTACTTATGATGTTAATCGGTTATTCATTTTTAGGACAGTAATAGGACTATATGCCGCAAGAGATTGAGCGTAAATTTCTCGTGAAAGGAGATTATAAGTCACAGGCGTATTCTCAAAGCCGGATTGTGCAGGGCTATATTTGCAGTGCACGGGGGAGGACTGTGAGAGTGCGCATTCGCGATGGGAAAGGTTATCTCACTATAAAAGGCTCTTCCGATGCGGTAGGTGTCAGCCGTTACGAGTGGGAGAAAGAACTCCCGTTAAATGAAGCCGAAGACTTGATGAAGCTTTGTGAACCGGGCGTTATTGATAAGACCCGCTATCTGGTGCATAGCGGGAAGCATACTTTTGAAGTGGATGAATTCTACGGTGATAATGAAGGTCTGGTTATCGCAGAAGTAGAGTTAGGGTCAGAGGATGAAGTCTTTGAGAAACCTGACTTTATTGGCCGGGAAGTAAGTGGGGATATTCGCTATTATAACTCCCAGTTGATGAAGAACCCTTTTTCTTCATGGGATCACAAAGAGTGAGGACGTGTGATTATTTTGAACTTAATTAACTTCCCGATTGTCTTTATACCTATTAATATATTAGAATAGATTGGAAAGACTTTACGATTATTTACCTAAAGAACTAGTTACTTTTATCTTAGTTACTTTATTCTCTTTACTCATCGGACTTTCACAGCGGAAAATCAGCTTGAAACGCGAGGGGGAAACCACCTTGTTTGGGACTGACCGTACCTTTACCTTTATCGGTATTCTGGGTTACCTGCTCTATATGCTCGACCCCGTGGAGTATCGTTTGTTTATGGGCGGCGGTGCAGTACTGGGGCTGTTGCTGGGGCTGAATTACTACGTCAAGGAGACGCAATTCCATTTGTTTGGCATAACCACTATTATTATTGCCCTGATTACGTATTGCATTGCCCCGATTGTAGCTACACAGCCTTCATGGTTCTATGTGATGGTTGTTGTAACCGTATTGCTCTTTACCGAACTGAAACATACTTTTACCGAGCTTGCCCAGCGTATGAAGAATGATGAAATGATCACGCTGGCCAAGTTCCTTGCAATCAGTGGCATCATTTTGCCGATATTACCAAATACAGATATCATTCCCGGCATTCATCTTACCCCTTATTCCATCTGGCTCGCTACGGTGGTAGTTTCAGGCATCTCTTATCTGTCCTACCTGTTGAAGCGTTATGTCTTTCAAGAATCGGGCATCCTTGTTTCCGGCATTGTAGGAGGATTATACAGTAGTACGGCTACTATTTCCGTGTTGGCCCGTAAAAGCCGTAGAGCTCCGGTGGAAGAAGCTCCCGAATATGTTGCTGCAATGCTCATGGCGGTGAGTATGATGTTCCTTCGCTTCTTGATACTGATAGGTATTTTCAGCAAAGGAATATTCCTGATGATTTATCCTTATTTGTTGATTATGTCTGCTGTATCGGCGGGTATAGCCTGGCTCTTGCATGTAAAGTGGAATCGTGCGGAACTAGTTAAGCAGGAAGAAGAGGAAGAGGACAGCAGCAACCCGTTGGAGTTTAAAGTAGCCCTTATCTTTGCCGTTCTGTTTGTGGTGTTTACCATCATCACCCACTATACATTGGAATATTCCGGTACCAGTGGACTGAGCGTGCTGTCCTTTATCTCCGGTCTTAGTGATATTACTCCGTTTATCCTGAACTTGCTGCAAGGTTCAAGTATCACCGTAGTGGTGGTGACCATATGCTGTATGCAAGCTATTGTGAGCAATGTGATTGTAAATATGTGCTATGCGATGTTTTTTGCAGGTATGCGCAGTCCGTTGAGGCGCTGGTTGTTGAGAGGGTTTGGCTGCGTTATTCTTGTTAATGTGGGTTTACTGCTCTTTTTCTATTTTTCGTAAATAAATGTAATTAATTCACTCCTTCGTTTAATAAAGGTTTCCTTTTTAGTTTTTTAACTACGAATGTGTCGTAGCATTAAGAATGCAATTTACTTTTGCCACTGCCCTGTGACAAAAGGGTGTTATTATGCGTCTAATACGAAAACTATGAATATTTATCAAAACAATAATCAAAATGAACATTAAATGGATTGTACTATTGGGCATGCTGATGGCATCATGCCTGATGTCTGCACAGAATACGACGCCCCCAACCTTTCAGATTAAAGGAGTTGTGCTGGATTCATTAACTCAAGAGGGAGAGCCTTACGCTACTATTAAAATTGTGAAGAAGGAAACACCTGCAAAGGCTTTAAAGATGTTGGTAACAAATATGAAGGGCCAGTTTCAGGAGAAGATTGCAGGGCATGGTAATTTTATAATGATGATTACTTCTGTGGGAAGGAAAGCCATTGTGAAAAACTTTTCTGTGAAATCCGGAGAAAAACTGATTGATTTTGGTACATTATATATTAAGGATGATGCAAAGGAGCTTAGACAGGTGGAGATTGTAGCCCAGAAGCCTTTGGTAAAAGCGGATATTGATAAGATAGAGTATAATGTGCAGGATGACCCGGATTCCAAATCAAATTCAGTTTTGGAAATGCTGCGGAAGGTTCCGTTGGTGACGGTGGATGGCGAAGATAACATTAAAGTGAACGGAAGCAGTAGCTTCAAGGTCTTTGTTAACGGCAAGCCCAATAACATGATGAGTAATAATCCTACTGAAGTGCTGAAGAGTATGCCTGCCAATTCCATTAAGCATATAGAAGTCATTACGAATCCCGGTGCCAAGTATGATGCAGAAGGGATAGGCGGCATTTTGAATATCGTTACGGTAGGTAGCGGACTGGAAGGATATACGGCTACGTTTAGCGGAAATGTAAGTACTATAAATTCCGGTGGCGGTATCTTTAGTACGGTGAAGACCGGAAAGCTGACTGTTAGCGGTCGGTATAACTATAACTATTATAATGCTCCCCGGAGTTATTCCGGTGGGAACCGTCGTACTTCGAGCGATGCAATTACTTCTTCTTCCTCCGATCTGGATTATAATGGAAGCAGCAAGGGGCATGGCGACTTTCAATCGGGCAGTATGGAAGCAAGTTATGAAATTGATACCTTGCGCTTGGTAAGTATGTCTTTTGGATTGTGGGGTGGCGGAAATAAGAGTAGAGGCGGTACTGATTATTTAGCTACCATACCTATGCAGGGTGATGAACTGTATCGCTATTCTTTAGGCAACAATAACAAGAGTTCATGGTATTCCATTGACGGAAGCATCGATTATCAGCGCTCTTTTAAGAGAGTGAAAGGACGTATGTTTACTCTTTCTTATAAAATCAATACTCGTCCGCAAACGTCTGATGCTTATTCTGATTACTCGGATAAAGACGGTACAGTTGATTGGCAGGGCTATCTGAAAAGATTGCAAGACCAGCATAATGACGGTTCACAAAACACAACGGAACAAACCTTTCAAGCGGATTATTCTACTCCCATCAACAAGATCCATACGATTGAAACAGGTGCTAAATACATCCTCCGTAATAATAAATCGGAAAATGACCGTTACACCATGGAAGACGGAGCGGCAGATTATACGTTCGACGGGGATCATAGTTCCCATTACAAACATCTGAATAATATATTAGCGGGTTACGCAAGCTACTCCCTGAATTTGAAGAACTGGTCAGGTAAAGCGGGGGTACGCTATGAACACACTTTTCAAGAAGTAAAATACTTGCTTGGACATGGTACTAATTTTAATAAGAATCTGGATGATATAGTTCCCTCCGCATCAATTGGATACAAATTAACAATGATGTCCAATATCCGCTTGGGATATAACCTGCGCATTTCCCGTCCCGGTATTTGGTATTTGAATCCTTATCTGGATGATAGTAATCCGTCCAGTATCAATCAGGGAAACTCTAATTTGGATAGTGAAAAGAGCCATGTATTTGACTTGAGTTATAGTAGCTTCTCCCAGAAGTTCAATGTGAATCTATCCTTGCGCTATTCGTTTACGAACAATAGTATAGAGCAAATCACTTCCATGAAGAAAGATACGGATATTCCGGGATTAAGCGATCCGACAGGCAAGGAGGTCCTTTATTCCACTTACGAGAATATCGGTAAAAGCCGGAGTGCCAGTTTAAGCGGATACGTCAACTGGAATGCAACGTCAAAGACGCGCGTTTATATGAATTTATACGGTAGTTATGCTTATATGAAAGGAGCCAACGGATTGAAGAATGATGGTTGGAACCTGTTTTCTTACGGAGGCATACAGCAATCCTTACCTCATGACTGGCGTATCAGTCTTAATGTATATGGGCAGACGCCGTGGATTATGTTACAAGGGAAGGGTAGTAGCTTCCTTGATTACGGATTAAGCCTTAATAAGTCCTTCCTTAAGAGCCGTTTGTCTCTGTCCGCTTTTGCCAGTAATTTCTTAAAGAAATATATGCATACTTCTTCCTCTATCTCCGGTACCGGATTTACCCAGGATAGTTGGAACAGGTATAGTCGTCAACGCTTTGGAGTGAGCATCAGCTATCGTATTGGAGAGCTGAAAGCCCAGGTTAAGAAAGCAGCCCGCACCATCACCAATGATGATGTGAAGGGTGGCGGGAATGATAGTGGTAATGGCGGTGGTACGGGTGAATAAGCTACGTTGCTATTAATAGGTCAGGCAAACAACAGTCCCATCCATTGTCATTGCGATGAGGCGGTTGTTGCTTTTTTGCTTCATTCGATGCTCAAAGGATTCTATTGGCTTTCGGAATGAGATGCATTTCATGATGATAATTGATTATAGTTTGCCCAAGGATAAACGGTTTTGCGTGAAAAACGATACATTTGTGCTGAAAACCAATAACAAATACAATGCTACAACGCACACATTACTTTATTCTTTTGCTACTTATGATACAACTTACCGGATGTAGTCCAAAGAAAACTACAACTCTGACGGATGACTCCACAATGCAAGTCACCACTGAATTGGATTCACTTTTCTCTTCTCTTTTTAAACCGGATGAACCGGGAGCCGCCGTATTGGTGGAACGCGGTGATTCCATTGTCTATGATCATGGGTTCGGACTGGCCCGTCTGGACACGGTTGCTCCGATTACCAGTCATACCATGTTCAACATCTGTTCGGTATCCAAACAATTCTCGGGAATGGCGTTGTTTATTCTCGCCGAACAGGGCAAGCTTTCACTGGACGATCCGGTGAAGAAGTATTTCCCCAAGTTCAAGGCTGACTTTTTCAACCGGATTACTTTGCGCCATTTGCTGTCGCATACTTCCGGTTTGCCGGACATCCGTCCCCGTACCGATGCGGAATGGAAGCAGTATGTAGCTCACACCAAGACTAAGTTTAAGAATGTGGAAGACTTCAAACGTTTCTGTGAAGAAGACGAGTCCTGCCGGTACTTGGAGACGCTGGACTCCCTGGCTTTTGAACCCGGTACAAAGTATGAATACCAGAATCCGACATTCCAGTTGATGCTGATGATTGTGGAGAAAGTAACCGGAGAAAAGTTTGATGACTGGATGCGCGAACATATCTTCCTTCCAGCGGGCATGAAAGAGGCTACTTATTTTGAACCAGATAAGTTTATTCCAGATATGGCCCATGCATACATTCCGGCTGAAGGCCCTTCCAAAGGTTACTTCCGTTCGGCCAACGGGAAATGGGAAGAATGTGATTACGGCGAAGCTAATTTCTTCGGCACGAAAGCGGATGGCGGTTTGTACACCACCCCGTTGGAGTTTGTGAAGTGGGATAAGGCACTTTATGGCGATAAACTGGTTTCTGCCGCTATGCGCAAAGAGGCTCATGCGGGGAAGATAGCCACGGACATTCCCTATACCGATTATGGTTACGGATGGTTTATAGAGCATCGCCCGGACCGCCCGTTAAAGATTTACCATACAGGTGATAATGGCGGCTTTCTGATCTTCGAGGGACGCTATCCGACTAAGAACCTCTTTTACCTCATCTTTGCCAATCGCCCCGACTGGCATCGGGAGCAGACCGTGGAAAAGGTTGACCGGATATTGGAGAAGGCAGGCTGGCTGAAATAATGCATCTGGAGGTCGGCAGCTGTTGAAAATAACTCTTGCTGGATTCAACGAGTGGGTATTAGAACATCATAAGGCATAAGGGAACAAGGTATTGATTTTATCGAATGCTGTTTCCTTCTTTTGCGTAAACTACCACTGAATTCTGGTTCGTTATAGACAATGCTTAGGAAGAGCAATGATAACGTTTTAGTATGCAGTCAATCTAATCGTGGGTGATTTCAATTAGAAGAAGAACCACTCTCCAGTATAGAGAGAGTGATTATATAATAAGAGAAGCTTGTTTCAATGCCAATATGGCAAATAGCAAGCTTCTTCTTTTTATGCGGAGAGTCTGTTTAAGATGGGTCAGGTATCTTTTCTCTTCCGCTTATTATTTAAATCCGAGTTTATTGAGTCCCGCCTTTACATCCGGATGGCTCATGAAGAGTTTCCATAATAACCCGCTGCGATAATTCTCAATCATTACGGCTATCGGCCCTTGGTCAATGGCCAAATAACGCTTGGGGTACCAGTTGCTGGTTTGGCTGAATGCATCGTAGAACCCATAAGGGCCGAATAATTCATCCTTCATGTCGTAAAGATGACGCATTACCTGCAATGAATATTCCGGAGTATAGACGATGGAAGAGAGAGCTGCCGTGGGCGAGATGACACCGAGGTCATCCTTTTCATTGGGCGCATGGGCGGCATATCCGTTTACGGAGTAGCTGGCCGTCAGTCCCCAGCAGTCGGCTCCGTAACCTTTATATCCTTTGGGGTTGCGGATGCAATAAGCCCTGTTTACCAAAGTCAGATTACGCATTTCCTTGTAGTAGTCGGAGCAATATTTATCCGACAATCCCTTCGGATTCAATCCCAAGAACGAATAGTGAGCCCAGAATAGCGGACCGGCCTGTGTTCCCTGATAGCGCAGTTGAAGTTCCGTGTTTTCTACTTGATGCGGTGCAACAATAGCGCCGTTCTCGGCCCACCCTTGCTGGTAAACTTCAGCCGGTACCCCATGTGTGGGAGAAGATGCCGCAAGGATGTACATGATGAGGCATTCGTTGTAACCATGTACGGGGAAGTTCATGTCCCATCCGTAGTCGGGACTCCAGTGCCAGTAAAGTACATTCTGATCTCCCTGGCGATACCAGTTCCAGTCCACTTCCTTCCAAAGCTTGTCTATGCGTGCGGCTACGGCCTGTTCCGCCGGTGAACCGTTGATATAGTATTGGTGCACAGCGAGAAGTCCTTGGATGAGGAATGCTGTTTCCACTAAATCACCTCCATCATCTTTTGTACCAAAAGGCTTAACCTTTCCCGTATCTCCGTGGAACCAATGGGGAAAAGCACCATGAAAGCGATCTGCTTTTTCTAAGAAAGACACGATGCGTTTCATACGTTCCAGTCCTTCGGCACGGGTAACATAGCCACGGTCAATTCCTGCTAAGATAGCCATAATGCCGAAGCCACTACCACCGGTGGTTACAATGTTCTGGTCGTTTTCGGGATAGATGCCATCCATGTGGATCCGTTCGGGAGCAAGGCCGCTATTAGGCTCCGCTCCTTTCCAAAAGTACTCAAATGTCTGGTGTTGCACGCTATCCAAAAGAGCCTCGTCGGTTATTTCCGGTTCGGTGTTTCCATCTTTCTCTCCTTTCTCTTTTTGGCTATTCTGACATGATCCCAGCAGCAGAGCCAAGCATACAATGGCATATTTATTGAATAATCTCATAATTGCTCGTTTACAAATGTTTATAATTAATGTCGGTGAGATGGCATCAAAAGTACTCTTTATCATTATCATTCTGCCCGAAAGCGTTTGCTTTTAAGAATGAAAACAGCTCATGCTTTAAGGCAGCCTCATCCACAACTGCCCCTTATTTCAGCTGTGAAGCTGTATGGAGCTATCAGGGCCTTTGCCTTACCTCATCCGCGTAATTGTTTCTTGTTTCAAGTGCAAAGCTATCAGGGCTTGCCTTGCCTCATCTGTAGTTACTTCTTATTTCAAAGTCAGACGGGCCGATTTTACATCCCGGCTGTTTCCTCCGATCATAATATCAAAATCACCCGGTTCAGCCACGTAGTTCATATTGTAATCATAGAACTTCAACAGGTCTTGCGTCAGCGTGAAGGAAACGGTTTTGCTTTCCCCCGGCTTCAGGAAGATCTTATCAAACCCTTTCAGTTGTTTTACGGGACGGGTAATGCTTCCTATAAGGTCGTGAATATAGAGTTGTACGACTTCCGCTCCTGCGCGTTTTCCTGTGTTGGTCACGGTGACAGTGGCTTGTACCGTACCCTTCGAATTAAGAACAGGGGAACTCAATGTGACGTCGCCATAACTGAACGTGGTGTAAGAGAGTCCGTAACCGAAAGGATAAAGCGGGTCATTGCTTACATCCAGATAGTTACTTCTGAACTTTTCAAACCAATGTCCTTCGGGAAGCGGACGACCTGTATTCTTGTGTGCATAGTACAACGGAATCTGGCCGACGTTTTGCGGGAAAGTCATGGTCAGCTTACCACTTGGGTTGACATCTCCGAAGAGCACGTCACTAATGGCATAAGCTGCTTCACTTCCACCAAACCATACATTCAGAATGGCAGGGACCTGTTGCTGTTCCCATGTGAGGGTCAGCGGACGTCCGGTGAAAAGGGTCAGTACCACTGGTTTTCCCGTCTTTAGCAAAGCTTTCAGCAGGGCCTCCTGTACATCTGATAAACCGAGATCCGTACGGCAACTGCTTTCTCCGCTCATTTCCGAAGATTCACCTAAAGCCGCAACAATCACATCAGCTTTGTCGGCTACTTTCAATGCTTCATCCAGCAATTCTTTGGTTGTTCTGTTATCCCGGTTTAGTGAACGTCCGAACATTGTGGCACGTGATTCATAAGCTGAGTCGGCCATCAGGTTGCTTCCTTTGGCATAGGTAATGTTCACCTTTCCGGCTAAAGTTTCTTTCAATCCTTCAACTAACGAAGGGTATTGATCCAGCAAGGCAGCCACACTCCATGTCCCGGCCATGTTGGTACGTGTATTCGCCAATGGCCCGATAACTGCTACCGTCCCTTTCTTGGCCAGTGGAAGTACGGGTGCTTCTCCGGCTTTAGCCGGCTCATTCTTTAAGAGAACAAAACTTTCCGAAGCAATCTTGCGGGCTACGGCACGGTGTTCTTTGGTGAATACGTCATGTGCCGGACGTTTAAGATCGCAGTATTTATACGGATTCTCAAATAGTCCGAGTTTATACTTGGCTTCAAGAATACGGCGGCAGGCCTGATTAATGGTTCCCATGCTGACCTTTCCTTCTTTGAGCGATTCTTTTAAAGTACCAATGAAACCGTCGCTCACCATATCCATATCGACTCCTGCATTGATGGCACGGGCCGAAACCGCTTGCAAATCACCTATTCCATGTTGAATCATTTCGGCAATGCCGGTAAAGTCGGTTACTACAAAGCCTTTAAATCCCCACTGATTGCGTAGGACATCCGTCATTAACCATTTGTTGGCTGTGGCGGGAATCCCGTCTACTTCGTTGAAAGAAGCCATAACGCTTCCCACGCCGGCATCCACAGCAGCCTGGTAGGGATACATGTATTCGTTAAACATACGGTTACGGCTCATGTCCACAGTGTTATAGTCGCGTCCGGCCTCTACGGCTCCGTATAGGGCATAATGCTTCACGCAAGCCATAATTTGGTCGTTACGCTTCAGTTGTCCATCCTGTTGTTTGCCTTGATAACCGGTTACCATTGCTTTAGCAATAGCTCCTCCCAGAAAGGGGTCTTCGCCGTTACCTTCCGAGACACGTCCCCAGCGAGGATCGCGACTGATGTCCACCATCGGACTGAATGTCCATGAGATGCCGTCGGCACTAGCTTCTGTTGCTGCGATACGTGCCGATTGCTCAATGGCTTCCATATCCCAGGTACATGATAATCCCAATGGGATGGGGAAGACTGTTTCGTAGCCGTGCACCACATCCATTCCGAATAGCAAGGGGATGCCCAATCGAGAATGTTCAACCGCTAATTTTTGGACATCACGTATTTTCTCTACGCCTTTCAGGTTAAAGACTCCTCCGACCAGCCCTTTTTCTATCTTTTGGGCAACATCACTGTTCTTGGCTTGACCAGTGGTAATCTCTCCGGCAACGGAGAGATTGAGCTGACCAATCTTCTCTTCAAGGGTCATCTTCTTCATCAATGAATTGATAAATTGATCCATCTTGGGCTCTCTTTTTTCAATACCTTTGCATGGTGCAACGATAAGCAGACTGAACAATAATAGTGTTGTTAACCGTATAATTCTCATTTGTTATTTGTTATAATTTGAACTTTGAAACCCTAATTTCTTTAATCCCTGTTTGATATCATCTATTTGCATAAAGAGATTCCATATTAATCCGGTACGGTAGTTCTCAATCATGATAATTATGGGGCCTTGGTCAATAGCCAGATATTCATCGTCAAACCATCTCTGATCTAAATTGAAGGCATCCGTAAAACCGTAATCCGACCATATTTTATCGCCTAATTTATAGTAAAAGAATCTCAATGCTTCCATGGATTGTTCATATGTGTATGGCATTGATGAAAGGGCGGCTGTAGGAGCAATCACGCCTTGATCGTTTGTCGGAGAGTAGGCGCTGTAACCATTATTTCCATCACTGGCGGTCAGTCCCCAGCAGTTTTTTCCGTAATATTCATACCCTTTTGGATTATTAATACAATATTGATAATTAATAAGTGCATGATGTGTATTCTGCTCCCAATAGTCTGCATACTGGTCACTCAGCCCATTTGGGTTGAGCCCCAGAAAGGAGTAATGGCTATAAAACAAGGGTCCGCCATATGCACTTCCCAGTGGGAGGGTATATCCGTAGTAACTACTTCCATTAATTATACTGCCTTTTCCGGCCCAGCCGTTTTCATAAACCTCTTTCGATATGGAGTAGGTAGGGGAAGCAGCAGCCAAAATGTAAGTGATCAGAGCTTCGTCCCATCCGTTTATTTGCATGTTCATCTGCCATGCGTAGTTTGGGCTCCAGTGCCAATAGAGTACGTTTTGATTATCTTGCTGGAACCAACTCCATTCCACACCTTCCCAAAGCCTAGCGATAAGACTCCGCAATGATGATTCCTCTTCGGTCTCTTTATCGAAGTATTGGCGTGCTACGAGTAAACCTTCAAACAGAAAGGAGGTCTCTACAATATCGGCACCATCATCATAAGTACTAAATTTGATTGTTTCTCCTGATTCCCCGTTTATCCAATGGGAAAAGGCCCCGTGATATCTGGTACATTTTTCTGATAAGAAGTCTGCAATTTTCCGAACCCTTGTAAGTCCTTCTTCCCTGGTGATGAAATTCCTTTTAATACCGACGATTATTGACATAATGCCAAATCCTGTACCTCCTGTGGTAACAATATTGCCCGAAGAACTTCTTTCTCGTGCCATGCCTGATGTCGGATGCCCGAAATCCCAGAAATATTTAAAAGTTTGCTTTTGAACTAATGTAAGTAAATCCGTATCGCTTATCCTTGGATATTTATCAAGTGTATCAAGAGATGTTGTAAGGTTGTATGTTTTTGGATCGGATAATGCATCACCTGTAATGGACTTTAATCCACTTCCAAGTGTAAGTTTGTAAGACGAATAAGAAGATAAATTGGCATCACTTCTGACAGTAACCTGACTGCCTGATACCTGATAGTTAAGATCTATATAATCGTTGGTTGTATCTTTAAGTGTAATATACTTTGTTGTTGTTGAATCGATGTTCTCTGAGAAAGTAAGATGTACTGTCAGGTTTGAGTTTATATTTGCGAATGTCTCTTTATTGGACTGGTCGTCTATAGCTATATTGACTAATGATAATCCTTCATTATTATCGGGGTTTTCTCCTTTACTGCAAGAACCCGATAGAATTAAGAGGAATATGATATATATGTAATAAGCCTTTTTCATTAATGTTTTCTTCTGACCATCAAATTTATGAGAGGTTGTGTCAAAAGCTTTATTCTATCGTTGTCCTCTTGTGTAGAAACAGTTGTAATAAAGGACGAGACGGATAAGTTTAAGGCTTTTGACACAGCCTTTCATTTAACTATGTATCCAATGCATTTTACCAATTTGGATTTTGCGTCATTCCCGGAGTGGAAAGTAACTGGGCATTAGGGATGGGGAATAATTCGTGTTTACCATCCACAAATGGTTTTCCAAGGGCACGCATTACTGCTCCAGCCTGTCCGGTACGAATGAGATCAAACCATCTGTCATGCTCCATAGCAAGTTCTAACCGACGTTCGTGCCAGATTGCTTTAAGCAACTCTGCTTGGTCTGTGCTTTCTACATCGCTCAGTTTTACTCTTTCTCTAATTTTGTTCAGGTCTTTTTTAGCTTGTGGCGTATTTCCCAGCTCATCAGCAGCTTCTGCTCTGATAAGGTAGATCTCTCCCAAACGTAAATATCTGATGTTCTTATCGGTGTCACTAGCTCCTGCATTTGCACTAGAATATGCTTTTAGGTTATACATAGGGTTTTCTGTTGCTCCAACTACGCGGCCATCCCAAAGAGTAGAGTTTCTAAAAATGATTGTTGCATCACGACGAATGGTATCTTTTGAATCATTGAAGTCTTCCAATAGATTCTCTGAGGGAACATTGAATCCCCAACCCCATCCGGTAGTACCACGTGCTCCTTGCGTTTGCGAGTATTGTTGTACTCCGTGAGCCACTGATTCACCACGGGCTTGGAATTCAAAGATTGATTCTACTCCATTTTCAGAGGAAGCTCTCCAAAGTACCGAATAATCGGGTTCCAAAGAATATTGCCCTGATGTAATGACGGAATCTGCGTAGTCATAGGCTTTTTGCCATTTCTTTTCGTATAAGTAAACCTTGGATAACAAAGCTTGGGCAGCTCCTTTTGTGGCCCGTCCCAAATCTTCCGATCCGTATTGGCTTTTTAAAGGTAATGATTGTGCAGCAGCCAGCAGGTCATTCTCTATGTAAGTATACACGTCATCAACAGAAGCGCGGAGTACTAAATCTTGGTCCTGTATTGGAACAGCTCCCCATCCACGTACAAGGAAAAAGTAATTTAATGCTCTTAAGAAACGAGCTTCACCTATTAAACGGTTCTTGTAGCTTTGGTCGGTTAAGCCATAAGATGTGGTGTATTCTATGGATGCAGTGGCCCGGCCAATTGATTTGTACCAATGTTGCCACATTGCCTGAATAGATCCGTCAGTACTAGTGTAGGTCAGATTATCCAATATATCTTTGTCTGATCCGGTGTCGGATGCGGAACTTCCTTTATCTGCGTTATCTGAAATAATTTCTGTGATGCCTAAGTATGAAAAGGCATAGTTCCAGTCAGTGAACATTCCATATATTCCATTTACAAAGGAAATAGGTTCATAAACCTCTCCACTATCTCCTGCTTCAACTTTCTCCCGAGATTTCACGTCAAGAAAATCACTATCGTTACAAGCTATCATAAATAGCAGCAGCAATACAGAAGTGACTTTTATATATAAATATTTCATAGTTTTATATTTTTATGGTTTTTAAAATGATAAATTTAGTCCTACGAGGAAGTTACGGGTTGTAGGATAAGCAGATAGTTCAATACCCGTTGTTCCGTTTGGTGCTCCGTCGGTAGTTGTTACTTCTGGTGAATAACCTTTATAGCCTGTGATTATAAACGGATTTTGTGCCGTTAAATAAAGCCGGAGGTTAGAGCCTTTCATGATTATATCATTGAAAGTGTATCCTAAAGTAATGTTGTTAATGCGGAAGAAGGCACCGCTTTCCAGGTAATAGCTGGAAGCATAAGAGTCCCTGCCTGCACCCGGATTACTGTTCGTTGAATTTTCACCGGTCCATCTGTTCTTATAGGTATCATATGAAATATTCTCGCCGCCATTGATACGGGTACCTTTTAGTCCGTTATATACTTTATTACCACCAACACCATATCCGTCAATATTAAAATCTATTTGTTTATAGTTCAATCCGATATGGAGGCCATAATTGTAAGTAGGCAGGTAAGAGCCCAAAAAGACTTTGTCCCTATCGTCTATTACTTTATCACCATTCTGATCTTTATATTTCAAATATCCAGGTTTGGGCGAGCCATAATGAGGATTAGCGTCAATTTCGGCCTGATTTTGCCATACTCCGTCTGTTTCCCACATCCACCATGCAAAGACAGGTTCGCCTTTTGCCAATTTCTTTGTTATTTGTCCGTTTGAGAGGCTTCCACCTGTTTGTCCGGTATAGCTGGAATTAACTTCCTTGACCTCGTTAGTGTTATGTGAAACGTTTACACTAATATCGTATTTTAACCCGTTGGCAAATTGGTCTTTCCAAGACAGACTTACTTCCAATCCCCTGTTATTGATTTTTGCAGCGTGGTCGTAATAATCATCCGAGTACATTGAATCCGATATGGGTGAGATATTCAGGATTGCATTGGTATTGGTCTTATTATAATAGTCAATGGTTCCAGACAGACGGCTGTTGAACAAGGAGAAGTCAGCTCCTAATCCCCACTCTTTGGTTATTTCCCAAGATAATCCTACTGCAGGTGTTCCGAATGCTGCACCATATACTAATGCCTGATTGGAGCCAAGTACATAGTTGTAGTTTGAACTACCTGTTGAGGTCAGAATTTGGGATACATTCAAAGGTACGTTCTGATTTCCTAATTTTCCCCAGTTTCCTCTCAGTTTCAAATACTCCAGCCATTTGATGTTCTGCATGAAGCTTTCATTCGTGATGGTCCATCCCAGTCCGAATGATGGGAATGTTCCCCAATAACTGTTGCTTGATTTGAATGTACTTGAACCGTCGCGACGTAACGTACCAGAGAAATAGTATTTATTAGCGTAATTGTATTGTACGCGTGCAAAGTATGAAGCCAATGCAGTAGGAGTATAATCATACTGGATGATGTCGTCAGTTGTATAATCACCAGAAGCATGGCTAATGCTCCAGTATTGTGATTTATCGGGAACGTCATATCCCTTGAGAGTGCTTGTATTTCCAATGTTGTATTTTTCGCGTGAAGCTCCGAGTGTAGCACTAATATGGTGTTTATCGAAAGACTTGTCGAAAGAAAAGAAGTTCTCCCAAACCCATCTGAATGTTTCATTCTTAACAAATTGCAGAGAATTATTAGCATAAGTGGTTACTCCTGCATTGCTCTCTTTCAGACTTTCGAAATCGCTTTCGGTACGGGTTGGATCAGCATTTAACCAGGCATTCTTTATGTTGCTGAAATTTCTTTCATTGGAGTAATATTTTGTTGCTCCGAATCGTGAATTGAACTTTAAGAAGTCTGTTATCTTTAGCTCCCCGTCTATTCCTCCCTGAATAGTAACGGTCTTGTTGTATTGATTATAATTGTCAACCGTGAACAATGGATTGCCGATAGAATTCAGTTTGCCGACTGTTTCTCCTGTTCCAGCCTCATAAGTTACGACTCCGGTAGTTGTATTAACAAATGGCTGTCCATAACGTCCGTTTGCATACATTACAGGAACAAGAGGAGATTGGCGATATGCTTCGGTGAAAGCATCATAAGGTTTTTGGTGTTCGCGGGTGAAGGATACGTTTAAGTTTTGTTTGATCGACAAACGATTATCGAAGAGTTTGTACGTATTGTTGTTGCGTATGGTAGAGCGTTGATAGTCTTGGTTGTCCAGTATACCGTTTTCCTTATAATAATTGTAGCTAAAAAAATAGTCAATGCTCTTGCCTCCACCTGTCAATGAAATGGAGTTGTTGTTGAATGTCCCTGTCTGGGTCAGTTCATCATACCAGTCGGTGTTATAGCCTTGTTTGGCTACATCAGCCAGTTGCCATGAAGCACCTGTTGACGTTTGATTCTCATTGAAATAGTTGATATATTGACTGGCATTGGCCATTTTTACTTTATTCGATACATTCTTTATTCCATAATAAGAATCAATTGCTATTTTGGTTTTACCTTCCTGTCCTTTTTTGGTTGTTATAATAACAACCCCGTTGGCAGCACGAATACCATAAATAGAGGAGGATGAAGCGTCCTTTAAGATGTCCATGGAGACAATATCCGAGGCACTGATATTTTTAATATCCGTAACAGGGAATCCATCTACAATATATAGAGGGTCACGACCGGAAAGAGCCGTTCCCAATCCCCGGATTACAATAGTCGGGGTACTGCCCGGAGCATCATTATTGATTATATTAACACCGGAAATCTTGCCTTGTGCCGATTGTACCGGGCTAAGAGCTGGTTGCTTCAGCAGTGATTCAGAATTGACATTGCCGATTGCTCCAGTCAAATCTCGTCTTTTAGCACTACCGTAGCCAATGACTACTGTTTCTGCGAGGACTTGGGAATCATCTTTCATTTGTATGTTGATTATACTTTGATTTCCCACTTTGACGCTTTGCTTTGTCATACCAATATAAGAGAAGTCAAGAGTTTCACCTGGCTTAACTTTGATGGTGTATTTCCCGTTCAGATCGGTTACTATTCCATTTGTAGTGCCTTGTACCAAAATGGATACACCTATTAGTGGTTCCCCGGAAGAGTCGGTAACAGAACCTGTCACAACTTTTTCTTGTGAAAAAGCAAATATGCTTGTTAGTAAAAAGCATACTATTAAAAAATGAGCTTTTAGCCATGAGGCTTTTTTCATAAGAGGAATTTTTTTCATTGCATTAAATTTTTAATGGATAACTCTTTTGATTTAATCCTTCATTTGTTTCTCGTTGCTATGAAAGTAAATCGAAAACAAATGTATAGATTGAAACAAATGAGACATAAAAATAACGCTCATCATAAATACACCAGTCCGTTATTTAACAGATTAAGTAGCTACTCATTTACTACTCAAAAAGATACATTTATCTGTATAATAGCATGTTATCTAGTCTATAGACATGAAGTATTCATTAAGATTTTGGGAGGATTTCAGGTTTATCTTTTTACGCAGCCGGTAACGATTGTTCTCAACACCACGTACGGAGAGGTTCATTAAGGATGCAATGTCTTTAGTTTCCATGTTGAGCTTAAGGCAGGCGCAAAGGCGCAGGTCATTGTTGGTGAGTTGCGGATATACTTCTTTCAACTTCTTAAAGAAGTTGCGGTGTTTCTGCTCGAACTTGATAAGAAACATCTTCCAGTCTTCTTCCGTGTCCAGGTTATCCGAGAGAAGTGTATTTATTTTTTTATAGTAAGGCAACAGATTCCTTTGTGAAGTCTTGGAAGCGATTTCATCTACAATATCTTTAAGTTTCAATATCAGTTCGTTCTTATGGATGATAAAAGAGGTTTGTGTAAATAGTTCCGCTTCTTTTTCTTCTATCTCCGTCTGCAACTGTTCGTTGAGCATGCGCAGGTGGGCGGCTTCCTGCGCTTTCATGCGTCGGATATGTTTAACTTGCAGGCGCCTTTTCATCATACAGAAAGTGATGAAGAGGAATGCCACGGCCATCAAGGCACAGGCGAGATACCACCAGATGGTATGATACCATGGAGGTAAAATATTAAATTCCAGTGTGGTATCGGTTGAATAGTTTCCCAGTCCGTCCGTTGTGCGCAAACGCAGAGTATAGTGCCCTTGCGGCAGACGGGCATAAAAAATGCTGTTTCGCTGTTCGGGATGACTCCAGTCATTGTCCACCCCTTCCAATAGATATTCTATGGATAAGTTTCCGGCAAAGGCGGCATTTACGGAAAAACCGATGTTGACGGAATTATCTTTGTAGGGGATGTGGATGTCTTGATTTAAATCAGCATATTTCCCTTTCTGTCCGTTGCCCATGTGTATAAATTCGAGGTTCGGGGCGGATAGTTGCACATTTTGCTGCTTGCTTTGGTGTGAATTGTGAAGAATGAAGCCGGCATCCAGACAGATGAGGGACAGGGAATCGTTGAGTACGGAAATATTCTCGTAAGCTGTGATCAGCGCCAGATTGGATGTTTCCACTTTATAGGCTTCTTTTACGCGGGCAATGTATCCGTCGTAGAAGAAACGGTAAATGGATGAACCGGTAATGGCCCAACTCTCTTCGTTATTCACGGGGATGATGCGTTTGATGTTCTTGATTTCTTTGAAGCATTCGTTAAGGTGTGGATCGGGTTCCAGACAGTCGCTTGCTTCATTATACAGGTAAAAGCGGTTGTTTCCCCAAAAGAGTATTCGCCCGCCGGATTTCTGTAAGAGAAGGTGCGAGGGGAGATTCTTGTCTGTACTGTTACCGTAGTAGGTGTAGTAGCGGAATGCGTTCAGCTCTTCGTTCAGCCGGCATTTGTATACTCCCCGACTGACGGTTTCCAGCCAAATGTTTCCCAGGTGGTCGACTTCTGCATTATAGATGGGGTCTGTGATCTGGCTCATGACAGTAATCTTGTGTGTCTGCTCATTTAAGATGCAAAGATTCTGGTAGGTGACGATGATCTGGACTTTCTGTTCGTGTACAGTGGCCTCAAAGATGCGATATACCCCTGTACCTATATTGTAAGGCTTGCGAATGGTAAGGCTCGGGTCTATTTCGAGAAGCCCGTTGGTATGTCCGCAATACAGGTGACCGTCTATTTGTTGGAGCGACCAGACTTGTCCTTGTGTTCCTTCAATCAGTTTGAAGGAAGAGAACATTTCCAGATCGTTTGTCTTCTCTTGTGGCGTATAGTATACTCCCTGATTGGTACCGATGAGCAGGTTGCCTTTCCAGAGGGTTGCCGTATATACGGCTCCCAGTCCGCTATCCGTTGTCCGATAGTAACTCAGACCGTCGGTGTAGCGGATATAAGCCAGCCCACGGTCCATGGCTGCCCAGATGTTTTTACGATCATCTTCAAACATAGAGAGAATCGTGTTGTTTTGCAGGGAATTGGGAGAAGAGAAATGGTTGAGTATGTTTCCCGTGGCATCCACTTCGTAAATGCCGCTTAGTTGGGTTCCGAGGTAATAAGTGTTCCGTTTCGCGGAATAGATGCCATTGTTCAGCTCTTGTCCTATGAGGCGATGGGAGAGGGATGGATTCCAAAGCGTGAAGTCCTTCTTATCATACAGGTATATTTCACCGGAGGAGAGACCTATCAGATAGCGATCCTTTTCGTAGGGAAGGATGACCCGGACCAGTTTGCCCCGCAGGAAGTCGCTTTCCGGGATTTTATTCATTTCCCCGTTCTTCAATCGGTATAGCGGACCGTACATTTCCTGTACCCAGAATTCATCCCTTACCTTTAACAGCAGGAAGAAGCCGTTTGGAACGCTCTTTTGTTCAATGGTGTGATGGTCGTATACGTAGATGTGGCTGAATGACTGGAAGTAGACTTTATTGCCATCAATCCAAATTTTCCAGAAACTTTCGTTACTTAAATGGTTGTCTTTGGAGAGTAGTCCCTTTAAAGAGGTATATTTTAAACTTCCCGATAAATCCCTGTCCCAGCGGCCAAAATCTTCCGTCCCGCCGGAATAGATGACTTGGTGCGACTCTACTGCAATGGCGCGTACAATGGTGGAGTTGGGAGTCTGGTATAACTTCCATTCCATGCCGTCTGATTCCAACAGTCCGATGTCGTTTCCAAAGTACATGATACCCTTCTCGTCCTGTCCTATCGACCAGTTCTTATTGGCGGCATGGTAGTTGTCGCGCGCGAAGTTGACCACGCATGGTTTCTGATTAGCCTGTATGTTTCCTACCGTGATGAGCAGAAACAGGAAGAAAAAGGATAGATATCTTTGATAATTCATCATATTTTTAAGGCTATGATAGATTGTTTTGAGATTACTACGAACTACAAATATATACATTATTCTTTTATCTGTGTTAAGGATGAACTCATTTGAGTTTATCTGCCATATGCTGGAAGATGAACATCGGCTATAATACAGCGTTATATAATAAACTTAAAAAGCTGAGAATGTTTTCCTTGTCAAAGTGTATGCTTTATCACGATAAGATGCGTAGCTTACCGGCAGTTTTCTTTTTCTTCGCCAAGAAGAGAGATTATGCTTATGTTGAGGTTTAACTAAAAGTTTCTGAAATATGATTTTTACGCCAGACAATGTCCTTTTAACGGGTTCAATACTTCTTTTCGTTAGTATCATTGCCGGAAAGACCGGTTACCGTTTTGGTGTGCCGGCTCTACTCCTGTTCTTGATTGTAGGAATGATTTTTGGAAGTGATGGATTTGGATTACAATTCAATAATGCCAAAGAAGCACAATTTATAGGTATGGTGGCGCTTAGCGTAATACTTTTTTCCGGTGGTATGGATACCCGGATAAAAGATATCCGGCCTGTGCTGATTCCCGGTATCATGTTATCCACTCTGGGCGTTTTGTTAACAACTCTTTTTACGGGACTCTTCATCTGGTGGTTATCGGGTATGAGCTGGACTAACATTTACTTTCCGCTCCTCTCTTCCTTGCTGTTGGCTGCTACAATGTCTTCTACTGATTCTGCGTCCGTGTTTGCCATATTGCGTTCTCAGAATATTAACCTGAAGCATAATCTACGTCCTATGCTTGAACTGGAAAGTGGGAGTAATGACCCGATGGCTTATATGTTGACCATCGTACTGATACAAATCATAGGGTCTAGCGGAATGGGAGCCGGTCATATTATCAGTTCTTTCATTATTCAGTTTTTAGTAGGCGGGGTAGCGGGTTATCTGTTGGGGAAATTAGCTGTATTTACATTGAACAGGCTGAATATTGATAATCAATCATTGTATCCTATTCTTCTGCTGGCTTTTATCTTTTTTATTTTTTCCATCACGGACTTATTAAAAGGGAACGGCTATTTAGCGGTCTATATTGCGGGCATCATAGTGAGCAATAACAAGATAGCCAATCGTAAGGAGATCTATACCTTTATGGATGGCTTGGCCTGGCTCTTTCAGATTATTATGTTCCTTTGTCTGGGTTTGTTGGTTAATCCGCACGAATTGTTGAATGTTGCTGCAATGGCTACTCTTATTGGGTTATTTATGATTATCGTAAGTCGCCCGTTAAGTGTCTTTATTTGTCTGCTACCCTTTGGGAAAAACATAACAAATCGTTCCCGGGCTTTTGTATCATGGGTCGGTTTACGGGGTGCAGTACCTATTATTTTTGCCACTTACCCTGTTGTGGCGGATATTCCCGGTTCGTCTGTACTGTTCAATATTGTATTTTTCATCACTATCATATCACTCGTAGTGCAAGGCACGACCATTTCAAAAGTGGCCCGCCTTCTGCATTTATCAGTACCGCAAATAAAGACGGGGAATGAATTTGGAGTTGAACTACCGGAAGAGATTGATACTGATTTGAGGGATATGACAATTACCGACGAGATGTTAGAGAAAGGGGATACCTTAAAGGAGATAGACCTCCCCAAAGGCACGTTGGTCATGATTATCAAGCGCGGTACGGAGTACATCATCCCTAACGGCACATTGAAACTTTGCAGTGGAGATAAGCTGTTGCTCATCTCTGAAAAGAATGATAAATCATAAGTCCGGTGTATGCTCTCCACTGATTACATCGGCTTTGAGGCGATGTTAAAAAGTTCCCTTTTCTTGCCGGTAACGGCAAATAATGATTATGCTTAACTCCTTTTGAATGTAAATATAACTTCCGTGAAACAGCAAGGAAGTCTGCGATTCTAAAGAAGCATTAGCGAGATAGGAGCATCTCCGTACCATCTTCGTACCTTCTTCGCTCTATCTCCGCTTCAATTCGTCTCAGCTGGAGCGAAGAAATGCGAAGGATTAGCGAAGCTGGTAATAAGGACGTGTTACCATCTTGCTTTTCAAACGGTAAGCAGGTTTATTAACCGTACCTTGGCGCTTTATTTCCTGTACGTTTGAAAAAGAGCGAAAAAAACAGATATGTTTTCTGTTCATTCTCTATATATTCTTATTAGTTTTATATTTGCAATCCTTATATTGTCCCGCCGTATTTATTGGGATAGCTATTAAGAAGTCTTATTTGCCTAAAAATATACTTGGAAGTACCGAATCTTTGGCATTTCAACTGGAGATAAAGCGTTAGGGATATAACTTCGTAACAAAGGATAGATAAATGTAACCCGAAATATATTGATGAGATGATGAAGAACTTATTCTATTGGTCTTGTTTGCTGTTTCTTTTAGTGAGTCAGTTTTCTTATGGAGATGAACATTTTATTCATGATGAGGCTTACAGGAAGCAGGTAAAGCAGGACTTTGAACTGAAAGAAAAGCAATTGCCGGATGGCAACTTATTCAAGATATTCAATCAGAAGCTCTCGCCTTATGAGCGGGAAGCTTTAATGTTTCTGTATGCCTATATGCCTATGGGTGATATAACGGATTACTCGGGAGAGTACTATTTGGAGAATGTCCGTCTATCAAAGCGTACCCAGACGGAAATGTCTTGGGGAAAGAGTATTCCCGAAGATGTGTTCCGTCATTTCGTTTTGCCGCTACGGGTTAATAATGAAAATCTGGATGATTCACGCAAAGTCTTCTTCGCCGAGTTGAAGGAGCGCGTTAAGAATATGAGTCTGCATGATGCCGTGTTGGAAGTGAATCATTGGTGCCATGAAAAGGTGGTTTATACTCCAAGCGATGCCCGCACCAGTTCACCGCTTGCATCTGTCAGGACGGCTTACGGACGTTGTGGTGAGGAATCCACTTTTACGGTGGCGGCTCTCCGTTCTGTCGGTATTCCGGCACGTCAGGTCTATACTCCCCGTTGGGCGCATACCGATGACAATCATGCCTGGGTTGAGGCCTGGGTAGATGGGAAGTGGTATTTCCTTGGTGCTTGCGAACCCGAGCCTGTTCTTAATCTGGGCTGGTTCAACACGGCGGCAAGCAGAGGCATGTTGATGCACTCCAAAGTGACGGGGCGTTATGAAGGGAAAGAAGACATCATATTGCAGGCTCCCACTTATACGGAAATCAATCTGATTCAGAACTATGCTCCTACGGGCAAGGCTTATATTCAGGTTACCGACAAGAATGGGATGCCTGTGGAGAATGCCAAAGTGGAGTTTAAGATTTATAACTATGCAGAGTTCTATACCGCGGCTACGCGTTATACGGATAAAGCCGGGACTACCTGGCTGAATGCAGGTAGGGGTGATATGTTGGTATGGGCTTCTAAAGACGGGGTATTCGGGTATTCGAAGGTGTCCTTTGGGAAAGATGGACAAGTGAAGATTAGTCTGGACAAGAAGGAAGGTGAAGTTTACTCTCTTCCGCTGGATATTGTGCCTCCTCCCGAAAGTCCCAATATTCCGGAGGTGACTCCCGAACAACGGGCTGAGAACAACAGAAAGATGGCTCATGAAGACTCCATACGCAATGCTTATGTTGCCACCTTCATGGATAAGGTCAAGGCTGATGGCTTTGTTGAGCAAAATGGTCTGCCTGAATCTGCCGTGACTTTCCTGGTTGCTTCTCGTGGGAACTGGAAGACACTGACCGAATATCTGTTGACTGCAAAGAAGAAAAAGGAGGTTACGAAAGCACTGAATCTGTTGTCCGTTATATCCGCTAAGGATTTGAGGGATGTATCGTTGGACGTTTTGAACGACCATCTCTACAACACGCCTCAGGAGATTGATGATGTATTGTTATTCAATACCTGTATCATGAATCCCAGGGTTGGCAATGAAATGATTCTGCCTTACAAGAAGTTCTTCAAGAAGGCCATACCGGCTACCGATCAAAAGGCGTTTAAGCAAGATCCTCAAAAGCTGGTTGACTGGTGCAAGAAGAATATTACCATTAATAACTCGCTTAATTACCAGAACATTGTGATCTCTCCGGTTGGCGTGTGGAAAGCCCGGGTATCGGATAGTAAATCACGTAATATCTTTTTCGTAGCTGTGGCAAGAAGCCTTGGCATTCCGGCATGGATTGATGAAGTCACCGGAAAGATACAGTACCGTAAAGTGACAGGCCGGCAGGTGGATAAGCGGATTATGGATGTGGACTTTGACCGTTCAAAAGCCACGGTTTCAACCACAGGGACTTTGAACTTGAAGTATATCCAGTCATCCGGCGTTCCCGATCCGAAGTATTACACACACTTCACCCTGTCTAAGTTTCGTGATGGTACATTCCACTTGCTCAATTATGAGGAAGGAGATGTGGATATGGGAGGTGGTACCAGCTGGGAGCACCTGTTTAAGAAGGGTGTGAAACTTGATACGGGCTATTATATGTTAGTGTCCGGCTTACGCCAGAGTGACGGTAGTGTGCTCTCGCAAGTCTCTTTCTTCACTATTGAAGAGGGAAAGACGACTGATGTGGATCTTGTCATCAGAGAGAAACCCAGAAGTAAGGTGGAAGTAATCGGGCAGTTAAACTCAGAATTATCGTTCTTATCTTTAAATACCAGCAAGTCTGAAACGATTATGAATCATTGCGGATGCAGCCGGGGTGGATATTATGTGCTGGCTATATTGGGTACGGGACAGGAGCCTACGAACCATGCTTTACGCGATATTTCTGCTTTGAGCGCCGACTTTGAGCAGTGGGGACAACGGATTATTCTACTCTTTCAGGATAAGGAGCAGAGCAAGAAGTATCGTGTGTCCGACTTTCCCGGGTTACCTTCCACCATTAGTTATGGTATTGATGAAGGCGGAAGCATTCAGAAGGAACTGGTAAAGGCATTGAAGCTACAGAATGGAACGCTGCTTCCCATTTTTGTTATTGCCAATACGAACAACGAAATCGTATTCAAGTCACAGGGCTATACAATTGGGCTTGGTGAGCAGTTGATGAACGAAATCAAGCTGCTAAAGTGATGAATGAAATTAAATTGCTGAAGTGGTGCATAAGATTAAATTGTTGAAGTGAAAGTAGAAGAGCAGAAACTTTAAATAGAGTAATCCCCTTATTTCATCGTGTCTCATTCAAAAGATGACCGATAAATAAGGGGATTATTTATATTTCACAATTTGTACTTCTTGAGAAAGTATAAGCAACTATTTTCATATATATGAATCTTATTAAGGATGAAAAAAAGAATCCATCAGCTCTTTTATCTGAACAACCTCAACCTGCACCGGAATATCAAACACTCTTTTCTCTATACTGGCGGTTTGGTCTCTTTTAATAGCCCGTTGGGGAATGCCTTCCTTCTCCGCCACAGAACTCCAATAAACATTACGATTGAAGGTGACTTCTTTATTCCTCTTTGTCCGGTCTCCACCGAGATATGAATTAACCTTGTTTCCCCCGGTATGCCGCCCTGCACTACCGGTCAACACAAAGACATTCTTTTCAAAGAGCAAATTCCTTGCATAACCTGTTTCAAATGAAACGGCATGACCATAGCAACTCAACACTATGTTGGAACAGATATAGCTATTACGCAAAGGGACTGATTTATTATAAGGATCACACCAAATAAAGAAACCCGCCTGAGAGTTCTTCCGTCCGTCGTTGATGCTCACGTTATGATGAATAAAATTATTGGTCCAGTCGGAAGCACCGCCGAACTGAAAAAGTCCGTATCCTGCTCCTTCATTGTTCATCGATAAGTTATACCTCATCACGGAATTTGTTACTCCGCCATCGAAATCAAAGCCGCCCCCGTCACGGGCACCGGGTGCCGTTTTATTATCATGGGAAAAACAATACTGTATCGTCAGACTGTCACACTCAAAAGCCCAAATACCTACGGGACCATTACCAATCCGCGGCATGTCCCATCCGTTGTTCATCGCTTCACAGTATTCAACCTGTACTCCAGTAGAATGAGCTATTAGAATACCGCTTCCGCTATGATTATCTTTTATCTTGGGATTCCCCGGGTTATTCTCGGCAACACAATACCCCACATACACACGATGCACTTCTTTATGAGACCACGGTCCGCTAACTTCTATTCCGTTAAACCCGTTATCATGTGCATAAATACGAGTAAGTCTGATATCGGCTCCTCCGAAAGTCCCGACACCGTTCCAAAGAAAGCCGGATGCCTCCACACTGTCCACTTGAATATCCGTGGAGTATTTAATATCAATTCCGCTTCCGTCATTTCCTTTGAGTCTTCCATCCCCTCTTACCTCAATATTCCGGATAAGCACATAACGCGAAGAGTCCACAAGCAATGCCGAACCTTTCCCGGCATCAATCACCGCTTTTCCTTTACCAAAAGAACTGATATACAAAGGGTGCTCCGCCGTCCCTGCGAACTTGCGGATGTGCAGTGTGCCGGAAAAAGTCTGCCCACCGGCCAGAAGAATGCTATCCCCCGGATTGAAGGAAAGACGGGTTACCGCTTCCAGCGCGAAAAAAGGATGAGTCACACTTCCATCCCCGTCCACAGTGCCTGTTTCTGCATCCACATAATAGCATCGAGCTTGTGAAGACGTACAGTCCATGCTCCCTTCTTCTTTCAGACTTGAAGGACACTGACTTAGAGCTGTGCAACTACACTTACCCGTATAATCTCCCCTCTGTCCCGCCGCTCCCAGCATCAAAGCAGGAAACAAACAGAGCATAAAAACGAAACACTTTCCCATAAGATCAGACTTTGATAAAGATATTCTTTCGATATAAATAGTACAACAATAGCCAGCAAACCGCTACGTAACCGCAACTCATAATTAAAGACTGCAATTGAGGCAGGGCATGAGCCAAACCGGAAAAGAAGAATGAACTGATACCGGAAAAGCCTATGATCTGCTGGGCCATATAGATAAAGATGGAATTCAATCCGATTATCCTGAAAAAGAATGCCCATCCCCTAAATTGGCGCACATCAATGAGCCAGTAAAAGGAAGCCATCAAGATGATGCTAATGCTGCCGGTTAACAAAACAAACGAACTCGACCACAACGCTTTATTAATGGGAATCACCAAATCTGCAATCAAGGCCAGAACAAATAAGACCGAACCTACTAACAACAAAACAAACACCTTTGATGAAGGCTTCACCCCGTCCTCTCTCAAGTAATTACCCGTAAGCATCCCTATCAGGGCCGTAGTTGTAGCTGGAATCAAAGTCAGCCATCCTTCAGGATCAAAGATGCCGTTATACAGCACTCCCGGCAGGAATTGCCGGTCAAACCAGGCTACAATATTATTTTCAGGAAGCAGAGGGTCCGTACTCACCGCATCGGGAGCAAGCACCAGCCCGTTTAAAAGTCCGTAACCAAGCAAAGTCACGGCAATAACGATCTCTATTACCCATTTTCTATTGATGTTCATGTAAAGCATGGAACCTATGCACCATGCCAAACCAATATGTGCCAGTACACTGGCAAAACGAAAAGAAGAAACATCCAGATTCAGCCATCCGTTATACACAAAGCCTAGCAAAATAAGTATGCATGTCCTCTTTACAAGATGAAGATACATTGACGAATCCTTTACTCCTTTTTCCCGTCGTTTGGCTAAAGAAAAAGGGAAGGAAACCCCTGCTATAAATAAGAAAAGGGGGAAAACCATATCCATTAGGTGAAATCCATTCCACGGCACATGCTCCATCTGTTCCCAACAGCTTTTAAGAGTTTCCCCGCCAAAGATGCCATATAAGGCATATATGATACCAGGAACACCCATGATCCAACACATGTCAAATCCGCGTAACGCATCAATCGATTGAAGTCTGCCATTTGTCTGTTTCATAGTCATTTCGTATTTATTCCCAATTATCTGTTCTGAAAGAAGAAACCGGAAGTCCTCCCGTTCCGAATAATTCTCCCTTTACATCATTCTTGAAAGCATATCTCACTGCCTTAGGCACGCTCACCAGTTTGGAAGAGACCACCACTGTGCCATTCGACTCATCAATATAAGCATCTGCCTGCTGGAAGACACGATTTTCACCGGCAATCTCAAACAGTTCCAAAGGCTTTCCATAAGAAGTAAGCCCGGCAAACTGATTGGAGAAGTGGATAATTGCTTTATCCCCCTTTACTTCCATGTGATCATAACGGGGACTTTCAGCCTCAAAACCCTTCACCCCGTAAGTTTTGCTCAAAGCAAGCATACCCAAGCGGTCGCCCACTTCCTTTTTATGTCTGGGGTGAATCATGCGGGATTCCCCGATGTCCATTAAAACAGCCATCGCGCTATTGGGAATCAAGTCCAGACTCTTCAACTGCGCCTCACGTAAATAGGCGGAAATCTCCGGCCACTGAGGAGTGAAGAAGTTCCATTGTTTATAATCATAGGGAGCTATCTGGGTAAAATAGAAGGGGAACTCGCCGCATCCCCATAATGTTCTCCATCCCTTCACCATTGATGCAACGGAACGCGCGTAACGCGGAACATTGAAGATATTGCTTTCTCCCTGATACCAGATGACCCCACGAATGGCATAACCTGCAACGGGAGCAATCATTCCGTTAAAAAGCACGGTGGGCACATTATTCACTCCCGGGTCCGTATGGTCACTCCGTGGCGGAACTTCAATATCTTTAAACTCCTTGCAAGAAGCAGGAGACATCCACGCCTCAACAATTGAACCTCCATAACTGGAGTTTATTATTCCAATTGGTACTCCGGTATGTTTATGCAGAAAGTCAGCAAAGAACCAGCCCACTGCCGAACAATCCGCTACTGTTTGAGGAGACGCCTCCATCCATTTTGCTTTAAATCCCTTTTGCGGACTGTATGCTCCCATCACCGGAATATTGATAAAGTGAATCTGTTTCCCTCCCGAATTGAGAATAGCTTCCGTCGAACCTTCCACCGGTTGGCAATAATACCCCTTCAAAGGCATACTCATATTGGATTGCCCGCTGGCCAGCCAAACTTCGCCAATCCACACTTCTTTAAAAGAATATTCCTTTTCACCTTTCACCTGCACGGAATAAGGTCCACCGGCTACCGGAGTCTTAATATTGATTTTCCAACGACCCTCGCTGTCAGCCTTTCCTTCGTAGGTCCGGTCATTCCATGAAGTACGGATTGAGACTTCCGTTTCCGGTTTCGCCCAACCCCATACCGGTACATCCGACTGTTGCTGCAAAACCATATCATCGCTGAATATATCGGCAACTTTAAAATCCTGTGCAGACAAGAAAGAACAAACCAGTAACACTAAATTAATAAGAACAATTCTTTTCATATCTATTTTACTTTAACTCTATATTCAGGAATCACTTGAAACTGCTTAACGGTACATTGATTAGATGAACCTGAAGCAGGCGACACATCAAAAAAGATCTTTTCCGAAGGTTTCAAAGGATAGACCACAAGTCTCATGGTTTTACCTGCAACCCCATACTCCTGGCGCCCCAGTCCGATATGCCAAGGTACATTGGAATTAAAATCATCATCAGACAGCATATAGTCATTATACAATTCCGCCCGGTCACCCGTATAGCGAAGATGCAAATAGGTCTCATCCACCCCTTTAAACACGTCAAGCGGTATGCTGACATCCCATTCTCTAAATTTATCAGAAGCAAGGCTATCGGCAAAGTCCGGCGTTTCCACCAGTTTTGCCGGCACAGGACGGGGGAATGATTTCAACGGAGAAGGATAACTATACATATCTGTTTTCAGCCAGCTGGAGTCTGTGAGTATATTGATCCGGTCATAGTTCATGTATTCCACACAAATACGTCCGGCAAACCGGTGCATTCCTTCTTCATAAGGAAAAGCCAGAAGCAATTTATTCTCCCCTTTCGTCACATATCCTGTCAAATCAAGAGCATTCAGTCTTCCCGGATGCAAGTCCTGTTCCACCCAATGTCCGTTCAGGCTCACCCTTCCCGCTGTTTCCGGGTAAAGGTAGAAAGTCACCTTTCGGAAAGCCGAAGGATTCTCAAGGCTAAATTCCTTAAAGAAGAAACGGTGGAACAGTTGTTGCCTTGCCGGAATTTGTTTGAAGTTCCCGCTCTCCAGCCAGGAAGCACCGGAAAGTAAAGAACGGGGAGTTAATACCACCTTCGGAGTTACGACAGGCACTTGAATCAAGGTATCCTCAAATGCACCGGACGGACTCAAACGACTTATCTTTATTTCAGGCTTATCGGAATAAGCAAAGACACCCTCTTTAGCGGCATACATGCCAGCCGGAGTAATATAACACTCTTTATGTCCATCCACCATAAATGACCAATAGTTATCAGCCTCTTCTTCTGTCAATACAAAAATAGTCCTGACGCTTCCGTCTTTTAACCGAAGCACCACCTTACACCGAGCTCCCGGTTTCATATCGGATACCACGAAGCGATCCTGCTTCTTCTCCACTTTCGCCCAAGACTGTCCGGGAACGTCTATCCGCTCTATACCGGAAGCAGCGAAAGCCATTTCCACCGGAATCCGCTTGTTCTGGAAAAAGAAGTAATCCGATCCGGAAGTATTGATAAGCTGTGCCGTGGCATATTTCAACACAGCACCTTTCATCTCCAGATTAAACGGCCAGATAAAGATAGTACTGTCGGCAATATCCACACTTTTCTCCGGAAACTCAATCGTTTCCGCTTTCAATCGAACCAGAAAACGATTATTCCGGCTTACGGAACGAACCTGATAGCGCGCATAATGAATGCCGAATAAGAAACCTGACTTACCGTCTGAACGCACTGCTGTTTGCAGTTCCCCTTCCTTAGCCTTTCCGATAACCGGAGACATCGGAGCCAGTACCGGGCCGAAATCATCTACAAAATAGTGGAGCTTCTTCACCTGCTTATAAGCTTCCGACAATTCCCCCGATTCCCGTATCGCGGCCTGAAAGTCATACGATTTTGCGGGTACACGGGTCCAATAGCCGGTTTCATCCTGATCTTCCGCCGTGGGATGAAGCATTCCCCTGAACTGTGTTCCTCCGCTAAAGACATAATATCCCAACAAGTTGCTTCCCGATCCCAGTTTAGCCGTTATCATCCCCAACCCGTCTATGGGGCTAATCACCAGACGTCGGTGGTAAGTGTTCTGAATGCCGACACCCATCTCACAAGTAAAGAACGGATAATCGTTATAGCTCATATACACATCCTTACGTTTAATCTGGTCGTTCCCGATGTGCTCATTATCTCTAAAGGAGTCGAACTGGAAATTGCCAAACTGGAATTCCCTGTTCACATGTTCCGCCCATGGTGCATCGGGATATGCACCCCATAAAGGTATTACCTGATAAGGAGGAACAGAACCGTCTCCCCAACCGGTAACCGTGTAGATGGGCACGTCCATGCCCAGCTTCAACGCTGTATCTTTGAGCCACAGAATATGTGCCTCTCCCGCTTTGGCATGCCAATACTCATTTTCAAGCTGGATGCCGATGATATTACCACCATCCTTATAAAACAGTCCCTTAACCTGTGATGCTATTTGTGAGAAGTACCGTTCCACATAATGCTGATACACCACATCGTCCGAACGGTCCTTAATAAATTTCTTTCGTAATATCCAATCCGGAGTACCTCCGTTGCGTGCTTCCCCATGTGCCCAGGGACCGATTCTCAAAAAGACAAACAGCCCGTTGTCACGGCAAAGCTCAACAAACGCCCTCAGGCTCTTCTCTCCTTCCCAGTCGAACTGTCCCTCAATCTCTTCATGACGGTTCCAAAAGACATAAGTCGATATAATATTAATGCCGCAAGCCTTCATCTTCAAAATGACATCCTTCCAATGAGCGGGCTTAATCCGTGAGAAGTGGCATTCGCCCATAACCGGTAAAACGGGAGTGCCCTTAATAGTCAGATACCGGCTGTTTAATACGATATCCGCATTTCGACCAT
This sequence comes from Bacteroides sp., assembly GCA_022648295.1. Taxonomy (GTDB): domain Bacteria; phylum Bacteroidota; class Bacteroidia; order Bacteroidales; family Bacteroidaceae; genus Bacteroides. The sequence goes on along the minus strand of JALCME010000002.1, from coordinate 59,424 downwards.
CCGGATCACCCATTTTAAAGTGCCCGCTCAAAGGCTTCTCAAACGATTTCGTTACATCAAAGCGGTGTACCTGCTGCGCGTTGACATGCCCTGGAACAATAAGAAGCATTAAAACAGCGATAAGACAGACAAGCCTGCTTTCCAGATTAGATTTCATATTCTTGTTATTTAGTGTTTCCCAAATTCAAGTTCCACCTATCTTTCCATTCAATGGTCATTTCACCACCATCGAAGTCTATTGGCAACCAAATATACGAAGAATGTATAAGATCTTGCTTATTCCACCGGTCAAACATGGCAATATAGCGATCCTGCCCCTCAATCTTTAAAACAAAAGTGCTCTGTGCATCGAATGTTTTATCAGCTTTCGGACCTTTGCAGGGATTTCCCTGTATCCGCCATTCTCCCATAAGAGAATCCGCCGTGGCATACGACGCTTCATTAGGATCCCATCCGGTACAGCCTGAAGTGAGCAAATAATAAGTACCGTTCCGCTTAAACACCGCAGGAGCTTCACGCTTTTGTCCCACGAGTATGCGTTTGTACTGCCCTGAAGGTTTGGTATAATCATCACTCAGCAGACTCACCATCAAACTCTTATTCCAATCAGTGGAACAAATATGATAGGCTTTTCCATCGGTATCCTTAAACAAGGTTTGGTCACGACAGTCAAAGCCGTTCGGTTTGAGTGAACCCAGATAACGGAAAGGTCCCGTAGGGCGGTCCGCTACGGCAACACCCGCCATCCCCTTTCCGTAATCGGGACTATCCACATGCATCCACAAGACGAACTTTCCCGTCTTTTCATTATAGATCACTTTCGGACGCTCCATCACCTGTGAGGGATGAAGGTCCGATGAGTGATCTTCCTTAACTGGTTTCAATACAATTCCTTCAAACTTCCAGTTGGAAAGGTCAGGTGATGAGTAGCAGGAAACGCCCCGGGCATCGGCCCGCCAACATTCCCACGTATCCACCTGTTCCAACCGGTAAGTGGAATCTCCTTTATATTCCCCATACCAATAATAGAGACCTTTATAATAGAGAACACCTCCTCCATGAGCATTGATTAAACTGCTATCCGTATCCAACCATGCCTGACCGGAAGTAATATAATGCTCCCGGTTGGAAGTATGCTGGCACGATGCCATCATCAATATAACAACAATACCCAAGAATATATTTGACTTTATTCCCATTGATTTCTTTATTAAATATTCCCTATTCATTTCTTATTTACCTCTATTTTTAACGCCGCCTGCCTGATACCCGGTGAAGTGACAACTAAACGAATTTCACCCGGTTTCCCTGACGAACGGAGAATAGCCAAAGCCCTTCCCCTATATAAACGGGGAGTATCGGAACGGAAACTCTCCATATCCGTAGGAGAAGCATTGCCTGAACCGGCAAGCGTTCCAGCCCCGCTAACACTTAATTTAATCTTCGCCTGACTATCACTGATCACATTTCCCTTCCGGTCGACCAAAAGTATATGTACGTACGCCAAGTCATTGCGATCGGCGGACAAGCGGGTTCTATCCGCTACCAGACATAAAGAATAAGCCTCACCGGGAGTAGTCAACACGCAACTCTCCGTTTCCCTGCCTTTCACTACGTTGACAGCTTTAAGTATTCCGGGTATATATTCCACCTCAAAAGTAGAAGTAAATTCCTTTTGCCCTCCGACTTGCTTTTCCCCCATCAAACGGTTGTTCAGATAGAGACGGACGGAATCAGCCCGACTGTACACATGGACGGTCATCTTTTGATTCGGGAAACTATTCCAGCACCAGGATGGATATTCATCCGTCCACCCCCAATAACTGACCTTCTCCACTTTACCCTTTTCCACCGGGGGACGTACACAAACGGCTATCGGACTTCTGTTCCATACCACATCGCGATAATAAGACTGCGGTTTCTTATCTCCGCATAAATCAATATCACCACACCAGGCATTGAACCACGGCCACGCCATAAACTGGGGATTCTCTTCCTTTTCTTTCAGCTCCAATGCATGCCCTATTCCCGCTTCTCCCAAATAATCAAGAGCCGTCCATACAAAGTCACCGATAACATAAGGATACTTTTCCACCATGTCCCAATAAGTAGCGGATTCACCTGCCACCGATTCACTGCCAAACATCACACGCTTCGGGAAACGGTTGTGGTCACTTTCATATTCATATCCCATGTAATTATAACCGCACACATCTAGTGTGGAAAACGCCCTTTTCGAATCCTGCGACCAGGAGAGCCGGGGATTATCCCAATAGTCATTCACGGCAGCGGTTACGGGACGAGTCTTATCGTAACGCCGGACCACCTCTTTCAAATGCCGTGCAATACAAATACCCGAAGAGTCCGAACGCTCCTGTATTTCATTACCTATGCTCCACATACAAATGGACGGATGATTTCTATCTCGCAAGACCATGGAAGCCACATCCTGTGCTGCATAACGATCAAAGAAACGATGATAGTCTTCTGTATTCTTCGGTTTTCTCCATTGATCAAAAGCTTCGTCTATCACCAATAGCCCGAGTGTATCGCAAGCATTGAGGAAAGCTTCACTCGGCGGGTTATGGGCACAGCGCACCGCATTGAAACCGTTGCTTTTAAGAAGCTCGACCTTTCTTACTTCCGCCCGGTCTATGGCTGCCGCGCCCAGAAATCCGTTATCGTGATGAATACATCCCCCTTTCAGCAAAAGCGGCTTTCCATTAAGCAAGAAACCCCGGGTAGCATCGTACGCCAAGGTACGGACTCCAAAAGGAATTTCTTTACGATCCAGTAGCTTTCCCCTGTCACTTACCATGTTGAACACGGCCTTATATAGAACGGGAGTGGAAACCGACCACAACTGCGGATGCTCTACAAAAAGCGTTTCCGATATTTCTTGTTTCTTTCCTGAGAGCACTTTCGTCCCGCGGGTGAACGAAGCAACTTCATCGCCACCGGGAGACAGGATGGAAACAGACCATACCACATTTCTATCTTCCTGATAGCGGTTACATAGAGTTGAGGATACCTGTATCCGGGCTGAATCATGCCGAACAGCCGAAGTATAAACGGAATTACCCCAATGCTTCAAATGCAACGGATCTGCCACCACCATCCACACATGCCGATACAAACCGGAACCGGAATACCAGCGGGAGTTTTTCCCTTTGTTCACCACCCGGACCACCACCGTATTCACTTGTCCCGCAGGCAAACAACAGGAAGAAATGTCATAAATAAAGGAAGTATACCCATTGGGATGATAACCAAGCTTCTTTCCGTTGACCCACACCTCTGTTTCCATATACGCTCCTTCAAAGTAAAGGAAGTGCAGTTGATCCGCTTCTTCTTCGGGTATGACAAATGTCCGCGCATACCATCCCGTGCCACCGGCTGTATATCCGGTGGACTTTCCTCCCGCACTCCGGCGGGTAAACGGTCCGCATGTCACCCCCCTTGCCTGTCCGGAAAGCGTTTCAATGCTCCAGTCATGAGGCAGGTCCACTCTTCTCCACGACCAATCGGTAGAAGAGGGAGAGGATATGGTATCTCCCTCCAGACAGAAATACCATCCCTCATCCAGGCATTGTTTCCTGTCAGGTAACTTCTTCAGTCCCTGGCATCCTCCCAGACATAAGGAGAGCATGAAACAAATTATCCCGTATTTAAAGTCTATTCCGTGCATTGCTTACTTCCCTTACAGATACGCTTTATTTATAGATTGGATTCTGAATCAAAGCCGGATCTTTTTGAATCTCGGTACGTGCAATAGGAATCAGATAATGGCTATTGTTCCATGCCCGGTCTTCAAAATCAAACTCCTTATAGGCTCCGTTCTCCACTTTCACTCCCCTTGCCGCTACATAGGCTTCGGGAGCAATCATCCACCGGCGCACATCGAAGAAGCGATGTCCTTCCCATGCCAATTCCACACGGCGTTCATTGCGATAGCGAGCTAACAAAGCTGCCCCGGTTTCCGTATCCGGTACATCCGGCATCCCGGCCCGTTCACGTATCTGGTCCATAACACCACGTGCCAAAGGTTCTTCTCCAAGTCCCAGGCAAGCTTCCGCATAGTTTAACAGCACTTCTGCATAACGGATCTGAATATAAGGCTCCGGTTGTCTTGAACCATAATAATAGTCGTTTTCCGACGGTGAAATGAATTTGCGGATATAATAACCGGTGGTATTACCATTATTACTGTCCGTGCTGGTGATATTAATCGTCGAAGGAGACACACTCCCCCATGAATTTGTATACCATGAAGCACCGTTATATAAAATCGAAGCATAGAAACGCGGGTCTCTTCCTGCATAAGGAGTCGCTTTCTGCGTTGCAAAGTCAAAACTGGTTCCATCCGCATTCTCAAAAGCATCCGCCAGATTAGCCGTTACCTGATTCAATGCATATCCGCCATAAGAAGGTGCTCCACAAACCCATGCAATCCAATCCGTAGCCCAATAAGGCATGGTTTGCTTATCATACTGGGTAATAAAGATTTGCTCACTCGAACTCATCTGTAAGAACAGGTCCTGGAAATTCTTAATCGGATCACTGTCGCCCTTATATAAATCATAGCCCAACACCATGACTTTCTCTGCAGCAGCCTTAGCCGCTTTGTAAAGAGCTTCCCTGTCTCCACCCACGTAGCCGATCAGCTCTGGATGTTCGTAACCATTCGCCCATGAAGCGTTGGAATGATAAAGATCACTTGCCGCATAAAGCAGCACCCTTGATTCGAGGGCATAAGCCGCTCCTTTCGTAGCACGGGTCTTATCAGTTTGATTGTCCAGTTTCCCATCGGCAACCGCCGCTTCCAGATCATTAACGATAAAGTTGACGGTTTCTTCAAAGGTATTCCGGGTGAAGTTATAATCATCTCCGATATTGACAACATGGTCAATAAGAGGCACTCCGCCGTATTGGGCCATGAGGAGATAATAGAAGTAACCTCTCAAAAAATGTACCTCGCCTATGAGTTGCTGCTTTAGTGCATTGTCCGTAAAGTCCACCTGTTCTATCTTGGAGAAGAACAGGTTACAAGCCCTGATATTGGCATACACTTCTTTCCACCACCAGTTTTCCATACAAGTAGCCCAGTTATTCACAAATGCTCCCTGATCATCCGGCGTCATGGTACTGGTCAGTACGCGGGTAGTGACCCCGTCATTTTGAATAGGCACGGCTTCATCGACCAGCGAAGCACTCATATACCATTGATAAGGATAGGGGATTCCCAAATAGATTTTATAGACAAAGCTCTGGACCAGACTTGGATTGGACCAAATAGTGTTATCATCGTACTTGTCTCCGGGTACAGTATCCAGATAGTCACTGCACGATGAACATATAAATGCCAATAATAGTGTTATAGCGAAAAACAAACGTTTCATAGTCTATCGATTTAAAAGTTTATAGAAATTCCAGCAGTAATAATTCGTTGGAGAGGGTATCCTTCACCGGCGAATCCGTCTTCCTTATATTCCAATTCAGGATCGAAGTCTTTCATATCCGGTGCATAAGTAAACAGGTTCATGCCACTTACACTCAGGCGTATATTGTTCAGCCCCCATTTATGAATCATACCGGCAGGAAGCGTGTATCCCAATTCCATTGTTTTCAGGCGAATGAAGTCTGTACGGTGAAGCCAGAAGGTATTCGGATTCTCCGAGCTTACCCAATATTCTTCGTTCCGGTTGAAGGTACGCGGGTAATCAGCGTTCGGGTTCTCCGGTGTCCAACGCTTATCGTAAAATGATTTAAAGTAATTGATTCCGTCTTTACTGCCCAATGCCTGTACATAACGAACGGCACCTGCTTGTCCCTGGAACAAGAGAGAGAGGTCAAAGCCTTTATACTTGGCAGACAGGTTTAAGCCTCCCGTCCACTTGGGAACATTACTTTTATAAATGCGAGCTTTATCCTCACCGGTTATTTGTTTATCTCCATTCACATCTTTAAAGATGATATCTCCGGGAACAGCGCCGTCCATGTGGGGATAGTTATCTATTTCGGACTGGTTATGGAATATACCGATAGCCTCATAATAGAGGTTCGAGTTCATGGGATGTCCGGTTTGTTGTTGCCAAACCGGTGCACCGGCAGCCTCATCAAAGAAGATGATCTTATTCTTTGCATAACCTCCATTCAGCCCGATGTGATACTCAAAGTCACGAACCTTATCGTTCCAGTTCAATTCAAAATCAAAACCGCGGTTACGTACTTTGCCCAGGTTAATGTCGGGTAAGATGCCACTCATCCCTGTTAAATCGGGTACAGAACCGGTTTGAGGAATCAGAATCTTTGAGCGCAAGTTATTAAAGTAATCGGCGGTTATGGACAAACGGTTATCCAGCAGATTCATATCAAAACCGATGTCGGTCTGCCTTGCTTCTTCCCAGTGTACTTTGACATTGGCGGCCAGACTTTCATAATAGGCGGCTTTGTTCTCCTGACTTCCGTTTGCAAAGTCCTGCCAATATTTGGCATAAAGTGAGTAGAACTGATACGGGTCAATGAGATCATTACCTGTTTTTCCATAAGAAGCTCTCAACTTTAAACCATTGATAACACTACTTATCTTACTGTTTTTCCAGAAGCTCTCCTCGGAAATGCGGTAAGCCAATGATACACCCGGGAAGAATCCCCACCGGGTTTCCGACGCAAACTTGCTGGAACCCTGATACCTCCAGACAAACTCCGCAATGTATTTCCCTTTATATGTGTAATTGGCCCGTCCGAAGTAATTCATCCAGCGGTTCTTCCCCGGAGAAGATCCCGTGGCATATTGCTCGTTTGAATCTCCGAAGTTCAGCTCATCGGGGTGGTCCACCGTATAATTACGTCTTTCGGCATTGAACCAATTGGAATTATTCTCTATACATTCCATACCGGCCAAGAGAGAAACATCGTGTACCTTCATGAAAGTACGCTGATAGTTAGCCAGCAAATTCACCAAATACTCTTTACTGATGTCGAGCCGTTGACTCAAACTACTGGAAGCCCCGTACTGACCTTTCACCAGAAGCGGCAAATTGTTGGAATCCATACTTGTTCCATCCCAGGTATAAAGCTCGTATTTCTTACTAAATGACTTGGTATATTTCAATCCGCGGTCAAAGGCCGCTACTCCGGTCAGGGACAACCCCTCCACCCACGGAATCTTCACGTTTACCTTTGCATTGATATTGAATACGTAGTTTTCTCCTTTATTATAACCGGCTTTTGAGGTAGATTGTACCACCGGGTTATTCTGGTTTTGCAAATCAAGCGGAGGACCGGGTTGTCCGTTAGGCCAAACGGCAGGCAATGTAGGAAGTGCGTTCATTAAATCGCGGAATAAACGTGCGGAACCTACCGAAAGAAAATCGCTCTTTTCCAAACGGGCGCTTGCATCCACCGATACACTGATATAATCATTGACCTTACCATCAATATTCGCCCTGAAGTCGTGCTGGGCATATTTACTTCCGCTGTTCTTAAAGAACCCGTCCTGAAAACGACTGGATAAAGAGACAAAGGCTTGTAGCTTTTCGTTGCCGCCGGACATGGTAACATTGGCATTATGCTGCATGGACCAGGTCTTCAACACCGTGTCGAACCAGTCTGTATTGGGATAACGCCAGGAATCACTTCCATCCTTATATTTCTGGATTGCTTCCGGTGTATAAGTACCGGGATTTATTTCATTGACCAACGTTGCGTACTCGGCGGAATTAGTCAGCTTCGGCAACTTGGTCGGTTGTGACCATCCTGCACTGTAAGAAGCTGTAATGTTCAGTTTCTCCGCTTTACCCCGCTTGGTAGTAACCAATATAACCCCGTTGGCAGCCTGTGAACCGTAAATAGCGGCGGAAGCATCCTTCAACACCGATATAGACTCGATGGTGGAAGGGTCTATACGCTCTAAAGAACGATTGGGCACCCCATCGACAACGATAAGAGGGGAATTATCATTCAAAGAGCTTTTACCTCTAATATAAAGAGTGGAGTAATCCGCACCGGGCTCGCCACTTTGCGAAACCACCACCAGTCCGGGTAATGTACCGCCCATTGAGTTGGTTACATTCATTGCTGGTGATTTCTGAATCTCCGCTCCCGAGACAGCGCTCACCGAACCGGACAGGGTTGCCTTTTTCTGCACCCCGTAACCCACTACCACTACTTCGTCAATAAGCTCCGTATCTTCCTGCAAGGTGATATTCACCGTACCCGAAGCAGTCACTACGCGACTCACTGTTTTATAGCCGATATAGGAGAATACGACTTTAGAACCCTGAGGTACTCTAATGTCATAGTTCCCGGATATATCCGTGATGCCCCCTATTGAAGAACCTTCAACACGTACGGTTGCTCCGATCACCGGATTTCCCGCCTGATCGGTCACATGTCCTTTAAGGGTGATTTCCTTTAGTTGCTGGGCAATGTTTAGTCCCGATTTACTTCCGGCAGAGGTCCCTGCTACCGCAGGCAGGCACATCAGAGACAATCCGATTAAGAAGAGACCTTTGTGAAGCATTTGAATAAGTTTTTTCATAATTAAATCTTTTAAAGTTAACCTGTGCAAATGTATCTGTTCCCTCTTTATTTCAATAGCAATTTTGACCGGGATCATAACACAATACTCCTACGCCTATTTTTTTGAATAACACAATACGGGCTATCTATAATAAAATCCTCCCAAACCACTCATGCACATCCTTTTAGAGGAACGGGATATAGGATAAGACAAAAATATATTATAAATTTGTATAACAATCCATATGCTATGAAACATTTGATGTTCATCCTGCTATTTCTTTCTCTTCCGGTGCGCTACGCTGTGTCGCAGGAGTTCCGTCATTATGATACCAAAGACGGACTTTCGAGCATTGAGGTTACTTCCGTCTGTGAGAACAGGAACTTTCTCTGGATAGCGACCACCGACGGACTAAACCGCTTCGACGGAAAGAGTTTCAAAGTCTACAAGCGTGAAAACGGAAACAATAATAGTCTCGCAGCCAACAACATTGAAACCCTGATGTTCGATTCAAAGGGTATGCTATGGATCGGTCTGAAGACGGGAGGAGTCGATATTTACGATCCACAGAAAGACACCTTCACCCACCTGAAAGACATCATTGAGGGAAAATGTCCCCACAGAGTAATCTCTATCTTCGAAGATTCCGAGAAAAGTATCTGGCTGGGCTCATGGGAAGAGGGTATTTATAAACTGACTCCCGACAGCAAACAGCACTACCGCATCTCCAGCTACTACAACGGATATATCATCTCTTCCATCGTGGAAAAACCCAAGGGGTATATCTGGTTCGGCAGCTACTTCGGCTATTTTATCCACAATCTTTCAAACAAACAATGGATTGAGAGACCGGGAGATTTATCGATCACCCAATTTCTCGATAACGGGGAAAAAGATGCCATTTGGTGTTCGACCTGGAATTCGGGCTTAATCAAGATGGAGTGGAAAGGAGATGCTCCTTTAAAAACGACCCTTGCCCCTCCCCGGTATACGGGGGTGAAAGTCCCGTCTATCTTCAGGATGTTGCAAGGGCGTGATAACCATATCTATCTGGGAACGTGGGGCAATGGCGTAAAGCTGGCTAATGCGGACAATAGCGAATACCAACCGTTAAACAACAAAGATTTCGACGCCACGCTCATCAACTGCATGTACCGAAGTAAGTACAACGATATTTGGATCGGTACTTTCGGGAAGGGTGTTTACCGCTTCAATCCGGAAGAAAACGGCATCAGGCGTTTCCCCGTTTCAAGCGAGTTACCCACCTCGGCCATGTCCGTTGCCGCCGTAAGCAACGATCTCCTGCTGACGGGAACGCAGGGCAACGGGGTGTACCTGTGCCAATTAGACAAAGACCGGATCATCCCCAAATCGGATAACGTCCAAAACGGAACGCTGGACAATTACATTCTGGCCATGTACTCCGATGAGCACTTTATTATGGTGGGGCACGACGGATACGGATTCTTGTATTATAATAAGAAAGACGCGGCAGGAGAGCACCTGAAACTAAAATCCTTCGACTACGGCAAGCAACTGGAGAAGGTGACTTCCTTTTTCTATGGAAACGACGGACGGATGTGGGTGGGGTCCAAACAGAACGGATTGATGTCCGTACGTTTTAACGATGCCACCAAAGGCTTCGACAATTACAAACATTACGACTCTTTCGGGCGGGATGAGATCACCGGGTTTGTACAGTACGACCCACAACATTTATGGATCTCATCGCACAGCGGACTGTACCTGTTCAATACTCTGACCAACAAAATAGAGGATAACGGACATATCATCACGGACGAGATTGTGTACAGCATCGTTAAAGACAAGCATTCCAATGCTTTATGGATAGGCACGTCAACGGACATTCTGCGGATAGACGGCGGAACGCTTCAGGCCAGAAATGTTTTCCCCCCGGATCTGCTCCCCAAGGGTGCCATCAAAGACCTGACCCTCGATTCGGGGAACAATTTATGGTTTTCCATCGGAGGACGGATATTCTGCTACCTGACCCGCCAAAAGACGATTAAAGAGATCAATGCGGGTCTCATCGGACAGCATACCATACTGACGGCTTCGCGGGTGATGATCAATAACCACGAACATATTGCCTTCGGAAGTACGAACTATCTGATTGTCATTGACCCGCAACTGGCTTTAAACCAACCGGCACAAAACAAGATTCTGTTAACGGAATTGCAGGTGGACCATCGGAGGGTTAAGGTGGGAGAAGAGATACACCATAAAGTGATCCTGACCAAGGAAACGGAATACATCTCCTCCATCGAACTGTCTTATCAGTCCAAGTGGCTTTCGTTTACTTTCACGGAGACCGGCACGGACTTTTACAACAACAAATATCAGTATCGCATACTGGGGTTCAGTGACAACTGGCAGTATCTGGACTTAGCCTACCCCATCTCCTTCTCGCAACTGGTGCATGGCAATTATACACTGGAAATCAGGAAGTACGATGGTTTCCGCAACAATCCCGTTTGCTGGTCGATGAATATCACGGTCACTCCCCCGTGGTGGAAGACGGGCTGGTTTTACATGTTGCTGCTCATCGTAATTGTGCTCTCCATTGCGCTCATCGTGTACCTCATCCTTTTAAGATACAAGAAGAAGCAAACCAAACGATTACGTAAGATAGAACGGCAAAAGCAAGAAGAGCTGCTACGTGAGAAAGAGAGTTTCTTTGCGGGGCTATCGCACGATCTGCTCACTCCGTTCTCACTTATCGTGGCTCCGGCCAATGATTTGCTGCGCAACCTCACCCCAAACGATCCGCACCGGGAAAAGCTCGAAATCATCGCCAAGAACGCGTCCTTCCTCTCGGAGATATTCAGCACCATTCTCGACTTTAAACGTGCGGAACTTTCCGATTCTAAAATAAAGAAACGGAAGACGGAGATCATTTCGTTCACCCGACTGGTCATCGAATCGTTCTCTTACCTATCGAAATCCAAAAACATAGAACTGCTTTTTGAGGCCTGTACCGCAGAACTATACCTGTCCATTGATTCCATAAAGATAGAGCGGATTCTCTATAATCTGATCAGTAACTCCCTGAAATACACTGCGGCGGGAGGAAGAATACGGGTTACCCTAAATTACGACGACGTCCATAGCCTGCTTACTTACCAGATAGCGGACAACGGGGCGGGCATTCAAAAGATCAACCAGCAAAAGATCTTCGATAAATTCTATCGTGAACCCCAGCATCTACAAAACGGCGACTCGCAAGGATTCGGCATCGGACTTTATGTGGTCAAGCGCTTTGTATCCATCCTCAATGGCGACCTGCATATCAAGTCGGAACCGGGAAAAGGGACTGCGATCACACTGAATCTGCCGGCGGAGATTTGTCTGCAAGAAACCGATACCCAACAAGAGACCGCCATGCTGTCCACCACCGAAAAGAGCATTATCTTGATTGTGGAAGACAACGACGACCTGAGGGAATATCTACGGAATACGTTGGAATCGTACTTCAGTGTCATATTAGCCCGGAATGGGACGGAAGCGATAAAACTGGTGGAAGAGTATCTGCCCGAAATCGTCGTGTCGGACATCATGATGCCCGAAGGAGACGGCTTAACCCTGTGTCACCAAATCAAGGAAAACAGCCTGTACGCCGACATCTTCGTCATCCTGCTTACTGCAAAATCATCTACGGACGATGAGCTGCAAGGTTACAAAGCCGGTGCGGATATTTATTTGAAGAAGCCGTTCGACTCGGCGGCACTAATCAACCAGATGCTCAACATCTGCCAGACGCGGCAGAAACGGAAAGCGCAACTTATAGGCAAACTCATCTCACCAGACAGCAACGAGATTGAGTTTGATCCGAAAGAACAATTCCTGCAACAATCCATGAAGGTGATTGAAGAGCATTTGATGGACTCCGATTTCAAGATCGACGAATTTGCAGAGGAGATGAACACCAGTAAGACCGTTCTCCACCGGAAGTTTAAAACGCTGGTGGGACAGACCCCGAATCAATTCATCAGGACCATACGCCTCCGGAAAGCCGTGTACCTGCTGAATACCACCGATCTCACCATTGCCGAGATAGCCTATTTGACCGGCTTCAACCAGTCGCACTATTTCATTAAGTGTTTCCGGGAAGTCTATCAGGACACTCCCAAGAACTTCCGGCAGAAGCAGCATCCCGGGAGTGAATAACAACATCCCGGAAATGTCTTTTTCACGGCAAGCTTATCTGGCAATAAGCCCTTATCCTCCGCATCGTTGCTGCATCGTTGTATCTTTCTCAAAGCACATTTGTTCGGCAATAAGTCTGCGCAAGCAGTCTCTGGACAGGTCTGGAAGACTCACTTTAGGCCTGCTTTATTCGTTCTCTATTTCCAATTTGTTGGAGATAGAGGACCAACGCGCTGGTGATAGAGAACTGACGTGCGGGATATAGAGGACCAGCACGTTGGAAATAGAGAGCCAATATCTGGCTCGTTAATCAGCATGTCGTTTGAGAAGCGAGACGGTGATGCTTTCAATTATTCGCTTTGCTATTACTTCGCATTTCTTCGCTCCAGTTTGGAAGTAAACTATCAGAGCAATCTATCTTGATAAAAGTTTCCTTTAAGTACAGAATAAACAATAGCAGATATCTCAAACCGAATTAGTTGTATTATATTTGTCAATTAGTTTACTTTAAAATAATCTATTATGATTAGTTGAATATACAATATCTAACACTTATATTTAAAAGATATTATGAAAAGAAATGCAATCGGCGTACTCACCGCCTTATTTTTATGGATGTTTTCCATCGGCTCCATAGCCCAAGTACCGGTTTATATATGGCAAGGATGGGATAAAAACACCACGGAACAGAGTTTGAAAGACGACTTCAGCAAATGGAAAGCCCACGGAGTAACGGGAGTCTGTTTCAATACCGGCTTTGATGTGGATAAAGCTCGCATAGCAGCCAAAGTGGCCAAATCATTAGGACTGGAATATCATGCATGGATGCCCTGCATGCTCCATCCCGGATTGCCTGCTTCATGGTATGCAGTGAACCGCTTAGGTGAGTCGGCACACGACGTTCAGGCCTACGTACCTCACTACACCTGCCTCGACCCACACAACAAGGAAGTTCAGGCTTGGCTCATAGAGAAATACTGCAAGATGGCAGCCATCCCCGAAGTGGACTACGTGCAACTGGATTATATCCGCTATCCCGATGTAATATTGGCGCGCGGGCTATGGGACAAATACGGTCTGGTGATGAACGAAGAGTATCCTAAAGCCGATTATTGCTATTGCGACGACTGCGTGGCTGCATTCAAAGCTCAAACCGGAATAGACATCCGTAAAGTGAAGGATCCGTCAAAGTGCAAGAAGTGGGCTCAGTTCCGTTGCGACATCATTACGGATTTCGTCAACAAGCTTACAGCCGCCGTTCATGCAGAAGGCAAGAAAGTCAGCGCGGACGTCTTTCCCGGTCCCCGTTCCTACGCCCGGTGGATGGTCAGGCAAGAATGGAATAAATGGAAAATAGATGCTTTCTTCCCGATGAACTACAACGATTTCTATCTGGAGAAAGCCTCATGGGTAGGCAAGATGACCCGTGAAGAGGTGAAATCGGTAAAAGGAAAAATCCCCGTATATAGCGGCTTATTCATCTGCAAGGATTGGAAGAATAAAGAGAAACTGGTGGACCCTGAATATTCCGGACTATTACCTTCGGAAGTAGACAAAGCGGTAAGAAGTTCCATGAAAGCCGGTGCCGCAGGCATCTCTTTGTTTACACCTAACAGCATGACGGACGAGCATTGGGAAGCTTTAAGCAAGACATTAAGCAAACTGAAGAAGAAGTAAGTGCGCCAAGGAGCAGATACACAGCTTAAATTACAATCATTCTAAACAAATAACTCTTTTTAATTAAATCAGTGCATATAAAGTTCAAGAGTTTCTAAGTGTTTCTTTTTTTTGAGTTGTTCTATATACATGTTAACTATATAATATTATGAATTTACTAAGATTTTTCTGTTTGATAGTACTCTTTGGAGCATACGTATTTCTATCAATTAATGAAGAAATAAGAGCGATAGAATAGGAAAAAAAGTATAAGAAAATGTAATATGGAGTTATGAGCGATGAGTTTGACATAATTTATAAGTCTCTTTTTCATAAATATTATTCTAATTTGCTTTTTTATGCCACGCGTATTGTAGGAGAGGAAGAGGCTGAGGATTTAGTGCAGGAAGTATTTGTGGACTTGTGGCATCGGAAGAATACAATGATACTTGGAGGAGAATTGCGAGCCTTTTTATACAGGGCGGTATATACGCGTTCACTTAATGTATTGAAGCATCGCAGAGTGAAGAATTCTTATGAAGCTACTATGATGGAAATAGATAAGAAAAGAATTGAGTATTATCAACAGGATGGTAATGATGTTGTGAAAAGGATAGAAAACAAAGAACTCAGAATGGAAATCCTTGAGGCTATAAATGAGTTACCAACTAAATGTAAAATGGTTTTTAAACTCAAGTATTTGCATGATATGAAGAATAAGGATATAGCTGAGACTATGGGAGTTTCTTCACGAACAGTGGAAGCCCACATGTATAATGCTTTAAAGTTTTTGCGTGAGAGGCTAAAGTATTTAAATCTTCTATTAGTTTTCTGGGGAGGGAGTATGGTGAATGTTTTTGTTGCAGGTCTTATGTTATGATAAATGAGAATATGAATAAATTAGATGAGGCTATTATGATGAGATTCTTTATGGGAGAATGCACGGAAGAGGAGCTTCGTAAAGTAAATGCTTGGTTGGATGAATCGAGTGAGCATGCTTGTGAATTCTTTAAAATGGAGGAATTGTATTATCTGGGGAATTTTGGCAAATTTGCAGACGAGAAGAAGATAGAGAAGGCAGAACAAGTCTTGTTTAAGAGATTGGATCATGAAACTGGCCTACAGAAAAAAAAGAAACTTCTCCGGGGAATACGGTATGCTGCCATCTTTGCCGGTATAGTGTTCCTGTTAAGTACCTCTTACTATATGTATAAGGTTCAAAAAGAAGAAAGTGCATTAGTAATCGTTGCTGCTCAAAATATTGTTAAGGAGCTACAATTGCCTGATGGAACCAAAGTCTGGTTGAACAAGCATACTACTTTGAAATATCCGCGTCAATTTTCTGAAAAAGCAAGGGATGTCTATATGGACGGAGAAGCTCATTTTGAAGTGAAGAGAGATATAGAAAAGCCTTTTATTGTTCGGAGTGAAGTTATGCAGGTAAGGGTGTTGGGAACAATCTTTAATTTGAAAAGTGAGAAAACAAATAGATCGGCAGTAGCGACTTTGATTAAAGGGGAAATAGAAGTGAAGGGAAACCATGATGAGGGACAGGTTGTCTTGTCTCCAGGGCAGAAGGCTGAATTGAACGGTATGACTCAACGCTTAGTCGTAAAGCAAGTTGATACTGGCATTGAGAACTGGTACAGTAATGAGTTTGTTTTTGAAAAGGCCGATATCTATACAATTGCCAGGACGTTAGAGAAGTCTTATGGCGTGAAAGTTATTTTATCTCCCGATATTGATGTGAAGAAAACCTATTCCGGAACATTGATAAAGAAAGATAATGTGGAAAGTGTATTAAATTCCATTGAAAATACAATTCCTATTAAGTATAAGATGGTAGGTAGCAGTGTGTTTATTTCATTAAAAAAATAGAGGAAATAGATCTTAGGAACGATAGAGGTGGAAGGATCTAATTTTGATAACTATCGTATGTCTTATTCTTGACTATATTGTTCTGTGTCTTTTTCAAGTACTTCCTATCAATTAAGTGGACAGGGAATACAGCTCTTAGAGGGGGGGGATTTGATATTGGTAACAGACTTAATATGCAGCGAGGCGTAAGAACAGAAAATTGTCCTTATCCTTTTTTAATGAGCTAAGGAAATAAGACCGAGAAAATAAGGGGAAAAGGAAATAGAGGAAGGCTATTTCCTTTTTTCATTCTATATGAAAAATCTCTTTTTGCATTAAGTGTATTTTGAAGAGTAGTTGTTCTATTTACATAAAGCGGGGAGTAAATTCCCTATTTATTAGAATTAACCAATGTGTAACCTTTAAATTTTATTTATGAAGGACAGTTATGTTTTTAGTTCGGCTTCTATGCGAACTTTATTCGTTTTGTTGCTCATGATAATTTCTGTTCAATGGGGGTTTGCCCAGTTGAATTTAAATGTACCTCATGCTACATTAGGAAAAGTCATTGAACAAATCAAATCTCAATCCAGATATCAGTTTTTTTATGATGACAAGTTAGCTGGATTGCCGGTAGGAAATGTCAAAATAAGAAATGCATCCATAGAAGATGCCTTGAATGTTATTCTTCAAGGGAAAGATATTTCTTATAAAGTGGAAGATCATATTATTTATCTTTCAGAGAAAGCACATCCGCAACAATCTGTTAATCAACAAGGCAAAGAGCGAAAGGTAACCGGACGAGTTGTTGATGTCTCAGGGGAACCTTTAATCGGAGTTAACGTATTAGTGAAAGGAACCAGTGTTGGTGCTATTACTGATGTGAATGGCTATTTTGCATTGATGATAACAGGAGTAAACTCTATTATTCAATTTTCTTATATCGGTTATAAGCCGCAGGAGATTGCGTTAAAAGGCCAAAATATCATTAACTTAGTGATGCAAACTGATACACAAATGATAGAGGAAATTGTAGTAACTGCACTTGGTATTAAACGTTCGGAGAAGGCATTATCTTATAATGTTCAACAAGTAAATGCCGATGAAATCACTTCGAATAAGGATGCCAACTTTGTGAATTCTTTGAGTGGTAAAGTAGCTGGCGTTAACATCAATGCTTCTTCATCTGGTATAGGTGGGGCTTCGAAAGTGGTGATGCGGGGTACTAAGTCTATTATGCAGTCTTCGAATGCACTTTATGTCATAGATGGAGTGCCTGTCTTTTCTGGACGTGCAGCAGTAGGTGGTACTGAATTCCAGTCTCAGGGCTCCTCCGAGCCGATTGCGGATATTAATCCGGAAGATATAGAGTCCATGTCTGTCCTGACTGGAGCTGCTGCTGCTGCATTGTATGGCTCGGAAGCTGCTAATGGTGCAATTGTTATTATGACGAAGAAAGGTAAGGAAGGCAAGTTAAACCTAATGGTTAATAGTAACACAGAGTTTATAGATCCGTTTGTAATGCCTAATTTTCAAAATCGGTATGGAACAGGTACAGATGGTGTTTTGAGTGCTTCCGGAGCTCTTAGCTGGGGATCACATTTAACGCAAGCCAATAATTATAACTACAATCCGAAAGATGATTATTTTCAGACAGGTGTTATTGGAACTGAGAGTGTTTCCTTGTCTACTGGTACGGAGAAAAATCAAACTTATGCATCAGCTGCAATTGTGAACTCTAAGGGTATTGTACCCAATAATAAGTATAATCGTTATAATTTTACTGTACGTAATACGACTTCATTCTTGAATGATAAAATGAAGTTGGACATTGGTGCCAGTTACATTCGGCAGAATGACCGGAATATGACAAATCAGGGTTCTTACAATAACCCTTTGGTAGGAGCCTATTTATTTCCCCGAGGCAATGATTGGGAAGATATTCGAATGTATGAGCGTTATGATCTTGCCCGCAAGATATATACTCAATATTGGCCGGTAGGTGATGAAGCTATGGCTATGCAGAATCCATATTGGATTAACTATAGAAATTTACGTGAAAATAAAAAAGACCGATACATGTTGAATGCCGGGTTGAATTATCAGATTTTAGATTGGTTGAATATTTCAGGGCGTGTTCGTTTGGATAATTCAAATAATGATTATACTGAAAAGTTTTATGCTTCTACTAATACCCAGTTGACGGAAAAATCATCTCGTGGTTTGTATGGCATCACTAAGTCGCAGAGTAAACAATTGTATGCTGATTTTTTGATTAATATTAATAAGTCTTTTGGTGAAGACTGGTCTTTACAAGCTAATATTGGAGGTTCTTTCTCTGATGTACGTTCTGATGCCATGAAAGTACGTGGCCCAATAGCTGATGGAAGTGACTCCTTTACGGGAGAGCCAGTGGGGTTAACAAATTTCTTTGCTATTCAGAATTTGAGTGCCAGTAAAACACTGCGTTTGCAGGAAGGGTGGCGTGAACAAACTCAATCTCTTTTTGCGTCTGCGGAAGTTGGTTATAAGAATACCTACTTTTTGACATTTACGGGACGGAATGATTGGCCCTCTCAGTTGGCTGGCCCGAATTCGAAAAGTAAATCCTTTTTTTACCCCTCAATTGGTGGCTCTGTGGTTCTGTCGGAATTGATGCCTGATTTAAATAAAGATTATCTGTCCTTTATGAAAGTACGTGGTTCGTGGGCTTCAGTGGGTAGTGCTTTTGAAAGATATTTGGCTAATCCACGTTATGAGTGGAACTCAAGTTCCGGTCAATGGAGTATTATGACTCAATATCCTTTATATAACTTAAAACCGGAGCGTACAAATTCGTTGGAAGTGGGTTTGTCTATGCGCTTTCTTAAGAAATTTGATTTTGATGTGACATACTATAGTGCTAAGACTATGAACCAAACATTCAATCCCCAATTACCGGTAAGTGGTTGGTCTGCTATGTATATTCAGACGGGTGCGGTGCGCAACTCCGGCGTTGAACTATCATTAGGCTACAAGAATACATGGAAGGGCTTTACTTGGGATACCGGTTTTACTTTCTCAACTAATAAAAATAAGATTCTCACCTTAGCAGATAATGCTGTTAACCCTGCAACGGGCGAACGCTTTTCTCTGAATGTTTTGAATATGGGCGGTTTGGGTGAAGCTCGTTTTCTCTTAAGAGAAGGTGGGAGTATGGGAGATCTCTATTCTTTAATTGACCTGAAACGAGATGATAATGGGAATATTCTTGTTAATCAGAATGGACAGATTTCTACCGAAACTATTCAAAATCCGAATAACTATATTAAATTGGGAAGCGTGTTGCCTAAATGTAATCTGGCGTGGCGTAGTAATTTTAGCTGGAATAACTTTAATGCAGGTTTCTTGGTTTCCGCCCGTCTTGGTGGTGTTGTTTATTCACGTACTCAGGCGATGCTGGACTATTATGGAGTATCTAAGGCATCGGCTGACGCACGTGATCTTGGTTATGTACTTGTAAATGGCAATGATTATCTTAACCCTGAAACGTGGTATAGTGTAATAGGTAGCGGTACCTCTATCCCTCAATATTATACTTATTCAGCTACTAATGTTCGCTTGCAAGAAGTGTCTTTCGGTTACACATTTCCAAGGAAAAAACTACATAATATTTGTGATTTAAAAGTATCTATAATCGGACGGAATCTTTGGATGATTTACAATAAAGCTCCGTTTGATCCTGAAAGTGTAGCTTCTACTGATAATTTCTATCAAGGGATTGATTATTTTATGATGCCTTCTTTGCGTAACATCGGTTTCAGTTTGAACTTTAAATTTTAATGATAAACAATATGAAAAGGAACATAATAAATAAATTGATTACAGCTTTGGTGGTTTTGGGCTTTATTTCATGTACGGACAGGTATATGAACATAAATTCCAATCCGTATCAGCCAGGTGACTTGAATGCTGATGATTATGCTTTAGGTTCAGCAATGAGTAGTTTGGCCAGTACTGTAATTTCCTCGGATGTTAACACTGCACAATTCACCGATTGTTTGTTAGGTGGCCCTATGGGTGGTTATTTTGCTGATTCAAACAGCGGTTGGTCAAATACGATATCTAATTTTGATGCTAAAAATGATTGGACGCGTGTGTTTTTGATAAGTAATAGGATTATATCTACCTTATACAATAACCTGAATACAGTAAAGATAGTATCTGCAAATACGAATAATCCAGTCCCCTATGCTATTGCGCAGATTATTAAGGTGGCTGCAATGAGCCGTGTGACTGACACATATGGGGCAATCCCTTATTCTAAAATAGGAGAGGATGGTAAGATCACTATTCCGTATGATTCACAAGAGGAGGTTTATGATAAGTTTTTTGAAGAACTTGATGAGGCTATTGCCGTGTTGACAGCAAATAAGAGTGCAGTATTGGTTTCTACTGCTGATTTTGTATATGGTGGAAATGTGATAAAGTGGGGTGAATTTGCCAATTCTTTAAAACTGAGATTAGCGCTGCGTATTGCTTATGCCAATCCAGAAAAGGCAAAAGAAATGGCAGAGGGTGCAGTGAAACAAGAGCTTGGAGTTATTGAGTCTAACGAGGATAATGCAACATGGAAATACTTCGGAACCCTACCGAATCCTATTTTTACGGCTGTGCGGTACAATGAAGAAAAGACCGGTGGAGATACCCATGCTGCTGCGGATATTGTCTGCTATATGAACGGTTATAATGACAATCGCCGGGCTAGTTATTTTGAGCAATCCAAATGGGATGGACAGCCTTATGTGGGTTTGCGTCGTAGTATTAGCCTTGCCAAAATGGGGAATTATTTTAGTAACTATTCTACTATAAAGATGTCTGCTTCTGATCCTGTTCTTTGGATGAATGCAGCCGAAGTTGCTTTTTTACGCGCTGAAGGCAAAGCGATATTTAATTTTGATATGGGTGGAGAAGCTGCTGATTTTTATAATCAAGGTGTTCGTTTTTCATTCGAACAATGGGGTGCCGATGGTGTTGAGAAATACTTAGCTGATGATGTTAATAAACCTACTACTTATAAAGATCCTTCGGGACTGTATACTTATCAGGGTACTTTATCGGGAATCACTGTGAAGTGGGATGAAACTGCGACTTCGGAAGAAAAGCAGGAGCGCATCATTACGCAAAAGTGGATTGCAAACTGGCCTTTAGGTAATGAAGCATGGGCTGACTATCGTCGCACAGGCTATCCTAAATTACTCCCTGCTACTGACGATGGGAACCGTAGTGGAGGTGTGGTTGACAGTAAGAGAGGTGCACGCCGTATGCCATATCCGTCCGAAGAATATACGAGTAACACTGAAAACGTACAATATGCAGTACAACATTATCTGAACGGACCTGATAATATGGGTACTGATGTATGGTGGGCACGTAAGTAATAATTGAAAATAGTATATTATGAAAATAAATAAGAATTCATTAAAGGGACTCATTGCAAGTTCTTTCTGTATATTGGCATTGTCTGCTTGTTCTGATTGGACAGACACAGAGGCTATTGATCTTGAACAGGCGAGTATCACGGGACAGAATCCGAAACTTTATGCAACATATTTGCAAAACTTGCGTGAATATAAGAAATCTGCCCATAAGACGGTATATGCATGGTTTGATAACAGTCAGAAAGTCCCATTTAATCGCGCCCACCATCTGACAGATCTTCCTGACAGCATTGATGTGGTCAGTCTCATACATCCGGACAATCTTACCGATTGGGAACTTGACGAAATAGAGCAAGTGCGTAGCGAGAAAGCTATGAAAGTAATTTATACCATTGATTTTGAATCAATGAAAGAGGCATATAATAGTAAATTGGAACTTACCACCGAAGAAGAACCGGTAGCGGAAGAGTTCCTTGATTACTTGACAGATTCATTGCAATATGCTTTGTCTCTTGCAGCCAAATATCATTATGATGGAATCTGTATAGGTTATGCCGGTAAGTCCAGACTTCATATGCGTCCTGCTGAATTGAAGGAATATACTGAGAATGAAACAGCTTTTATCAATATCATAAAAGATTGGCACAGACGTAATCCAAATAAGATAATAACTTATGAAGGAAAACCGCAAAACTTGATTGATTCCTCATTACTAGATGATTGCATGTCTATCTTAATTTCGGGAAAGGATGCAACTAGTGAAGATGAACTTACTTATCTTCTTTTATTAGCTGATAAAGAAGATATACCTCATAATCGTTTTGGAATGACAGTAATGTCTACTGATTTAAATGATCCAAATAAAAAAATAGGATATTTTTCCAATGGTACATTAGCAATAGCCGGATTGGGCAGTTGGGCTTCTGCTACTCATGGAGGCATTGAAGTGGAAGCTGTAGGTATTTATAATGTCTCCACAGATTATTATACCTTGGCACAGAATTATTATTATACGAGACAACTGATCTCAAGTGTTAATCCATCTATAAAATAAGAGAGGATTGTGATTATGAAACATATAATAAAAAAATTATCTTTTACTCTACTGCTGGTATTTTGCATATCGGTTGTATGTTCATCGTGCAGTGATGATATGAAAAGCTATGATAATAAAGCTTTTACCACTTCTTCTAAAGTAGGCACAATTTTACTTAAAGGGACTAACGATGCAGAAGATGCTGTTATCAAGACGAAGATAGCCAAACCTGAAGCTATTGATGTGAAAGTGACTTATAAAGCTGATGCTTCTTTGGTGGGTGAGTATAATTTGATTTATAATGAAAGCGCTACTATTGTTCCGAGCGAGAACTATGAAATATTTGACGGCATCTCTGTTATTGAAGCGGGTGCAATGGAGGGCAATGATGTAGTGGTGCATTTTAAAAACTTATCCGATCTTGATCGTGATTTGGTCTATGTTTTACCCGTTACAGTGGCCGATTCGAATATAGGCTTTTTAAAAAGTACACGTACCTCTTATTTTGTGATTAAGGGTGCGGCATTGATTAATTCGGTTGCTAATATTACTAACAATTATCTGGCTTTGCAAAGTCCAGAATCTTCTACCCTAAATAACTTGAACCAGTTGACTATTGAAGCATTGGTTCGGATAGATCAATTTGGAAAGCTCATTAGTACGATCATGGGAATTGAAGGCAACTTTTTGTTCCGTGTTGGTGATGCTGGAGTACCTGATAATCAACTTCAGTTGGCTACTTCCAGTGGGAATGTGACGGATGCAGCTTGGCAGATACCGACCAATGAATGGGTACATGTTGCAGCTACATTTAATTCTACCGACGGAGCTGTGGAGTTTTATTTGAATGGTGTGAAGAAAGGTTCCACACAGTATACCGGCTATCGTCGTGTGGTAAATTGGGCTTCGAGAAGCTTTTACATCGGAAAGTCCTATGATAACAACCGCTGGTTGGAGGGGGATATTTGTGAAGTTCGCGTTTGGAACCGTGTGCTTACTGGTGATGAAATTGAAGCGAAGAATCATTATTATATAATAGCACCCGATAGTGAAGGGCTGATGGCATACTGGAAATTTGATGAAGGTAGTGGAAAGGTTGTAGTGGATCATACTGGAAACGGAAATACGGTGGTGGCCAATGCGGATATGAGATGGGATTCGGTTTCATTACCCCAATAACAGATAACCTTATTAATCACAAGAAGGAGAAATTATGAAATACTTTAATAATATGAATTTAAAATATTGGATTGGAGCATTCGTGTTGGCAGGTGGCTTGTTTGTATCTTGTTCCGATGATATTGTGGTCGGGCAGGTGGATGACAGCAGATATGAAACTGGTGACGGGAGTGTGATGGGATATATAAGTGACAGTTTCGGAAAGCGTATGTTTTCAAATGTGGAATTTCGGAGTGCCGGCGATATTTCTTTCTACTTAAGGACAACAGCTAAGTTGAGCTCGGCGGCTACCGTAGTCGTCTCTTATGATGAAACGGTGCTTACTGAATATAATGCAAAGAATGGAACTACATATGAAATTTTCCCAAAAAATGAAGTAATCTTAGAAAATGATGGAAGCATTAATTTGCCTGCAGGTATTGTCCAGTCATCCGAAATGAAAGTATCCTTTGTTTCGGATGGAAGTCTTTTTTCCGACAAAGATTATGTAATTCCTTTGCGTATGAAGGTTACTTCCGGAGACTTCAAATTGGCAGAGGAAGATCAGACTCGTCTGGTTTTTGTGAAAGATTTGACCGGGATACCCGATTGTGTCAAGTATGTCGACGGACAGCCTGGTGTGAAAGTTTTTAGTTGCATGGAAGTAAATGATACCAACCCGTTGAATAATCTTAGTTTTACTCTAAAGAGTAATGGTAAGCCTCTGGTCGATGCTTTAATTCTATTTTCTGCTAATATTAATTATAATGCAGAAACAGGGCGTGTATATATATTTAATAATGAGAATGTACAGGCTATACTTGATCATCGTGAACACTATTTAAAGCCTTTACAAGATAGAGGCGTGAAAATTATTCTTGGTTTGTTGGGGAATCATGATCGTTCAGGAATAGCTAATATGGCTGACGAAACAGCTCGGGAATTTGCCAAAGAAGTAAAAGCAATGTGCGATGCTTATCAGTTGGATGGGATTTTTGTGGATGATGAGTATTCTTCTTATGAATATACTAATATCACTCCGGGATTTGTGTATCCAAGTAAAGCAGCCGCAGCCCGTCTTTGTTACGAAGTAAAGAAAGCACAACCTGAGAGATGGGTCGTTGCCTATGCTTACAGCACTACCTATGGTTTACCCTCTGTTGATGGAATACAATCGGGAGAGTTTGTAGACTATGCATTGCATGATTATGGTGGTTCCTCTGATTTAAGTACTGCTTTTCCGGGAATGCCAAAATCTAACATGGGCTTATACTCTCAAGAGTTTAGCCAAGGACGTACAGCGAGTGAATCACGCTTAAAGAGTATGCGTGAAGATGGTTATTTATCTCACATGATTTTTGCAATGGATCCAAATCGGTCAAACTTTGAAGGAGTTCAATTACCTGCAATGCAAAGGATGGCAAGTGCCTTTTATGACGATGAGTTGGTTTTTGATGGCATTAAATATTCTAAGGACTGGAATTAAAGAAATAAAAGTAATTCTTAAAACAAGTAAATTATGAGAGTCGCAAATAAAATTATATTTCTACTCATGATCGTGCTGTCCTTTATAAGTTTTATAGGGTGTGGCGACGATGATGATAATGTGTCTAAATCTATAGAGGAAGATGTCCCTGAGTTTATCCTTGCACAAGATTTAATAAAAGTAAAGATTGGTCCTGAAAACAAAGTGGATGTTGACATTAAACAGGGTGGAGGAGAATATGATGCCTTTATTCTAGATTCAAGTGTTGCAACGGTTGAAGTTACAGATGGAAAAATAAGAGTGGAAGGATTGTCAAATGGGAAAACTTCGCTAATTATTTCGGATAAGTACAATCGTTATCGCAAATTACCTATTAGTGTTTATACTACAGATAAACTCCAGTTAAGTAGCGAAGAATTTAATTTGGTGACTCCATTGGGCAATTCCCGGACATTAAAAGCAAATGTTGTACTGGGCAATGGAGGATATGAAGCTACTTCTGATAATCCAGCGGTTACCGTTTCCGTTGATGAAGATGGAGTAATTAGCTTGACTGCCACGTCTGTAAAAGAAGAATTCACAGCTAATGTCACGGTTACAGATTGTTCTGACTTGTCGGCAAATATCGTTGTTAGAGTTACTGCGTCGTTGGAGCCTTTCTCAGATGAGGATTTGGCCACCATTACAAGTGATAATGCCAGACGCTATTATTATAATAATAATAAGATAGATTCTTCATATTATACGTATTTGAATGAGAAAACAGAGGATGGCAAACAACGGTATGGTTGGGATTATTATGGTTATTACTGGTGTCATGTTGATTTTACTGGAGATAAAAGTGAAGGGACTAAGGAAAATGCCACTTTTGTATATCACACTTGGGGGAGTGAGGTTAATATGCCAGTAAGCCTGAAAATTATTAAGAATGATGGAACTAATATTTGGGGGATATTTTCTTATATCAATGATGAGGAAGAAAAACTATACATGGGCTTCTTCTGTGATACGGTTGAGAAAGAGTAGATGAAAATAGTATGAAGTATACTTCATATGTTTAAATAAAGCCTTTTCATAATGTATTCTTATATATGTATATGAATAAGGCTTTATTTATTGAATACCTAAATAGTTAATAAAGAAGAGATGAAGAAAGCGAAATTCTATTCCACGCTTTTAAGTGGACTTTTATTGTTGGAACTAATCTATTGTTGTGCTCCAACTGTCCCGGATTATGCGTTATATGTTAATCCATTTATAGGTACGGGCGGACATGGACATACCTATCCGGGAGCAATAGTTCCCAATGGAATGATTCAGCCTGGTCCGGATACACGCATTTACGAGTGGGATGCATGTTCCGGTTATTATTATGCGGACACCACGATTAATGGTTTTTCTCATACCCATCTCAGTGGTACGGGGTGCGCTGATTATGGGGATGTACTGCTAATGCCTACTGTGGGGGATCAAGATTATCATGCTATGGGTAGTAAAAGTCAGCGAATGGCATACTGTTCTGCATTTTCGCATAAAAATGAAGTTGCGGAGCCTGGGTATTATTCCGTTTTTCTGGACCGGTATAAGGTGAAAGCTGAATTGACTGCTACAAAGCGTGCAGCCATTCATCGCTATACTTTTCCAAAGGCACAAGATGCCGGGTTTATTCTTGATCTGGATTATAGTTTGCAACGTCAGAAAAATGAAGAGATGGAGTTGGAGGTTGTTAGCGATACGGAAATACGCGGTCATAAGAAGACTGTATATTGGGCCTTTGACCAGTATGTTAACTTTTATGCTAAATTTTCAAAACCGTTCACTTACACATTGGTTAAAGACTCTATGGCATTGGATGAGGGTGGTTCTCTTCTCCCCACTGCGAAAGTCTTATTGCATTTCCAAACCAAGGAAAACGAACAGGTATTGGTTAAGGTAGGAATATCGGCGGTGGATATGGACGGTGCACGGAAAAACGTGGAATCGGAAATTCCAGAGTGGAATTTTAACGAAGTGCGGCGAGTGGCTCGTAGTCAATGGAATGCTTATCTTTCTAAAATAGATATCAAGACTAAGGATGCCGGTTTGCGTACTATGTTCTACACGGCACTTTATCATACGGGGGTGCAACCCAATCTTTTCACTGATGCAGATGGACGTTATTTGGGGATGGATCTGAAGCCTCATCAAGGTAGTGCTGACAAGCCTGTATATACGATTTTCTCTTTATGGGATACTTTCCGTGCTTATCATCCGTTGATGACTATTATAGACCCTAAGTTGAACGAGGCCTTTATCCGCTCATTGATTCTGAAATACAGGGAGGGGGGAATGCTTCCCATGTGGGAGCTTGCTGGTAATTACACCGGGACTATGATTGGTTACCATGCTGTTTCGGTGATTGCTGACTCTTACGTAAAGGGATATCGTAATTTTGATGTACAGGAAGCTTACAAAGCTTGTCTTCGTGCTGCCGAATATGATACCGTCGGGATATTGTGCCCACCCTTGGTTTTGCCTCATTTGATGCCGCAGGCTAAGTATTGGAAGAATAAAATTGGGTATGTGCCTTGCGATAAGGATAATGAATCGGTAGCCAAAGCATTGGAATATGTTTATGATGACTGGTGTATTTCCGTTTTGGCTGAAGCCTTGGGGGATGAAGAAACCCACGATAAGTACATGGCTTTTGCCAAGGGTTATGAAATTTATTTTGATCCTTCCACCCGCTTTATGAGGGGGTTGGATAGTAAGGGCAATTGGCGTGTCCCTTTTAATCCCCGTGCCTCCAATCATCGCAATGATGATTACTGCGAGGGCACAGCGTGGCAATGGACCTGGTTTGTTCCCCATGATGTGGATGGGTTAGTGAAGTTAATGGGTGGGCGTAAAGCTTTCATTGGAAAGTTGGATTCTCTGTTTACGGCTGACTCCGCTTTAGAAGGAGACAGAACGTCCGTTGATATCTCCGGGTTGATAGGACAATATGCTCATGGAAATGAGCCAAGCCATCACATCACGCATCTTTATAACTATGTGGGAGAACCTTATAAAACGCAGGAATTGGTAGATAGTGTATTACATACGCTTTATGCGAATAGTCCGGATGGACTTCCCGGCAATGAAGATTGCGGACAGATGTCGGCATGGTTTGTGCTCAATGCCATGGGCTTTTATCAAGTATGCCCCGGGAAGCCGGTTTACTCCATCGGACGTCCGTTATTTGATGAAGTTGCTATTCACTTGAATAATGGGAAGACTTTTACCGTTGTGGCACATCATAATAGTCGTACCAATAAGTACATACAAGAGATTAAACTGAATGGTAAAGAACGGGATAAGCCTTTCTTTACCCACCAGGAGCTTATGAGTGGTAGTACCCTTGAGTTAATAATGGGGGATAAACCTTTAAAGCAATAATGAAATAAGTATGGTTCTCTCTTGAAACAGAAGACAAATTCTTCGTCGCTATATACAGCGGCGGAGGTTCTGTGCGCTTTGATGTATTTTCTTTCTTGATGAAGAGAGAGCATGCTGAAAGTTTGTGTGCACATTATTCTCTTTACTTCTTGTCTTTTAGGGCTCTCGCCTAAGCATAGGATGAGAAGAAGTAAGTTTGTCACCGAATTGGGCACCGAATTAGTGTATCTATTTTTCGAATAGCCTTGTATTAAGCAACAAAAAGCCCACTAAAATTGCAGTTTTAGTGGGCTTTTGACTATAATTACTGGGTATTTAGTGCGGGTGATAGGACTCGAACCTACACGCCTCTCGGCACTAGATCCTAAGTCTAGCGCGGCTGCCAATTACGCCACACCCGCATGTGTGTCTCTTTTTTAGCGTCGCAAAGATAGAAAGTTTTTTTCACTCTGCCAAACAGTGGAGACAGAAAGTATTAGGAAACTATTTTCAGGAGTTTTCGTGCCGTTTCAATAATGGTATCTATTCCCTTTGCTTCTTCTGTGGAATCCATATCTATTTTTACGTCGGGATCGATGCCGAATTCTATTTGTTCTTTATTGGCATTTAGCATGGGACTGGCCGAGAAGCGTACGGTCCATCCGTTGGGAAGCTCCGAAGTGAATGGCAGACCGGACCCGCCTCCTGTCTTATCACCTACGAGTGTGACGTTAGGCAAGATGTGCATAGCGTTTACGAAATCGTTGGTTGCACTATACGAATGGCGGTTGGTAAGGACTATGACTTTCTTTTGCCACCGGATGCTATTGGATGGTTCCAGATAAATAGGAACAGGGTCAGAGAAATCACTATGCCCTTTTCCTGTTTTATGATACATATAACCTGTTAATACTTTCTCATTGGTGAAGCGGGCGGCAAAGCGTGTGGAATTAGTTAGGTTCCCTCCTCCGTTATTCCGTACGTCAATGATGATACCGTTGCAGGAGGCGAGGTAAGACAGCATTTCATCCAGGTTACCATTTCCTATCCCCGCTGTAAATGCTTCATAGTAGATGTAGCCGATATTGTCTTCCAATATGGTATACTTGAGCCCTGCTCCGATGCGATAATCACGTCCCAGATATTTCTCAATGATGCTCTCATTGAAGTTACGGGGATAGTCAAGGTACCAATCCCAATAGCGTGCCGTATTGGAGGAAGCGTATAAGTTAACATGCCCGTCTTTTAGTTCCGCCAGCATCTTTCCAAGGACATCAAACAAGCCATCATAGCCCATGTTATCGGTAATTAAACGGGCATATTTTGTGTGAACGGAGTCCCAGCTGACTTCTTTATAATCCAGAAAGCAATATTGCTCGTCAATGATCTTCCAAAGCGCTTCAAAGTTTCCGGTTGGAGAGTTGTCGAAGTTCTCTTCCCGGATACAGCTTTCCAAGATAGGGACTAGCATCGCTATCAAGCACAGCCGAAGCAGTTGACGGATATATCTTGGCTTTAAGTTCATCATATTCTACAATTCTTTCTCATACATTTATCGTTTTCCTTTATTCCGCAACAGATAAATCTCTTTCACAAAGCCGACCATGAATACGTGGGAATAGGTATGGGTCTTTATACCGTTTACTCTGGACTGCTGTGCATCCCAGATATAAGCAAGGCGCATTTTAACCTGTCCCACGGGGAAGTCGAGGGTGAGTAGCTGTCTTAGTGAAGGTTGATTGTGCAGTGAAGTGAATTGCACCACCCCTCCACTGTTATTCAGGGTAAAGATTTCATAATAGGATTGTCCGTAATGGGGTGAAAACATGACGCCCATTATCGGCAGGTTCAGCTGATAGCGCAAAGTGACGGGATATGTCTTTATCCGCAGGTTCCATATGGCCATGCCTGAAGCGTCGAGGTTGATGTATGCCCGGGCGGAAGCGGGATTGTTGTTGTTGCGCAGGTTATAGACAAATCCGCCGTTAAAGTCGCCGAGTCCACCGGCAAGTAGTTTAAAATTGGGGGTGATGGGGAAGTTGTAATGCAATCCGTAATTCCAATTCATTAATCCGGCAATGGTATTGTTATTGTCCACATGGTTGTGGGTATAGCTTACATCTGCCTGAAAGAAGTTCTGCAAGGACAGTCGCCCTTGCGCCATCCGGGTCATGCGCATGCTTTCCCGTGCGATGCGGAAGTCAATTCCGGTGTATTCCTGAGGGGACAGGTAGGTATCGAATACATTGGAAAATCCAATGCCGTACATGGTGGAGCGTGTGATGAAACGGGTCCGTGCCGAAGGGTCGGCTCTTAGTTCTTGCATCACTTTGTCTTCTATGCTTTGCGCCTTTGCTTCCGGCGCTTCACCCGGTATGATTGTATCCTGTGCTTCTGGCTTCTGTGCTCTTTTGCCTTCGACCACTGCACTTTGCACCTCTGCTTCTGTTTCTTTTACTTCTGCCTTCTGCGTCTTCTTATCTTGCACTACTGTCTTCTGTGCCTTTTTTCCTTGGGCTTCTGTGCTCTGCGTTTCTGTGCCTGTTGTTTCTGCTTTTATACTTTTTATTTCAGTTTCCCGCGTCCTTTCACTCTGTTCTACTGTATCCTGTAACTTTTCCTTTTGGGCTTCCGTGTTCTGCGTTTCCGCGCCCGCAGTCTCTGTTCCCGGCACTTCTGTACTGTGCACTTTCGCATATTGCACTTCCGCTTTCGATGCTTCTGTGCTCTGCACCTCTGTCTTTTGCGAGTTTGTACTTTGTGCTTCGATATTTCCGCCTATCAGAAGCAGGTACCCGGTGAGTAATATACTTGCCTTACATAGGTTCATGCTTAAAACAGTTTCATTTGTCCTGTCATCTCATCCCGTATGTCCTCATTGCTCTTGTTCTGGTCGGGGTCCAGATTCTCGGGTTCTTCTTCTTGCTCTTGCGGTTCTTGTGGTACTTCCGGCTGTCTGAGGGGCTCCAACTCATTCACGGTATCCAGCGAGTAAGTGGCTATGCGTTTACCTTTGGCCTTAAAGCTCTTTACGGAGATAAATTCGTCGGCATCTATAATCATGGGCTCACGGAAACTGTCGTGTCCGCCGAATATGACTTCCAGACGTGGATAATACTCATCTGTCAGAAGGATGAGGCGGTTGTCTTTATTTTCTCCCAGGTAATTCAGCTTGCGGTTGGAGGCATCAAAACAGAAGCGCTTGATGTACGGTAGATTCTGTTGATCGGCATCGTAAAGTACTGCTGTCCAGACCTTATTCGGATCGTATTTCTCCAGAATATGTACATTGTCTTCGTAGTGGTTGCTCAGGTCGAAGTTGGAGGTGTAGAACTCACCGCTGTTGAGGACAACGAGAATGGTGTCGTCGCTCTGGAATTCACCCAGATATTCGCCCCGGCCATCGTAGTTGAGGCGTAGTACATCTCTGTCGAACCAGACCTTACGCCCTCCCAGTGTGGAGCCGCCCCGTTGTTTCAGGGCTATCTTATGTACCGGCAGTTTGGTGAGTATATTGCCCATAGCCTGACGGTTTTTGATGCCGATGTTGCTGAAGTCTTCCTCGAAAACAATTCGGCGTACTCTTGGATTGGGCTTCAGGGTTACTTTGATTACTTCGGCTTCTCCGTTGGGATTGGCGGTGAAGTAGGTGACGCGGGAATCGGGCGTACCTTTCGTTACGTCGTATTCACGGTCGCGTACAATGGAAGTAACGGCAAACCGCTTGATGTAGGATATGCCTTCTTTGCCATCACGATAGACCACATTATATATGGTACGCTTATCATTCTTTTTGAAGACATTGGCATACAAAATGTTCTTGCCGACAAACTTCTTGTCTGCTACCGGAGTGATGGTGTATTTCCCATCCCGGAAGAAGATGATGACGTCGTCGAGGTCGGAACAGTTGGCTATGAACTCGTCTTTTTTCAGACTGGTGCCGATGAAGCCTTCTTCACGGTTGATGTAAAGCTTTTCGTTGGCTTCCACTACTTTGGTGGCTTCTATCGTATCGAAGTTGCGAAGTTCGGTATGGCGGGGGAATTTCTTGCCGTACTTTTCTTTCAACATTTGGAACCAGTTGACGGTGTATTCTACAATATGTGCCAGATGGTCGTTGATCTCCTCTATCTCTTCTTTCAGGCGGGCTATCAGTTCGTCCGCCTTGTCGGAGTTGAACTTGAGAATACGCCCCATCTTTATCTCCATCAGTTTGAGGATGTCTTCTTTGGTGACTTCGCGGAGAAACTTCGGGTAGAAGGGGGTCAGTCGCGCGTCAATATGTTCACAGGCTGCATCCATGCTCTTTGCCTGTTCAAATTCCTTATCTTTATAGATGCGTTCTTCAATGAATATCTTTTCCAGAGAAGCAAAGTGCAGGGATTCTTCTATTTCGCCTTTGCGTATTTCCAGTTCCTGCCGCAACAAAGAAAGTGTATTGTTCGCCGATTCTTTCAGCACATCACTTACGTTGAGGAAATGGGGCTTGCGGTCGTCAATGACACAGCAGTTGGGCGAGATGCTCACTTCGCAATCGGTGAAAGCGTATAGCGCATCAATAGTCTTGTCCGAAGAGACCCCGGGGGCAAGATGCACTAATATTTCCACGTTAGCAGATGTGTTGTCGTCTACCTTGCGTATCTTTATTTTGCCTTTATCTACAGCTCTAAGTATGGAGTCAATGACGGTGGTCGTTGTCTTTCCGTAAGGTATTTCGGTAATAGCCAGTGTCTTATTATCCAGCTTATTGATCTTAGCCCGCACCTTTACCGATCCGCCGCGCTCTCCGTCGTTATATTTAGATACATCGATAGAGCCACCCGTCTGGAAGTCGGGGTAAACCCGGAACGGTTTTCCGTTTAGAAAATCAATGGAGGCATCGCAAAGCTCATTGAAGTTGTGGGGGAGTATCTTGGAAGAAAGTCCCACCGCAATACCTTCGACTCCCTGTGCCAACAAAAGAGGGAACTTCACCGGTAAGGTGACCGGTTCCTTGTTACGTCCGTCATAAGAGAGTTTCCATTCGGTGGTTTTAGGGTTGAAGACCACTTCCAGCGCAAACTTGGAAAGCCGTGCCTCAATGTAACGGGGAGCAGCCGCACTGTCACCCGTCAGGATGTTTCCCCAGTTTCCCTGACAATCCACCAGCAAATCCTTTTGTCCCAACTGTACCAGCGCATCCCCGATGGAAGCGTCTCCGTGCGGGTGGAATTGCATGGTATGCCCCACAATGTTGGCTACCTTGTTGTAACGTCCGTCTTCCATGCGCCTCATGGAATGGAGGATACGTCGCTGTACGGGTTTCAATCCGTCGTTGATATGGGGAACAGCCCGTTCCAAAATGACGTATGAAGCATAGTCCAGAAACCAGTTCTGGTACATTCCGCTAAGTTGATGCTTCACACTGTTGTCCTTTGTGTCTGCGGGTCTATAATCCGAATGTCCTTCGCTCCCAGCCGGGAGTTCATTTTCCAAATCGTCCTTTGGTGCTTCCAAATCTTCACTCATATCTATCCGGGGATTGTCTATTCTATAGTAACTTCAGAGAAGTTTCAGTTGAACGCAAAAATACAAATTTTATTGGGGAAAACTACTAAATTAGTTGGAAAAAGCATGATATTACTCGATGAACGGGAGGATTATACTGCTTTTTGTTTTCAGTATTTTATCGCGAATTTGTTTTTTATTCTTATTCCTTTTGTTTTCTGCCTATTATGATCTATTTTTGCTCTTACTGCCAATCCTACCACACCCGGGTGTCATACAGCTCGACATCCGGATGTGAGGATGCTCAACACCCGGGTGTGGTAAGTTTATGCTTTAGGGTGCAGCAGCAGGGAACTTCGGATCAATCATATAACATATTAAGATTAATCACATAACCTATTTAAAGCGATGTCTATTCCTTATTTAGTACGAAAGAAAGCGGATTTAACTTCCGGCGAGCGGAAAGAGCAGTGGTATGCCGTTCCTAAAAAGTTACAGTCCCGTGGGGGAGTGAACGAAAAAGAACTTGCCGAATGGATTGAAAAACGAAGTGGATTCAACCGTGGACAGGTAGAGGGCATTTTGACGGAACTAGCGGCTACGGTGGAATACCTCCTTAGTACGGGGCAGTCCGTCACTATCCGTGGATTCGGTACATTCCAGACTGCGTTGAAGAGCAAGGGCTTCGATCATCCCGAAGAAGTCACTCCTTCGGAAGTATCCGTTTCGCGTGTCTATTTTGTGGCCGACCGGAATTTGTCTGCCCGACTGAAAAGAATAAAATGTTTTCGCATTCCTTTCAAGTATTATATGCCCGAAAACCTGTTGACTCCGGCAATGAAGCAGGCTGATGAGACGAGTGAGGATAGTAGAGAAATAAGCGATGAAAAGGATCAGGAGAGTAGGGATGAAGATGCCGGTGAAGTGAACGGTAATTACGGGAGTGTTGAATAAGAAGCACTTATATTTGGTTGTTTAATATCTTATTGCGTAATTTGCGTAACGTAATTGGTGTAATGACTAAATTGTAGCACTATGAAGCCAAACAATCCATTCCTTATTACAGGATATTACAGTCCTGAATATTTCTGTGATCGCAAGCGGGAAACAGAAACAATGATTAAAGCTAACTGAAGAAACTTTAGTTAGCTATTTACTACCCAATATCCTTTTGTTTTACTACCGGCGCGAATAATAAAGCCTTCCTTCTTTAGTAAAGATAAACGATTTTTTATAGTTCTTTCGGATAAAGACAGCTTTTCACTTAATTGCTCAATAGTTATATTAGGATTTTGGATTATCATCTCTAACGTTCTTTGGGCAATCTTTGGGCAATCTTTGGGCAATCTTTGGGCAATTTCATTGATCTTAACTACATTTCCACAGCCCTCATGTACTGGAATAAACATGAGAAAGTAGCTTCTATCTCTATCTGTTTCAATGGAAGCGCGAGGAGAACCGTTTCTGGTAAGTTCGTCTTGTATTGTTGGAATGCCAGTGCAACGACCTTCTGTTAGATCTAATTCTTTCAAGAAATCACCGAGCCTATTGTTTCTATATCTGCGTGAGTGGAGATTGCTACATTCTTCCAAGGCTTCGTTGGATATAGAGCGGTCTGGACCGGAAAGGCTCAATATTCTTATCCCATCCGGTTCTACGGTAATCTCAACTTCCTGTTGCTCTTGATAATCGCGATGATACATCGCATTAACAACGCTCTCTTCCAATGCTTGATAGGGATAATTAAACCAACGTTCCGATTGCATCCTGTCCTTGGGCTTCAAGACGTATTCCATGATAACAACATCTTTTAGGTACTGCATGGCTCCCCTGATAATCGTTGGAACAGAGCCTTTGAACGTCTTTTCGGAAAAACGATTTGGATTTTGTATTTTACCTTCAGGGAAAACGACAACAGATATTTGCGTGTAAGGGAAAAATTTCTCAGGATGGTTACAGAACATCATAGCCGCTACGTTCTTTATCATCTGTTGCTCCGTCGGGCCTGTTAGTAAATCCATCCGTTCAAGTAAATCCATTGTGCTAATATATTTCAGCTCATTCACCATTCGGCTATTCACTATTTGTAGGTATTCCCGGATCAATACAAAGTCAATGTCATTCTCTTTAATATCAGGATTTCCACGACTATCGAACGGTATACGGCTGGCCATATCGCGTAGTTCACTAAGGACTTCGCCTTTGGCAATAATGCTGCTTGTTCCGGAGCGAACGTAGAAAGCCTCCCGCTTGTCATTGTTATTTGTTACATCCAACCGGATAGAGTATGGACGGTTGACACCGATAGGTGCCCATATCACAACAACATTCGTACCGTCCATTTCTTCTACTGATACACGTGGCAGATAATATGGAGCAAACAGATTATTGAAGCCGACCATCTGTTGTTGAATCTTATCCAGCTGTTCAGTTGGTATGCCGGAGACCGGACGTTTGGGCATACCGTTTTCTTCTTCAACACCAATAATAATGTAGCCTCCGCCAAGATTATCCAAATCGTTGGCAAAGGCGCAAATACTGTGGTATATACTCGTTGGATTCCAACCCTTTTTGAACTCCACACGATTGCCTTCCACTTTATTCCGGAGCAGTAAATCTTCTATATTTATTGGTAATGCCATATCTTTGTCTCTTAATGTTTATTGTTTGTCGGAATATAAACTGCATCAGACTTCAAGCTCTCACCAGATAGTCTACTTCTTTTTCGATGCCCGTTCCCGCTTTTTCAGATTCAAGTCCTGCAACGCCTTACCCAACGTATCTTCTTTGGCAAGCCACAGGATGTCATCATCCAGTTGCAGAGCATACAACACACGTACGTAGATTCCGATAGCCACAGTGGGTACTCCTTTTTCAACGCGCGATACCGTCAAAGGTGAACAGGTCGCACGTTCGGCGACTTGTGCCACACTTAAGTTTCGACGCAGGCGAGCCAGCTTGATCTGCTCTCCCACTGCTTGCATCTTCTGTTCCAGCTTTCGAGGTAGTTTAGTACCCATCGTGTTCTTTGTCATACACTCAATACATCATATAATATGCAAATATAATGCTTTCTATTTATTTTATGATAGGTTGATGAAAAAATATTGCTCCCGCTCGTATATGCAGGCAGTTCTCGGTTTTATTGTAGGATAACCGTAAGGCTTTTTATATTCCCTGATGAGGAAAGGCTTGGCTAATCAGGAGAAACGCGAGATAAGTGCATCACAAGGATAGGCGCCACAATATCGGTAAGGAACATTAGAGAAAGAAAAGCGAAACCCCTAAAACGCTGATTATGGCGCCTGCTATTTCCTTGAGAGTTATCTTCTGCTTAAATAGAAGATGAGCCGGAAGCAAGATAAAAATGGGAGTCAGTGCCATTAAGGTGGATGCTATGCCGGCTTTGGTGTATTGCACAGCCATCAGTGAAAAAGAAACTCCTACGAACGGTCCGAAGATGGTTGCTCCCAGCGCAGCTCCCATTCCTTTTCTGTCGTGTCTTGCAGAGGCAAGCGTATGGAACTGCTTCTGATAGCCCATGACCAAAATAAATCCCAATGCCCCGATAATGGCCCGGATAAAAGTGGATGCAAAAGGAAGCAGGTTGGTGACCTCTTCCATACCGTCGGGGATGCTCATTTCGTAATAATTCATGCCTACTTTACTCAATACCAGTCCCACACCCTGACCCACGCCGGCTCCTATTCCGAGTAAAACACCCCTCAAAGGCAATTTTAAACCAATCCGGTGCGAAGTCTTTCGGTTGAATATTGAGATACCTATACCGGTAATAGTGACCAGCATTCCGATAACGGTTTGTAAGGACAGACATTCCCCCAAGATGATCCATCCCGAGAAAGCGGCTGCAATAGGGGCTAGTGTCATAAACAACTGTCCGAAGCGGGAACCGATAAGTACGTATGCATTGAAAAGGCAGTAATCTCCTAAGACATATCCCACAAAACCGGATAATGATAACCAAAACCACGTTTTGGCATCGGCATAAAGGGGGAAGGGAGACCCCGTGAACCACCACAAAGTAAGTGCTAGCATGAGCAAGGAAAGCGTCATGCGGATTACATTCAACTGTAAAGCTCCCAGGCGTTTGCTACCGGTTTCTGCAAAAAGAGCCGTTGCGGTCCATGAAACGGCAACACCCAGCGAAAGTACTTCACCCAAGTATGGCATATCGTGTTTAATTTGGATGCAAAAGTACAACATTTTTAATCGCTAAGATCATAAAGTCGGGGACATTTATTTTACCTGCCGGCAAAAGCCAATAAAGAAAGAGGAAAGGTTATCCCATTCCATATTGTTTGTAAAGCTATTCATATAAGATAAATTAATACCCTGAGTATCGAGTATCCGATATAAATCTCTATCTTTGTGCCGATTTTAGAGTAAATACAATATCAAAAAGTATATAAAACGATGGCACAAGAAGACGTTTTTAAGAAACTTGTATCGCACTGTAAGGAATATGGTTTTGTGTTTCCTTCCAGCGAAATCTATGATGGATTAGGAGCTGTTTACGACTACGGACAGATGGGTGTGGAATTGAAAAACAATATTAAACAATATTGGTGGCAAAGCATGGTGCTGTTGCACGAAAATATTGTGGGACTTGATTCCGCTATCTTTATGCACCCCACGATCTGGAAAGCTTCAGGGCATGTCGATGCCTTCAATGATCCGTTGATAGACAACCGCGATTCAAAGAAACGTTACCGTGCCGATGTGTTGATAGAAGATCAGATTGCCAAATACGACGATAAGATAGATAAGGAAGTGGCTAAGGCTGCTAAACGTTTTGGAGAAGCTTTTGATGAAGCGCAGTTCCGTAATACCAATCCTCGTGTGCTGGAGCATCAGGCCAAACGCGATGCCTTACATGAACGCTATGCAAAGGCTATGAATGCAACCGACTTGGATGAACTCCGTCAGATTATTCTGGATGAAGAGATTGTTTGTCCTGTCAGCGGTACCAAGAACTGGACGGAAGTCCGTCAGTTCAATCTGATGTTTACCACTGAAATGGGGTCTACTGCCGATGGTTCCATGAAGATTTATCTTCGTCCCGAGACGGCTCAGGGGATTTTTGTAAACTACCTGAATGTACAGAAGACGGGGCGTATGAAGATACCTTTTGGTATAGCCCAGATCGGTAAAGCTTTCCGTAATGAGATTGTAGCCCGTCAGTTTATCTTCCGTATGCGTGAGTTTGAGCAGATGGAAATGCAGTTCTTTGTAAAGCCCGGAACGGAACTGGATTGGTTTAAGAAGTGGAAAGAGACCCGCTTGAAATGGCATAAGGCTTTAGGCTTTGGTGATGACCACTACCGTTATCACGACCATGAGAAATTGGCTCATTATGCTAATGCAGCTACCGATATTGAGTTCCTGATGCCGTTTGGCTTTAAGGAAGTGGAAGGCATTCATAGCCGTACCAACTTCGACTTGTCGCAACATGAGAAATTCTCCGGTAAGAGCATCAAATATTTCGATCCGGAACTGAACGAATCATACACCCCGTATGTCATTGAGACTTCAATAGGTGTAGACCGTATGTTCCTTAGCGTGATGTCGGCTTCTTATTGTGAAGAGCAATTGGAAAATGGAGAGAGTCGCGTTGTCCTGAAACTGCCTGCAGCATTAGCTCCGGTAAAACTGGCTGTAATGCCTTTGGTAAAAAAAGACGGTCTGCCCGAGAAGGCGCGTGAAATCATTGATGCTCTGAAGTTCCACTTCCACTGCCAATACGATGAGAAGGACAGCATCGGTAAACGCTACCGCCGTCAGGATGCTATTGGAACGCCATATTGTGTGACCGTTGACCACCAGACAATGGAAGATAATAGCGTGACCTTGCGTAATCGTGATACCATGCAGCAGGAACGTGTACCTATTGCCGATTTGAATGGTATTATTGCTGATCGGGTTAGTCTTACTTCCTTGTTGAAGACGTTGCAATAAATAGATGTTGTACATGATGTAACATAAAATAATAGATGAAGAAACCTAAATTAATATTCTTACCTTGTCTGCTCTTGTTATCCGCTTTGTTGGTTGCTTGTAGTGAATCAACAGAAGTGGGTAAGTACCATGACTGGCAGGCCCGTAATGAAGCTTTTATTGATTCAATTAAGGCGTTGAGTCCTACTGCTGTGGAAACAGCCGAAGCTGCCGCAGCTATGCCTGTAGGGAAATTGTTTACTATACCGGTTGCGACTAGCGGAAACCTGCCTATTT
Organism: Bacteroides sp.; assembly: GCA_022648295.1. Lineage (GTDB taxonomy): Bacteria > Bacteroidota > Bacteroidia > Bacteroidales > Bacteroidaceae > Bacteroides. The sequence continues at coordinate 18,985 of JALCME010000002.1, read as the reverse complement.
ATTGCGAGAAGATTGAGGCGAATCCGGAAGGCAGGCGCCCTCTTTATACAGAGCGGGTCAATGTATATTATTATGGGACGTTGATCACAGGAGATCGTTTTGATAGTAATTTTGAGGGTTACAGTGTACTTGATCACGACTTTACAGCAGGCAAAAATCCTACAGATTTTGATTCAACCAGTACTTTCTCTGTATCGGGAGTCATTAGTGGCTGGGTAGCAGCCTTGCAATATATGCGTACGGGTGAACGGTGGATGCTTTATATCCCTTGGGATCTAGCTTATGGGGCTAGCGATAGTGGAAGCATTCCAGGTTATTCCGCTTTGACTTTTGATGTTAAGTTAGTTAGTGTGGAAGAATAAGCTCTTGTGTTTATAATCCATTGAAACAAATAAATACCAATAGCGGCTTTCAGAGAGAGTTCATCTTCTGAAAGCCGCTATTGCTTTGAATACGTATTATAAAAATCTCGTTGAAGAGTAGCTATCAAAGTACAACTTGTTTTCAATCAGCTGGCAAAATAACCTTGCTCTGCCCGAGACTCTAACTCTTTTCAGTTGTTATACTCTCTTCTTTAGAGCCTTTACCCAAATCTTATACCCTTCTTCATTCAGGTGCAAGCCATCTATGCTCAGTTCGCTACGAAGCACATTGGTTCCTTTCTCTGTAAATAGAGGGAAGAGATTAATAAAGGTGATGTGACGTTCTTTAGCAAGAGTCTCTAATTTAGCGTTGATTACCGGGATCATGTCTGTTTTCCCCTCCAGTTTCTTGTAACGCCCGAAACTTTCATTGATGGGTAACAGGCTCTGTAGATAGAGTTTGGTATCGGGAGATTCTTTTTGTATACGTTCTACGGTCAGCCGTATCATACTAACAATACTATCTGCAGTAAGATCGTGAGATACATCGTTGATCCCTTCCATTAGAAATAACTTGGCCGGATGTCCGGGGAGTATTAGATGAAGGCGGTCGTAAATACCCATTACTTCATCACCTATAATTCCACGGTTACGGACGTTTGATTTATTGAGGCGTTTACCCCAATCCCCACCGTTCTCTGTGAGGCTGTTCCCTACGATAACAATGTCTTTTGACGTGATAGCCGGTTCGTCCATAAATTGAGTGAAACGTTGGTAGTAGTGTTCCGTATAGGTCTGGGGAACAGAATAAATAGAGGCGGCGATTGCATTTGCAACTAAAGAGCGTAGACGTACGGTACTGTGCTTATCTTCGGGATGCACCGCATTAATAAGCAGAATAACCGATGTATTTGTATCTGGATCAATTACAATGGAAGTTCCCGTATATCCGGTATGTCCATAAGTATTTGGTCCGAAATAGTCTCCTTTGTTGGAAGCGTATGCAGAAAAGCTGTCCCATCCTAAGGTACGTCCCAGTGTTGCGGTTGCACGCGGTACGGTACGCATAGCTTTGACAGCGAGTGGACTGAGTATGCGATGTCCGTTCCACTCACCCTCGTTTTGCAGGGCTGCACATAATACGGCAATATCTTCTACACATGAGAAGACTCCTGCATTACCCGATATCCCTCCGTTCATAATCCGTGCAAGAGGGTCGTGTACTTGTCCGCAGAGCACACTTCCGTCCGGTTGCTTTTCAGTGGGGGCAATGAGGCTATGCCAGTCTCCAGGTGTGAAAGCAGCCCAATAGGCATCTGCTGTATTAACCCATTTCCCGTTCTTATCTCTTTTGCAAGGAAGATAGTCAGTATGGTTCATACCCAGCACGTTGAATAGATTTTCGCGGGCAAAATCGCGTAAGGATTCTCCGCTTACTTTTTCAATGATATGTTGCAACGTGATGAAGTTCAAACAACTGTACTGAAAATCCGTTTGCGGTTTGAAGTCACGCTTGCAAGTCGCAATATAAGTCATTAAGCTGTCTGGATTAGGTGAGCCGTACTTCTGTTCCAGGTCTTTGACCGGTGCATAGGGAGGCAATCCCGAAGTATGTGTCAATAAATCTGCAATCCGGATCGTTTTCTTCTCTTTGCCATCAGGACTTGTCCAGTCTTTGAACCCGGGGATGTAGAAACTTACCGGATCTAGAAATCGGATTTTACCTCTTTGTGCGAGGATATGTGCGCAAATGGCTGTGGACATTGATTTACTGCATGAAGCCATGTCGAAAATCGTATTTACCGTCATTGGCTCAATGTTGGGGTAAACACGTTTGTTACCGTAAGCTTTGAGATAAGCCATCTTTCCGTCCCGTACTATGGCAAGCACAGCACCGGGAATTGTTTTATCGGCTATTGCTGCTTCAATGGCTTCATCAGCATAAACCAGTTGCCGTGAATCCATTCCAACTTGTTCGGGGGCTACCCTTTGCAAGGGTTGTGCGGTGGCCTGCAGGGCCATCAACCAGACTAAAAGAAGAAGATATCTAATTTTCATAAGGCGTGATTATTTATTTGCCTCTATAGGCATCTATTGCTTTTTTTACGGAACCATGCATCAGTAAAAGAGCTTTGGCTTTATCATAGCCTAGTCCGAGTTCCTCGATGATCATACGTGTCCCACGGTCAACCAACTTTTTGTTACTTAGTTGCATGTTTACCATTTTATTGCCCTTAACCCGTCCCAGTTGTATCATGACGGAAGTGGTAATCATATTTAGAATCATTTTTTGTCCGGTACCCGACTTCATGCGTGAACTTCCGGTGACATATTCCGGTCCCACAATCATTTCGATAGCTACATCGGACTCCGCCGCCATAGGGGAATCAGGATTGCTGGTAATACACCCCGTAAGTATGCCGTGTGCACGGGCTTCGTGCAAGGCACCGATTACATAAGGAGTAGTACCCGATGCTGCAATTCCGATAATGGTGTCCTTATCGCAGATCTGATGTTCCTGCAATTCTTCCCATCCACGCTTGGTGTCATCTTCTGCATTCTCCACCGGGTTACGGAGTGCAGTATCTCCACCGGCAATCAGACCGATGATTAGTGTGTTAGGCATACCGAAAGTAGGTGGTATCTCCGAAGCATCAAGCACTCCGAGCCGTCCACTGGTTCCGGCACCCATATAGAATATGCGGCCGCCTTGCTTCATTCGTGGTACAATTTGGCTTACTAACTGTTCAATCTGCGGAATTGTATTGCGGACAGCGATTGCTACTTTTTGGTCTTCTGTATTAATATCTTCCAGAATCTCACGAATGGATTTCTTTTCCAGATTATTATAAAGTGAGGGCTGTTCTGATATTTTAATAAATGCCATATCTCTAATTATTTGTTTATGCGTGATACTTAATTAAATTCTTCATCGGGCTTTTCATGATTGTGCCCAATTGGATCCCCATTTCCTTACATGTTTCAGTAAGTAAGTCTTTGTAGTAATAGGCTACCGAACCTATAAAATGCACTTTGTGATGTTGATAGTCATACTGCATTACGTTTCGTGTGAGGAAGTCTTTGAAACTGTTGGTTACGAGTGACCGTACCGACGGTTCACTGAGATTTTCCATCAGGAAAGGAGACAGGCTGGCTAAAAAGCGATTCGGGAAAGGCTTTTTATATACCCGATTAATGATTTCCCCCGGAGTCAGGTCGAACTGCTTGAGGAACTTCTCTTTGAGTTCCGGCGTCATTTGATTTTTTAAGATGTCGCCTACTAAAAGTTTTCCTAAACAAGCTCCACTGCCTTCGTCTCCTAAAATAAACCCTAAGGGAGAGACATTGGATACAATCTTCTCCCCGTCGTAAAAGCAGGAGTTGGAACCTGTCCCTAAGATACAGGCAATGCCTGGGGTATGTCCACAAAGTCCTCTTGCCGCTGCGAGCATATCTGTACTTACTTCTACTCTATTTAATATTTTAAGATGTTTACTAAGGGCACGGTGTACCATCGCAATTTTATCGGGAAAACCACAGCCTGCGCCATAAAAATATACGGCGTCAAATGTATCTGTGCCAAGCTGTGGAAGCAATGCCTGAGCTATTTCATTGCTAATCTCTTCTTCCGACTGAAAGAAGGGATTTGTCCCTTTTGTAAATATCTGCTGGTGGAGTTCGCCTTTCTCTACAACACTCCAATCAGTTTTTGTAGAGCCACTGTCTGCTATTAAAATCATATTATATAGTTAATTTATTACTTGTCATACTAAGCAGTTATATCTTAATATATATTTTCCGTTTGTATAATTGATAGCCTATGCACCAATTTAATCCGACGAAGAGAAGTGCATAGATCAAAGAACCTCCGGTATCTCCAAATATCGGAGCCAGAAGTATTTTGTATATAAATCCATGAATGCTGATGTAATCACCATCGTAAGGCATTTGGATACTTCCTAATAGAATGCCGAGTACTCCTCCCAAGACGTACATGAATAGCGGGTTAATGCCGAATGCTTCAAAGAACATACTCCACTTCTTATATCCTTTTACATCGATAATCCAGATGAGCAATGCCAGTAAACTGGAAGCCAGTCCGCAGGTGGTGAGCACGAATGTCGGAGACCAGAGTTTTTTACTGATGGGACATCCATAGCTTAATAAGAAACCGGAGAAAGTCAGGATGGTGCCGACTAAAAACAATTTGATGATGTGGGAGTTAAGAGTGGACAGACGTTCTTCTCCTTCTTTCCGGTCTCCCAGCATCATGCGCCCTACACAAAAACCTAAAAGGACATGCGCAATGGCCGGGATTGTACTTAGAATTCCTTCCGGATCAATTCCGTTGTCTTTATACATGTGTGCAGGGGTGAGTATGGCACGGTCTACGATGGATAATATATTTGTTTCGTTGTATGCATAGCCATTTCCTGTAATCAGAATGATAAAATAGCCAATCAAAAGAGTTACAATGAGATAAGGAATATGCTTGTGTTTCACGGTTAATGCAATGATAGCGCTGAAGCCGTAACAAAGGGCCAGACGGGGCATTACACCTAAAATGCGGAGGTGATCGAAAGTGTTTACCGATTCTCCCAGTTGAGCCCAGAACCCTATGCCTTCGGTGGGAGAAGTCCAGTAGTAACAAAACTTTGAAAACCATCCGATGCTCACTCCTATAACGAAGATGACAATAGTGCGTCTGATAATTTTAATCACGGCATCACGACTGAGCTCAAAGTTATACTTCTTTAGAGAGATGTAGGTGGATATTCCCATGATGAACATAAAGAATGGAAAGACCAGATCGGTGGGGGTAAGTCCGATCCATTGTGCATGTTCCAGAGGAGCGTAGATGTGAGCCCACGTTCCGGGGTTATTTACCATGATCATACCCGCAATAGTGATACCTCGTAAAATATCGAGAGCGAGTATACGTTTACTTGTTATATGCTGTTTACTCATGATTGTGGTGTGTTAGTTATAATTGATTTTGTACATTGATCTACCAGATATATAATGGAGACATAAGGTATGCCGGAATTTGTCGTTAACCCGATTTCACAGGTGCGGCTGTTGGAATATCCTATGGTAACTCCTGCTTTTTCTATTTGGGGGCGGAGCTTGCGCAGCGCGTAAGCATTCAGTTCCGGGTGCGTAAACCCCTTGTCACCGGCAAATCCGCAGCAACCCACCTCTTCCGGAATGATGACTTGCGTGGAACAAAGTTTGGCCAGTGAAATCAGAATATTACCTAATTCCATTTTGCGCATGGAGCAGGTAATGTGTATCGCTACCGGACGGTTGACCGGTTTGAATGTTAGCTTATCACGTAAAAACGTATAGATAAACTCTGCCGGTTCATAAAGCTTCATGGATTTGATCTTTTCCCGCATACGGTGAAGGCATGGGCTCTGATCGCAAAGCACGGGATATTTACCGGAATCGCTGGCCTTCCACAGAGCAGTTTCCAGTTCTGCTGTTTTCCGGTCGGCAATATCAAGCATACCTTTGCTTTCCCATATTGTTCCACAGCAAAGTTGTTCCATCTTTTCTGGAAATATGATTTCATATCCTGCCTTTTGTAGTAAGGATACCATCTTATTGACGATAGGTTGTTCTACGGGTGACTCCTTTGGCAACCCCATTGTCTGGTTGATGCAACTAGGGAAGTAAACCACCTTTAATGTCGATTCTTGACTTTGAACGGATGCACTGTTTGTTTCATGCTCTCTCTTACTTTGCTGTCCGTTCGTTTTCTTATTCAGAATATCCTGCGGTATCTTGTAAGCTCTTGGCATTGCCGGACTCCATTGAGGAATGCCGAGTAAGTGGTGCATTCCTTTGGTGAGACTGCTCATAGCCGGAGTACCCAATATGGAATGTCCCAGATTTACCAAGGATAAAATAGGGCGCAGGCTGTTTTTGATTTCTGCAAAGTGATTTGCGGCGAAGTTACCGGTTCGGTAGCCGAGGCTTTCTTCCGGTAGTAACTCTTGCCGGAGGAGATGAGTCAGATCTCCGGTATTAATGCCCATTGGGCAGGACATTGCACATAATCCGTCACCGGCACAAGTCTGGTTACCCGGGTAATGATATTGTTTTTCCAACAAGGACAGTCGTTCAGGATCCGTTCCACTTTCTTTCAAGCGCGATATCTCCCGTTGCAATACGATGCGTTGACGGGATGAAAGTGTGAATCCGAAAGAAAGGCAGTTCACTTCACAGAAGCCGCATTCTATACATTTATTGACTACGGCTGCCGGACTGTTTTCATCAATCGGAATAAGGGGAAGGGGCTTAAAATCTTTCAGATAGCACTTCGGATCATCATTAAAGATGACGCCCGGATTGAGCAATCCTTTCGGGTCGAACAAGTCTTTGACTGCTTTCATGATCTGATAGGCGGCTTCTCCCCATTCGTATTTGACAAAAGGTGCCATATTCCGTCCTGTTCCGTGTTCGGCTTTAAGTGAACCATCATATTTATCAACGACCAGCGCTATGACTTCATTCATGAGTCCTTCATAGCGTTTTACCTCGGATTCTGTATTGAAGGACTGGTTGAGGATGAAATGATAATTTCCTTCAAGTGCATGACCGTAAATGCAGGCATCATCGTAACCATGACGGGCGATGAGTTGCTGTAAATCAGCCGTTGCTTCCGGTAAATCTTCAATGTGGAAGACTACGTCTTCGATAAGACAGGTTGTTCCCGGATGGCGGGTACCTCCTACGGAAGGGAAAATGCCCGAGCGTATGGCCCAATATGGTGCATATTCTTCGGGTTTGTCCGTAAAATAGATGGGGGTATATGTTTCGAAGCTACTTAATGCTTGTTTGATAATTGTAATGTTTCGCTCCAAGTCTTCTTGGGTTACGGCTTTGGTTTCCGTCAGTACAGCCGTAAGGCCCTCAACAGAAGCGTTACGGGCTATTTGTTCCGCGCGGAAGTGCTCATAATTGGAGTCGTTTACTGAAGACAATGACTTCCAATCCAGTAATTCAGCTCCTTTTACAATTGGTTCCCCTTTTGTGTCAGCAAGCTTTTTCATTGCCACTACCGCCTTACAGGCCTCTTTAATGTCTGTAAAGTAGAGCATGGCACTTGCTTTATGAGGATAATCATATTCGGTACGCATGGTAACTTCGGAAAGAAAGGCTAAAGTTCCTTCCGATCCCACCATTAAGTGAGCAATAATATCGAACGGATCATCAAAACGGACAAAAGGGAATAGATTGAGCCCGGTCACATTCTTTATGGAATATTTATATCTGATGCGATCCGCAAGAGTTTGATCTTGCAGTATCCTGTCACGCAGATCATTAATCTGCTTGATAAACTCAGGGTGGGTTGACGCAAATGAGTTGCGTGAGGCAGTATCTCCGGTATCCAGAATGGTGCCGTCAGCCAATACAATACGGGCCGAAAGCATGACTTTATCGCTATTGGCATGTGTGCCGCAATTCATACCGGAAGCATTGTTCATGACGATGCCACCTACCATTGCAGACTTTACAGAAGCGGGATCCGGAGCAAACTTGCGTCCGTAAGGAGCTAGAATTTGATTGACCCGTTGTCCGATAATGCCCGGTTGAAGGGTGATTTGTTCATGATCGGACGAAAGGCTATACTTTTCCCAGTGCTTACCGGCAACAATTAAAATAGAGTCACTAATGGCTTGCCCCGATAAACTAGTCCCTGCTGCACGAAAAGTAACCGGAAGTTCATGTTGACTTGCCAAACCCAAAAGTTCGGCAACTTCCTTTTCGTTGGTAGCCTGAATGACAATTTGTGGGATGAGTCGGTAAAAACCAGCATCTGTTCCCCATGCCAACCGGCGTAGTTCGTCGGTATAAATTCTTTCCCGGGGGATGAAGCGTGCTGCATCCCTTAGAAAAGTTCCATAGTTACTCTGTTCGTCCATTTTTATTTATACAAATAATATTTCTTAGACAATTTGCGAAAGCTATCCACATCCTTGTACCAGTAGTCGCGAATGTCCTCCCAACGGTTTCGTTTACTGAAACGTTCCCGTATTTGTTTAGAACCGCAGACCATATCGAACATACGAAAACGTCCTTTGTCGGCATGTTCGAATACTGCCTGACCGGGATATAAAGTAGCAACTTCCTGCATTACTAAAAATTGTATGTCACTTAAGGGAGCTTTCTGTGCATCCATGATGTGAACCTGTACTCCTTGCAACAATTCGCCTTTGCCGACAGAGTAGAAAGGATTCAGATAAATGGGTCTGAATACAACACCGGGTACATGCAAGTCATTGAGTGCTTTAGCAAATTCTTCAGCTTTGATCCAGGGAGCCGCAAACATTTGGAAAGGGATGGTGTAACCTACGCCGATGGACATATAGCCTAACTCTCCCAAAATTCCACTGACCGGATAGAAGAGGGTGGAGTGTGCATGGGGGATATGGGGAGAAGCCGGTACCCACTGAAGACCTGTTTGTGTATAGTCCATCTTCCGTTTCCAGCCTTTCATTTTTACCACCTGCAGGTTACACTGTGATTTCAACATCTTTTCTCCATTTAATAATTGTGCCAGTTCTCCGCAGGTTAGTCCGTAAATGTACGGAATCTTAAATTGGCTGACAAATGATTGACAATCGTCTTCCATCAAATTACCTTCTACCTTTAGTCCTCCTATTGGATCTGGACGGTCCAAAACAATAAATTCCTTTCCATTTTCTGCGGCTGCTTCCATAGCCAATCCCATTGTACTAATATAGGTATAGGAGCGGCAACCTATGTCTTGAATATCATAAACCAGTACGTCAATATCTTTAAGCATATCCGGCGTTGCCTTGCGGGTTTTACCGTAAAGAGAGTAAACGGGTAATCCTGTGGAGGAATCTTTGGCATCTGTTACGTGATCCCCTGCATGGACATCTCCACGGACCCCGTGCTCAGGGCCGTAGAGTGCAACTAGGTTGACATTCGGGGCTTCATACAGGATGTCTATTGTCGATTTCATGTTGTTGTCCACACCTGTCGGGTTGGTGATTAATCCTACCCGCTTTCCTTCCAAGCATTTAAAGTTCTGTTCTTTTAGAACTTCAATGCCGGTCTTTACTTTTATTTTCTTTGCCTGGGCCATGCCGCAAAGCGCGCAGACGAGGCATAAAAGGAATAGTTTTTTCATGATAGGTTTCATTCTTCTTGAGTTTCTATTTTCTTACCAAAGTTCGGGTCTATTTTTATAAAGGCACATACGGCGATTGTTGCGGCGCAACAAATGATTGTCCAGATAAAGAAATGCCGGTATCCAATAGTTTCCTGTAACCAGCCTGCCGACATGCCTGGAAGCATCATTCCCAATGCCATGAAACCGGTACAAATGGCGTAGTGTGCCGTTTTATGTTCTCCTTCGGAGAAATAAATGAGATAAAGCATATAAGCTGTGAAGCCGAAACCATAGCCAAACTGCTCGATGAATACGCAGATATTAACGGTTAGCATGGAGTGATCCTGGAAATAGCTGAGGTAAATAAAGGTCAGGCAAGTCAGGGACATACTCCAGGCCATAGGCCATAACCACTTTTTGAGTCCTCCTTTTGCTGCTACAATACCGCCTATAATTCCTCCGATGGTTAATCCGATGATACCTATGGTACCATATACAAAACCGACTTGTCCTGTAGTGAGTCCTAATCCACCTTTGTCAATAGGGTCTAAAAGAAAAGGATTGATTAGTTTTACCAGCTGTGCTTCGGGCAAACGATACAGTAGCATAAATAGTATTGCAGTGAATGCCTGTTTCTTCGTGAAGAAACTTTTGAAGGTTTGAAGGAACTCTTTTAAAATATTCTGTGCTGTAATATCGGTTGAAGCGCGGTCTGATTTTGGCTTTGGAAGTACCCATCCATGGTAGATGCTTACAATGAGGAAGAATACGGATAATACGATGAATACGATCATCCATGCAAAAGGAATGTTCCCCGATGCTCCTTCGAATGTTGCAGCTGTTGTTCCCTTTATTTTAGGATCGATTCTGAAAAGTAAATAGGCCGGCTTATCCCAATTCTTGGAGGTGAACTCGAAACGTGTGGATAGTGTATTTTGCTCTAACTTAATACTTTGGTCACCATCTTTGAACCGTACATTCAGTATTCTGGCTTCACCTTGTTCGGGCGCCTTCGATAAACGTACGCCTACGACTACGATATTCTCTGTCAGGGCACTTGCCTTTTCTCGTTTTTCTCCGAATGTATTCCGTACCCAGGTAGTAAACGAATTTTCCTCTTTCCGTATGCTTGCTTTTGTTTCTCTCTCCGAGGGCACAAAGTTGTTGGATATGTTGGAGCGTTTTACTTCTTTCTCCAATGCCGAAATCCGGGTCTTGATATCAGTAGAATCATTGGATACTGCCACACCTGCTTTGACTACAGGCTCACTGTAAATAAAGTGAGCTGTTTTTCCCGTATCAACGGCCATGTTATTGAAGGTTGGCAGGGTAAGGTTATTGCTATAAGTGGGTGATGCCTGTACTTCCAGAATAGCCGGATCCAAACCGGTGCCTGTTTCTATGAGACCGGCAATGATGACTAATAATCCCTGGCCTGCAACAGTGGCAACTCTGTAGAAGGTGCTACGAATGCCGACATAGAGCGATTGTTCGTGCTCTGTCAGGGCGTGCATATAGAAGCCATCCGCTGCTATATCGTGAGTTGCCGAGGTAAACCCAACGATCCAGAAAACCGCTAGGGTTAGTTGGAAGAAGAATGGAGTTGGAATAGAGAAGGCAATGCCAGCCAAAGATATGGCCAAAATCCATTGCATGGTAATTGTCCACCATCTCTTGGTTTTAATCAAATCAACAAACGGACTCCAGAAGGGTTTAATCACCCATGGTAGATAAAGCCAGCCTGTGTATAAAGCAATGTCAGTGTTTGAGATACCTAACCGTTTATACAGGATAACGGATATGGTCATTACTGCAACATAGGGTAATCCTTCTGCGAAATAAAGTGTAGGTATCCACGCCCACGGGTTGACTTTCTTTGTTTGTGATTTGCTCATGTTCTTAGATTATAATTAGTTATATAAGTGTTCAATGGTAGCATCAATATAATAATGTAATAAAATGCTATCGTAAGCATAGCCTTGTTCGCCCATTACGGCCGCACCAATCTGGCAAAGTCCCACTCCGTGTCCCCATCCTGCGCCGGTAAGGGTGAACGTTCCGGGTATTCCTTCCGGTGAAAGGTTTTCTTTATCAACGACAAAGGCCGAGCTATAAAGATGAGAGGGAGAGAGCGTACGGCGTATCTCCAACTCTTTACCGATAATTAATGTCTTTTGGGTTCCTACGATCTTCAGCTTCCAGAGACGCCCGGATGTGCCACGGGCAATGGGAATTAAATCGACAATTTGTCCGTAGTCAATACCTGACCGCTTTAAGATGAGGGATGACAACTCTTCTTGCGTATAAGTAACCTTCCAACGGTAGAAATCAGTAGTTTCTTGATCGTAGTCGTTTAATACTTGCGAAAGAATCTTTTTATCATTGGTGTTGCAAAATGACTCCGGAGAGGTTCTGATCCAGTGCTCTGCTTCCTTTTCTACGGTTAGATCAGGTATTTGGGTCTGTGATTTACTGTCTCGTTGTTTAGCGAGATATGGGTGCTTTACATCTTCCCAGCAATATTGGAATTCTTCAAAAACGCCTCCGCACGACTTAGAGAAGCGAGCATCACAGATCTTATCCTCGTAAGTGAGTACTTGCCCACGTGTAGCAGCTATGGCTTGTTCCACTATATCTGTTGAGGCTCGGGTAATGCCTTGATAACGTTGGCAATGATCGTCGGCACAAACATCAAATCTGATGTGGTCTTCCCGATCGTACCAGCGGATGAGCTCATCTTCCGTTCGCGTTATAGCCGAATATTCCGTCTGGGTTTTAGCTAATTCTTTATTTTTTTGTATCTGGGCTAATAACCAGCTACGGGAAATGACGGCATGGGCTTTTAATAATTCAAGGGAAGCTGTGGCACTCATTTCACTGGAAATCACGCTTGTTAGATAGTCTTCCACATGGATGACATTAATAGCCGTGAGTTTGTTGTTCTCTACTATAATCTTCAGTGCTCCTAAAAAACGTTGGTCTTCTTTCCGTTCCCAATGAAAGTTGATGCCGATTGTGACATCCAGCAATTCAAAAGAGTCTGTTGCAGGATGTCTTGGCTCAAAAAGCAGTTCGTCATACAGACGTCCGTTCCATAGAATTTTACCCTCGTCGTAGGTCACCAGTTGCTTGCCTCTGAATTCCTGATTGTGAATGCGGTAAGGGTTTAGTAGCACGAATTCTATTTGTGGCTCGAACAAAATACCAACATGTACTTTAGGCTCTTCCATTGAATTTATTTTTTTATCTATTATTCTATTAAATACATTCTTTGATCCGTTGTCTTACTCGCTGGAAATCTTCCGGAGATAAGCATACTTCCCGTAGAATCTGCGCGATATCATTGGCTGTGATTTTTATAAAATCTTTTTCCACGGGAGTAATGAATACTCCTCCCAAATCAACAGAAGCGGGACTGCTTAATAAATTGTCTTCCCCTTTGGCTGTGTAGCAGGCCGGGCGGTGCTTTTCACGGGGAAACAGACAAACAATCCACTTCTCATGTTCATACCATGTCAGAATGTTCATCATGGGTTCCTCTTCTTCCGGCTTTGTATTGAGTGACTGGTAGACAATTTTAAACAGGCTTTCCAGATCATCTTGATCAGCTGACTCCATGACTAGAGTTGTCCGCGGAGCATCATTCAGATACCAGAGCGTGGCTGTGCCATAATCCGCTACTCTTCCGGCAATATAATCACGCCAGTATTTCTCAATGGGCATAAATCCTTTATTACCCGCTTGAAAATGTGCGTGATCGGGAGCCGAGGCTCCACATTTCGGTCCGTTATAGAATAGGGTATATTCTGTCAGTTCCCTCGCCAGAGCAAGCATGTCATTAAAGCGTGAAGCAATGCGCTGATCCACATGCTCTGTTTCAGGAATGGTTAAGTGTCTGGGAAATATAGGGAAGGGATTAACTAAAATCGTATAATGCTCTTCGGAAATAATTCCTTTTTGTTCCGGTGGTAAATTGGCCGGGCATAGAAAACACTTCCGTTCTTTAATGGACTTTACATCAACTTTTGCTCCTGAAGATACAATACGGGCTGGGTTGAACTGGACTTTATAGGGTACGCCATTTACGTTTAATTCTTTTGTGCGTACTCTGGCAAGCGCCTCGTAATTGTTACGTGCAGTTTCCCAGGAACTAAGTTGTTCGTCAAATAATTTTTTTACCTTTTGGTTCATTTGAATTACCTATAACTAAGGGTTGTAAATTATTTCTTTTTATTCATAGCCATGCGCGCCTGCAATTCCCATGTGCGGATGCGGTCTTTATATAAATTATGAGCATTCATTTTCACAATATCCAGAGAAGCGTCTGAATTATCATCCCAACGGCGGCACAGATAAACAACGTCATAGACTCTGCCGATTTGATATTGCCGTGAGAAATTCAATCCCAAAGCATAATCTTCCCCATAGCTTGTATTGGGGACTTTTACTTCTCTGAGTAGTGGTGTGTAGAAAGCGCGAGGAGCACCTAAACCGTTGATGCGAAGTGCATTGTTCCGTCCGTTTTCCGGGGTCCATTCCTTATGATCTATAATTCCCGGAGCAATCATATTCATATTGAAGTCTGTCATCATGTAAGTACCGACTACCATAGCGCAATTCTGTTCATAGAAGGCGCGTACCATAATAGACAGTGTGTTTTCATCTTTATACACATCATCACTATCGAGTTGGACTGCAAATTTACCGCATTCAGGGTGATGTACTCCCATATTCCAGCATCCGCCTATTCCTAAGTCGTTTCGCTCAGGAATAATATGAATTAACCGCTTGTCTTCCTTGAATTCTTCAATAGCTTCTGTGGTGCCATCGGTAGAATGGTTGTCAATTACAATGAGGTTGTATTTGAAATCAGCTTTTTGATTCAGTACGGAACGAATGGCATCACGGATGGTACGGATTCGGTTGCGTACCGGGATGATAACCGAAGCTTCGTACTCAAAGTTTCCGGCTGCAAATTCTATCGATTTAAAGTTTGGCACAAGATACCCTCCGATTTCTTTCAAATGTTCGGTGCATGCTTGTTCCATTTCAAGTTGGACTTTACGGTTTTTGGGGTCCACATAATCAAAGATCTTCTCACCACTTTTACGGGTGTCATTTTCAATTTCGCTGTAAAGATACTCATTGATGTGTACCAGTGATTCTTTTTGACTTAGTTTTAAGCGTAAATCATAAAGTCCGGCAAATTCGTAATCGGATTTCATCCGTTCTACAGCTTCCTTCAATGCTGAGGCTTTGAATAATAAGACTGATCCGAAGTTAAAGTCGTCACGCAGACTTCCGGGTTGGTAATCAATAACCGGAGCATTGCTTTGCTGACCATCCACTATTTGGTAATGATCGGCATAGACCATACCTGCGTTGGAATCATCCATGATGTGTCGCATTCGCTCAAGTGCAAAGAAACCCGGATCCAGAGTGGTGTATTTGGTATAAAGTAGCGTGTAATCAGTATCAGAATTTGCCGCTATACTTTTAAAAGTTTCACTTGCATTGAGTGACTTTACAGGAATAAAGTCACAGGCTGTCATTGGGGCATTGGCCTTATCCTCCGTACCTAGTAAATAGATTTTGTTCACTAGTCCTGTTGCTTGCAAACTTTTTACAGTGCTTTCCACCTGTGCTTCTTCTGCATAGGGAACGAAGCAGTTAATCTTCTTCATATTTAATCTTTCTATATTTTTATTCATTTTATCTATCCGGTTAAGCAATTAACTACTGCTCTTATGGCTCTGGCTTGTATTTAGGCCCTTTTAATAAACCCACTTCACCACTGGTCTCGGTGAACAATACGCGTTGTCCATCCAGAGGCACTACGGTACTGATTAAGGAATTGCCGATTTTATGCTTCCATAAGACTTTGCCACTTTTAGCTTCCAAAGCAAATACTAATCCTTCTTTTGTACTTCCGAAAACAACGCCTCCTTTTTCAACCTGCATGGAAGGGGCATGTTCATATCCAAAGCCTACATTAGATGCCCAAAGTTCTTTTGGGGTATTACCTTGAGTTGCATAGCAAACAATGCTATCATTCATGGTCTTGCTGTAAATGCGTTCCCCATCTTCCGATAAGCCTATTGTTTCTCTTACTTTTGATTGGAAAGTACGCCATACGGTTTGTCCGGTCTCTATATCAATGGCAGTCATTGCTCTTTGCGGGTCGGTAATGAAAACTTTGCCGTGTGCGGCTACCGGCCATACGGCAGCGGGAGAGAAATGCATACGTGTCAGTCCTCCCGTCCATTTCCATAGTTCTTCCCCATTCGTTTTATTGAGCGCATAAAGGGTATTATCCCAGGCACCGAAGATTACCTTATTATTGGTGACGAGCGGTTTGGTTTCAATATATCCTTTTACATTGTTGTAGGTCCATATCACTTTTCCTGTATGAATATCGATTGCCCGGAAAGTATGGTCGCTGGCACCGATATAGGCTATGCCTTTGTCTATGGTAACAGCTCCCAAAACAGGTTCGTCAGCTTTTACTTTCCACAGAAGGTTGCCTTTCTGACTATCCAAGCCATAAATATTCCGGTCTGCAGATCCGAACACAACAACTCCTTCGTCTACTGCCGGAGTCCCGACAATCCGTTTTTTGGTTTCATAGCTCCATGTCTTTTTCCCGTCTTTCAAAGTATAGCAAGTTAGGTATCCCATATCATCACCTACAAACACTCTATCTCCTTTCACTGCGGGAGAACTGTAAATGCCGGCTCCGGTTTGTAGCAGCCATTCCTCCTTTACTTTCGGATATTGTTTATTTACCGAGAAATCAGGATACTTGTTCGCTTTGCCGTTGTGGTCATAATAGGTTTTGGTTAGCGAGAATGAGGCCCATTTTCGCTTGGGTTCACCGATGCGTTGCTCATATACAAGAATGGAATCTTTGGTTACATCAAAAATACCATATCCTGGCTTTGCATCTTTATCACGTAAATTACTACGGGTTAGAATGCCTGGAATGCCATCGTAGCGTAAGTTGCGGTTGCTATGATAGTGTCCTCCAATAAACAAGCGGATGTTGTATGGACGTACCGCGTCCGTTACTTGATACCAATTATCTACGTCACCTTCTAATATAGGATAATGAGTAACTAGAACGACTGGTTTGTCTTTACCGAATTTATCCATTTCCTGATCCATCCATCTCAGATCTTGAGGAACGACATGCCCGTAAGCCATGCGCATTAAAGGTCCTGAATTAAATCCTAAGAATAGGAAACCTTTATGTTGGAATTCAAAGCGTTCACTTCCAAAAATATCGCTGAAAGCCGTACATCCCGAATCACTCCATTTCGTTTCATGATTGCCAAGTACAACATAATATTTTTGTTTTAAAAGATCCAGCACTGATTTGACTTTTTCTAAAGTGGAACGGTCACCCTCTTCTGTGAGATCACCGGTTACCAGAACAAAATCTATGCTGTCCGTAGCGTTTAGTTGTGCTACGGAGCGGAGTAAATCTTCCGTTGGATTAGGATTGTTCGGATTAAGATGAATATCCGTGATCTGGGCAAAACGGAATGTTTCATGTTGGGCCTGTACCATAATTGGTATCAGGCAAGCCAACAGAAACGTTATTATGAATCTTCTATTCATAGATGATGATTGATTTAATGTTTTTGATCTAATAGACCTGTTGTTCCTTCACTGAAGAAAGTCAAGATGGCTTTCATTAGATTATTTCGTTCGGCAGTGGTGGATAAGGATTCGAATGGAAATCCCAAAACGCAACTTTTGTATATACCTTTATAAGCTACACCTGCACTTAGATTGTTTTCCGAGTACCTCATGATGGTATAGGCTCCTTTATCCGCTGGTTCAATGGCATCAGGTGACTCCACCACATAGCTGTCGGCATTTGGCTGATTATAATAAGTATAATTACCTGTAATAGAAGGAAATGGTGAGGGCACACATTTAACTTTTCCTTCGATGGCAGCCTGACCTGTGCGCCATTTGTATTTTAAAACTTCAGTCGCAAATTTTTTATCTGCTTCTTTAGTTGGTGCAAGGCGGTTGTCCCAAAGGTCCGTACCTACGTAGGCTCCTGAAATAAAGATATTCCCTCCCTGATTGCAATAGGAAGTGATTGCTTGTTGCATGGACTCGCTAAAGGTTTTGAACTCCAATGGCTTTATTCCTCCACGTCCCATTTTAGTCTGACATTCTTTACCAAGGATGAGATCGGTATATTTGTAATCATTCATTTTTACCGTTTCATTTTCAATGGCTTCATTGCTGCAAGATACAAAAGAATAACCGGCTCTTAAAATTGCTGCTCCGTGTACGGCAGGATAATCAAATGTGTTTCCGGCAATTACCTTGTCTTCATAATTGCTATAGCTGTCACCAAATCCGGAGGCATCATCATCCATCCATGGAATGGAACGGCGGTATTCTTTCATTTTGCCGATGTAGCTAATATCTTTAATGTAGGGTACTCCGTGATCTAAGTCATCCAGAAAACCTGCGAGTAAAGTATCAGCCGATGCTGGTGCTACGAAATCGGCAGGTGCACTTATACGATCGAATCCATTAATAACCAGCACCGTCCCTTTGGCATTGAATGCGCGTCCCACCGAAAGAACTTCAGACGGGAAACTTTGCCCTCCTCTGTTAACAGCTGTAACCTTGAAGCTGCATACTACTCCGGCAGGTATGGTGGTGCGGTACTCATTATGATCGACTAATATCCCATTATCAAAGTCGCCATCTCCAATGCGGGTGTAAACAATATATTTATCAGCTTTTGCTGTGGGTTCCAAAGAATCTGCAACAGCCTTCCATGTCAACTCTATTTGGTTTTCATTAAGCATTTTCAATGCCATATGATCAACAGGAAGGGGTTGTACTACATAGTCCATGTGGTACTGTGAGCAAAGGAAGCGTAGCATGCCTTTATATATAGCGCGACTTACCGTAAAGCGGAAACGGGGATCCAGCCCATAGCGCATATCTGCAAAGTTCTGGTGGGATAAAAGTTCCAGAAGCATAGTAGGTACCCGTGGAACGCGAGCCTCGTAGTATGATTTGTTCCATTTTCCACGACGTGTCCATTTGGGTTCGTATAATGTTCTGATGTCATGAACAATACTCGATTGAATAAGGTCCGTCAAGTCATGGGAGAGATAACGGGGTGCACCGTTGGCGAAAACTCCATTGTAGCAGTCGGTCTGGTAAATCCCTAGCGTTCCTATGATGGAATCATTCAAGGTGGTACCTGCATCCGTGTGGAATGCAAAGGCCATATTTACAGGGATATTCAATCCTTTTTCCGTAGGGTCTACGGATGAGCCTCCGGCAAGGTAGTTCACCCATTTACCGCGTGATTTATAATCATCGGTATAATCATTCTGCCCGTGACTTTCTGAATAAATACTATCCGGCACACCGGCCCATTGTAGCCAGTAACGGGCCGCTTCACAGAAGCGGGGGTATCCACTGGTTTGGT
>JALCME010000001.1 GCA_022648295.1 Bacteroides sp. | reverse complement strand
GCCGATGGTACTGCGCACAAGTGGGAGAGTAGGTAGTCGCCGTTTTAGTTGAAGATCCCCTGATATCGAAGGATGTCGGGGGATCTTTTCGTTTTATCCCTTCTTATTCGATTGGATGGAGTTTATGGGCTCACCTGATATTTATAGTGGGTAAGAATTTATTAGTATTCAGAAAGTTCTTACTTTTGCCAGATGACAGATTCAGCTTTGTTTTCTTTAGCTCGTGTAGTACTCCCATTGGAAGTTCTTGAGTGCTTTGATATAATAAAAGTGGAAAGCACTAATATGGAGATTCATATTTATCTCGATGAAAAGATGCACGGGATTGGCTTGTTTTCCCTAATAATATTGGTCCGAATCTGGCTATTGATGAAACCGGCTTTATCCAATGGAGACTTGTATACTATCGTAACTAATAGGGACAGACATGGACGTGAGAAATATCGGGTGAGCCATTCGAACTCTTGACCCACAGCTTAGAAGGCTGTTGCTCTATCCAACTAAGCCATCGAACCATCCTTGAATTCTGAGGCAAAGGTACGCTTTTTATCTTTTGCGTGTGTGCGTTTTGGAGAAGACTATTTTTATCTCGTTATTTATTTTCCCTTTGGGGCTGAAAATGTTTGCAATCTACTTCCGGTTGTATTTGTTGCTTATTCGGATTGAGACATTTTTTTAGAATAAGATATGATAGAGCTCTATTATCTCGTAATGTAGAACTAGGGAAAGAGGAGTATATTGGGCTTTTGTCGGAATAGAACTTAAAAAATGAATATTTCATTGGGAGTTTTTATACAATGAGGATAATTATTCGTATCTTTGTCGCCCGAATAAATTTAATTGGCTTTGGGAAAGTTTGATGGATATAAAATAGATTTGAAAGGCATGCATACAGATTCATGTAAATATGAATTTGTATTGGATAACCTTTTTTTCGCAAAGATTGATGGACCTGAAGTACAAAAAGGTAAAGTCAATGTTACATTGATTGTGAAACAGATGTCTCATGCCTTTGAGCTGAGTTTTCACACAGAGGGTTTTGTATGGGTTCCTTGTGACCGTTGTTTGGATGACATGGAACAACCTGTATCTTCATCTGACAAGTTACTAGTAAAATTTGGTCATGAATATGCAGAAGAAGGTGATAATCTCATTATTATTCCTGAAGAAGAAGGGGAAATTAATGTCGCATGGTTTATATATGAGTTTATAGCGTTAGCTATTCCAATGAAGCATGTGCATCCCTTTGGAAAGTGCAATAAGGCGATGACAGGTAAATTGAACAAGCATATTCGTTCTGCATCGGATGAGGAAGAAGAAATCTTCACCGAGGACAATGATGATTCGGCAAGTGGTGAAATGAAAAATGATGATTCAACAGATCCACGATGGGACGATTTAAAAAAAATATTAGATAACAATTAAAGATTAAAGAAAATGGCACATCCTAAAAGAAGACAGTCTAAGACAAGGACTGCAAAAAGAAGAACTCATGATAAAGCAGTGGCTCCTACATTAGCTATTTGTCCAAACTGTGGTGAATGGCATGTATATCATACAGTATGTAGTGCTTGCGGATATTATAGAGGTAAGCTTGCAATCGAGAAAGAGGCTGCAGTATAACAGTTGAGCCTTAAATTTCTATATTTTGGAATGTGTATATATTGAAGAGATGTGGATATGCTTTTTAAGAATATCATATTCTAAAGTATTACCAATCAAACAAAATTAATGGAAAAAATAAATGCTGTAATTACAGGAGTCGGTGGATATGTGCCTGATTATGTTTTGACAAACGATGAGTTGTCTAAGATGGTAGATACTAACGATGAGTGGATTATGACCCGTATTGGGGTAAAAGAAAGGCGTATCTTAAATGAGGAGGGACTGGGAACGTCCTATATGGCCCGTAAAGCAGCAAAACAATTGATGCAACGTACCGGTTCCGACCCCGATGATATAGATTTAGTAGTTGTTGCTACTACTACTCCTGATTATCATTTTCCTTCGACGGCTTCTATTTTGTGTGATAAGCTTGGGCTGAAGAATGCTTTTGCTTTTGATCTGCAAGCTGCATGCAGTGGATTCCTTTATCTTATGGAAACGGCTGCTAATTTTATTCGTTCGGGACGGTATAAGAAAATTATTATTGTTGGTGCGGATAAAATGTCGTCAATGGTCGATTATACGGATCGCTCAACTTGTCCTATATTTGGAGATGGTGCGGCAGCCTTTATGGTAGAGCCTACTACGGAAGATCTAGGTATTATGGATTCTATTTTAAGAACAGATGGTAAAGGTTTGCCGTTTTTGCATATGAAAGCAGGGGGCTCGGTATGTCCACCTTCTTATTTTACGGTAGACAACCATATGCACTATATTTATCAGGAAGGGCGTACTGTTTTTAAATATGCTGTCTCTAATATGTCGGATACTTGTGCGGCTATTGCAGAGAGGAATAAATTAAATAAGGACAATATTGATTGGGTTGTTCCTCATCAGGCTAATTTACGTATTATTGATGCAATAGCTCATCGGTTGGAACTACCCCATGAAAAGATAATGATAAATATAGGACATTATGGCAATACAAGTGCCGGAACACTTCCTCTTTGTATTTGGGATTTTGAAGATAAACTAAAGAAAGGGGATAATCTTATTTTTACGGCATTTGGTGCAGGTTTTACTTGGGGAGCCACTTATGTTAAGTGGGGATACGATGGAAAGAAATGATATTTGTCACAATAGATAGAATTAAAACGCATCTTATTTCGATTCGATGCGTTTTTTTGTCTCATTTAAATAATACGATATGCATAAAGCAGGCTTTGTAAATATTGTCGGGAACCCTAATGTAGGTAAGTCTACATTGATGAATGCATTAGTAGGAGAGCATGTGTCTATAGCTACTTTTAAGGCACAAACAACAAGACACCGTATTATGGGCATTTATAATACGGATGAGATGCAAATTGTGTTTTCTGATACTCCGGGCGTGCTGAAGCCTGTATATAAATTGCAGGAGTCTATGTTGAACTTCTCTACTCTTGCCTTGACTGATGCTGATATTTTATTATATGTGACGGATGTTATTGAGATGCCTGATAAAAATGCTGATTTTATAGCAAAGGTTTCCCAACTGGATATTCCAATATTGTTGCTTATTAATAAAATAGATCTTACGGAGCAAGTGGGGCTAGTGGAATTGGTAGAAAAATGGAGAGAAGTGTTACCACAGGCAGAGATTATTCCTATTTCAGCTTCCACAAAGTTTAATTTGGACTATGTGATGAAGCGGATTAAAGATTTACTGCCGGATTCACCTCCGTATTTTGATAAAGATCAGTGGACTGATAAGCCTGCACGTTTCTTTGTTGCTGAAATTATTCGAGGGAAAATTTTATTGTATTATGATAAAGAGATACCTTATTCCGTAGAAGTGGCTATAGAACAATTTAAAGAGACTACGGATAAAATACATATTAATGCTGTTATCTATGTTGAGCGTGATTCGCAAAAAGGTATTATAATAGGTAAGCAAGGGCGGGCTTTAAAGAAGGTTGCATCAGAAGCTCGACGGGATTTGGAGAAGTTTTTTAGAAAATCAATTTTTTTAGAGACTTTTGTAAAAGTGGATAAAGATTGGCGCAATTCAGATAAAGAATTGCGTAATTTTGGTTATCAATTGGATTAATGTATTTTGCGGCTGGGAGAGCCGAATAAATAAAGAGAATAAATATATGGGAAATTTAGTTGCAATTGTAGGACGGCCTAATGTGGGTAAATCTACTTTATTTAATAGGTTGACTAAGACGCGCCAGGCTATTGTAAATGAAGAAGCCGGAACAACGCGTGATCGCCAATATGGTAAATCCGAATGGTTGGGGAAAGAATTTTCTGTTGTTGATACAGGAGGGTGGATAGTAAATTCGGATGATATCTTTGAGGAGGAAATTCGTAAGCAGGTATTAATGGCAGTTGATGAAGCAGATGTGATATTATTTGTTGTAGATGTAGCAAATGGGGTGACGGATCTGGATATGGAGGTTGCAGCTATTTTACGACGTACTAAAAAGCCTGTATTATTAATCGCAAATAAAACGGACAATAATGAACTGCTATATAGTGCATCAGAATTTTATAGTCTCGGCATAGGTGATCCTTGTTGTGTGTCGGCTATGACAGGAAGTGGCACAGGTGATATGATGGATCTTATAGTTAGCAAATTTAAAAAAGAGTCTGAAGAAATTTTAGATGATGATATTCCCCGTTTTGCAGTTGTGGGACGTCCTAATGCTGGTAAGTCTTCTATTGTAAATGCATTTATTGGAGAGGATCGGAATATTGTGACTGAAATTGCTGGTACGACACGCGATTCGATATACACACGTTATAATAAATTTGGATTTGATTTTTATCTGGTAGATACGGCCGGAATTCGTAAAAAGAACAAGGTTAATGAGGATTTAGAATATTATTCTGTAATTCGTTCTATTCGTTCTATTGAAGGGGCAGATGTTTGTATTTTAATGTTAGATGCCACTCGTGGTGTTGAAAGCCAGGACTTAAATATCTTTTCTCTTATTCAACGAAATTCCAAAGGTTTGGTGGTGATTGTCAATAAGTGGGACTTGGTGGAAGATAAGACAGTAAAAGTGATGAAAACTTTTGAGGATGCTATTCGCTCTCGTTTTGCTCCATTTGTCGATTTTCCTATAATCTTTGGCTCTGCGTTAACTAAGCAGCGTATTCTCAAAGTTTTGGAAGAAGCACGATATGTATATGAAAATCGTGTAAGGCGTATTCCCACAGCTCGTTTAAATGAAGAAATGTTACCATTGATTGAAGCTTACCCACCTCCTGCTATTAAAGGTAAATATATAAAAATAAAGTATATTACCCAGTTGCCTAATACTCAGATTCCGTCTTTTGTTTATTTTGCAAATTTGCCACAATATATAAAGGAGCCATATAAGCGCTTTTTAGAAAATAAAATGCGGGAAAAGTGGAATCTGAAAGGGACTCCTATTAATATATTTATACGTCAAAAATAGGGTGATAAATAAGTGGATATATTCTAAAAGAAAAATATGTTGATGGTATAAGCACTACAAGACCATATAATAGAAGGATATGCTTACTTCTTCTGAAATTGTACTGCTCAAATTCTACCGGATAATATTTCAATAAAGGAAAGGCGTGAAATTAACAGAAAAAGTCAATTTCACGCCTTTCTTTCTATATCAGGAATTCCTCTCTTACGAAAAGTTTTTTGCGGGAAGATTTATAAAGAAATTTGGTTAGTTATTTTTTATCCCTCTAAATTCTGAACTTCTACTTCTTTCACTTTTCGGAATAAATCGGATGCAAAGATGAAATCGTTAAGTCGTTTGTTATTGGATGTAAAAATGTCATCCTTCCTTCCTTCCCATTCTTTATGTCCTTCATAAATATAAATAATCTTTTCGCCAATTCCCATAACGGAGTTCATGTCATGAGTATTGATAAGAGTGGTCATATTGTACTCACAAGTAATATCGTGAATTAATGCATCAATGACAAGAGAGGTTTTAGGGTCCAACCCCGAATTAGGTTCATCGCAGAATAAATATTGTGGTTTTAAAGCTATTGCACGGGCAATGGCAACACGCTTTTGCATTCCACCACTGATTTCACCAGGATGCTTGTCTTTTGCTTCAGCCAAATTTACCCGATCTAAGCAAAACATAGCCCTCTTTGTGCGATCACGTAATGTGTCATTACTGAACATATTTAGAGGGAACATTACATTGTCTAATACCGTCATAGAGTCAAATAAAGCCGCACTTTGAAAAATCATTCCCATTTCCCGCCGTAATGCCTTTTTCTCCTTCTTTCCCATAGCTAGAAAATCGCGCTTATCGTAAAGTAGACTGCCACGTTCTGGCGTCAGTAATCCTACTATACACTTCATTAGTACTGTTTTCCCAGAGCCGCTTTGCCCTATGATAAGATTTGTTTTTCCATTTTCAAAGGTTGCATTAATATCTTCTAATACATTCTTATCTTCAAACGATTTCCAAAGTCCCTTTAGTTCAATCATTTCATTAAAAGTTGAGTTAAAACTAAATCTGCAAATAATATGAGTACACTACTGCTTACCACAGAGTCGGTAGATGCTTTTCCTACTTCAATAGACCCTCCTTCTACTGTATATCCGAAGAAAGCTGATACACTGGCTATAATAAAAGCGAAGAAAAGAGATTTTATAATGCTAGACCAAACGAACCATTCAACAAACATATATTGCAAGCCATATTCCAGATCTACAGCAGACATTATTCCCATAAACCAGCATGAACAAAAGGCTCCAACAATGCCAGCAAAAATACTAAATGTAACTAATAGGGGTATGGTAGTAATCATTGCAGCTATCTTGGGAAGTATCAGGTAATTGGCTGAGTTAATTCCCATAATCTCAAGAGCATCAATTTGTTGCGTAACCCGCATTGTTCCTAATTCAGATGCAATATTTGAACCAACTTTACCTGCCAATATTAAACACATGATTGAAGAGGAAAATTCCAATAACATGATTTCACGAGTTACATATCCTACTGTCCAACGGGGCATGAATGGGCTCTCGATATTTAACTTGATTTGTATAGTAATAACAGCTCCGATAAAGAATGAAATCAGTAATACAATGCCTATAGAATTAACGCCGAGTTGTTCTATCTCCTTGACATATTGCCTGAAAAACATGCGCATGCGTTCCGGACGGGTAAAAGTACGGCCCATTAATATAAGATATCTTCCTACTGTTCTGAATGCTTTGATCATGATCGCTAAGTAATTTGTTTGCAAATATAGGCCATTTTAAACTGATAATTGCTACATTTGCTGCAAAATCAAAGAGAATATGGAAGAAAATAAAATGGTACTTCGTACTGAAAACCTTGTAAAAAAATATGGGAAGCGTACGGTTGTAAGCCATGTCTCCATTGATGTTCAACAGGGGGAAATCGTTGGTTTGCTGGGACCTAATGGTGCTGGTAAGACGACTTCGTTCTATATGACTGTTGGTTTGATAACTCCTAACGAAGGTCGTATTTTCTTGAATGATTTGGATATAACTAACTACCCTGTGTATAAGCGGGCTCAGACTGGTATTGGATATTTGGCTCAGGAAGCTTCTGTCTTTCGGCAAATGAGTGTGGAAGACAATATTACTTCTGTATTGGAAATGACAGATAAGCCTTTAAGTTATCAAAAGGAAAAGTTGGAGAGTCTGATTGCTGAATTTCGCTTGCAAAAAGTCCGCAAAAATAAAGGAAATCAATTGTCCGGAGGGGAGCGTCGCCGTACGGAGATAGCCCGTTGTCTTGCAATTGATCCTAAATTTATTATGTTGGATGAGCCATTTGCTGGTGTAGATCCTATTGCCGTAGAAGACATTCAGCAAATTGTGTGGAAATTGAAAGACAGAAATATAGGTATTTTGATTACTGACCATAATGTTCAGGAGACTCTGAGCATCACAGATCGTGCATATTTGCTTTTTGAAGGGAAAATTTTGTTTCAAGGAACCCCTGAGGAGTTAGCAGAGAACAAAATTGTGCGAGAAAAATATTTGAGTAATAGTTTTGTTCTCCGTCGTAAAGATTTTCAACTTACGTCGTAAAATTATGGATAGAGTAGCTGATGTGTTATAAACGAAATAGTCCGCCTACTGAAAAAGTAGGCAGACCATTTTTAACTCCGGTACATATATAATTTAGTATCTAGGAGGTCTTGCTTCTTTTACAACCATGTTTCTTCCAAAGTATTCGGCTCCGTCTAATTCTGCAATGGCTTTGGCTGCTGCCTGATCTTCCATTTCAATGAATGCAATGCCTCTAAAACGGCCAGTTTCACGGTCTTTTATAAATTTGATAGAAGATACAGCTCCGTAATCTTCCATGACCTTTTGAAGGTCAGCTTCCTTAACGCGGTAGTTAAGGTTTCCAACGTAAATGTTCATAATGAAAAAAAAATAAATAAATAAATGAATAAAAACTCTCTTGGAATGATTGCTAATAATAAAAGGATTACAATGACAGAGAGTTTACAAAGGCGTTCGTTAAAACGAGAGTAAAAACCATGCAACGGGAATCGAGAAACTAATGCTTTGTCATTCCGAGACAAAGAAACGGATTTATTTCGGATAAACCATCTTTTTTCTAATTATTTTTTCTCTTTAGTCTTCATTCTGTACTGGTAATAAATAAAGCTTCGTGTTTTTTTGAAAATTGAAAGATTAACGCTAATTTTGCAGACTCATTTGAGTTTGATATAGAGAAGTATAAATCAAATAAATAATTGTCAGAATGAACGTTTCATTACAAAGTGTTGACGAAGTGAGTGCATTGCTTACTGTAAAGCTTGAAAAGATAGATTATCAGGAAAAAGTTGATAAATCGTTGAAAAATTTTCGTCAAAAGGCTCAAATTCCGGGTTTCCGTAAAGGAATGGTACCAATGAGTTTAGTGAAGAAAATGTATGGTAAATCAGTGGTTGCAGAGGAAGTGAATAAGCTGGTTTCAGATGCTGTATACAAGTATATCCAAGAAAATAAGATTAATATTTTGGGTGAACCGTTGCCTAACGAAGAAAAGCAGCCGGAGATTGATTTCGATACAATGGAAGATTTTGAGTTCTTGTTTGATATCGCTTTAGCTCCTGATTTTAAAGTTGAAATTACCGATAAAGATAAAGTCGATTATTATACTATAGAGGCCACCGAAGATATGGTTAATACTCAGATAAAGACTTATACGCAACGTACTGGTAAATATGATCAGGTAGAGGTTTATGAAGATAAAGATATGCTTAAAGGTTTGCTCGTCGAACTTGATGAAAACGGAAATTCAAAAGAACAAGGTGTTCAGGTAGAAGGTGCTGTTATGATGCCGTCTTACATGAAAAACGAAGATCAAAAAGTAATCTTTGCTGGTGCAAAAGTTAATGATATATTAGCTTTTAATCCTTATAAAGCGTGGGATGGTAATGGCGCTGAATTAGCTTCATTGCTTAAAGTAGACAAGGATGTTGCTGCGGAGATGAAGTCTGATTTTAGTTTTCAGGTTCAGGAAATAACTCGTTTTACTGATGGTGAATTGAATCAGGAGATTTTCGATCAAGTGTTTGGTAAAGATGCTGTGAAAACTAAAGAGGACTTTGTAGCTAGGGTGAAGAAATCTGTTGAAAACCAATTTGTCGCAGATAGCGATTATAAGTTTCTGCTTGATGTCCGTAAAATGCTTGTTAAAAAAGTTGGCCAGTTGAAATATCCTGATGCTTTGTTGAAGCGTATTATGCATTTGAATAATCAGGATAAGGGTGAAAAGTTTGTTGAAGACAATTACGATAAAAGCATAGAGGAGTTGACTTGGCATCTGATTAAGGAGCAGCTAGTTGCAGCTAATGATATAAAAGTAGAACAGGAAGATGTTACAGAAATGGCAAGGGAGGCTACACGCGCTCAATTTGCAAGATATGGTATGTTAACCGTTCCGGAAGACCTATTAGATAATTATGCAAAAGAAATGCTGAAGAAAAAGGAAAGCATAGATGGGCTGGTAAATCGCGTGGTTGAAGCCAAGTTATCGGCGGCTTTGAAATCCCAGGTAAAACTGAATACTAAAGCTATCTCTATTGAAGAATTTAATAAAATGTTTGCTTAAAATAGAGTTTACATAAAAACATAATCTTAACAAGAAACACAGAGTTTTTACATTATATAACTTTGTGTTTTTTTGTGTCTCTCTGTTCTTTTTTGTTTCTTTGTATCCAATATATTAAAATATAAAATAGTAAGATGGATGATTTTAGAAAATATGCAACCAAACATTTAGGAATGGATGGTATGATGCTGGATGATGTGATTAAATCACAAGACGGGTATTTGAATCCTTATATTCTGGAGGAGCGCCAATTGAATGTTACTCAATTGGATGTGTTTTCTCGTTTGATGATGGATCGTATTATTTTTCTTGGTACACAGATTGATGATTATACAGCTAATACGCTACAAGCGCAGTTGCTTTATCTTGATTCGGTTGATGCTGGTAAGGATATCTCAATTTATATTAATTCACCCGGTGGATCAGTTTACGCAGGATTAGGAATTTATGATACGATGCAGTTTATTACAAGTGACGTTGCTACCATTTGTACAGGTATGGCCGCAAGTATGGCTGCTGTGTTATTGGTTGCCGGTGCTGAGGGGAAACGTTCTGCTTTAACGCATTCCCGTATCATGATTCATCAACCGATGGGGGGAGTACAGGGGCAGGCTTCTGATATTGAGATTACTGCTCGTGAAATTCAGAAAACCAAGAAGGAGCTTTATACTATTATAGCAGAGCATTCTCATACTCCTTTTGATAAAGTCTGGGCAGACTCTGACAGAGATTATTGGATGACAGCACAAGAAGCTAAAGAATATGGTATGGTGGATGACGTGTTGATTAAAAAATAAATATGGCAGATACAAGGCGAAATATAAATAAGTGTAGCTTTTGCGGACGTTCAGAAGATGAGGTTGGTTTTCTTATTACAGGATTAAATGGTTATATCTGCGATAGTTGTGCAACTCAGGCTTACGAAATTACTCAAGAAGCTTTGGGGGGGAAGCAAAAAGAAAATGCAACACAACTAGATTTGGGAGAATTACCTAAGCCTATAGAAATAAAAAACTTTCTTGATCAATATGTTATTGGGCAAGATGATGCTAAACGCTTCCTCTCGGTGTCAGTCTATAATCATTATAAACGGTTATTACAAAAGAATGCTGGAGATGATGTAGAGATTGAAAAATCTAATATTATAATGGTCGGTAGTACAGGGACGGGTAAGACTTTATTGGCACGTACTATTGCCAAATTACTTCATGTTCCTTTTACAATAGTCGATGCAACTGTTCTTACTGAGGCTGGTTATGTGGGGGAAGATATTGAAAGTATATTGACCCGTTTGTTGCAAGTTGCTGATTATAATGTGCCGAATGCAGAGCAGGGCATTGTGTTTATTGATGAAATAGACAAAATAGCGCGGAAAGGAGATAATCCTTCTATTACACGTGATGTAAGTGGCGAAGGTGTTCAGCAAGGGCTGTTGAAGTTATTGGAAGGTTCAGTCGTAAATGTTCCTCCCCAAGGCGGGCGTAAGCATCCTGATCAAAAAATGATCCCTGTAAATACTAAGAATATTTTGTTTATTTGTGGAGGTGCATTTGATGGCATTGAGAAAAAAATAGCTCAGCGTTTAAATACACATGTTGTTGGTTATAGCGCTGTGCGCAATGCTGCTACTGTTGATAAGAATAATTTAATGCAGTATATCGCTCCTCAGGATTTAAAGTCTTTTGGATTAATTCCTGAGATTATTGGGCGTTTGCCGGTTTTGACTTATCTTAATCCTTTGGACCATCATGCTTTGCGCGAGATATTAACAGAGCCTAAGAATTCTATTATCCGGCAATATATTAAGTTGTTTGAGATGGATAATGTCAAATTATCCTTTGAGGGAAGTGTCTTTGAATATATTGTTGATAAGGCAGAAGAATATAAACTTGGTGCTCGTGGGTTGCGATCCATAGTAGAGACCATTATGATGGATTCAATGTTTGAAATTCCATCGGAGCATAAAGATAGCTTTCTGGTTACGCTGGACTATGCAAAGCATCAACTTGAAAAAAGTAATATTGCAAGATTGCAAATGGCTTAAAACCCTATGATGATAGGGCGTCAGGTAGATTTTTCTCTTTTTACTCAAAAAATATCGATGGATTATACTTGAATATTAAGAAGTTGTTTATAACTTTGTTAGAGTTCTTAGAAGATGAAAAGACGTTTAACAAAGATGTTAAAACAATCATTGAATAAACAACCTAAAAATCATGGCGGGGAAGAAAACAGATTTGACAGACCAGCTGAAGAAATACTTCGGATTTGATACGTTCAAAGGGAATCAGGAAGCAATTATAAGAAATTTGTTGGCTGGTAATGATACATTTGTATTAATGCCAACTGGTGGAGGAAAGTCTTTATGTTATCAATTACCATCACTAGTGATGGAAGGGACGGCTATTGTTATTTCCCCTTTAATTGCTTTAATGAAAAACCAAGTTGATGCGATGCGTAATTTCAGTGAAGATGATGGGATAGCTCATTTCATCAATTCTTCTCTCAATAAAAGTGCGATAGAACAAGTTAAGTCTGATATTTTAAGTGGAAAGACAAAATTATTGTATGTGGCTCCTGAGTCCTTAACAAAGGACGAGAATGTGGAATTCTTAAAAACAGTGAAGATCTCTTTTTATGCAGTGGATGAAGCACATTGTATTTCAGAGTGGGGACATGATTTTCGTCCAGAATACCGCCGTATTCGTCCAATTATAAATGAAATAGGGACAGCACCGTTGATAGCATTGACAGCAACTGCAACTCCTAAAGTTCAGCATGACATTCAGAAGAACTTGGGAATGGTTAATGCACAAGTATTTAAATCTTCATTTAATCGTCCGAACCTTTATTATGAGGTGCGCGCAAAAACCGTTAATATAGATAAAGATATAATCAAGTTTATCAAGAATAATCCTGATAAATCTGGTATAATTTATTGCTTAAGCCGGAAAAAGGTAGAAGAACTTGCTGAGATTCTGCAAGCTAATGGAATTAATGCACGGGCATATCATGCCGGCATGGATTCTGCAACTCGTACACAGAATCAAGATGATTTTCTCATGGAAAAAATAGATGTAATTGTTGCAACTATTGCATTTGGTATGGGCATTGACAAACCGGATGTACGCTATGTGATTCATTATGATATTCCTAAAAGTTTGGAAGGCTATTATCAGGAAACGGGTCGTGCTGGGAGAGACGGTGGTGAAGGACAGTGCATTACTTTTTATACAAATAAAGACTTGCAAAAGCTCGAGAAGTTTATGCAGGGTAAACCTGTTGCAGAACAGGAAATAGGCAAACAGCTTTTATTAGAAACAGCTGCGTATGCCGAATCTTCTGTTTGTCGCCGAAAAGCGCTATTGCATTATTTCGGTGAAGAATATACAGAAGATAATTGTGGAAATTGTGACAATTGTTTAAATCCTAAGAAACAAGTGGAAGCTCAAGATTTATTATGTACCGTTATTGAGGCTATCCTCGCGGTGAAAGAAAACTTTAAAGCAGATTATATAATAGATATCATACAGGGACGTGAAACGTCTGAAGTGCAAGCGCATTTACATGAAGATTTGGAAGCTTTCGGATCAGGTATGGGTGAAGAAGACAAAACATGGAATGCCGTAATTCGTCAAGCGTTGATAGCTGGTTATCTGAGTAAAGATGTGGAGAATTATGGACTATTGAAAGTTACAGATAATGGTAAGAAGTTTCTAAATCATCCGAAGTCTTTTAAAATTACGGAGGATAACGATTTTGAAGAAGCCGAGGAAGAAGCTCCAGCTCGTGGCGGTGGAGCATGCGCTGTTGATCCAACCTTATATTCCATGTTGAAAGACTTGCGTAAGAAGCTTTCGAAGAAATTAGAAGTTCCTCCTTATGTGATCTTTCAAGATCCTTCTTTAGAAGCAATGGCAACTATCTATCCGGTGACTTTAGATGAATTGCAAAACATTCCGGGTGTTGGAGCTGGCAAGGCTAAACGTTATGGCGAAGAATTTTGTAAACTGATTAAGCGTCATTGCGAGGAAAATGAAATAGAGCGTCCTGAAGATTTACGTGTACGTACTGTGGCTAATAAATCAAAATTGAAAGTTTCTATTATTCAGGCCATTGATCGTAAGGTAGCATTAGATGATATTGCGGTGTCCAAGGGTATAGAGTTTAGTGAGTTGTTGGAAGAGATAGAGGCAATAGTTTATTCGGGAACTAAACTGAATATTGATTATTTTCTGGATGAGATTATGGATGAAGATCATATGCTTGATATATATGATTATTTTAAAGAATCTGTAACCGATAAAATTGATGATGCTCTTGATGAGTTAGGAGATGAGTTTACAGAAGAAGAGGTTCGCTTAGTACGTATTAAGTTTATTTCCGAAATGGCTAATTAAGGATACTAGCAGAAAAAAAAAGAAAAATTTATTGCGTGCAGATATACGGAATGGAATAAAAAACGTATATTTGCACGCAATAAATTTTTAAAAAGCATTCCTTATGTCATTTATTGCAGACAAAATCGTTATGGATGGATTGACTTATGATGATGTATTGTTAATCCCCGCCTATTCTGAGGTATTACCGCGCACTGTTGAGCTCTCAACAAAATTCTCGAAAAATATAGATTTAAAGATTCCTTTTGTGACAGCAGCTATGGATACTGTAACCGAAGCTAAAATGGCGATTGCCATTGCACGTGAAGGTGGTATAGGGGTTATCCATAAGAATATGCCTATTGAGGAACAGGCACGTCAGGTTGCTATTGTGAAGCGTGCGGAGAATGGTATGATATATGATCCTGTTACTATAAAAAGAGGATCTACCGTAGGTGATGCTCTTGATTTAATGGCTGAGTATAAAATTGGAGGTATCCCTGTTGTTGATGATGAAAACTTTTTGGTGGGTATTGTTACAAACCGGGATCTTCGATTTGTAAAAGATCTTTGTAAGCGAATTGATGAAGTGATGACAAAGGAGAATATTATCACCACTAATCAAACAACTGATATGGATGCAGTATCCCAAATCTTACAGAAATATAGAATTGAAAAGTTACCTGTAGTTGATAAAGATGGCAAACTTGTAGGCTTAATTACGTACAAAGATATCACGAAAGCGAAAGATAAGCCTATGGCTTGTAAGGATGCTAAAGGGCGATTACGGGTGGCTGCAGGAGTGGGGGTGACTAATGACACGCTTGATCGTATGCAGGCTTTGGTTGAAGCAGGTGCAGATGCAATTGTGATTGATACAGCTCATGGACATTCATTATATGTAATTGAGAAGCTAAAGGAAGCTAAGAAGCGTTTTCCGAATATTGATATTGTAGTGGGTAATATTGCTACTGGTAATGCTGCAAAGGCTTTGGTTGAAGCAGGTGCAGATGGGGTTAAAGTTGGCATTGGGCCAGGATCCATATGTACAACGCGTGTAGTGGCTGGGGTTGGTGTTCCTCAATTATCTGCCGTATATGATGTGGCAAAAGCACTGGAAGGTACCGGCATCCCTTTGATTGCCGATGGAGGTTTACGTTATTCCGGTGATGTGGTAAAGGCTTTAGCTGCAGGAGGATGTAGTGTAATGATAGGCTCTTTAGTTGCTGGAACAGAGGAATCTCCTGGTGATACTATAATTTTCAATGGACGTAAATTTAAATCTTATCGTGGTATGGGATCGTTAGAAGCTATGGAAAACGGTTCTAAAGATCGCTATTTTCAAAGTGGAACCAGTGATGTTAAGAAGTTGGTGCCAGAAGGAATTGCTGCTCGTGTACCTTATAAAGGGACTTTGTTTGAAGTTATTTACCAGTTAGTGGGAGGACTTCGTGCGGGCATGGGATACTGCGGTGCAGCAAATATTGAACAATTGCATAATGCGAAGTTTACTCGTGTTACTAATGCTGGTGTTTTAGAAAGTCACCCACATGATGTAACTATTACGAGTGAAGCTCCTAACTATAGTCGTCCTGAATAGTTAATTAGTTTACTAATGATTTTTTATAATGGTATGTCCGGAAAGGGGGGAAGGCCTTTTCGGACATTTTTATATACTATTGATTCTGCATTAAATGGTTACGATGTTCTTTATGATTCATGTTTTTCTTTTATAATATTATAATTTTTTGGAGGCTATAATAAAATGATTCTTTTTTTATTCTAATTTCGTCCCGCAAATAATAAGATGGTTATGATAAAAAGTGGGGTGGCCCTATTGTTTCTATTAATAAGTTGCTGTGTACAGGCGCAGCAAGATCCTGTTCTGATGCGTATTAATGGGCAAGAGGTGCTTCGTTCAGAATTTGAATATTTTTATAATAGAGGTGATTCTTTAATTGGTGGAAAAGGGACCTCGCTAAATAAGTATGTAGATCAGTTTGTTAATTTTAAATTGAAGGTTGCTGCGGCAGAAGCTGTGGGCCTGGATACTACTCGCTCTTTTCGTGAGAATATATCGGAGTATCGTCGTCAGCTGGCAAAATCTTACTTGACTGATAGTGTTGTAAGGGAGTATGCTGCT
This sequence comes from Bacteroides sp., assembly GCA_022648295.1. Classification (GTDB taxonomy): domain Bacteria; phylum Bacteroidota; class Bacteroidia; order Bacteroidales; family Bacteroidaceae; genus Bacteroides. The sequence goes on along the minus strand of JALCME010000001.1, from coordinate 481,552 downwards.
CGTCAAATGTATGATAAGATGAAGGAAAATCACCATGCATGGCGTATAGAGGCTAGTCAGATATTTAAGTATTTACCTCAGTCAATATCAAATAGTTCCTTGCGGGAGGTTGAATCCCGAATGGATTCTATTTATAAGAGTTTAGAGGATAATGCAGCAAGTTTTGATGCTTGCGTAAAGTTATATTCTGATGAGAAGAAACCTTTTTGGGTAAGTTGGCTTCAGATGCCCATTGAATTTGAAGATGTGGCATTTACGTTGAATAAAGGAGAGATCTCCCGGCCTTTTTTTACTCCGGAGGGTATTCATATCGTTAAGATTGTTGATCGTGAGGAAATCCCGCCTTTTGAAGTGATGAAAAGAGGTCTTCTCAATAAGCAGATACATTGTCTCGAGATGGACGAAGGTACTGAAGTTCTTGTGGAGAAATTAAAGAAAGAATATCAGTATACTCCAAATGAAGTGGGAATAAGTGAACTATTTACTAAAGGGGTGACGGATGAAACTTTGTTTATTCTGGGTGGAAAAGAGTATTCGGGAAAAGACTTTGAACGTTTTAAAGCAACTCATTCGGCTGGATTACGTCGTTTATTGGAAGAATTTGTGACGAAATCCGTGCTTGACTATGAGAATGAGCGTTTAGAGCAAAAGTATCCTGAATTTCGGTTTCTGATGAAGAAGTATCGTGATGATACACTTTTGTTGGCAATAACAGGTCAAAAAGTTTTGGAACCTGCAAAATTGGATAAAGAGGGACTAAACGATTATTTTAAGCAACATCGTTCCAATTATTATTGGAAAACGGTTCGATATAGAGGAATTGTGCTACATTGTGTGACAAAACGCATAGCAAAGCGAGCTCGGAAAATGTTAAAAGCACTATCTGAAGAGGAATGGCAAAATGCTATTCGTTTAATTTTTAATAAGGAGCAAGTACAGGTGCAGTTCGAAGAAGGTTTATTTGCCCCCGGAGATAATGAATATGTAGATGATTTTATTTTTAAAAAGAAACAGTCAAAGCCATTGTTATCATTCCCTTTTACTGTGTTGAGAGGCGAGAAAGAGAAGGGACCGAGGTCTAGTGAAGAGGTTGGAGGAAGATTAATCTTTGATTATCAAAATTATTTAGAATCGTCTTGGACAGACCAGTTAAAGGCTGCGAGTAAGGTTCAAATAAACCAAGAGGTTTTAAAAACAGTTAATAATCACTGATGCAATCGATTAAACTACTATCTTCGTAACTTAAAATAGGACAAATATTAATAGTAATGCGAAAATCCGGCCTATGGCTTTTATCCTTTCTTTTTTGTGTGGCTTGCAGTGAACAACATGACCACAAAGAAAAGGCCCCGTTGGTGGAGGTAGACGGTAATTTCCTTTATAGGGAGGATTTGAAGAACGCATTTCCAACAGATTTATCTCCGGAAGATAGTTCTCTTTTTGCAGAGCGTTATATGCGCAATTGGGTGGAAGATGTTTTGCTTTATGAAAAAGCTCAAAGCAATATACCTGATAATGAAAAAATAGAAAAACTCGTAGAGAATTATCGTAGGACGCTAATTATGCATACTTATCAGCAGGCATTAATACATCAAAAACTCTCGGAGCAGATTGCTGAAACAGAACTAACGAATTTTTATAATCAGAATAAGGAACTTTTTAAGTTGGAGCATCCACTTATACGTGGATTGTTTATTAAAGTCCCCTTAAAAGCTTCCGGAGTGGGTAATGTACGACGGTGGTATAAGACTTCTACCCAAGACGCCGTGGACCATTTGGAAAAGTATAGTTTGCAGAATGCTGTGAAGTATGAATACTTTTATGATAAATGGGTTCTTGTTTCAGAAATTTTAGATATGATACCTTTGAAGACGGCGCAAATTGAAGATTATTTGAAAACAAAGCGTCATCTTGAGTTGAAGGATACTGCTTTTTATTATTTTTTGAATATTAGTGATTATCGTTCGGCTGGTGAAATAGAGCCTTATGAGTTTGCCCGTTCTAAGGTTAAGGAGATGTTGATGAATATGAAAGAAGTAAATTTCATGAAAGAAGTAAAGAGCGATTTGTATGAACGGGCTGTTAAACGGAATCAGATTAAATATAATTAGTATAGATATAAAGAATGAAAAAATTTATGAACTTTAAGTTTGTAGTTTTATGTGCTGTGTCACTGCTGACCGGATCTGCTGTTTATGGACAGGACAATGTTATTGACGAGGTTGTTTGGGTGGTAGGCGATGAAGCAATATTGAAATCGGAAGTTGAAGAAGCTCGTTTAAGTGCATTGTACGAGGGGAGAAAATTTGATCGTGATCCTTATTGCGTGATACCGGAAGAGATAGCTGTGCAAAAATTATTTCTTCATCAGGCTGAACTTGATAGTATACAAGTTCCTGAAAATGAAATAATCCAGCGTGTTGATTATATGACGAACATGTATATCACCAATATTGGTTCTCGCGAAAAGATGGAGGAGTATTTTAATAAGACTTCCAGTCAGATTCGCGAAACTCTTCGTGAAAATGCCCGTGAAGGCCTGACTGTACAGAAAATGCAACAGAAGATAGTTGGTGATATTAAAGTAACTCCAGCGGAAGTTCGTCGTTATTTTAAAGATTTACCACAGGATAGTATTCCTTATGTCCCCACTCAGGTTGAGGTACAAATTATTACCCAGCAGCCAAAGATTCCACAAACGGAAATTGAGGATGTGAAGAAACGGCTGAGAGATTTTACCGACCGTATCAATAAGGGTGAAACAAGTTTTTCTACATTGGCACGCCTTTATTCGGAGGACCGTGCATCTGCAATGAACGGAGGGGAAATGCCTTTTTACGGTAAGGGGCAGTTAGATCCGGCATTCGCGAACGTGGCATTTAATTTGCAAGATGCTCATAGGGTGTCTAAGATTGTAGAATCTGAATTTGGTTTCCATATTATTCAATTAATAGAAAAACGAGGGGATCGTATTAAGGTTCGCCATATCTTATTGAAGCCCCAGATTCCTGAAGAGTCAATTGTAAAGGCTAATGCCCGTTTGGACTCTATAGCGGATGATATCCGTAAAGAGAAATTTAGCTTTGAAGAAGCTGCTTCTATTCTTTCGCAGGACAAAGAAACACGCAATAATCATGGCTTATTGCCTAATCCAAACACGAATACTTCTAAGTTTGAAATGCAGGATCTTCCGGCTGAAATAGCTAAAGTAGTGGATAAAATGAAGGTTGGGGAAATTTCAGATGCTTTCACCATGATACCGGAGAAAACAGGAAAGGAAGAGTGCGTGATAGTGAAATTGAAAACCCGTATTGACGGGCATAAAGCTACGATTTCCGAAGATTATCACAAACTAAAAGATATTGTACTTGAAAAACGACGGGAAGAAGTTTTGGATAAGTGGATTCGGGAAAAACAGAAACATACATATGTTCGTATCAATGAAAAGTGGCAGCATTGTACGTTTAAATATCCGGGATGGGTTAGACAGTAACCCGGGATTATAGTGAACTTTTATATGCGGGAAAAAAATATAAGAACTTACTTCCTGAACAGGCATAGACTCTTTTTGATAATTGCTCTATGCCTGTTTGGCATTTGTCTGCTGAGTGCGCAGGGAAAAAAGAAGAAAGAACCGGTAAAAAAGAAAACGCGGATTGATTTACTTTATGCAGATAAGGCACAGGCTGATAAAGTGATGCATCCTGATATGCAGGTACTTATTGGTTCTGTCAAGTTGCGTCACGATAGTATGTATATGTATTGTGACAGTGCACTAATTTATGAAAAAACGAATTCTGTGGAAGCTTTTGACCATGTCCGCATGGAACAAGGTGATACGCTATTTATTTATGGTGATTATTTATATTATGACGGGATTGCGCAACTGGCAATGTTGCGTGGAAATGTCCGTCTGATTAATCGAAAAACGGTGTTGACCACAGACAGTTTGAATTATGATCGTCTGTATAATTTGGGATACTATTTTGAAGGAGGAACGTTGACCGATGAGGAAAATGTGTTAACATCCGAATGGGGCGAATATAGCCCCGCTACCAAATTGGCAGTGTTCAATCACGATGTAAAATTGGTTAATCCTAAGTTTACCTTAACTTCGGATACGTTGAAATATAGTACAAGTAGTAAAGATGCAACGATTTTAGGACCATCTAATATTGTAAGTGATAAGAACCATATTTATTCAGATCGGGGAGTATATAATACAACATCCGAGCAGGCGGAACTTTTAGATCGGTCCGTAATTACCAATGAAGGAAAGAAATTAACGGGTGATAGCATTTTCTACGATCGGAAAACAGGCTATGGAGAGGCTTTTGACCATGTTCAGTTGAATGATACGGTGAATAAGAATATACTTACCGGCGATTATTGCTTTTATAATGAGCTGACCCAAAATGCCATTGCTACTAAACGAGCTGTAGCTATTGATTATTCACAAGGAGACAGCCTTTTCATGCATGCAGATACGCTGAGGCTGATTACATTTAATTTAAATACAGATTCTGTCTTTCGTGAGATGAGGGCCTATCATAAAGTGCGTGCTTATCGTACTGATGTACAAGCCGTTTGTGATTCACTCATTTATAATTCCAAAGATTCTTGTTTAACGATGTATACCGATCCTGTTCTGTGGCATGGCAAACAGCAATTGCTGGGAGAAGAAATAAAGGTGTATATGAACGATAGCACCATTGACTGGGCTCATATCATTAATCAGGCTTTAGCTGTGGAGCAGAAAGATTCCATTCATTACAATCAGGCTTTCGGTAAGGAAATGAAGGCTTTCTTTATTGGTGGAGATATGCGACAGGTGGATGTTATAGGGAATGTACTGATTGTATTTTATCCAGAGGAAAAAGATAGTTCTCTGATAGGAATGAACTATGCTGAAGGCAGTCTTTTACGGATTCATTTGAAGGATCGCCGCATGGAGCAGGCTGCGTTAATCGGGAAGTCTAACGGGACAATGTATCCAATGGATCAAATACCTCCAGATAAAGCGAAACTGCCGTCATTTGTGTGGCTTGACTATATACGTCCGCGTGATAAAAATGATATTTTTGAATGGCGTGCCAAGAAAGCCGATGAAATTTTGCATAAGAATGAGCGAAAACCATTAACTTCGCCAAGAGATATGCATATTAAAAGGAAAAAATAAGCGTTATGGGAATGTTTACTATGAGAAAGCCAAGGGGCTTTCACCATCCGTATATCTATGTGGATGAGCGGAAGGAAAAGTTGGCGAAGATGGAAGAAAACGCCAAACGCGACTTGGGTATGTTACCAGAAAAAGAATTTTCACCCGAAGATATCAGGGGGAAATTTGTAGAAGGGACTACTCATTTGAAACGCCGTAAAGAGAGTAGACGGAAACCTGTTCACCTGGGAGTGATATTGATTCTTATCGCATTGCTACTTTACTTATGGCATTATTTGTATACCGGAAGCTGGACATTTTAGTTGGTTAAGTTTCCGCTAAACTTAAATAATCCGATTAGTCAGTATGAGTGATATTATTCATTTATTGCCCGATTCGGTTGCTAATCAAATAGCAGCCGGAGAGGTGATTCAACGTCCTGCATCTGTAATCAAGGAGTTGGTAGAGAATGCTGTTGATGCCGGCGCAAAGGAGATACATGTCTTGGTGACTGATGCGGGTAAAACCTGCATTCAAGTGATTGATGATGGAAAGGGGATGTCCGAAACAGATGCCCGGCTTTCCTTTGAAAGGCATGCCACTTCTAAGATTCGTGAGGCTGCCGATTTATTTGCATTACATACCATGGGATTCCGTGGTGAAGCCTTAGCTTCCATTGCTGCTGTTGCCGAGGTTGAGTTAAAAACCCGGCTGGCAGATGATGAGTTGGGTACGAGAATCGTAATAGCCGGTTCTAAAGTCGAAAGCCAGGAGGTGGTATCCTGTCCTAAAGGAAGTAATTTTTCTATTAAAAACTTGTTTTTTAATGTACCCGCTCGTCGTAAGTTCTTAAAAGCCAATTCAACGGAGCTTAGTAATATTTTGGTTGAGTTTGAGCGTATTGCTTTGGTGCATCCTGATCTTTCTTTTTATTTATATAGTAACGATACCGTACTTTTTGATCTTCCTGAGACTACCATCCGGCAGCGCATTATATCCGTATTTGGTAAGAAGCTTAATCAGCAACTCCTATCAGTAGATGTGGAGACAACAATGATTAAGGTTTCAGGGTTTATAACCAAACCAGAGACTGCACGTAAGAAAGGAGCTCATCAATATTTCTTTGTAAATGGTCGTTATATGCGGCATCCTTATTTTCACAAAGCGGTGATGGATGCCTATGAACACTTGATACCTGTCGGAGAGCAAATTTCTTATTTCATTTATTTTGAAGTAGATCCTGCAAATATTGATGTGAACATACACCCTACCAAGACGGAAATTAAATTTGAAAATGAGCAGGCTATTTGGCAGATTTTGTCTGCTGCTGTGAGAGAATCGCTAGGAAAGTTTAATGCTGTTCCTTCTATTGACTTTGATACGGAGGGCATGCCTGATTTTCCAGCATTCAATGAAAGCGGCCCGATAGAACCACCTAAGGTACATGTAGATAGCAATTTCAATCCTTTCAAGACTGCCTCTTCTCCGGGAGGAGGGGGAAGTGGAAACTATTCTCGTCAAAAGGTTGACTGGGAGGGGCTTTATGATGGACTTCAAAAGGCTAGTAAGATGAACGTCCCGGAGGAAATGCCGTTTGCCGAAGAGGCTGTTGAGGGTAGTGAATCTGATTTAGGTGCTGATTCAAATGGATTGTTACAGAAATCGCAGGAGAGTACTCCTCTTTATGGCAGTGAATCTACTCTGGAAAAGGGGGCTCAACATTTTCAATTTAAAGGCCGCTTTATCTTGACTTCAGTAAAGTCCGGTTTGATGCTGATTGATCAGCATCGTGCCCATACCCGTGTTCTATTTGACCAATACATGGCTCAGATCCGCCAAAAGAAAGGTATGGCTCAAGGAGTTTTATTCCCGGAGATTGTGGAATTGCCGGCTTCCGAAGCATCGGTGCTTGAGAGTATTATGGATGATTTCTCAGCCGTTGGTTTTGAGTTGACTTCGTTGGGTGGAGGGAGTTATGCGATAAATGGCGTACCTTCCGGCATTGATGGATTGAATCCGGTGGAATTGGTTCGTAATATGGTCCATACAGCGATGGAAAAGGGAAATGACGTGAAGGAGGAAATTCAGAGTACGCTTGCGTTGACTTTGGCACGTGCTGCTTCTATCGTTTACGGTCAGGTGCTGACTAATGAAGAAATGAGTAATCTTGTAGATCGTTTGTTTGCTTGTTCCACTCCCAATTATACTCCTGATGGATTGGTTGTGTTGTCTACTATGAAGGAGGAAGACATAGAAAAACTCTTTTCCCGATAAATGCTTTGTATCTATTATGTAGATATTTGTCGAATTTGAAAATCTGGTGTGAGGTTATGTCGGATGTTTCTTTGTTTGTAATTCTTTTTAGCGAAAAGAAGAGCACCCTTAAACAGAGGCAGGCAAAGGTAGGAACTGAGGTAGGCACAGTTCCTACCTTTGTCAGCCTCAGTCCCTACCTTTGCCTACCCCCCTTCAGAAGCTTTCTGGGTAGGGAGTAGATGGTTGTTTTTTTCAAAGAAACAATATTCAGTGATAGTCGAAAAACCTTAGCTATGAAGTTATTGAAATAACGATGTCTGAAATGTTCAGTCTGTGCTATTTTCTTCAACTCCTCATTGATCGTTTCAATCAGCATTCGTTTTCTTAGCAGTGTCATTTCTATGTTCTTATTAATCAAAGAAATAATTTAATGCTTATATCGAATTCTCGTTAACAAAAAGAGTAAAGCCCCTTTTTGTTAGGGCTTTACTCTTTATTTTGTTTTTGCTATTTTTAGAAAGTTATAATAGCGTATTTTTCTTTTGAAGAATTTCCTTTTTTTACTTTATACAGTGGTTTCTTATTTGCTGAATTTCTTCACCTGTTCTGCAATCAGATCTGCGTCATCAAAATAATTAATCTTCATTGCCTTGCGTACTTCGTCCAAGGTTGCAGCAGCAGTTTCGCGAGCTTTTTCACAACCTTCCTTCAACATTTTGTAAACGGCTGGAATATCTTTTTCAAATTCTTTACGGCGGTTACGAATCGGCTCCAGTTCTTCTTGAATAACGGCATTGAGCAATTTTTTCACTTTCACGTCTCCCAGTCCACCTCTTTGGTAATGAGCTTTCAACTCATCAAGATTGGGATATTCGGGCAGATAGCGCTCGAAGTGTTCGGGACGGCAGAATGCATCCAGATAAGTGAATACCGGATTACCTTCTACTTTTCCGGGGTCTTGTACGCGCAAGTGATCCGGATCAGTATACATACTCCGTATTTTCTTCTCTACTTCTTCTGCGGAATCGGACAAGTAAATGCAGTTCCCCAGTGATTTGCTCATTTTAGCTTTTCCGTCGGTTCCCGGAAGACGGAGGCAGGCAGCGTTGTCCGGCAATAAGATTTCCGGTTCCACCAGCGTATCACCGTATATGAAGTTAAATCGACGTACAATTTCCCTTGCCTGTTCTATCATCGGTTCCTGGTCTTCTCCTACGGGAACTGTCGTTGCTTTAAAGGCAGTGATGTCAGCAGCCTGACTGATGGGATATGTAAAAAAGCCAACGGGAATACTTGTTTCAAAGTTGCGCATTTGAATTTCCGTTTTCACTGTCGGGTTACGTTGTAGGCGTGATACCGTTACTAAGTCCATATAGTAGAAACTTAATTCGCACAGTTCCGGTATTTGCGATTGGATGAAAATGGTCGATTTTGTCGGGTCCAGTCCGCAGGCTAAATAGTCAAGAGCGACTTCTATAACGTTCTGACGCACTTTTTCCGGATTATCCATATTATCGGTCAAAGCTTGCGCATCAGCGATAAAAATAAATATCTTATCATACAATCCGGAGTTTTGCAATTCTACTCTCCGCCTCAGTGATCCTACGTAGTGTCCAATATGCAATCGTCCGGTGGGACGGTCGCCTGTTAATATGATTTTTTCTTTTCCCATTCTGATTGTAAATTGCTCTTTTTAATAAATGTAGCGCAAAGATACCTAATTTCTGCCTATATCAGAAAGAGGGTGGGAAATTTCTTTGTTTGTGAGCAATGCTGGAGTGGAAAGTATTGTGTACATTTGTTGCAAAGAGCTTTATTGGGTAGTGTCTCATCTTATAGAAAAGAGTATGAATGAAATAGATAAAATGCGTAATTCGCAATTAGCGGATATGTCTGATCCTGAAATACAGAAACGGTTTGAACATACTAAGAAGTTATTGGCCCGGATGCGCCAGTTAAGCACTTATGACAAAGGCTATCGTGGAATGCTGGAAGAATTGGTTCCCGGTATTCCTGAAACCTCTGTGATATGTCCGCCATTTCATTGTGATCATGGTGATGGTATCCGGCTTGGGGCACATGTTTTTGTCAATGCCAATTGCACTTTCCTGGATGGTGGTTATATCACGATTGGCGCTTATACCTTGGTGGGTCCTTGTGTCCAGATCTATACGCCCCATCATCCTGTGGACTATTTGGAACGCCGTGTTCCCAAAGAGTATGCTTATCCTGTGACGATAGGAGAGGATTGTTGGATTGGAGGAGGGGCTGTAATTTGTCCGGGGGTGACTATTGGTGATCGTTGTATCATTGGTGCGGGGAGTGTGGTGACGAAAGATATTCCGTCCGATAGTATGGCTGTTGGTAATCCGGCAAGAGTGATTAGGGCATTGAAGTAGTCTTCGGATTCTCCCTGGTAGATGGACTTTGTGTTAAAAGATAATATTGTATGTTTCATAGCAGATCTGGAATCTGACAAAAAACAGCGATGAACAGCGGAATTTAAAAAAAGTAGGTTTTTTGCTTTCAGCTTCTGCATCCCTTTCTACATGGGGCTTTCGGCTGAAAGCAAGGTTTCAGTCTGCTTTCAGCTTTCAGTTTTGCCTTTTGTTGCTACTCTTTTTGTTCTGTTGTAATGGCTCAAAGAGATTGAATTCTATACATAAGTAAACTGGACAAAATACACGGTCTGTTAAGGTGAAATAGAAGTTCTGTTTGCCCTCAACAGAACCTCTATTTGGATCAAACAGAACTTCTATTTACCTTTAATACATGGTCTGTTTTGCTCTTTTAATAAATAATTAAACGCTTGACTTATTTCTTTTTGCTCTTGCCAGATGATGTATATTGTAAGAGGAAAATTTTGTGACTTAATATAACAAACCCTCTCTTAAAAGCATTCATTTCGTCTTTGTTTCATTAGCTAAGTAATAAAAGGGAGAAACAAGCTAGGATGAGCTTTTCGGCTGAAAGCTGAAAGCAGGCTGAAACCTTGCTTTCAGCCGAAAGTCCCATGTATAAAGGGATGCAGAAGCTGAAAGCAAAAACCCTGTTTTTTTAAAATTAGAGTGTAGTAGGGGATCTTTATCAGAAAAAAACTGCTTGTGTGGCAGTAAGGGAAAAAACAGACTTTATGAAAATGTAAACTAATTGTAACTATTCTGTTATGCTATCGCATTCTTTTCAGTTTACTTTTGACTCGTCTTTTAATAGGAGATATTTGAATGAAAAGAATACTTCAACTCTTTTTGTTGGCATGGTGTTGCCTGCCAATCCTTGCCCAGAATAATAGTAACTGGAAAATGGCTATCATATCGGATGTTCATATTATGGCTCCGGCGTTGCTCCAACAAGAAGGTAGCGCGTTTCAAAAGTATGTCACTCACGACCGTAAAATGCTAAAAGAAAGTCCGGAGCTACTGAAGTCGTGTATTGGAGATCTGATCAAAGCTCATCCGCAAGTTGTGTTGATTACGGGAGACTTAACGAAAGACGGGGAGAAACTTTCCCACGAATACCTGTCCCGGGAATTATTGCTTCCTTTGAAAGAAGCCGGTATTGCAGTGTATGTCATTCCCGGCAACCACGATATTAACAATCCTCATGCAGTCGTCTTTTTGGGAGATAGCGTGAAACGTACCGATACGGTCACTCCCGAAGAATTTGCCCGTTATTATCAGGATTACGGTTACGGACAAGCCATTGCCCGTGATCCGTATTCGTTGAGCTATGTGGTGCAACTGAATGAACATACCCGTTTGCTGGGTATTGATGCCTGTAAATATGAAGAAAATGATTTTGAACGTAATACTTGTGTGACCGGTGGGCGGATTAAACCTGAAACCATGGAGTTTATCCGTGCTCAGGTTGAAGATGCCGAAAAGCATGGCTGTCATTTGCTGACAATGATGCACCACGGACTGATCCGGCATTGGAAATGGCAGGACAAGGTCATGAAGCCTTATCTGGTGGATCATTGGAAAAAAAGGAGCAAGGAATTTGCCCGTTTAGGGTTGGATGTTGTGTTTACGGGACATTTTCATGCTCAGGATATTTCTTCCAGGAAGAAGAGAGGCCGAACAGTGTATGACATTGAAACCGGTTCAACGGTTAGTTATCCGTTACCTTACCGCCTGATAACCTTCAATGGTCGGCAGTTGCATATTGAAACTCATTATATCCAGAATATCTCTTCGGTGGCTTCGGCACAGGATTTGAAAGATCGTGCACTCCGTTTTGCCAAGTCCGGTATGGGTACTATTGTGCGGGGGATGCTTCCGGCTAAAGTGCCTGATACTTTGGCTCAGAAAGCTGGGGTAATATTGGGTGAGGCTTATGCCGCTCATTTGGGTGGTGATGAAAGAATGCCGGCAACTTATCGTGCAGAGTTGAAAGGGGTTTGTAAACAGTTACGTCATTATACATGGAAGTATGCTTTTGCTCTCGGCAAAGTGGGTAAGTATCTGTATACCGACCTTCCTCCACAGGATAATAATGTGACTATTGAAACGCCTTATGCTTACTAATTTGCGATAAGACTAATTCATTCATTCCCGTTTTAGCAGATCTTATAAATATAAATAAGGTATATCAGAAAGAGTATTATCATTTGTATCTGGTTAAGTTTAATTTTAAAGCTAATAAAACTCAATGGCTTATGCTGAAAACAAGTATTTCTAAAGTGTATCTGGTTGGAGTAATCCTTCTGCTTGCAAGTACTGTTACTGTAGCTTCCGCCCCTCTGCTTCCGAGTGAAAACAACTCGGATATTACAGTGAAAGGAAAAGTGATTAATGAGAAAGGTGAATCACTTCCGGGTGTGAATATTTTTGTGAAAGCTGTGAACAGGGGGACAAGTACCGATATAGACGGTGCCTTTTCCATTCGTATTCCCCGGGGAAGCAAGCTAACCTTTTCTTATATAGGATATTTATCTACTGAAAAGGAGGCTGATGCCGGTAAACAAATGGTAGTGGTGATGCGGGAGGATGCGCAGACTTTGGGCGAAGTGGTGGTCACTACTCAAAAGCGTACGCAGAGTAGTATTGAAGTACCCGTTGCTGTGAGTGCTTTGTCTGGCAGTAGCCTTAGCAAATTGAACTTGCAACAGTTTGATGATGTTGCCCAATTTATACCGGGGGTGCAAATTCAGTTACAAAGTCCCAATAATCCCGGGTATGTCATCCGCGGGGTGACTTCCGATGATGGAGCATCTTATTCCCAGCCCCGTGTTTCCGTATTTCAGGACGGGGTATCCATTTCACGTTCACGTGCTTCTGTAGTGGAATTGTTTGATGAGGAACGGGTGGAAGTCGTGAAAGGTCCGCAAGGTACCTTGTTCGGGCGTGGAGCGGAAATTGGAGCCATCCATGTCATTCGTAACAAACCGGTGGACTATTTGACCGGGGAATTGACCGTAGGTTATGGCAGTTACAATCAAAAGATGGCCAATGGCTATCTGAATACTCCACTTGTGAAAGGTAAGCTGGCTAATCGTTTCGCCTTTTCTTATAACCAGCGTGACGGATTTATCAAAAATCTTGCCGGTGGACGTCTGAATGGAAAAAATACGTGGGCTTTCAGAAACTCCACGCGTTTATGGGCTGGCGAAAATACCATTTACGATTTGGTACTGGATTATCAATATGACAATTACCCCGGTACTTCATTTAAAAGTGATAAGTCCGCTTATTATACGAATGCCGATCCGAATGCACCCGCCAATCTGGAGCAAGGCGATAATCTTTATATTAAACGGCATGTAGGTGGAGCGACATTCTTGGCCAACCACACGTTGAATGATAGTTGGAAGCTTTCTTCCATTACCGGATTCCGGGCTTTCAAGTCCGATGAATCTTTTGATGCGGATGGTACATTTGCTCCGTTATTATGGTGCGAGGAAAAAGAAAAAGGAACGCAGTTTAGTCAGGAGTTCCGTATGAATTATGATAATAAGAGTTGGTTCTCCGGTTTTGCCGGGATGAGCTACTTTTTTGAGCATTCCTCTCAGGAAGTTATGGCCCGCACTAATTTGCAAAATCTTTATCCCGTTTATACACAATCAATCCTTAAGTCGCAATTTACGACATTGGCCAGTTCCTTGCCGGCACTTTTCCCTGATGCATATAAATCAATGGTGCAACAAGCTATTGACGGGTTGATGCAAAAATGGTTCCCTGCTACTCCGGCGGTTGGTTCCGATGGCAAACCGGCTACTGTTGCTGCTTCGCCTGATTTCTATGGTGATGTAAAAAACTTGTTTGCTTCTTTGGGAATGGATCTTGATCAGGTTTTAGGCGGTATGGGTGCGCAGGGACAGACTATTTTGGCAACCTTAAAAGGTCTGTCCAATCAATCTTTTAATAGTAATTATGTGGAAAACGGAACCAATTATGGTACGAATCAAGCGGCGGAATTCTTTATGGACGGAACCTTTAAGCTGGTGAAGAACCTATCACTGACTATGGGGTTGCGCGGAACTTATGAACACCAGTCGTCCGGTTATTCCTCGAGCACCGTACCGGGAGTATTTGGCTCGGCGGTGCTTTATCATCCCACAGAAGGCGGGAAAAAAGTGGAGGCCTCCGATAACTACTATTCCTGGGTGGGACGTATTGCGTTGAACTATATGTTTAAGCATAATAATTTTTATGTTAGCTTTTCGCGTGGCAGGCGTCCGGGAGTGATTTACTATAATAACGATCCTGAAGATCTTTCTACTTTGAAACCGGAAATCATTTACAGTTACGAAGCTGGAATTAAAGGATTGTTGATGGGAGGTAAGCTCAATTACGACCTTTGTACCTATTATTATGATTGGAGCCATTTCCAGACAAGTCGCTTCGATCAGGAAAAAAGTAAATATATTGCCGATGATGCTGGAAAAGCGCATTCCTTCGGCATAGAAGCGGGACTGCGCTATGCTCCTTGCCGCTATTTCAATATTTTTGGGAACTACTCTTATATTGATGGTAAATTCAACGATAAAGATGAGAATGGTAAAGCCCAGGAATATGCCGGTCATCGTTTCCGTCTGACTCCTAAGGGAAGTTATTCTGTGGGAATAGATGTAAATATTCCGACGAACCGGACTTCCGCAGTTTATTTCCGTCCTACTTATTCTTATAAATCAAAGGTCTATTTTGAGGACAGCAATGAGGCGGAGTTGACACAAGATGGTTATGGTCTGGCTAATTTCACTGCCGGATTCCGTTTCCATCCCAAGAATATTTATTATGAAATCGGTGCTTTCGGTAAAAACGTTTTTGATACTAAGTACATTGTGGATGCTGGTAATAGTGGGCGTCAAATTAATTATCCCACTTATGTTGGTGGTACCCGTTCCGTAGTTGGCATACAATTTAAATTAGGCTTCTAAAGTAAACATAAAACTTCTACACTCCTCACAAACACACTTCTGTTGAACATTTGTTGATGAACCTTTGACGCCTCTTAGGATTTGTATAATCTTAAGGGGCGTTTGGTATATGCGTGGGTATATCTTTTCTTTTTTATAACTTTTTTATGAAATAGTGATTACATAGTTTGCAGCCTTTCGTCTTTATGTATAAATAAAGCTCAAGAAATATTTAATTATTTGGGTTGCTATGAAATTTAAAAAAGCTTTGTTGGCTGCCTTCTTTTTGTGCTCTCTCCCTTTATTGGCGAGGAATCAGATGCATAATCGACATTATAAAATTGCCGTATGTGATTGGATGATGTTGAAGCGCCAAAAAGTGGGCTCTTTTGAATTGGTTAAAGAGCTTAAGGGAGATGGGGTGGAAATGGACATGGGAGGTCTTGGTAAACGAGATTCTTTTGATAATAAATTGCGGCAACCTCATTTTCAAAAGTTGTTTAAGGACAAATCAAAAGAATATAAGGTAGCCATTGCTTCTATTGCCATGTCTGCTTTTTACGGGCAATCTTTCGTTGGTCGTTCTAATTATCAGGAATTGGTACAGGACTGCCTGAATACGATGAAAGTAATGAACGTAAAGATTGCTTTTTTACCGCTGGGGGTTGGGGGTGATCTTATAAAGCATCCTGAAATGCGTCTGGAACTGGTTCGTCGCTTAAAGCTAATCGGTGATATGGCAGTGAAACAGCATTGTGTCATTGGCATAGAAACTTCACTGGATGCACAGGGAGAAGTTTCTTTATTGAAAGAAATCAATTCGGCTGGTATTAAAATCTATTATAATTTTCAAAATGCATTAGAGTCAGGTCGTAATCTGTATGATGAACTGCGTATACTGGGAAAAAATAGGATATGCCAGATTCACTGTACGGATACGGATGGTGTTTTGCTTGCTGATAATAAACGCCTGGATTTACATGAAGTGAAGAAAACGCTTGATGATATGGGTTGGAGGGGGTGGCTTGTAATAGAACGTTCACGGGATAAGAATGATATTCATAATGTGAAAAAAAACTTTGGAAGTAATATTATATACTTAAAGGATCTTTTTCAGAAATAGAATTAGAAATAGAATAATATTTAATTAAATCTAAGATTATGAGAAGTAAAATTAAGAATGTTGGTAGTATTTGTTGCCTATTGATATTCCTTTTTGTTGTCTCTTGTACTGATGGCATTGATGATAACGAAAAATTTTCAGGAGGTGTTACAAATGCTCAATTGGAGTCGCCGGAGATTGACGATAATTGCTTTGCAACATTATCTAATTCCGATGGTTCGGAAAGCGTAAAAGTAACATGGCCAGTGATATATGGTGCTGGGGGGTACTTGTTCAATGTGAATATTGTAGATGATCCTTCCAATCCGGTTGCTGTAGTGAAGGATAGTATTGTGGATGGCTGCTCTGTTATCTTTGATAAATTAGAAGATACCAAGTATGAGGTTAGCATTAAAACATTGGGCAATGAGACGTTGAATAATAAAGAGGCTGGGACTGCTACTGTGTTTTCCTATTCTACTCTGGTCCCGGCAGTAACGATTCCTGAGGGTCAGGATATTGCCGAATATATTAATGCAAATCTTCAATCTAGCGATAAGGAACAAGGTTTTGAATTAGAGGGAGGAAAGACTTATACATTAAATGGTATTGTTGATTTTGGCTTAAATACAGTCACATTCCGGGGAGATAAGTCGAATAGACCAACGGTTATCATAGGTTCAGAAGGTGGGCTAGTGACTCAGGGGGGATTAAAGGTGAAATTCATTAATTTCGATTGCATGGCGATGACTCAGATTGGAGTGTTGACATTAAGTGATTCTCCTTCGGAAACTATTTCTACTGAAACGTTGGGATATAAGGCTGGCGGGGCAAATCAGGATGGATATGTAATTGTGAATCCGGTTATTTTCCAAGATTGTAATTTTAAGAATGTGAAGAATAGTATTCTCTATGGAAACAAGAAGAATTGGAGTTTGAGTGACTTCCGTATTAATGATTGTATCATTCAACTTGATAATTCAGGATCAAATCCGGTGATTAATCTTTATGGGGCTAGTAACGGTTTGATTAAAGATTTGACGATAAAGAATAGTACTTTCTATAATTTAAGTGATAATACTTCAGCTTACTTTATTCGTTACAGTAATTCAAGTAATGCGCAACCTAAGAAGATTTACGGAAGTTCAAATAACTCTTCCACTTTTGATATTTCATATAATACGTTCTGTAAAACAATGAACGGAAAAGACTTTGCCAATAACATGGCAAATACGAATACTTTGGTATTTAATGTTGACCATAATATATTCTATGACACTTATCGATTGAATAAGTTGTTATCTTCTCAGGGCAAAAGATATACGGAAGGTAATACAATATTTGGTGTTTTGAAGTCGGTGGATTCAAGTGATACTGGTAAGAAGGATAATTCAGGTAATCCATATGCAATTCTTGAAGATCCGGAATTTTCAGGTCCTATAAATCTGGAGTTTGACTTGAGTCAATCCAAAGGTGGTGTGAATTTTAAACCTGCTGCTCCTATTGCTACAGAATATCAGAGTGGTGATCCCCGCTGGTATGCAGAATAACTATATGAATTAATTTAATACTATAACGATGAAACATAATAGTATAATCAAACTGTGTCTTGGGCTTTTTCTGGCTTTTATTATGATTTTACCTCTTTCTGCTCAAAAAATCCAAACATATAAAGGGCTTGTAGTAGATGAAACTGAACAACCCGTTATTGGCGCTACTGTAAAAGTAGTAGGAACATCCATTGGCGTAATTACAGACTTGGATGGTAAATTTTCTATATCAGTACCAGCTGGAAAGAAAGTCGAAATCTCTTTTGTCGGATATATTACTCAAACAGTCACTGATTTTAAGAAAGCAAAAATCGTATTGAAGGAAGATGCTCAGCAACTTGAAGAAGTTGTAGTAGTGGGCTATGGTACTCAGAAAAAGGCTCATTTAACAGGAGCTGTTGCGACAGTGCCAATGGATGATATTCAGGACCTTTCAGGCACTGGCTTGGCTAGCTCATTGAGTGGTATGGTTAATGGTTTGAGTGTTAGTGGGGGACAAGCCAGACCAGGTGAAAATGCCCGTATTTATATTCGTGATACGAATTCTCTATCGGATATAGGAAGTACGGCTCAAGAACCTTTGTATGTAATTGATGGATATATTTATCCAAATGACATGAAGGTCGGCAATACAACGGAAAATTTGGGTGCTGTAGCTTTTAATAATTTGGATCCTTCGGTTATTGAAAGTATTTCAGTATTGAAAGATGCTGCAGCCGCTGTTTATGGTGCTCGTGCTGCCAATGGAGTAATTTTGGTTACTACAAAAAAAGGGAAGTTGGGTGCACCTCAGATTTCGTATAGCGGAACTTTTGGTTTAACGGATGAAGTGTCTCGTCCTAAAATGTTAAGTGCTTATAATTACGGGAGGTTATATAATGTTGTAGCTGCAGCCGATCCAACGAATACGTCATTCAATGCTCTGACTGGTTTGTATCAAGCTGACGAGTTGGAGGCAATGAAAGGATTGAATTATGATTTGTTGGATAAGTATTGGAAAACCGGTTTTACGATGAAACATAGCGTTAACATCAGTGGAGCAACCGAAAAGGCTAATTACTTTGCAAGTATGTCTTATTTTGATCAAGATGGTAATTTGGGGCGGTTGGATTATAATCGTTGGAATTATCGTGCAGGCGTTGATGTAAAAGTAAGCAAGTGGTTGAAGGCTAATTTAACGGTATCTGGTGATTATGGAAAGAAGAATAAACCGAACGTAAAGGTTGGTGGTACCAGCGATGAAAAAGATTATAACTTATTGCTTACTCGTCCTTATTATATTCCGGAAGAAATAAATGGATTTCCAATTGCTGCTTATGGCATTAGTAATAAGAAAAAGGATGGTAATCAGAACTATTCTTATTCCGTACTTCAAAATTCGGGAGATTATAATCGGACAATGAGTTCGAATATGAGCATTAATGGTAGTCTGACTTATGATTTTGGTTGGAGTGAGATTCTTAAAGGCTTGAATTTGAAATTTTCTTATTCAAAAAGCATTAATACAGATAAAAATAACCAGTATGGTTCTGATTATCAAATCTATTATTTAATTAACCGTTCAGGTAGTTCTCATAACTTGTACACTCCTGTAGCAGGAGAAGATTATAGCAAAATTACAGCAGAAGAAAATTTTGCTGCTTCTACAATTTCTAATGGATCTCCTTCGTATTTGTCTCGTAATATGAATCGAACGGATAATTATCAGATGAATTTTACCGCTTCTTATGCTCGTGATTTTGGACGACACCATATCGGCGGTTTATTCTCTATTGAAAAGTCCGAAGCCGAAAGTGAGTATTTGTATGGATATGTTTCAGATCCTTATGAGTTTACTACAGGTCAATCTAATTCTGCAACGGCTAATACTAAGAATACGACATTTACTCGTTCCGAAGCTGGTACAATGTCTTATATTGGTCGTATTAATTATGCTTATGCCGATAAGTATCTTTTTGAAGCTTTGTTTCGTTCTGATTCATCCACTAAGTTTGCTCCCGAAAACTATTGGGGATTTTTCCCTTCTGTGTCAGCCGGTTGGATTATTTCGCAGGAAAATTGGATGAAGAAAGTGAAATGGATTGATTATTTAAAAATTCGTGCTTCATTTGGTTTGACGGGACGTGATAATACTGCTGCCTGGCAGTGGATGCAGGTTTATGCTCAAGATGCTGATAAGGGACCAATGTTTGGTACAAGTATTAGTGATGGAACTTTTAATCGTATTACTATTAATAAGAACAATTCTGCAGTGAATCGTGATGTACATTGGGATAAGTCCTATAAAGCGAATTTTGGTATTGATCTTAATGTTTTGAATAATCGTTTATCTTTTAATATAGATGGGTATTATGTTTGGAATCGTGAAATGTTGATGAACATATCACAGTCTGTTCCGGGTATAGTTGGAACGCAGTCTGCTGCTGTAAATTTAGGAGAGATGGATAGTTATGGTATTGAATTCTCTGCTACTTGGAGAGATAAAATAGGGAAAGATTTCAAATACAAGATTGGCATTAATACGGGTTATTCTGATAATAAAGTACTAATGATGGATTGGGAGACAGAATATCTCTATCGTCAGATTACAAAAAGACACCGTTCTGATATTGGTACTTGGGGCATGCAATGCATTGGCATGTTTCGTAGTTTTCAGGATATAGAGGAATATTTTGCAAAGTACAATATCACCTCCTATATGGGGATGACAAAAGATAAGGTTCGCCCGGGTATGTTGATTTATAAGGATATACGTGGTGCGCAACAAGGAGATAGAACTTATGCCGCTCCGGATGGTATTGTGGATAAAGATAATGATCAGGTGCGTTTATCTAATCGTGCCAATCCTTATGGATTTACTACTAATATGAGTGCTGAGTGGAAGGGTATTTCTTTAACTGCTCAACTTAGTGCGAGTTGGGGTGGATACAGTATGATTCCTTCTGCAGCTTTAAAGCCTGGAACAAGTATTGAATATACGAATATGCCTTCATTCTGGAATCCAGATAATGTGTTTGTCTATAATGACATATATGATGGTTCCGATAACCTTGTGATGGCGGCAAACCGAAATGCTAAATATCCCAATTTGAATTATTCGAGTGTGAATAGCGTAGCTTCTACTTTTTGGAGAGTTAGTGGGACACGTGTTCGTTTGAATCGTTTAACTCTGGCTTACAGTGTCCCTTCTAAATACACGAAGTTGATAGGCATTCAAAGCTGTCGTTTCAATGTAACAGGTCAAAATCTGTTAAGTCTTTATAATCCGTATCCTGACCATTTTATGGACCCGATGTGCAGCTATGGTAGCTATCCTACTTTGAGAAAGTTTACTATTGGTGTTAATCTTACATTCTAAAGAGAATAAACAATGAAAAATATAAAATTATTCAGTATTGCCTTGATGGCAGCTTTCTCTTTCGCTTCTTGTAGCGATAGTTTTCTGGAGGAAAAGAAGAATTACGATAATGTGAATACTGGGATTTATAATTATTATAGCGGTGCAAATGCTCGTGTTAGTGATGTTTATGCCTGGTCATTACCCGACCCTAATTCTGACGCAAACTGGAAGACTGATTGTACTGGAAATGCCGATGATCAGTCTAAATCAACAGAGGAATATAGTGGTTTTGGAGCGTTTGTAAATCCCGAAGCTGAAATGACAGTAATGGGAGGAACAAAAGTGCAAGATTTCTTTCATAATCAGGCCAATAATATCCAGGCTTCTGTTTGGGGGCGTATCCGGAATATAAATGATGTGATTCGTGGAATTACAGATGGAACTCTTTCAGAGGAAAATAAAAATGAGTTATTAGGGCAAGTTTATTTCTTCCGTGCATGGTGTTACTATAATCTGGTGAAATGGTATGGTGGTGTACCTATTGTTAAAGATGTATTGGAACCGGTTGAGTCTTCCGTTGTTCCGCGCTCTTCGGCAAAAGCATGTATTGACTTTATATGTGAAGATTTGGATAAATCAGCCAGTATGCTTACTGAGGCAACCACAAGTGGTGGCTGGAAATCGAGTGAAGATTGGGGACGAATAACTTCCGGCACGGCTTTGGCTTTAAAGGGGCGGGTATTGTTACTTTGGGCTAGTCCTATGTTTAATAGGGCGAATGATATAGGACGCTGGAATAAAGCTTATGATGAAATCAAAAGTTCTATTTCTGTATTGAATTCTTGTGGATATGATTTATATCAAACGAGTAGCAATGTTAATGGTTCTGATTTCGCACAACTGTTTTCTACCGTTAAAAGTTCTGAGGCCGTATTTGTTACACTCTTTAATACGGTGTCAACCGGAGACGGCCAGAAAAACAATGGATGGGAGCGTGGCATTCGTCCTAAAAACACGACAGGAAATGGGGGTAAGGAAGCTTCTGCTATGTTAGTCGATATGTTTCCGATGGCGGATGGCAAAAGACCTCCCCTCACTAATACCTATACCAAACTAGAGGGTTCAATCTATACCTACGATGAGAGCTATCCTTTTATGAATAGAGATCCCCGCTTTTATCGTACATTTGCTTTTCCTGGCGTACGTTGGGCATATGCTGGTGATCCAACGGAAGCAGATCCCCATAATCCATCTTATAGTAGCGGAAAAGATTATGAACTTTGGAATTATGTGTGGTATACGGATTTAAATGACGCTGGTAACGTAGAAAGTGGAAATTCTTATGGTGCTGATAATTTACTAAGTAATAAAAAAGGGATGTATGTTCGCAAACGTTCAGATGATTTGGATGTAAATTCGAGTTCATTGTATGCGTGGGCTGGTACAGATACTAATGGCGGATTTATTTACTCTGCTGCCCCTTATATTGAAATTCGTTATGCTGAAGTATTACTGAATTATGCCGAAGCAGCTTGCGGTGCCGGTCACATGTCTGAGGCCGTAGAACAGTTGCAGAAAATTCGTGCTCGTGTAGGGTATACGGCAGAAGATAATTATGGCTTACAACCGGATTTGAGTTCTGACCAGGCAGCTTGTATGTCGGCTATTCTTTATGAACGTCAAATCGAGTTGGCTTATGAAGGAAAACGTTTTGATGATCTTCGTCGTTGGATGTTGTTTGATGGTGGAACAAGTAAAGCTGATGGTGCACCTGATACTTGGACATTGACAGGATGGGGTGGAAATACATGTACTTATTTAGGCTTCAAACAATTGAATGGACAGCGTCGTGAAAATATGGAGTTCCGCATACAGGATTCTTATGGTGTAGGTGGTACGACTGTTGATTCTGACCCTTTGGTTCAGGCAGGAGTTGTTCGTGCTGCGGCTGTAGATTATCGTAAAGAGCTGACGTCTCAATTGGAATCTCTGAAGGACTTTTATACTCAAAATTTTGTTCGTAAATTGAAAAGAGGTGATGGTTATGATCAGAATCATGTTGATGAAACGATGCTGTTCTATCCTAAATATTATTTCTTGGGATTTGCGCAAGGTGCACAGAGTAGCAATAAAGATTTGCAGCAGACCATTGGTTGGGAAGATTATAACAACGCTGGTGCAAATGGTACATTCGATCCATTGGCAGAATAAGACTAGTTTATTTTTCTGTAAATAGAAATAAACCTAATAAAGGCTGTTCTGGTGGTTTCACTTCTGGGACAGCCTTTACCATTGCGTGATCCATGCATGCAATTAATTCTTAAAAAAGATTATTCTTCTGATTACAATTCTTTTTTCCTCTCGTCCTATTATTGTATTTTTGGAATAACAATTTGACAAAACCTGTAAAAATGAAAATGAAGTATGTATTTTTAGCGGTCTGTGCAGTTGTAATGCTGATGCCAGCTACTGTTAAAGCGCAGTATCCTCAGGAGCCGGAAGATGTAAAGGCAGCCGTAAAGAAAATGATGGAGGAGGAGTACAAACACTCTGATGAAGCTTGGGCTAAAGCTCTTCCTGAAGTTGAAAAAGAAGCAAAAGAAGGTAAACCCTATATTCCGTGGGCTGCAAGACCTACAGATCTTCCGCAGGCTAAGATACCATCCTTTCCGGGAGCAGAAGGAGGAGGTATGTATAGTTTTGGAGGTCGTGGAGGTAAAGTGATTACTGTCACAAATTTGAATGACCGTGGTCCCGGCTCTTTGCGTGAAGCTTGCGAAACCGGTGGAGCACGTATTGTGGTTTTTAATGTTGCAGGTATTATTCGTATCAAAACTCCGATTATAGTTCGTGCACCTTATATTACTATTGCAGGACAGACGGCACCGGGTGACGGGGTATGTATTGCAGGTGAGTCCTTTTGGGTAAATACCCATGATGTTGTGGTACGCCATATGCGTTTTCGTAGAGGTGAAACGAATGTAGGACGTCGTGATGATGCCTTTGGTGGCAATCCGGTAGGAAACATCATGATAGACCACTGTTCGTGTACATGGGGGCTGGATGAGAATATTTCATTTTATCGCCATATGTTTAGCCCCGGACCGGGTTATAAGGAGCTGAAATTACCAACTGTAAATGTGACGATACAAAATACTATTTCGGCAAAAGCCCTTGATACTTACAATCATGCTTTTGGCAGTACCTTAGGAGGTGAGAACTGCTCTTTTATGCGTAACCTTTGGGCTAGTAATTCAGGCCGTAATCCTTCTATTGGTTGGAATGGGATTTTCAACTTTGTGAATAATGTTCTATATAATTGGGTCCACCGCTCTGTGGATGGTGGTGATTATACCGCTCTTTATAATATTATCAATAACTATTATAAGCCGGGGCCTTTAACTAAGATCGATTCTCCCGTAGGACATCGTTTTGTGAAGCCCGAAGCCGGACGTAGTAAATTGGGCTATTTTGTTTTTGGGCGTGTTTACTGCCATGGAAATGTAATGGAAGGCAATGAAACAGTAACTAAAGATAACTGGGCTGGTGGGGTGCAGGTAGAAGAGCAACCTAATACAGACGGTTATACAGCTAATATGAAATGGGATGAACCTTTCCCTATGCCTCAGTTGACCATCATGTCCGCTAAGGATACCTATAAGTTTGTTCTGAAAAATGTTGGAGCTAATATTCCATGCCGGGATATTGTGGATGAAAGAATTATAAATGAAGTGGAAACAGGGAAGGCTTATTATGCCGAAGGACTGGATCCTGATTCTTTTTACCAATTTAAATACCGTAGATTACCTAAGGATTCTTATAAAGAAGGAATTATTACCGATATCAAACAAGTTGGAGGATACCCTGAATACAAAGGAACTCCTTATGTGGATACAGATAAAGATGGAATGCCGGATGCATGGGAAAAGGCAAATGGATTGAATCCAAATGATTCATCCGATGCTAATAAAGATTGTACGGGAGATGGATATACTAATATTGAGAAGTATATCAACGGAATTAGTACAAAGAAGAAGGTGGATTGGACCAATCCTAAGAATAACTATGATACTTTGGCTAAAAAAGGTAAATTAATGTAAGCTTATGAAAGTAAGGAATGGTCACAGAAGAATTTTACTGATAGCTTGTTTATTGCTTATTAGTTTTTCATCCGTTGTTGCCGTTGATCTGAATAAAGATAATCGGGACCCGAAGTATGTACAGGCAATTATCACCCGTTCACAGAAGATCGTTGATAAACTAGGTATTGTGGATCAAAGCATAGCGGCAAATGTTCGTAACATTATAGCGAATCGCTATTTTGAACTGAATGATATCTATGAGAAACGGGATGCGGAGTTGAAGCAGATTAAAAAGACTGGTTTGACTGGTGATGCAAAGGCGGAGGCCGTGAACGCAGCTCATTGGGAGACTGATGCGGAACTTTATCGTTCTCATTTTGCCTTCCCTGCCGATTTATCCCTTTATCTAAACGATAAGCAAATAGAAGCGGTAAAGGACGGAATGACTTATGGAGTGGTTAAAGTGACATATGATGCTACACTTGAAATGATCCCTTCTCTGAAGGTAGAAGAGAAAGCACAAATTTATGCTTGGTTGGTTGAGGCCCGTGAGTTTGCGATGGATGCTGAAAGTTCGAATAAAAAGCATGAAGCTTTTGGAAAGTATAAGGGTAGAATAAATAATTATCTTTCTAAAAGAGGTTATGATCTGGTGAAAGAGCGGGAACAGTGGTATAAAAGAATTGAAAAAAGGAAAGGTGCGGATGGAAAATCCAAATAGGTTTGTTTTTTTAGTGGATTGATAGTTGGGAATAAGGTGCTGTTTTTTAGGAAAGAACAGCACCTTTTCTATTTATATGCTTTTAACCGAATGAGTACAGAGGGGCTTTGAATACGTCTTTTTTATGAGAATATGAATCTTGGTATCGACAAAATAGTAGTATCGACAAAATATGAGTAAATATTTTAATCTTTTGCTTGTTCTCTCTTTCTTTTGTTTAGCGTCATGCCAAAAGAACAGAGAACTTTATCTTTTTACGTCTTTTCATGAACCGGCAGACGGAGGATTGCGCTACCTTTATAGCGAAGATGGCATCCATTGGGATAGCATTCCGGGAGTTTGGTTGAAACCAGAGATTGGGCAGCAACGATTAATGAGAGATCCTTCAATTGTACGCTCTCCCGATGGCGTTTTTCATTTGGTTTGGACTACCAGTTGGAAGGGAGATCTTGGCTTTGGATATGCTTCTTCGAAAGATTTGATCCATTGGTCGGAGGAAAGAATGATTCCTGTCATGGCTAAAGAGCCGGCAACTATTAATGTTTGGGCCCCTGAAGTCTTTTACGATGATGAGCAAAAACAGTTTATGGTGGTTTGGGCTTCATGCGTTCCCCATCGGTTTGATAAAGGCATTGAAGAAGAAAATAATAATCACAGACTTTATTACATTACAACAAAAGATTTCAAAACCATATCGGAAACCAAACTCTTATATGATCCCGGTTTCAGTACTATTGATGCCACTATTGTAAAACGTGCGCCAGAAGATTACGTGATGGTGCTTAAAGATAATACCCGCCTGAGCCGTAATCTTAGAGTGGCTTTTGCCAAGTCTCCTTACGGTCCCTATTCAGCAGCATCCAAACCTTTTACCCAGTCGTTTGTGGAAGGGCCTACTGTTGAGAAAGTAGGGGATGAATACTATATCTACTTTGATATGTATCGAAAGAAAATATATGGCGCGGTTAAAACAAGGGATTTCATTAACTTTACCGATGAAACATCGAAAGTTAAAGTTCCCTTAGGACATAAGCACGGTACCATATGCAAAGTGCCGCGTTCCGTTGTTGACCGTTTACTTAAAAATAAATAATAACCTTCCATGAAAGGCCTATGAAATATTTAAATTCTTTTTTAATCATATTTGTTTTATATAGCTTTATCCCGTTGCATCTCTTTGCACAGGAGAAAATTCATTATACGGGTACAGAACTCTCCAACCCGGCTTATCATGACGGACAATTGTCTCCGGTGATTGGAGTGCACAATATTCAGGTGATGCGGGCCAACCGTGAACATCCGGAAGCTTCTAACGGGGAAGGCTGGACATACAATCACCAGCCTATGCTTGCCTATTGGAATGGCAAATTTTATATGCATTATTTGTCAGACCCGAGATCCGAGCATGTTCCGCCTTCGCATACTTTGCTGACGACGTCTGAAGATGGTTACCATTGGACGGCACCCAAGGTACTTTTCCCGGTTTATAAAGTTCCCGACGGATATACAAAGCCCGATCGTGAAGGTGTGGCTAAGGATTTGATAGCGATTATGCATCAACGGGTGGGCTTTTATGTTTCCAAATCAGGACGTTTAATCAGCATGGGCTTTTATGGGGCGGCTTTAGATCCCAAGGATGATCCAAATGATGGCAATGGGATAGGGCGTGTAGTCCGGGAAATTAAAAAAGACGGTTCTTTTGGCCCTATTTATTTTATTTATTATAATCATGGCTTCAATGAGAAGAATACGGAATATCCTTTCTTTAAGCGTGCTAAAGATAAAGGCTTTGTAAAAGCTTGTCAGGAGATATTGGATAACCCTCTTTACCGTATGCAATGGGTGGAGGAAGCAGATCGCAATGATCCGATATTACCTTTGAAGAAGATATATAAAGCATTCAATAATTATACTTTACCGGACGGGACACTTGCCTGTTTGTGGAAGCATGCTTTGACATCCATCAGTAAGGATGGGGGGAATACATGGAGTGAACCGGTGTTGCGTGCCCAAGGATTTGTGAATAGCAATGCCAAAATATGGGGGCAGCGATTGAGCGATGGTAGCTATGCCACGGTGTACAATCCTTCCGAGTATCGTTGGCCGTTGGCTATATCCCTTAGTGCGGATGGTTTGAATTATACTTCTTTAAATTTAGTGAACGGTGAAATTCCACCTATGAGATATGGTGGTAACTATAAATCATATGGACCACAATATGTACGTGGCATTCAGGAAGGTAACGGCATTCCGAAAGATGGTAATTTGTGGGTTGCATACAGCATGAATAAGGAAGATATGTGGGTTTCCTGCATCCCCGTGCCTGTACGTATTCAGGCTACGGCACAGGCTGATGATGACTTTTCCGCTTTTACCGGTTTGGCTCAATTGACGGACTGGAATATCTATTCCCCCTTATGGGCACCTGTTTCTTTAGAGAAAACGAAAGGACTCTCGTGGCTCACTTTGCGGGATAAGGATCCTTTTGATTATGCAAAGGTGGAGCGGAAGATTCCGGCAACAAAGAACCTGACCGTATCTTTCGATCTGATGGCGGAACAGAATAATACCGGGACTTTCCAAATTGAATTTTTAGATCGTAATGGAATTGCTTGTTCCCGTTTGGAACTGACAGGGGATGGGGTGCTTCGCATTAAGAAGGGTGCGCGATTCTCCAATATCCTTCATTATGATGCCGGAAAAGTTTATCATGTAGAAGCGGTTTTATCCACTTCGGATAGGAATATTAAAGTTTTTGTAAACGGTAAAAAAGTAGGTCTGCAAATATTTTATGCTCCGGTAGCTTCTATTGAACGTATTTCTTTCCGTACGGGAGATCTTCGTACGTTCCCTACTCCTGAAACTCCTGCCGACCAACAATATGATGTTCCGGATGCTGGTTCACAAGCCCCTATGGCGGTCTTCCGTATCGCTAATTTTAAAACGGCTTCTGCTGATGCTGACGGGCATAGTGCTTTCTTAAGATATGCGGATTTCAGCCATTATGTAAGCTACTTTAATGGAATGGAGGATGAGAATGTTGTGGCTGCCATACCTAATTCCGATGCTTCGGAATGGATGAAGAAAAATATACCACTCTTTGAATGTCCCCAACAGAATTTTGAAGAGATGTACTATTACCGTTGGTGGACATTGCGGAAGC
Source organism: Bacteroides sp. (assembly GCA_022648295.1). Taxonomy (GTDB): domain Bacteria; phylum Bacteroidota; class Bacteroidia; order Bacteroidales; family Bacteroidaceae; genus Bacteroides. The sequence continues at coordinate 452,823 of JALCME010000001.1, read as the reverse complement.
ATATAGAGGAAACGCCCGTTGGATATGGTATGACCGAATTTCTGGTTCCCCGTTCGTATGCGGATAAGTATAATCTTATCGCATGTGCCATCGGGCATCATATTTATGAAAGCCGTTGGCTTCGTGACCGGACGTATCTTGATCAGATTATTCATACCTGGTACCGTGGTAACGACGGAGGGGCGATGAAGAAAATGGCTAAGTTCAGCTCGTGGAATGCGGATGCTGTCTTTAACCGTTACTTGGTTGACGGGAATAAACCTTTCCTACTTGATATGGAAAAAGACTTGAAAGCGGAATATAATCGTTGGGAGGATAGCCATCGCTTGAAAAGCGGACTTTATTGGCAGGGAGATGTGCAGGATGGTATGGAAGAATCGATTAGTGGCGGACGCCATAAGCGGTATGCCCGTCCAACCATTAATAGCTATATGTGCGGTAATGCAAAGGCCCTTTCCATGATTGGACTTTTGTCAGGGGATCAAAGTACTTCTAAGGCATTCGGGATGAAAGCCGATTCGTTGAGAACTTTGATTGAAGCACAACTTTGGAATCCGCGTCATCAATTCTTTGAAACGTCGCGCGGTGATTCTTCTGCTAATGTACGCGAAGCTATCGGTTATATTCCCTGGTACTTCAATTTACCTAAGGGGGATAAATATGATATTGCCTGGAAAGAGGTTTTGGATGAGAAAGGATTCTCCGCTCCTTATGGATTGACTACCGCAGAACGTCGTCATCCGGCCTTCCGGACTCACGGAGTAGGTAAATGTGAATGGGATGGTGCAATCTGGCCGTTTGCCACTTCACAAACGCTTACTGCCATGGCAAATTTTATGAATAACTATCCTCAGCATGTGCTGACCGATAGTGTTTATTTTCGCCAGATGGAACTTTATGTTGAGTCCCAGTATCATCGCGGGCGTCCGTATATCGGTGAATATCTGGATGAAGTTACAGGATATTGGTTGAAAGGGGATCAGGAGCGTTCACGCTATTATAACCATTCTACATTTAATGATTTAATCATTACCGGACTTGTTGGTTTACGTCCCCGTATGGACGACACTCTTGAAGTCAATCCGCTTATACCTCAGGGTAAATGGAAGTGGTTCTGTCTTGACAATGTGCTTTATCATGGACACAATCTATCTATTGTTTGGGATGAAGATGGAAGTCGCTACCATGCAGGAAAAGGATTGAGGGTATTTGTAGACGGAATATTGGTAGGGCATAAGGATAAACTTGAAAAGTTGATTTGTAAGGATGCATTAAAGTGATAACGGAGGGCCATGGTGAAGGGAAATAAATTAGTATACTTGCTCTTTTCGATTTTTTGTCTGTTTACTTATCCGTTGAAAGCGGTTGTAGTGACTAAGACAACTTGTGAGATGGCGGTTGATCCTCTTTGCGTTGCAACCCGTTTTCCTCGTTTTGGATGGCAGATTAGTGACAATGCACAGGGGTGCATGCAATCTACTTATGCCATAGAAGTGTTTACTGTACAATCAGGAAAGCGTTCTCTGGTCTGGGAATCCGGTAAGGTGCTCTCTTCTCAAAGTCAGTTTGTGAGCTATGCGGGTAAGCCTCTGATCCCTTCGGTTAACTATTTGTGGCGGGTCAGAATATGGGATGAACAGGCCAATGTTTCGCCTTGGAGCAAAGAGTCTGAATTTCGTTTAGCGCCGGATACTTCTTTCTTTGCCCATACGGAATGGATCGGGGCTATTTCCCGTGAAAAGGCTAAAATACCTTCAGGACGGATTTATCAGGGAGGGGTATTGCATCAAAAAGAAGTGAAAGCTTCTTGGGCGGCTGCGGATTCTTTGTCCCGGAGGAGTATTTATCTGCGTCGTTCATTCAACGTATCAAGTCAGCTTACGGATGCGGTAGTTTGCGTTTCCGGTTTGGGGCATTATGAATTGCGGTTAAACGGGCGTAAAGTAGGGAATAGTGAATTTGCCCCTTTGTGGAGTGATTATGATAAAACGGTATATTACAATGTTTACGAGGTAACCTCACAGTTACTTAGAGGGGAGAATGCCTTAGGCGTCATTTTGGGGAACGGCTTCTACAATGAACAAGGTGGACGCTACCGGAAGTTACAGGTTAGTTTCGGTCCTCCTACTTTATTACTAAAGCTTGTACTCACTTATGCTGACGGTCGGACAGAGGAGGTGGTTTCCAATGCGGATTGGAGATATGCTTTAAGTCCGATAACTTTTAATTCCATTTATGGAGGAGAAGATTATGATGCCCGTTTAGAGCAGTCTGGTTGGGATGCTCCTTCTTTTAACGATTCGGCATGGCGCGGTGTCGTTGTGCAGAAGTCTCCGAAAGGCAAGTTGCGTCCTCAGCAGGCCACTCCGGTTTGCATTGCAGAGCGGTATAAAGTTCAGCATGTGCATAAATTGTCTCCTCAGGAGATAACTTCCGCTACGGTTTCAACAAAACGAACGGTTGATCCTTCCGCCTTTGTTTTGGATATGGGACAAAACTTGTCGGGTTTCCCTGAAATAACGATTCGGGGTAAGAAAGGGCAGAAAGTCATGCTTACAGTTGCCGAGGGGTTAACTCCCGAGGGAGCCGCTAATCAACGGCAAACCGGACGCCCACACTATTATCAATACACGTTGAAAGGAGAAGGGGATGAGACGTGGCATCCACGTTTTTCCTATTATGGATTCCGCTATATCCAGGTGGAAGGGGCGGTGTTGAAGGGCTGGAAGAATCCCGATCAATTACCGGTATTGAAGAATATTGAATCTTGCTTCGTTCGTAACTCGGCTGCTGCCGTCTCTTCATTTCAGACGTCCAATACGTTGTTCAACGGCATTCACCGCATTATAAGAAAAGCGATAGAAAGCAATATGCAGGGTGTATTTACCGATTGTCCCCATCGTGAAAAGTTGGGGTGGCTTGAGGAGCTGCATCTTAATGGTCCAGGACTTTTCTACAATTACAATCTAACACAATTAATGCCTAAGGAGGTGCAGGATATGGCGGATGCCCAGTATCCGGATGGAATGGTTCCGACCGTTGCCCCGCAGTATACCGTGTTTGAAGGTCCCGGGATGGATGCTTTTTCCAATTCACCGGAGTGGGGTTCTTCGCTCGTCATCGTACCGTTTATGTACTATGAGGCTTATGGTGATAGTTTGTTGATTGTTGATTATTACCGGAATATGCGTGCTTATGTGGACTATTTAAGTTCACGTGCGGAAAATCATATTTTATCTTTCGGCTTAGGGGATTGGTATGATTATGGTGATTTCAAAGCCGGATTTTCCCGTAATACTCCGGTGCCACTTGTCGCTACCGCACATTATTATATGGATTTATGTTACCTGTCCCGTGCGGCTGAGATGGTGGGCAATCAATATGATGCCGCTTATTATACCCGCATGGCCGGTCAGGTGAAGGATGCTTTCAATCTGCGGTTCTTCAATCGGGCGACCGGTCAGTATGGATCAGGTAGCCAATGCAGTAATGCGTTACCTCTTTTTCTCAATCTGGTAACTTCGGAGGATAAGGCAAGAGTCTTGAACCATTTGGTAGAAGATATTAAAGCGCATGGTAATCGTTTAACTACGGGAGATGTTGGTACCCGTTATTTGTTCCAGACCTTAGCCCGCAACGGGTTAAATGATCTGATGTATCTGATGCAAAATCATGAAGATGTTCCGGGATATGGCTTCCAGTTGAAGTTTGGAGCTACAACCCTTACCGAACAGTGGGACCCGCGTCGGGGGGCTTCATGGAACCATTTTATGATGGGACAAATAGAAGAATGGTTCTTTAATTCGCTGGTAGGATTAAAGGCTGATCCTTTGCATCCGGGCTTTCGGCATTTTATTGTTTCTCCCCAGGTTGTAGGAGATCTAAAATTCGTGAAAGCTTCCTATGAAACATTGTATGGGGTGATTGATGTTGACTGGCAGCTTAAAGGCAAGAAGTTTATTCTGAAAGTTAATGTTCCTGCAAATTGTACGGCGAAGATTTACTTGCCGGAAATGAAGGACGGCAAGCTTGTGAAAGCAGGACACCATGAGTTTATACAAGAAATACGGAAGCTCTGGTAAAAGGCTGTGTTGTAAAGGAGTATATTTGTTTGATGGCGAGTAGAATAGTTTAAATCAAGTAATATAAAATGAAGAAATATCTTTTAATCATATCGGCATTGATCTCCATGGAGGTTTGTGGGCAAACTTTGGTTTACGAGAATCAATTTGCCCGTCCGTTAGGTACGGTCTTGAATGAAATTCAGGCGCGGTTTCAGGTGCGGCTGAAATATGATATTGATACGGTTGGTAAAAAACTCCCTTATGCTGATTTCCGCATTCGTCCTTACTCGGTGGAGGAATCACTTACCAATGTATTGTCTCCTTTTGATTATAAGTTTGTTAAACAGGGAAAGGATTTGTACAAGCTGAAAAGTTACGAATATCCGCGACGCACCGATGAAGACGGAGTGAAAATGCTGGCTTATTTGAAAACACTATACCCTGATAAGGAGAAATGGGAACAAAGAAAGAGTTGTTTACGGGAGGAAGTCCGTTTACAATTAGGGATTGATGCTTTGTTGAAGCAAACGGTAAACACGAAACCTATTCTATCGAAAGTTCGCAAGTTCAGTGGATACACCGTTTATAACTTTGCTCTTGAGACGCTTCCGGGACTTTATGTTTGTGGCTCCGTCTATGCTCCCCGTACCCGTGGCAAACATGCTTTGATTATTTGTCCCAACGGACATTTCGGTGGAGGACGGTATCGTGAAGATCAGCAATTGCGTATGGCAACTTTAGCCCGTATGGGGGCTGTGTGCGTGGATTATGATTTGTTCGGATGGGGGGAATCAGCCTTACAAGTGGGCGCTTCAGCCCATCACTCCAGTGCCGCCCATGTGATACAAGCTATGAATGGCATTAAAATTCTGGATTATATGCTTTCTTCCCGTAATGATATTGATGCCAATCGGGTTGGAGTAAACGGAGGTTCCGGTGGAGGGACGCAAACCATTTTGTTGAGCGTGTTGGACAATCGTTATACGGCTGCCGCGCCGGTTGTCAGTCTTTCCTCTCATTTTGACGGAGGATGTCCTTGTGAAAGTGGAATGCCCGTTACGCTTGCCTGTGGAGGAACGAATAATGCGGAACTCGCTGCAACATTTGCTCCCCGTCCCATGTTGGTGGTTTCCGACGGGAAAGATTGGACCAGTAGTGTGCCTGTATTGGAGTATCCTTATTTGCAATACGTCTATGGCTTTTACGAGGCAAAGGATCGGGTTAGCAATGTGCATCTGTCCAAGGAGGGACATGATTTCGGGATTAATAAGCGCACCGCCGTTTACGACTTCTTTATTTCCGTATTTGCTTTGGATAAAAGCCAGCTGGATGAGTCGAAAGTAACCATAGAGCAAGAGAAAGCATTACTTAGCTTTGGAGCGAAAGGGGAAAAGCTTCCGCAAACCGCTATACGTTCGTTTGCCGGTCTTGCCGGGTATTTCCCGAAAGGAAGGTATCAGGGAGTGATTTCCGATGCCGGTTTGGAAAAGAAAGCTCAGGATTGGACTGCTTCCCTTCATTTGCAAGATGAGAAAAAAGAAGCTTTTGTCAGTACGTTAATTTTTAATCATTTGCGTAAGGTAAGGGATTGGCATAATGAACATCCTTATACAACGGTTCCGGCGGGAATAAATCCGCTGACTGGTAAGGTATTAAGTAAACTGGATAGGGAGGTTATCGCTGATTCATCCATGCCACAAGAAGTACATGCCCGATTGATGGACGGACTGAGAAGGGCTCTGAATGAGGAGCAGGTAGAACAAGTTCTTGACAAATATACGGTTGGCAAAGTGGCTTTTACCTTGAAAGGTTATCATGCTATTGTACCTGATCTGACAGTGGAAGAGGAACATGTGATTTTAGCGAACTTAAAACAAGCCCGGGAACAGGCTATTGATTATAAGAACATGAAGCAGATTTCTGCTATCTTTGAAATCTATAAAACCAAGTGTGAGCAGTATCTGAATAGTAACGGCAGAAACTGGCATCAACTTTATAAAGATTATGCGAATAAGATAAAAGCGGAAAAGGCTGCCAAGAAGTCTGCCTCAAAAAAGTAACATCCTATGAGAAATCACACTCGTTTCATGATTAGATTACTGTTGCTGCTCACTGTCTTTCAAACGTCTGTTTCGAGAGCCGGTGAGTATAAACTCTGGTATGACAAGCCTGCACGGGTCTGGACTGAAGCTTTGCCTTTGGGGAATGGTCGTTTGGGAGCCATGGTGTTTGGTAATCCGGCGATGGAACAGATACAACTGAACGAAGAAACCATTTGGGCGGGGCGTCCTAATAATAATGCCAATCCTGATGCACTGGAATATATCCCCAAGGTTCGTGAACTGGTTTTTGCCGGGAAATATATGGAAGCCCAGACGCTGGCAACGGAGAAAGTTATGGCAAAGACAAATTCGGGTATGCCTTATCAGACTTTCGGAGATTTGCGTATTGCCTTTCCCGGACATAGCCGTTATACACATTATTATCGGGAACTGAGTTTGGATTCGGCACGGGCTCTTGTACGCTATCAGGTTGACGGGATTCATTATCAGCGGGAGATTCTAACTTCGTTTACCGATCAGGTGGTGATGGTACTTCTTACCGCAGATGCTTCCGCTAAGATTACTTTTAATGCAATACTTACCACTCCCCATCAGGACCCTTCCATTACTTCAGAGGGTGATTGTGTTACGCTTTCCGGGGTGTCTTCCTGGCATGAAGGGTTGAAGGGTAAAGTGCTTTTCAATGGTCGGTTAACGGCAAAGATATCCGGTGGGAAAATGGTTTGCAAAGATGGTGTATTATCTGTTGAAGGAGCCGACGAAGCGGTGCTGTATGTTTCTATTGCTACCAATTTTAATAATTATCATGATATTAGCGCTGATCCGGTGGAGCGTGCCAAGAACTATTTAGCTAAAGCGCTGGAACATAACTTTGCTGATGCGGAAAAAGCACATGTTGCTTTTTATCAGCAATATATGGATCGGGTATCTCTGGATTTGGGTACGAACCTATACAAGGATGTTCCTACCGATTTGCGTATAGCACGTTTTAAAGAGACAAAAGATGCTAATCTGGTGGCTACCTATTTCAAATTCGGTCGCTATCTGCTGATTTGTTCTTCCCAACCGGGAGGGCAACCGGCTAATCTGCAAGGTATATGGAATGATAAACTGTTTCCTTCATGGGACGGTAAGTATACATGCAATATTAATCTGGAAATGAATTACTGGCCTTCTGAAGTGACTAACTTAACGGAATTGAACGGCCCGCTTTTCCAATTGATTAAAGAGGTGAGTGAGACCGGGGCTGAAACGGCAAAGGTGATGTACGGTGCCGATGGCTGGGTTTTGCATCATAATACGGATATTTGGCGGGTGACCGGAGCGATAGATAAGGCGCCGTCGGGCATGTGGCCTTCGGGAGGTGCCTGGCTGTGCCGTCATTTGTGGGAACATTATTTATACACGGGTGACTTGAATTTCTTGCGTTCGGTGTATCCCATCATGAAAGGAGCCGCACGCTTCTTTGACGAGACGATGGTTAAAGAGCCTGTTCATGGCTGGCTGGTGGTTTGCCCGAGTAATTCTCCTGAGAATACGCATGCGGGGAGTGGAGGGAAAGCAACGACTGCTGCCGGCTGTACAATGGATAACCAACTGATTTTTGATTTATGGACTTCGGTTATTACAGCTTCCCGTTTACTGGATACCGACCGTGATTTAGCCCTTCATCTCCGGCAACGTTTACAGGAGATGCCTCCCATGCAAATCGGGCGTTGGGGACAATTGCAGGAATGGATGTTCGATTGGGATGACCCGAATGATGTTCATCGCCATCTTTCCCATCTATATGGTATGTTTCCAAGTAATCAGATTTCGCCTTACCGTACTCCCGAACTGTTTGATGCGGCGCGTACTTCGCTTATTCATCGCGGAGACCCCTCAACGGGATGGAGTATGGGATGGAAAGTTTGTTTATGGGCGCGTCTGCTCGATGGAGATCACGCTTATAAGTTGATTACAGACCAATTATCCCTGGTGCGCGATGAGAAGAAAAAAGGAGGGACATATCCTAATTTGTTTGATGCCCACCCGCCATTTCAGATTGACGGAAACTTTGGCTGTACTGCGGGAATTGCTGAAATGCTGATGCAAAGTTATGACGGTTTTATCTACTTGCTTCCCGCATTGCCTTCCTTGTGGAAAGAAGGGGAAGTGAAGGGATTGGTTGCACGAGGCGGATTTGAACTGGCTTTAGGCTGGAAAGACGGTCGTGTGAATCAATTGACTGTGAAATCGCGTATAGGCGGGACTTGTCGCTTGCGTTCCCTTACTCCGCTTTCCGGTAAAGGGCTTCACCGGGCAAAAGGAATTAATCCGAACCCTTTGTATGCCGTACCTCAGGTTCCTGATCCTTTGATTAATAAGAATGCCCGTTTGAATGAAGTTCATCTTCCGAAAACGTATTTATATGATTTAGAGACGAAGGCCGGAGAGGAATATGTGATCCGGGGGAAGTAAGTGAGTGGATGCGAATATAAAAGAATAGAAATAATAATTATACTACTATGAGAACAAAATTATTGGGCTCTTTATTGATTTTACTGCTGTTAGCAACAGGTAATGTATCTGCCCGGCAAGCAAAAGTGAAAACTTATATTCCCTGGAGCAACGGTAAGCTCGTCGTTTCTTCCGAAGGACGTTATTTAAAGCACGAAAACGGAGTACCCTTCTTTTGGATGGGGGATACCGGATGGCTGTTACCCGAACGTTTGAACCGTGATGAGGCGGAATATTATTTGGAGGCTTGTAAACAACGTGGTTATAATGTCGTTCAGGTACAAACCGTAAACGGGGTGCCTGCGCTCAATACTTACGGACAATATTCGTTCCCCGATGGCTTCGACTTTAAGCATATTGATAAAGCCGGGGTTTATGGCTACTGGGATCACATGGATTATATTATTAACACGGCCGCAAGTAAGGGCATTTATATTGGAATGGTTTGCATTTGGGGTGGCTTGGTTAAGAGTGGCAAGATGAGTGTGGACGAAGCAAAGGCTTATGGCCGTTTTTTGGCGGAACGATATAAAGATATGCCCAATATCATCTGGATTATAGGAGGTGATATTCAGGGTAATGTGAAGACAGCTGAATGGGAGGCATTGGCGGAAAGTATCAAGGCTATCGACAAAAATCATTTAATGACTTTCCATCCGCGGGGGAGGACGATGTCGTCCACCTGGTTCAATCAATCCGATTGGCTGGACTTCAACATGTTTCAAAGCGGGCATCGTCGCTACGGACAACGTAACGGAGATGGTGATTATCCTATTGAAGAGAATACGGAGGAAGATAACTGGAGATTTGTGGAACGCAGTCTGGCTATGAAGCCGATGAAACCGGTTATTGATGGTGAACCTTCCTATGAAGGCATTCCCCAGGGACTGCATGATCCCGATGAGATACGCTGGACTGCCGCCGATACCCGCAGGTATGCTTATTGGTCGGTCTTTGCCGGGGCCTTTGGCCATACCTATGGCAATAATTCCATTATGCAGTTTGTCCGTCCGGGCATAGGTGGGGCTTATGGAGCTAAAGAGTCTTGGTATGATGCTTTGAACGATCCCGGTTACAATCAGATGAACTATTTAAAGAACCTGATTCTTACTTTCCCCTTCTTTGAGCGTGTACCGGATCAAAGCATTATTGCCGGTAAGAACGGAGAACGCTACGACCGTGCCATTGCTACGCGGGGTAAGGATTATTTGTTGGTGTATAACTATACCGGTCGCCCCATGCAGATAGATCTTCGCAAGATCAGCGGGAATAAAAAGAAGGTATGGTGGTATGCAGCTAAAGATGGTAAGTTGGAATATGTCGGTGAGTTTGACAATAAAGTAACTTCTTTCCAGTATGACAGTGGTTATTGCAGTGGCAATGACCAGGTACTCATTGTAGTAGATGCGTCTAAAGATTATGTGGATCAGAGTTGGACGACCTTGCCCGATGCCCAGCAAAAATGGAATAAGTAACCTCCATAAACGGTGAAGTATAAAAGAATAAGCTAATAATAATGAGGAGATTAAGGATCTATTTATTTTCGGTATTGTTTGTTGCAACGGCACTTCACGCCCAAGTCGGTGGACTGGTGGATATGAGCCGCAGCCCTTATGCGAAGATGGAAAATACAGAACTGAACGCGGTGCATTGGACACAGGGGTTCTGGGGAGATCGTTTCGCTGTTTGCAAAGATACGATGCTTCTGAATATGTGGAAAACATGGGATGATCCGAATATCTCACACGGGTTCCGCAACTTTGAAGTAGCGGCGGGCATTTGTCCCGGAGAACATTGGGGACCTCCTTTTCACGATGGAGACTTTTATAAATGGCTGGAAGCCGTGGCTGCCGTTTATGCGGTAACCAAAGATCCGGGACTTGATGCCCTGATGGATAAGGTGATCCGGGTCATTTCCCTTGCACAACGTGATGATGGCTATATTCATACTCCGGTTATTATCGAGGAAAGAAATAAAGGCATAGACTCTCATAAGCTTAATAAGCAGACCGTTGTCGGGACTAAGGTTGGTGCGGAGAATGAGAAAGGTGCATTTGCCAATCGTTTGAACTTTGAGACCTACAACCTCGGTCACCTGATGATGGCGGGGGTTACTCATTACCGTGCCACAGGAAAAAGAACCTTGCTTGATGTGGCCATTAAGGCAACCGATTTCCTTTGTAATTTTTATGAGAGGGCTTCTGCCGAACTGGCGCGTAACGCCATTTGTCCTTCACACTATATGGGAGTGGTTGAAATGTATCGTATCACTGGTAATCCACGTTATTTAAAGTTGGCTGAGAACTTGATTGAAATCAGGGATATGGTAAAGAATGGTACGGATGATAATCAGGATCGTATTCCGTTTAGTGAGCAAAAGCAGGCTATGGGACATGCTGTCCGTGCCAATTACCTGTATGCGGGAGTCGCCGATGTGTATGCCGAGTCGGGGGATACGCTGCTTATGAGCAATCTGAAAAGTATATGGAATGATATTGTGACCCGCAAGATGTATGTCACCGGTGCTTGCGGAGCCCTTTATGACGGGACTTCCCCTGATGGAACATGTTATGAACCGGATAGCATACAGAAGGTGCATCAAAGTTATGGCCGACCCTATCAATTGCCTAATAGTACGGCACATAATGAGACATGTGCCAATATTGGCAATATGCTGTTCAACTGGCGGATGTTTGAAGTGTCCGGCGAAGCCAAATACATGGATTTGGTAGAGACTTGTCTTTATAATAGTGTGCTTAGCGGGGTTAGTCTGGATGGCAAACGCTTTTTCTATACCAATCCGTTACGCATTAGCAATGATTTGCCCTATCAGCTTCGTTGGCCGAAACAACGGACGGAATATATCAGTTGCTTCTGCTGCCCGCCGAACGCAGTGCGTACAGTGTGTGAAGCCCAGAACTACGCCTATACGGTTAGTGACCGTGGAGTTTGGTGCAACTTATATGGTGGAAGCGAATTGGATACCCGCCTGAAAGATGGGAAACAGATACGGATCTCCCAGTTATCAGATTATCCCTGGGATGGAGCGGTGCAGTTGGTTATGCGTCAGGTAGCGGAAAAGAGACCTTTCTCTTTGTTCCTGCGTATTCCCGAATGGTGCGGACGCATCACACTCAAGGTGAATGGCGAACCGGTAAAGGTGGATCAAAACCCAAATTCTTATGTGGAAGTCAGGCGGCTTTGGAAAAAGGGGGATCAGGTTGATTTCGTAATGGATATGCCGGTGAAACTGATTGAATCTAATCCTTTGGTGGAGGAAACCCGTAATCAGGTAGCAGTGAAACGTGGTCCTTTGGTTTATTGTCTGGAGAGCATGGATATTCAGGACGGTCACCGGATAGACAATGTGGTGATTCCCGCTGATATTCAATTTGCTGTGAAGAAGGAGGTTATTGCGGGAAGTCCGCTTGTTGTGCTTGAAGGAACGGCGGGACTGTTGACCGAGGCTTCGTGGAAGGGGCAGCTTTACCGTGAAGTAAACATAACGGAGCAACCCGTAAAAATCCGTCTTATTCCTTATTATGCATGGGGCAACCGGGGAAAAAGTGAAATGACCGTATGGCTTCCGTTTAATCGATAATAGTGGAGGAAAAGCAGATGAAGTATTTCTTTTCCATCGTATTTGTTCTTCTTACAGCTTGTAGCATCGTTGCCGAGGCTCAGACTTATGAGCTTTGGGTCTCTCCTTCGGGAAGTGATGAGGCTTCCGGTACCAAAGATGCTCCCCTGAAAACATTGACAATGGCTCTAAGGCAAGCCCGCGAAATGCGGCGGTTGCATCCCGAACGTGTGGGGGAAGGGATTACGATCCGCCTACGTGGTGGGGATTACCCGCTCTATGAGTCGGTCTTTATCCGTCCTGAAGATAGCGGAACTGCGCAGTCGCCCACCGTGATTTGCCCGGCAGAGGGTGAGCAGGCTGTTTTATCCGGAGGGGTTAACGTTTCAGGCTGGCATAAGGGGAAGGGGCATTTGTGGGTAACGGATGTCCCCTTGTTCAATGGGCGTCCACTGGACTTCCGGCAGATGTGGGTGAATGGAGTGAAGGCTGTCCGTGCCCGTGATGTAGCCGATTTTGAGCAGATGCATCGCATCATCAATAATGATCCGGAACATCAGGTACTCTGGGTCCCGGCTAAGGCTGTGGCGAAGATTCGTAAAGCTCCTTTTGCCGAAATGGTGCTGCACGAGATGTGGTGCATTGCCAATTTGCGGATTAAGTCGGTTGAAGTGCACGGAGACTCCGCTGCCGTCCGTTTTTACGAACCGGAGAGCCGGATTCAGTTTGAACATCCGTGGCCTCGTCCTATGGTCACAACGGACGGGCATAACTCGGCTTTTTATCTCACTAATGCCAAAGAACTGTTGGATGCTCCCGGGGAATGGTATCACGATATTCGTTCCGGAAAACTTCTCTATTATCCGCGTCAGGGGGAACGGATGGAAACGGCGGAGGTGATTGTTCCGGCTGTGGAGACGCTGGTCCGTGTTGAAGGTACGTCTGACCGTCCCGTTCATGATGTTCAGTTTAAAAATATAGCATTCCGGTATTCCACCTGGATGAGGCCCTCTCTGGAAGGGCATGTGCCGTTGCAGGCAGGCATGTTCCTGTTGGATGGTTACCGTATCAATCCTAAGATGAAGCGCAGTGATGGCAATCATCCGCTCGATAATCAGGGATGGCTTGGCCGTCCTGCTTCGGCGGTGCAGCTCTCCTTTGCAAAAGATATTGATTTCACCCGTTGTCGCTTTGAACATCTGGCTTCCACCGGATTGGATTATGCCTGTGCTGTTCAGGGTGGGAAAGTGGAAGGTTGTCTGTTCCGTGATATTGGCGGTAACGGATTGCTTGTGGGAAGTTTCTCTCCGACTGGTTTGGAAACGCATTTGCCTTATGACCCTTCGGATCACCGTATGGTCTGTTCGCATCAGCGAATTGCGAATAATTACCTGACTGAGGTGGGGAATGAAGATTGGGGTTGTCTGGGTATTGCCGCGGGATATGTCAGTGACATCACCATTGCGCACAATGAGATCAGTGAAGTGCCTTATTCGGGCATCAGTCTGGGATGGGGTTGGACGCAAACGGTGAATTGCATGCGTAACAATGTGGTGCACGCCAACCGGATTTATCATTATGCCATGCACATGTATGATGTAGCGGGGATTTATACGCTGGGTGCGCAACCCAAGTCGTCTGTGACGGAGAATGTGGTATATGGCATTTACAAACCGGGATATGCCCACGATCCTGAGCATTGGTTCTACCTCTATACCGATGAAGGCTCGTCTTTTATTACGGTAAAGGATAATTGGACGGAGGGGGAGAAATTTCTGAAGAATGCCAATGGCCCGGGGAATGAGTGGAGCAATAACGGCCCGATGGTGAATGATTCCATTAAGGGACGTGCAGGGCTTGAACCGGATTTTGACTATTTAAAGAAGTGGTGACGGACTTTGTGCCTGTTCTTTCAGGACTCGTCAGATAAATAGGAGTTGTATTTTAGTTAACTAAGTTGATACGTTGATGAAAAAGATAGTAGTGGCTTTTTTGTTGGTTTTGGCCTTTGCTGCACCATTGGCGGCACAGACATGGATTTGGTATCCCGGTGATTATGAGCTGTGGTTGGGTAATGAAATGAATAACCGCCGCACGGAACGCGGAACCTTTTTCCCTCCTTTCTGGAAGATGGACAGTCACTATGTCTTGGTGGAATTTAGCAAGTCAATCAATTTAACAGCGCCGGAGGAAATTACAATAGCGGCCGAGGGACGTTATAATGTGAAACTGGACGGTAAGTTACTGTTTGGTGCTCCCCGGAAACTCCTATTGCCTTCCGGCAATCATAAACTGAATATTAAGGTGCATAACCAGCACACTCCCCCGGCTCTCTTTGTAAAAGGGGAAACAGTACATTCCGATTCATCCTGGAGGGTGACCTACGAGGATAAGGAATGGATTGATGAAAGTGGAAAGGCCAGCGATACTTCCACCACCGTTTATAGTGCTGCGGGGTGCTGGAACTTTAATTCAATAGAGCAACTCCCTTCGCATTTCCGTTTGCCGGTGAAAGAGCAGCAACCGGTTTCCCGCAAAAAAGATCGTGGTGAATTGATCGACTTCGGGAAAGAAACCTTCGGTTATCTCGTTCTTAAAGGACTGAAAGGACAAGGAGACCTGAATATCTATTACGGGGAAAGTCCCGAGGAAGCACAATATACGGCCCATTGCGAAACTTTGGACCGTTTGCGTATAGCCGGCTCTTCCGTTACCGATTTGGCTACTTCCGAAGTTTCTTCTTTTCAGGATGAATATACCCTAAAGGATAGCAAAGCCTTTCGTTACGTCTATATCACCAATGATGAAGGGGTGGACGTGGAGCAGGTAAACATGTTGTATGAATATATGCCCGAGGAATACCGGGGTGGTTTTCGTTGCAATGATGAAGAAATCAACCGGATTTGGGATGTTGCCGCTTATACGTTGCACCTCACTACCCGTGAGTTTTTCATTGATGGCATCAAGCGTGACCGCTGGGTGTGGAGCGGGGATGCTCTTCAAAGCTATTTGATGAACTATTATCTCTTCTTTGACGGGGATGAGGTGAAAAGAACCACCTGGCTGCTTCGTGGAAAAGATCCGGTGACGAGCCATGTCAATACCATCATGGATTATACTTTCTTCTGGTTTTTAGGAGTATACGATTATTATAAATATACGGGCGATGCTGCCTTTGTCCGGCAGCTCTATCCGCGCATGCAAAGTCTGATGGACTACGTGCTGTCACGGACTGATGACAACGGCATGGTACAGGGACTGGCTGGCGACTGGGTATTTGTGGACTGGGCCGACGGTGCAATGAGTAAGCAGGGAGAACTTTCCTTTGAGCAAATACTCTTTTGTAAGAGCCTGGAAACCATGTCACTTTGTGCCGGACTGGCTAATGACACGAAGGGGGAAAAGCACTATTCCACTTTGGCCGGTGCTTTGCGTGGAAAGCTGGAGCCTGCCTTCTGGAATGAGCATAAGCAGGCGTTGGTACACAACCGGTTCAATGGACAGCAGAGTGGGCAGGTGACCCGGTATGCCAATATGTTTGCCGTCTTTTTCAATTATCTCACTCCTGCGCAACAGCAAGCTGTTAAGCATTCCGTGTTGTTGAATGACAGTGTGATGAAAATCACCACTCCTTACATGCGCTTTTACGAATTGGAAGCCTTGTGTGCTTTGGGCGAGCAGGGAAATGTATTGAAGGAGATCAAATCCTATTGGGGAGGAATGCTCAAAGAAGGGGCCACTTCCTTTTGGGAAAAATATAATCCGGCGGATAAAGGGGCAGAGCATCTGGCAATGTACGGCAGACCTTACGGCAAAAGTTTATGTCATGCCTGGGGGGCCAGTCCCATTTATTTATTAGGAAAATACTTTCTGGGCGTCACTCCTGTGAAAGAGGGCTATAAAGAGTTTGCCGTCCGGCCTGTCCTCGGAGGATTGAAATGGATGGAAGGTGACGTGCCTACTCCCGGCGGGAAAATTCATGTCTACATGGATAAGCATGCTATTCGGGTTTCCGCTTCCAAAGGAAAGGGAACTCTCTATTTTGCCAGTAAGCATACTCCCAAAGTCTCAAGGGGGCAGGCAGTGCGGACGGATAAAGACAGCTATCGTTTAAATATTGATTCCGGTGAAGAAATAACCGTGCACTATGATTGACAGAGGTGCGCTGATTGCGGCTGGGTCCTTTCTATTCCTTTTCTTATATTGATTATTATTTTTACTACTATCCCTTTTCTTTTTTAAGAATAGGGAAGGTGTGATGTATACCCCCCTCAGAATATGTCCTGGGAGGGGTATGAAAAGGTAGGGACTGAGATAGGCAAAGATAGGAACTGAGGCAGGCAAAGGTAGGAACTGAGGTAGGGTGAGGTAACGACTGATCTATTATGTTGTTGGAATAGGGCCTGAAAAAATTACAGCACAAATTGTAAATGTCCTCTAATTTTGATGGAATAAATCTAAGAGCAATAATAGAAAATACAAGTTGTGATCAGCAAAGCCATCCTTAGCATACTTCTGTTTTCATGTTTTCTTTGTTTTTATTGTTTAATTCCTATCATTGTTCTTCCTTCACTTCACGATAAATTTATGCTTACCGGCTTTCAGTTCCACTATCCGTTCACCCTTAGACTTATCTGGCAGGGTGAGTGTGGCTGTACTGTTAGCCGGTACCGTCACTTCATAATGTACATGTTTTCCTTTCCACTCCCAGCGGGAGATAATCTCACCGTAAGGTGACCGGTGGCGGGCTTCAATTTGCTTCAATTCCTTCATGAAGTGGGGGCGGAGCAGAATATTGCGGAAGCCGGGCTGCGCCGGATCGGGAAAGATACCGGCAAGTCCCTTGTAGAACCATGCGCCAATTTCACCGAACATCATGTGATTGTCCGAGATGTCACGCTTCGCCTTCAAATCCCAGTTTTCAAGTAGCGTGGTGGCACCGTTCACCACCCACCAACCCCATGAGGGGTAAGTATCCTGCACCGCTACCTTGTAAGCCACTTCAGCATAACCGTTCTCACTGAGTGCATTCAGAATGGCTTTGGCGCCCAACACGCCTACATCCAAATGGAAATCATTCTCCTCTACCTTACGGGCCAAGTTAGCAGCTACTTTCCCTATCAACTCTTCGGGCACAATCTTCCATTGCAGGGGGACACTCTGCTCGGTTTGCGAGCCTCCGGCGTAAATGCCCGTCTCACGATTCAGGAACTTGTCGTTGACGGCTTGCTTTATTTTCTCTGCCAAGGCGGTATAATAGGCATGGTCTTCCTCCTTGTCGAAAAGCTTGGCAGCAGAAGCCAGTATCTTGGCATCTACATAGAAGTAGACAGAAGAGGTTAATTCCTTGTTAGAGTGTGACTTCACGGGTACCCAGTCACCGCGTCCCCACGTGGTGAGATGGTTGTTCGAAGTGCGTTCCACGTAATCCACATAACGCTTGATGTTTTCGTAGCAGTCGGCAAGGGGTTTGCTGTCGCCATAGAACAAATAGAGGTTCCAAGGGATGATGGCGATGGTGCTGGTCCAGTCCAACCCGTTGTCCGTACCGTATCCCCAACCCCAAGTGGGAATAATGTCGGGAAGCACGCCATTAGGTTGCTGCTCGTCGCGATGGTCACCCAGCCACTTCTCGTAGACGGTGATTCCATCGAAATTGTAGAGAGCAGCTTCGATGGCGAAGTGACCGTCGCCGGTCCAGCCATTCTTCTCGCGTTGGGGGCAGTCGGTGGGATAGCCCATCAGGTTAGAGAGGTAGGAATAGTTGGCAGCATGAATCAGCTTGCCGATGATGGGGTTGGAGGCCTCCACACTTCCCACGGCAGGTACATCGCTGTGCATGAAGTAGGCAGTCAGGCTGTTTTCATTCAGTTCTATGGGTTTGTCGGCTACCACCTCCACATAGCGAAATCCCTTGTAGTTGAAACGGGGCATGAACTCGTCTTCCCCGCCGCTCAAGATGAGGATGTCCGTTTGGAAAGGGTCTTTCTCTTTGTCGCCGCGGAAATAGACATCGATATTCGAGAGGTCAAGACGGCCGTCCGGATAAAGACGTTCGCCGTGCTTGATTCTCACCTCCGTACCCCGTTCACCCGAAAGACGGATACGGGTGACACCCGCCATGTTCTGCCCGAAATCGTAAATGTACGTCTTCTCGTCCACCTTGCGGAAGGAGACTGCGTTGAAAGTCTCCACATTGCGGATGGGGCAAGCCTGCTGGGCGGTGACGTTGGAGGAAGGCACACTGCGATAACTCACTCCATGCCATTGGGAATCGTCAAACTCCGGTGTATCCCAGCCCTTTTGTTCCAAACGTGCATCGTAGTGCTCGCCGGTATAAATGCTATTGAAGGTGAGTGCACCTGAAGATGTTTTCCAGCTGAGGTCGGTGGAAATGGTCTCTACGCTTCCGTCGGCATAGGTGATACGCAAGTCCATGCAGAAGGTGGGGCGGTTACGCCAGCAGGCACGGTCAAAGTCCCATACAGCTTTAGACTGGTGATTGTACCATCCGTTTCCCAAAAGCACACCGATGGCATTATCACCGTTGCGAAGCAATGAAGTCACGTCGTGGGTGACATAGAGGTTACGACGGTCAAAGCGGGTGTAGAGCGGGTCGAGACGGTGATTGCCCACTTTCTCACCGTTGATGGAGAGTTCATAGAGTCCGGCAGCAGCAATATAGGCACGTGCCGATTTTATTTTCTTGCCGGCCTTGAACTTCTTACGGAAGTAAGGTGCAGGTTCGTAGTGGATGTCCTTGCCATCGCCAATCCAAGCTCCTTGCCAGTGTTGCATCCCCATCATTCCCGTTTCAAAGGAAGAGACGGTAGAAGCGGTTTCCCGATTCTCCATGTCCCCGCAAATCACTTTCCAATAATATTTGGTAAAAGGGACCAACTTCTTGCCTGCATAGGTCACCAGCATGTCGCGAGAAAGCTTTTTGCCACTGTCCCACATCTGGCCATGGCTGTTGACTACGTTCAGCGAATCTTTGTCTACCACAATCCGCCAGGAGGTCTGTACGGCACCTTGCCTGCTATCCTTCATCCGCCACGAAAAGCGGGGAAGCGGGTTGTCTATACCTATGGGATTTTCAAGATAGTCATTCCGCAGGTCTGTCAAGCGGGCAGAAGTCTGCCCTTGGACGGCAACGCAGGCAAGGAGTACGAATAAAATCAATACATTCCTTTTCATCTTTTGTATCTATTTCTTGTGTTATCGGTATCTCTTTTTTTAAGGATAAACTTTCCTGTTTTTCAAACACTGGCCTTTGACGGCTTAAACACTGGTGTCTGATAAGTTAAATAATATTTATTTTCAAATTGCTGATTATTAGTTGATAAAAAAAAGAGTGTGTCGAAACCCAATAATTGGATTGAGTTCCGACACACTTTGGATTGTTGGCTTATTTCAGACTCTTTTCAAAGAGAGCTTTGGCTTCTATCAGAGTACAGCCACTGGTCTGTGTAGTCAGATGGTTATTACCACTGTTATTCATCGACCAGTTGGTGTTATACAGCAAGTCGAGTTTGTTGATGCCCTTGCGCCACAAGGTCTCGGCGTTGTTATTGAAGAAGGTGATGAATTTCTTCTTGTAAGTAGGTTCCAGATTCGGCTCCATAATCAACTGCACATAGTAACGCATGAAAATGCCTTTGAACAAACCTCCGTCACCGTCACCTTCATCACGAAGCAAGTTGTTTCCGGTATCTATCATACTACTGTTACTGATGCCGAAATAGGCTGCCTTACGAGCGTCTTTCAAGTAAGACTCTTCTCCGGTAATCTTATACAGTTCGTAAGCAGTGCCCAAGAATGTTCCCTGGTTGTAAGAGAGGGAAAGCGTACTCAACTCACTCGTTTCACCGTTTACATTGTCGTAAATGGCACCGGTAGCAGGATTGAACAAGCTCTCGCGTTCCCATTTGTGAATTTTGACAGCCCAATCCAAATCATCCTGGTTCCCATTGATACCGTAAAGACGAGCGGCAATCAAGCTGGCAGGACCATTGGAGCAAGCATTCTTACTCCAAGGCTGGTCGTGAGTCCAAGCGATACCACCGCCTGCGTAATCATTCCAACCGGTTTTGATTTCATTCCACATCTCCTGAGCAGTTTGCAGATACTTACTGTCATCTGTAGCTTCGTACAAGCGAATCATAGTGAGGGCAATCCACTCCATGTCATCGTAGAAGTTGTTCCAATAACTGCCGCCGTTCTTGCTTTTGATACCTGTGTACCATTTACCAAACAAATCGCTATACTTGCTATCTCCGGTGCGGTTATAGGCGTCAATCATCACATCCATGGCATGAGCCTGCGGCCAATAATGGAAATCCTTTATAGAACCGTCGTTTCCGTAGTTGAAGTAGTTTCCATCCACATTCCAGAAGCGGTCTATCAGGGTCACGGAACTGCTGTCGGCAGCAGCCTCCCAATCTATGGTATAAAGGCCCTTGTCGTACATGTACTCATCTTCTATCTCGCACGATTGAAGCATGAAAAGAAGTATAGGCAGGCAAAATAATATTTTTTTCATAATCTCTCTCTAAATTAGTTGGCTAATTCCACTTTGTGAGTATAGTTCTCTACGTTGAATATCACACTGATCTTGGTGATAGCACCCGGATTGTAGCCGTCAGCCGCACCGTCGAATTCATTATTCAGTTTCCACTTTTGATCCCATTGGTTATCGGGAGTCTCCATGATGTAGAAATAAGGGTCTGCGGAAGTAGCTGCACCAGGGTTGGAATCAGTAGTGTTTTTAGTTCCCCAATACTGCGTGCTGCTATCGGCATAAGTCATCAAGAATTTATAGCGTTGGTCGCGACCCCAACCTTCTTGCTTGAATTCAACCTTGTCTTGACCGCAGAACACACCGTTTCCTATATAAGGTAATTCAAAGGTAGCGGCACCAGTCGGACAGAAGTAGAATTCCATCTTGCTTACTTCCTTAATGGTTGCGGATGCAATGGAGAAATCCATATCGATGCGATAAACGCCCGTCTTCTCTACGGTTGTCTCGCCTTCTCCTTCCATAATCTTATTGCCGTTGATGTAGAATGTCTTGGCGCCTTCGGCTGCCCTGTCTACCAGCTTGTAGGTCTTGCCGCCTTCTAACTTCGTGAAGATCTCAAACTTATCCTTTTCGGGTGAAGCACAAGCCACAGCCTTGGAAGCATCCACACCGCCTTCAGTAGCACTTCCAGTCAGGTAGAGCTGTGCCGGAATCTCTTCAAATCCTACCAAGCGAGTGATAGTAAGCTTCCTGCTTTCCTTTGCCATGGCAGAATTCAAGCCTCTGGAAGCCATTACCGTCCAAATAAGTGTACCCGTCTCACCGCTGTTCAATCCGGCAGCCGTACCAATCTTGTTCAGTGTCTTATGGCTGATAGTAGCATAGTTCAGGGAACCGCCATTGTCGGAAAGTACCTTGTAAATAGGTTTGGAGAAATCGCCGCCTTCTTTATCGAATACCACTTCATAGAGCGGGGCGCCGCTGTCTTCTGCCTTAGCCGATTCCCATTCAAAGAATAGGCTTGCGCTGGCCGACGGCTGCAAGACTACTTCCTTGCCGTCGGTGGGTTCATACAACTGATTTACTGAGGAAACTTTGGAGTCCTTGTATTCCATGTCTTCCGTACAGGACGTAGCAAAGAGGACTGCCGAAAAAAGAGCTATTGTTGAGAATATTGTTTTCATTGTTCTTTTATTTTTAATGAGTTTAGATACACGTTAATTTCCATATCCCGGATTGTTAGGTGCCAGATTGGGGTTCAAATTGATTTCACTGATGGGAACTGCCCAAAGGTAATCTCTCGCCTCCTCAAACTTGCGAGTGTCGAGCTTGTTCTCGTCCACGAAGCTTGCACCGCGCACCTTGCCCGACAAGTATTTGTTGCCGGCTTTCCAACGCTTGATGTCATACCAGCGCAAGCCTTCCATCGCCATTTCCACACGACGTTCGTCGCGGATAATCTGCCGCATCTCTTCCTTGCTCTTTCCGATAGGGAAGTTCAAGGCTGCATCGGCGGTGAATCCGGCACGCTCGCGGATGGGACGGATGGTTTTGTTCCATACCTCTTCAGTCATGCCACTTGTTTCGTGAACAGCCTCAGCATACATCAGCAGGATGTCAGCATAGCGCATGGTGATGATATTTATACCGGAATTCTGGTCACCGGGAGCCTGCGGATTATAGTACTTGCGGGTGAAATAGCCGGTAGAAGTGCCGTTTCCGCCACCGTCGTAGGCATCTGTTCCCGAACCCGGACGAATGTTGATGACTACGTTTTTGCTGCCATCGTCCACATTGCCGCTCCAGTCATAGCCATCATAAATGATAGTGGCGGTGAGGCGTGGGTCACGATTGTCGTAAGGATAAGCAGGGTTATAATCTGTCCCGGTTTCGCTGATAGTCTTTCCACTGAGCATCAGATAAGTGTCTATCAACGATTGTTGAGGTACACGGCTCACGGCACGTCCGCCTCTTGACAGGGGAATCATGTCAACCATTTCGCCCCAAGTAATCAAGTTGGGCACATAAGAACGATCCATGATAACCTCTTCATTGTACTCATTGGCTTCATCAAAAAGTCCGGCATAATCAGGGAACAAGGCGTAAGTACCATATTCGCCCTGCTTGTTCATTAGGTTGTCACAATAAAGCATCACGTTGCTCCAGTCGCTGTCCATCAGGTAGACACGAGCCTGCAAAGCACAAACGGCGCCTTTGGTGATCTTGCCCCTTTCCTCTTCGGACAGTTGGTCACGGGTGGGAAGCGCATCCTTGATATCTTCCAGCTCTTGGTGAATGAAGCTGATGATGGTTTCGCGATCCGTACGGCTTACGCTCCGCGATTTTTCCAGCGTGATGTCTTCCGTAAAGAAAGGTACTGCGCCATAGAGGTTGGTCAGACGGAAGTAGAGGCTTGCACGGATATAGCGTATCTCAGCAACCATGCGCGCCTTGAGGGCCGCGTCCATATTGGGCACCAGGTCTACCTTCTCAAGGAAGACATGGCAAGTCTTGATACCTCCGTAGAGGTCTTTCCATTCGTTCTTGAAGATGTCGAGCGAGGGAGTGCCCATACCTTTGCGGATGGCGCGTTGGTCGTCCACACTACGACCATCATAGACATTGTCACTCAAACTTTCATCGCTCCACATACGGCCTGCATTGTACATCTGGCTGTAGGCCATGTTCACCACATATTGGGCTTTGGTAGCGGAAGTCCAGTAGGAGTTATCCGTAAATTTGTTCATCGGGGCGTTCTCCATTTCATTGCAGCTGCAAAGCATCAGAACAGCCATTCCGGCAAAAGCTATGTATTTTCTTAGTTTCATAGTTATCTGTTGTTTTTAGAATTCAATGTCTATACCGAAACCATAGTAGCGGAGCGTCGGATAGTTTCTACCGGAGTTAGCACCACTGTTACCCATCTTGGAGTCGAATTCAGTAGATTCGGGGTCAATAAACGAGTTGTTGCTGAAGGTTAGCAAATTTTGTCCGTTGACATAGATGCGTGTCTTTTCCATACCCATTTTGCGGCTCCATGCTTTGGGTAGGGTGTAACCTATCTGCAAGTTCTTCAGACGCAGATATTTTCCATCCATCAAGAAGAGGTCGGAACCTTGTCCGTTTCCATAGTTGTTACGGTTGGAAGTAGAACCGGGAGCAGTCAGTCTCGGCCAACGTGCATGGGTGTTGGTAGGAGTCCAGAAATCCAACTGATGCTTATAGATATTATAGGAGTAGTTGGCGTGGAACGGCTCAATCAATTCACCGCGAAGCATCATATCACGCTTGCCTACACCCTGCCAGAACATTCCGAAATCGAGTCCTTTCCATTTAAGATTATAATTGAAACCGAACGTATAACGTGGGAAGGCGTTACCTAAAACGAATTTATCCTTTGAGTCAATGACACCGTCTTCGTTACGGTCTACAAACTTCACGTCACCCGGTTGTACCTTTCCGCCTACGGGAATGGCTGACGCCTCAATCTCTTCATAGCTTTGGAAGAAGCCGTCCATCTTGTAACCGTAATAGGACTCTAACGGGCATCCCTCACGGGTGAGGCGGCTCAGCTCTTCTATCTGTGAGATTCTTTCGTGGCCGGGATACTTTAATACCTCATTCCAAGAGTCGCCGATGTTGAAGTTGAAGTTATGATTCACACTTCCGGTTTTCAAACGATAGTTGATGGAGAGATCCCAACCTTGGTTCTGCATCTCGCCAATGTTATCCATTGCCATGTCCGTACCGAATACTGTAGGAACAAGAGGTTTCATCAAAATGTCATTCGTACGCTTGTAGAAATAGTCGAGTGTCACATTCAAAGCATTATTGAAGAACGAAGCGTCCACACCTATGTTGAAGGTCTTGGTCTTTTCCCAAGTCAGGTTATCCTTACCTAATTTGAAGCCTGCACCCGATACTGTCTGGTTGTTGTATGCGTAAGAGTTGTTATACAACTCGTAAACGGTAAAGCGGTCATAAGTACCGATAGACTGATTACCCAAGATACCGAAAGAAGTACGCAGTTTCAAGTCACCCACACGTTCCTTGTAGGTCTGCATAAAGCTCTCCTCGCTCAAGCGCCAGCCCAATGAAACAGAGGGGAAGAACCCCCAGCGGTAGTCCTTGTGGAATTTGGAAGAAGCATCATAGCGGAAGCTAAACTCTGTATAATATCTGTCAGCATAAGAGTAGCCTACACGTCCCAGCAGAGAAGTCAGACTGGTACGGTTAGAATCGTCTACGAAAGTACTTCCGGTGATATTTCCCACAGTACTGTTGGTGATGTCCGTACCGATACCCAAGTCAGGGTCTACGCCCTTCTTCTCAATATCATTGCTGGATGAAGTGAACGATTCATTGGTTACTCCGAAAAGCCCACTGACGTTGTGCTTGCCGAATGTCTTGTTGTAGTCTAACAATAGTTGGGTATTAATAAGGTAAGCAGTATGATTCCAGTTGCTGGTCCTGTAGTCGGTATCTTTCACCGGACGCGGTTCGGTAGCCTCTTCATTCAAGTAATAGGCCACACCCAAATTGCGAGTGGAACGCATGTCATTTATCACATCCGCACCCAATACTCCGCGCAACTTTAATCCGTCGATAAGGCGAAGTTCGGCATTGACATTCGCATTTAGATAGTTGTTGCGATACTTGTTGCGACCACCAGCTTCCAAAGAACCTAATGGATTAAATTCACTCAACACATCGTTCAGCAGGTATCTTCCGTCTGCCGATTTCATTTTGTAGTAATAGTAGGTCGGTACACGGGCAGCATCTACCTCCAAGTTTCCACCGGTGGTACTTACACTGTTGTTACGTGTATAAGCCATGATAGCGTTCAGTTTCAAACGTCCCACTTCAGTGGTGATGTTAGTACGGAAGTTATAGCGTTGCACCCCAAAATCATTGTTTCCCACATAGTTGCTTTCCTGGTTGTAATAGCCCAAGGATACCATGTATGTGGTCTTATCACTACCGCCAGACACACTCAAGTTGTAGTTTTGCTGGAGAGCTGTACGCATGATTTG
Source organism: Bacteroides sp. (assembly GCA_022648295.1). Classification (GTDB taxonomy): domain Bacteria; phylum Bacteroidota; class Bacteroidia; order Bacteroidales; family Bacteroidaceae; genus Bacteroides. The sequence continues at coordinate 427,063 of JALCME010000001.1, read as the reverse complement.
GTCGAAAAACCAGCTCTCCTCGTCTTGATGGGCTGCCAAGTCACGAATTTGGTCGGGCGTATATTTGGGAGCTTCTCCTGCATTGGTAGCGGCCAAGTTGCGCAAGGTGGCATTCTGGTAACCTTTCACCGGAGAGAACAAAATGTCCGGATTCTGCCATCCCATCATGCCGTTTAGGCGGACTGTCGCACGCTGGTTCTTTTTACCCTTCTTGGTAGTGACTAAAACCACACCGTTGGAAGAACGCGAACCGTAAATGGCTGCCGCACCAGCATCTTTCAAAATAGAAATGTTTTCAATGTCGTTGGGATTCAGCTTATCGAAGCTACCGCCATCGGCTATCAATCCGTCGATGACGAAAAGTGGACTGTTGTCGTTCACCGTACTGATACCACGAATATTAAAGTTTGTCTTGCGATCATTAGGATTGCTGCTGCGCTGCTGGATAACCACGTTGGGCGCAGCTCCCTGCAAGGCATCTGTCATGTTGGCCACGGGACGGTCTTCAATCATGGAAGCCTTCACCTGATCTACAGCACCCACAGCACTCTTACGGGTAGTGGTACCGTAACCGATAACAATGACCTCATCCAACACCTTAGTGTCCTCTTTCAGGACAATGTTCAGTTGTTTTTGATTTTTCACTGCAATTTCCTGAGTGGCATAACCCACGTAGGAGAAGACAAGAATATCTTTGGCATTGCAGGAAATAGAGTAGTTCCCATCAATGTCTGTAATGGTACCCACACCTTTTTTACCCTTTACCGTAACACTTACTCCAATCAGACTTTCACCTGTGGCATCCTTTACGGAACCTTTCACCGCATTGCTTTGCTGCACTACGGAAGTCACCTCCGCATTGGCATAAGCAACAGGAGCTTGCGCCAGCATCGCCATCGCAGGCAAAGCAACGAGCCAGAACTTACTGTTCCCGCCTATCCAAGCCAGCAATGAGCTTACTGTGTACACTCGATTTTTTTTCATACTTTTTTAAGATTAAACATTACAATTGAGTGAACTGAAAAATGTAAAAGAACACAAATTACACAAACTTTTCGGACAGAACTAGCAAGCAGTCTATATAATTTGTATTTATCTTTACTTTAGCACACTCTTATTTGAATTAAGTGATTTCTTTCTTTTTACAAGCTGTTCAGCAAGTCTACCTTGCCCTCGTTCACCAATTTCAGAATCAGTTCGCCAAACAAAGTGTTCTGCCACGCGAACCATGCACGAGTAAAATTGGCAGGATCATCCTTATGGAAAGACTCGTGCATGAATCCTGTGCCGGCATCCGTATCCATCAGCATTTTGATACAAGTCTTTATCTCCTTATCATCTCTGCTGGTAAAAGCTTTCATCATGATACTCATGGGCCATATCATATCATAACCAATGTGCGGTCCTCCGATACCTTCGCCAGCTTTGCCTTTGAAGAAGTAGGGATTGCTGTCACTCCATACAAAACAGCGCGTATTCTGGTAGATGGGATCGTTTACATCCACATCACCCAAGTAAGCCATAGCGAGGAGGCTGGGTACGTTAGCATCGTCCATCAACAGATGGTTGCCGAATCCATCTACTTCAAACGCGTAGATGGTGCCGAACTTGGGATGATTATAAGTGGCGTATTTTTTCAAAGCTGTCTCCACCTCCGTTGCCAAATCGGTGCATTCCTTTGCCAAAGTATTATCCTTATTCACTTCCGTCAGGATTTCGGCAGCCTTTCTCAAAGAGGAAACAGCGAAAAAGTTGGAAGGAACCAAGTATTGAAGCGTAGTGGCATCATCAGACGGGCGGAAAGCGGAAACGATCAGTCCTACAGGATTGACCGGAGTACCCAGGCCGTTGTTATTCAAAGTGTCAAGGGCACGTTCCGTCTTGCGTTGGAAATGATAGGGACCCACACCCTCCTTGCGTTGTTGTTCCTTAAAAGTTTTTAGGATAGCAGTAATCGCCTTCATCCATTCACCATCAAAGATACTGCTGTCACCGGTTACTTTCCAATACTGATAGGCTAAACGAAGCGGGTAACAAAGGGAGTCGATTTCCCACTTGCGTTCGTGCAGTTCGGGCTTCATATCTGTCAGGTCGGACATCCAGTTGCCTCCTGTAGGGCCGTCGTTAAAAGCGTTGGCATAAGGGTCGATATTGATGCAAAGGAACTGACGGCGAATAACGCCTTCGAGCATCTCTTTCAGTTTGGTATCCTTGTTGGCCAGCTGCACATACGGCCACACCTGTGCGCCGGAGTCGCGTAACCACATGGCGTGAATGTCGCCGGTATATACAAAAGTGTCGGGCTTTCCGTTCAGCATACGGAAGTGTACGGTAGTGTCGAGTGTGTTGGGGAAGCAGTTTTCGAACATCCAAGCTAACTTGGGATTGGTAAGCATCTCCTTCACACGGGAAATCTCGGCTTCCACGGCTTTTGAAGTGAAGAGACGTTTCTTCATTTTCGGACGGTTACTCTTGTAAGCGGCAGCCATTTGAGCGTAGTTCTCTACATGGGTATTGTCACTTCCCAGAGTAAAAGTTTCTGTCTTGGCATAGCTTTGCATACAGAGCAAAACGGTAGCGCACAGGGCAATGTTTCTCTTTTTCATTGTCTTATTTATTTTTTATTGTAAAAGGACTGATTAACGGACTGTCGCCAAATGCGCGTACATTTCTACCATGGCGGCTTGTGTCAACAACCATTTACGCTTGTCGCGGTTTTTGCCAGTGAAGTCGGTATTGAAAAGACCGTTCTCCTCGCGTGCGTGAGTCCAGGCATAGTCCAAGCTCCGGGCAAAGGAATCCAGATAAGTCTTGTTGCCATCTGCTTGATAGAGTTCGATGAAGCCGCGCAACATAACGGCAGTGAACCACACATCGCCTTTCTTCAGCATACGGAACGGGGCTCCCTGTTCGGGAGTAATTTCTGTGAAGAAGTAATTGTGGCAAGCTGCAGCAATTGCTTGCGCATCCTTCAGATACTGTTTATTACCGGTAAGCTGATAGAGTAAGGTAGCTGACTGCATCATCTGTCCGCTGTTATAGGCAAACTTAGCACGGCCTATTTTGCCGTCCAAGTGTATGTTGTCAAAGTAAAGGCAATCGGTAGTGTCTTGCAACGTTGCCTTGGTCCATTCGTATAAACCTTTTCCTTTCTTGAAATAAGAGCTGTCTTGCGTAGCCTTGAAGAGCTTTAGGGCAAGGACGGAGCCGGGAGCGTTAGAGCAAGTGTTCTTCGACTCTTTTTTCTGTTCGCACCAATAGATGCCGCCTCCTAAACGATCATCCATACCACTCTCAATAAACTTCCAAATAAGCTTGGCATTTTGTAAGTAGTTCTCTTGGCGAGTCATCAGATAAACATCGGTAAAGTCGATACCGAGCCACACGTTGTCATCATAGAAACGGTCGGACTGCGGAGCGTCCTTAATGTACGAGGCGTATGCTTCAGGCGTTCGACGGGTGTCGAAGTATTCGTTAAGTCCAGGCAACACTTTCACGTCAAACATTTTTTGATAGCTCCTAAAATCGTCCTTATTTTCCTTTGTGGCCTTCATCAGCGCATTCATGGCAGAGAAGGTACCTGAATAGGGCCACAAATAAGAATAGAGATTGGGGCGGTTCTTCTGTTCCTCGGAAGCTAAATAAGTAGCGGTATAACCTTCCACATCCGAGGGGTAATTCTCACGCAGCAGGCAAGTACCTGGTACAGAGTAGTAAGCATATAAGGAATCAAGTGTTTGTACTGCTTTGGTCAGCATGGTATTGTCTGCTGTGCCCGACTCTTTTTGGGTTTTGCATCCTGTCACTGCCAAAGTACATGCCAGTAGGTACAGGAGTACTTTTTGGTAATTTTTCATCTTTTTCAATGGTATTAAATGTTCTACTTTGTTATTCTTCACTCCGTGAGGAACTTTCCTTTTCTATATAAATCCTATTAAAAACGATTGCAAAGATAAAAGGCAGAGTTAAAAATGCTATATGAATCCACGACATAACAGTCCATATTCCAGACATGGCAAGATTCTAAACAAGTTTGTCGCAAAACAAAAAGTTCAATGCTAAAAATCGAGACTGATATGGAGCTGGCATGAAAGAAAATACATTGCAAACATTGACTGTTTCCACCTTAAAATGTATCTTTGTTGCTTAAATCAATACTTCAAGCCACATGAAAGACATATACAAGAAAGGCCGTATACTTTTATTGCTCATCAGCTTCTTATGCTGTTTTTCAGCTTCTATGTACGCATACAGTCTACGACAGTTCTCCAATAAGAACGGTCTTTCCAACAGTGCCATCCAATCCCTTTACCAAGATAACCAAGGCGTACTCTGGATAGGAACTTGTGACGGATTGAACGTGTTTGACGGCAACGACATCCGCCTCTACATGCCCGTCAATATGTCACGTAACTTGTTGTCAGGCAACATTATCAGTCAAATAGTGGAATCGGAACCGGGCATATTGTGGCTACAGACTAATTACGGATTAGACCGACTGGACACCTACCGCCAAACCAGCCAAACCTTCACCGAATTCAAGGACAACATCTTTTTGGCACGCAGTAACGACAACTGCATGTTGGTCCTGAAAGATGACGGGCATCTGTACCATTACCTACAAAAAAAACGAAAGTTCCGTCAATTGGACATCCCACCTATGGACTTTAACAAGGTGCTGGCCATGACCATCGATCCCAACAACCTGCTCTGGATATTCGCCGTTGGAGACAACACTCACTGCTACCGTCTGAATTACACGGAAGAAGGCGTGACACTGATACCGGAAAAGTCTTTTGAACATCATAGGCTGAGACATGCTTTCCTCGGAGAGGATGCAGTATACTTCATAGACGAAACCTATGCCCTCTACGAATATAATTTCAGCAACCGCCAACACTATTACATCGCCGATCTAAAAGACGAAATGAAAAAGCGGGGCGAAGTGTCTTCCGTTATCAAGAGGGAAAACGACTTCTACATCGGCTTTAAAAGCAGCGGCTTGACTATTCTAAGATACGGAACAGACAAAAAAATAAAATACCGTATGGAATACACAGAAATCCAGTCGGGTATCTTCTGCCTGATGAAAGATAAGTATCAGGACATCGTATGGGTGGCTACCGATGGAGAAGGCTTATACATGCTATACAACGATGCGTTCACCATGACCAACACTCTACTCAATACCCCCACGTATCAGATCAACAACCCGGTACGAGCGCTCTACCTCGACTCACGGCAAACACTATGGATAGGGACTAAGGGTAGCGGTATATTACGTATACCGAACTATCCTGCCAACCACACGCTCGAAAACCATGACCACCTCATCTCCGGAAGCAGCACGTTGACCGACAATTCCGTCTATTGCTTCGCACCCGGTAGCAAAGATAGACTCTGGATAGGTACAGAAAATGGAATCAACTACTACTCTTATTCCACCCGACAGCTAAAAGAACTGATTGTGCGAGCGAATGGAACTAAAGTGAAATATGTACACTCCATCGACCAAACTAACGACAGCACGTTGTGGATTTCCACCGTAGGCGAAGGAATAGTAAAGGTAATTTTGGAAAATCGAGGAGCAACTCCCATCGTAAAACATGCCACACGTACCTTGGTGAGTAACGGTCACATGGCATCTAACTATTTCTTCACTTCTTACCGTGAAAACGACTCCGTACTGTGGTTCGGAAACCGAGGCAACGGAGCCTATCGTATTGACATGCACACTGAAAAGATGAATTCCTTCCACTTCAATAGTTTAGTGAACAGTCAAACAGCCAATGACGTATTCGCCATATACAAAAACGAACAAGGATACTGGCTGGGTACCGGTTCAGGACTATTGCGTTTCCATCGAAGTGAAGACGGAAATCCGGACAGAATTAGTGCAAAGCTTTACACCAACAGTACTGTACACGGTATTTTGGAAGACAACTTCGGTAACCTTTGGGTAAGCACCAACCAGGGATTGATAAGGTTCAACCCTAAAAAACAGACCGGACAGACCTACAACAACGGGAATGGACTGGCCGTGACCGAGTTCAGCGACGGAGCTTTCTACAAGGACAACGCCACGGGAACCTTGTTCTTCGGAGGAGTAAACGGTTTCGTTACCGTTAAACCCGATTCTTACATCACCACAGACTACATGCCCGAAATCAGTCTGAAAGGACTCTCTATTTTCGGCAAGGAATACAACCTACACGACTTTCTACACTACGAAAACGAAAAAATCGTGTTGCAATTAGACTACAAGCATAACTTTTTCCAGCTCAACTTCCTAGTAACAGACTACATCAACGGAAACGGCTACTTCTACTCCTATAAACTGAAGGAAGCAAGCGACCAATGGATAGAGAACGGGACTTCATCCAATGCCATCTTTTCCAACCTTGCTCCTGGAGAATATACACTGCTCGTAAAATACCGCAATAATATAAACGGCAAGGAGAGCCACCCACAAGCTTTTATTATCCGCATTACTCCTCCCTGGTATCTCAGCACTTGGGCACATGCGGGCTACTTTCTGTTGGGAATACTGTTATGTGCAGGTATAGCCGCCTATATTGTTTACACCTACCGTTTAAAGCGGCAGCATATGATAAAAAAGATGGAACGGCAGAAGAGAGAGGAGGTTTATGAATCGAAACTACGCTTCTTCACCAACATCACCCACGAGTTCTGCACCCCGCTCACCCTGATTCAGGGACCGTGCGAGAAAATACTTGTTCATAAGGAGACGGATACCTACGTACACCGTTATGCCAAGATGATTCAGCTGAACGTAGAGAAGTTGAACGGGCTTATCGTGGAATTGTTAGAGTTCAGAAGACTGGAAACGAGAAACAAAACCCTCTCCGTGCAGCCGCAGTCGGTTTCCGACAAGTTGAAGGATATTGCCGAATCTTTCGGTGACATGGCGGAAAGCAGGGAAATGGATTACCAACTGGACATTACTCCCGAACTGACATGGAATACTGACCTGAGTTGTTTCAACAAGATAGCCGGGAACCTCATATCCAACGCCTTCAAGTACACACCAGATAAAGGACGTATTCGCGTGATGCTGCATACGGAAAGCGAACATCTTGTCCTAAAAATAGCCAATACGGGCAAAGGTATTATGCCGGAAAATCTCAGTAAGATATTTGATCGCTACAAGATTCTTGACTCTGTTGAGATGAACGGCAAGAACTCACGAAACGGACTGGGACTAGCCATCTGCAAAAGTATGGTAACGTTACTGGAAGGACACATAAATATTGAAAGCATACCAGGTGAACTGACTACCTTCACCGTCAGCTTGCCCCCGTTGCCGTCCAATGGACAAGAAGTGCCGCAAACCGCCTACGAAGCAGCTTCACCTAGTATTCTCACCGAAGATACTCAAGAACTGCCTGAAGAACATGCTGTAGAATTCAACGCGAACAAACAGACTGTCATGGTAATAGACGATGACCCCTCCATGTTGTGGTTTGTGTCGGAAATATTTATGGAGAAATACAATGTATTCTCTTTCAGCAACGCTCAAAAGGCACTGGATAGCTTAGAGCAACGGCAACCAGACCTTATTATTTCGGACGTGATGATGCCTGATATAGACGGACTTTCCTTCGCCTCTACCATCAAGCAAAATAAGCTGTGGAGCCATATCCCTCTCATCCTGCTCTCGGCTCTACATCACGAAGACGACCAGGTGAAGGGACTGGAGTCGGGAGCAGATGCCTATGTCACCAAGCCTTTCAATGTAAAATATTTGGAAAAGGTAGTTTATCGTCTCATCTGCCGTGAAGAAGACCTGAAGGAATATTACAACTCGGCACTCAGCGCTTTCACCTTGAAAGAGGGAAGCTACCTGCACAAAGAAGAACAAGAATTTCTGGAGAAAATGGTAGAAGTCATCGAAAAGAATCTGGCCAATCCCGAGCTGCAAGTGGAACTCCTAAGCAAGGAGATGGGCTACAGTAGCCGGCAGTTCTATCGCAAGTTAAAGCCGCTCACCGACAAGTCGCCCGCTGACATCATCAAGGAGTGCCGTCTTTCCACGGCGGAACGCCTATTGGTCTCCTGTAATCTCACTATTGAGGAACTGATGGACCGCACGGGATTTACCAATCGCAGCACTTTCTACAAGGCTTTTTCACAACGTTACGGAATGCCACCCCGTCAATATAAGCAAACAGCAGAAAAGGACATAGAGGAAGGAACGAAAATTGCTGATACTTAACGCAACTAATACTTTATTGTGTTAAGTATTGTATATAATACATGCTTGCTGGAGTAAATAGACTTTGTAAAAAAATTATATTAAAGAGTGTTTTTCTATTTGCATGTAATAGACCATCTGTTTTTGAAAACGTCTGGTAAGTTTAATTTGTATATTAAACTATATATTATAACAGCTCTTCTCTCCCATATTTAAGGGGAGGCTGATAGTTATGCCTTGCTTTATATAACTATGAAATAGGATTGGACTTGTGTCTTTTACTATCTTCCTTTATTTTTAAAGGTATAAAGATTTGGTATTATTATGGGAAATACATAACCTGTATAGTTTAAATCATATTCGGCTGGCGGTACAACTTTGGCGTGCGCATCTATTGCATTGACAATGGAATAAATGGTATTACCTCCTAACCGGGAAATGAGTCTGGAAGAACACATAAAACTGTGACAAATGATTCTACCATCCTTCTTTATAAGTATCATAAAGGAGATCCGTTCTCTTATAGTTGGCAAACTATCAATTAGCTGTCGGGGAAGTGCTTGATAAATGATGAATTGAATGGAATCCAGTTGTTTTCGGGGTATTCTATAATTATCCCAATTCTCTGAAACAAAAAGGTTCGGATCATTATTCGTTGACTTATATTCATTGGGGTGGTCTTTCCTATATTTTTTCGCCTCACTATCTTTTCCCTGAAAATAGTGCCAATAACTTCCGGCTCCTTTATGTAAAATAGTATCCTTTCCCACTCCAGCTATTTCAACCGGTATAGGAGCGTCGGACTTGTTTTCCTGCGAGTATGCCTGCAAAAAGATGCAGAACAAACTAAAAATAAGAATGTAGCTCTTCTTTTTCATAACTCTCAGTCTTTTTGTTCTCACAAGTCACATGATTTCATCCATTAGTCTGACAAAACAGCTCTCTTATCTATAGAACTCTTTTTATTGCACAGGTTCTTGTAGAGCAGCATGTATTTCTTGTACTATATATGCAAATATATGGCATTTATTCCCAAGTGTCATAGTTTTGTAGATGTTTTCTTTTGAATAAGACAAAAAATATGTAGGTGTCGCACCTTGCCTTGTTTGCTATGTTCTTGGTCTTTTCTAAAGAACAACAGACTGCCTCATTATATCGTGCGGATGAAGATATCTGCTTTTTGATGGATGATTATATATAATGAGATACTATAAGCTATTTCACTTATTCTTGTTTCTTTATTAGGCTTATCAATATAAAATGCATTTGTCATCTATGTCATCTTCCTGACAGAATAGTTATCACTCTTTAAAGAGTACAAACAGCGCTTTTTTGCGTCTATCTTTTATTGAAAAAGAATTGTACGAACTATAATCAAAGATCATAAGAGTGAAAAATTGTAGATGGGTGATGGGCGTTGTATGTGCGCTCTTCTTAGCGGCATGTAGCAAACAAATTGTGGAAATCAGGACTTTACCGGAAGCTTCGAACCGTGTCCTCTTTGGTGCGGGACAGTTACAGGCGACTTTAAATCAAGCAGGATACCGGACTGTGATGCAACAAAATGTGCAACAGGATGATGCAACGTTTTCCGATTCAAAGGTTAGGAGAATATTGTTGACGGAGGTTAATGACACGACTTTGAAGAAAGAAGGATTCCGTATCAAGACTTCCGGTAACGTGACAAAGGTATCGGGTCGGGATGGAAGCGGAGTTCTTTATGGTTGCCGTGAGTTGATAGACCGGATAAAAGATTCGGACGGCAAGCTCGACGTCCCGGAAGAATTGACCGATGCTCCTGAAATGGTCTTGCGGGGAACTTGCGTCGGACTACAAAAGACAGCATATCTACCCGGGCACAATGTGTACGAATACCCTTATACTCCTGAAAACTTTCCTTGGTTTTATGATAAGGCGCAGTGGATCAAATGCCTCGATATGATGGTGGAAAACCGGATGAATACGCTTTATCTGTGGAACGGACATCCTTTCGCCTCTCTGGTCAGGCTGAAAGATTATCCTTTTGCCGTGGAGGTGGACGATGCAACGTTTAAGAAGAATGAAGAGATCTTTTCCTTTCTGACAAAAGAAGCCGATAAACGAGGCATTTACGTTATTCAGATGTTTTACAATATCATTGTTTCAAAGCCTTTTGCCGAGCATTATGGTATCAAAACACAAGACCGTCATCGTCCCATTACGCCACTTATCAGTGACTATACCCGCAAATCCATCGCAGCTTTTATCGAGAAGTACCCTAATGTGGGATTGTTAGTGTGTCTCGGAGAGGCCATGAACACGTACGAAGACGATGTCGAATGGTTTACCAAAACCATTATTCCGGGGGTGAAAGATGGTTTGAAGGCGCTTGGACGCACGGACGAGCCTCCTATTATGTTACGTGCCCACGATACCGACTGCAAGATGGTGATTAGTGCTGCTTTGCCGCTTTATAAGAATCTGTATACCATGAATAAGTACAATGGGGAGTCCTTGACGACTTATCAACCCCGTGGTCCGTGGGCGGAGACTCACCGGGAATTAAGTGAATTGGGGAGTGTGCATATCAGCAATGTGCATATTCTGGCAAACTTGGAACCTTTCCGTTGGGGAGCACCCTATTTTATTCAGCGAAGTGTACAGGCCATGCATCAGGTTCACGGAGCAAATGCCCTGCACCTCTATCCTCAGGCTTCTTATTGGGATTGGCCTTATACGGCGGATAAGTTGAAAGACGGGCAACGGGAATATCAGTTGGACCGTAACTGGATTTGGTATAAAGCATGGGCGCGTTATGCTTGGAATTGCCACCGGGATCGTCAGGAGGAAGTGTCCTATTGGGATAAACAGTTGGGTGATTATTATGGGACGGATACCGCTACAGCGGAAAGCATACAGAATGCTTATGAGGAATCGGGAGAGATAGCCCCTAAACTGCTCCGGCGTTTCGGCATCACCGAGGGTAACCGTCAGACTTTGCTGCTGGGCATGTTCATGAGTCAGTTGGTGAATCCTTATAAATATACCATCTATCCCGGCTTTTATGAGAGTTGCGGACCGGAAGGCGAAAAGTTGATAGAATATGTGGAGAAGGAGTGGAAGAAGCAACCTCATGTGGGGGAACTACCGCTCGACATTATAGCGCAGGTCATTGCTCACGGAGATAAGGCGGTGGCTGCTATTGATGCTGCCGAGGGGAAAATAGGGAAGAACAGGGATGAGTTTGAACGGCTTCGCAACGATATGCACTGTTACCGGGAATTTGCCTACTGCTTCAACCTAAAGGTGAAAGCGGCCAAACTGGTACTTGATTACCAATGGGGGAAGAATATAAAAGATCTGTACGCTGCTTTGCCATTAATGGAGGAAAGCCTGAATCATTACCGTAAATTGGTGGATTTGACAAAAGATCACTATTTTTACGCCAATAGTATGCAAACGGCGCAACGGCGCATACCAATTGGCGGAGATGACGGGAAAAATAAAACATGGGCGGAAATGCTGCCTTACTATGAGAAAGAGCTGGAGAACTTTAAAACGAACCTTGCTTTGCTTGAAGACCGACAAAAAGGAAAGGCAACTATGACAAATGCCAAAATATCTCCTCTGTCCGCAGTTTCAGTAAACTTGTCGAATCCAATAGGAAAGGTGAAGCTGACAACAGGAGCCCGCCTGTTTTCCGATCTTCCTGATCAGAAAGTGGAGGCTTTGGCTCCTGAATTGGAAGGGCTATCGGCATTATACCTGAATGGAGATGAACAACGTCACAGAGGAACCGTGTTGAACTTCAAGTCGGCTCAGCCGGTGAAACTCTTGGTAGGTTATTTCCGGGATTATCAAAAGAAGTATGCTGCGGCTCCTAAATTGGAGACGGATGCGTCGGCGAATGATTACGGGCAGGCTGAAGCTGTGTTGAGCAATGCTGTTAGAATTACGGGGATGCCTTTGGTTGACGTACATGTCTATCATTTCCCCGCCGGGAAGCATAAGCTGTTGTTACCTAAAGGATATTTGTTGGTACTTGGCTTTACAGGTCAGGAGATTACTCCGCGTAACGGGGGACTGGCAGGTGATGAACAAAGTATAGATTGGATGTTCTATTAAATAGAAGTAAGTCATGGTGAAAAGGAATATTTTGTCGGCGTTTTTGCTGCTAACCGTTTATACGCTTTTGGCCCAGACCACAGTCTCCCGGCAGAAGATGCAGGAGGTGTACGACAAGGTCAGGACACCGTATAAATATGGATTGGCATTGGCTCCCGAAACCAATAACTATAAGATGGACTGTCCCACGGTATTCCAAAAAGGGAATAAATGGTACATGACTTTCGTGATCTACAATGGAAGCGGAGGCAAAGATGGACGTGGCTATGAAACGTGGCTGGCGGAAAGTGATAATCTACTGGAATGGAACATCAAGGGACGTCTGCTTTCTTTCCGTGAAGGAACCTGGGATACGAATCAACGGGGTGGCTTTCCTGCGTTGCCGGATATGGAGTGGGGAGGAAGCTATGCTTTGCAACCCTATAAGGGCAACTATTGGATGACTTATATCGGAGGAGCTAACCCCGGTTATGAGACCGGACCGCTTCGCATAGGGCTGGCCTGGACCAAAGAGCAGAATTTAGGAAAGGCGGTGGAGTGGAATTCCAAGGATAAGCCTATCCTTTCTTCGAAGGATAAGGACGCACAATGGTTTGAGAATCTCACCCAGTATAAGAGTACGATCTATTGGGATAAAAAAGAAACTTTAGGCTATCCGTTTGTGATGTTCTACAATGCAGGTGGGCGGAGTCCGGAAACCCGACTGAAAGGAGAACGGATTGGCATTGCGCTTTCAAAAGACTTAAAGAAATGGAAGCGTTATTCCGGTAACCCGGTCTTTTCGCACGAAACACAGGGTACGATTACGGGGGATGCTTCAATTCAGCGGATGGGTGATTTATATGTCATGTTCTACTTTTCGGCATTTGTACCTTCAAGGACTTACAAGGCCTTCAATACGTTTGCATGCAGTTACGACCTGGTGCATTGGACGGACTGGGACGGGGAGGATTTGATTATTCCTTCCAAGAACTACGATAATTTGTTTGCTCATAAGAGCAGTGTGATTTATCACAATCAGGTGGTTTATCATTTCTATTGTGCGGTGAATAAATACAACCAGCGGGGCATTGCCGTAGCTACCAGCAAACCTATGGGACGTTCAGCAGTGTGCTTTCCCCAGCCCGAAGTCAAGGGAGCAAGGAAGGTGATTGATTTGGATAAGGACTGGCAAACGGCTCTATTGCCTTCTCTCGATTGGAAGAAGGTTAATCTTCCTCATAACTGGGATGATTATTACGGATACCGCCAGTTGACTCACGGCAATCTGCATGGAACGGCACTTTATACCAAGACTTTTGAAGCACCTAGCTTTGACGTTTCCAAACGTTATTTCCTGTATTTTGAAGGAGTGGGGACTTATGCCACGGTAGTGCTGAATGGAAAAGACTTCGGGCGTCATCCGGTAGGACGGACTACGCTGACTTTGGATGTTACCGATGCGATTAAACCGGGGAAGGAGAATCAGTTGGAAGTGAAAGCAGAACATCCTGAAATGATTTCGGATATGCCTTGGGTATGCGGGGGATGTTCGTCGGAATGGGGCTTTAGTGAAGGCTCCCAACCACTGGGCATCTTCCGTCCGATGGAATTGATGGTTACGGATGAGGTGCGGATTGAACCGTTCGGAGTGCATATCTGGAATGACGATCGGGCAAAGACGGTGTATGTGGAGACAGAAATTAGAAATTATGGTCCGCATGCTGCAAGTATTCAGTTGGTGAACAAACTGAACGATGCCGACGGTTTAAAAGTGTTCCGGCTGGTGAAGGATGTTACACTGGCACCGGGTGAGACCAAGGTGATCCGTCAATCGGCGGAAGTGGAGCATCCCAGCCTTTGGAGCATAGAAACTCCGTATTTGTACAGTCTGGCTTCCATGATTAAACGAAATAATAAAACAGCGGATGAGGTGACCGTACCTTTTGGCATCCGCACTTTGAACTGGCCGGTGAAGCGTAACGACGGCGACGGACGCTTTTATTTGAATGATAAGCCGTTATTTATCAACGGGGTTTGCGAATACGAACACCTGTTCGGACAAAGTCATGCTTTCAGCCGGGAGCAGGTGGCTTCAAGAGTGAAGCAAATCAAGGCCGCAGGCTTTAATGCCTTCAGGGATGCGCATCAGCCTCATAATCTGGAATACCAACGGCTTTTGGATGAGGACGGGCTTCTTTGCTGGTCGCAATTCTCCGCTCACATTTGGTATGATACCCCGGAGTTCAGAGCGAACTTTAAACAGTTACTCCGCCAGTGGATTAAGGAACGGAGAAATTCTCCGTCGGTGGTGATGTGGGGGTTGCAGAACGAGAGTGTGTTGCCGCGTGACTTTGCAAAAGAGTGTAGTGATATAATCCGGGAAATGGATCCTACCGCCCGTGGAATGCGGGTGATTACTACGTGCAACGGAGGGGAAGGTACCGATTGGAATGTGGTGCAGAACTGGAGTGGTACGTATGCCGGAAAGCCGGAGAACTACGCACATGAATTGGCACAACCGGATCAGTTGCTCAATGGAGAATACGGTGCATGGAGGTCAATCGGGTTGCATACCGAGCCGGGGGCATTCCAGCAGAACGGGGTATGGAGTGAAGATCGGATGTGTCGGTTATTAGAAATGAAGATTCGTCAGGCGGAGCAGGTGCGGGATAGTGTTTGCGGACAGTTCCTGTGGGTGTTCAGCAGTCACGATAATCCGGGGCGTCGTCAGCCTGACGAAGGTTACCGGAAAATAGATAAAGTAGGACCTTTTAATTATAAAGGTTTGGTCACTCCCTGGGAGGAGCCTTTGGATGCCTATTACCTGTATCGTTCCACTTATGTCCCCGCGTCGAAAGACCCGATGGTTTACCTGGTTTCACATACCTGGCCGGATCGTTTCTTAAGCGGGCGGCGCAGGGCGACTATTGAAGTATACAGCAATTGTGATTCGGTGAAGCTTTATAATGATGCAGCCGGATACGCTTGCTTGGGAACAAAGAAGAGAAATGGAATTGCAGAACCGCTTACCTGGGAGAACCGGGATGTCCGTTACAATGTGTTGCGGGCGGTGGGGTATTACCGGGGTAAGGCAATGGCCGAAGATGTTCTGGTATTGAACGGATTGGAGCATGCTCCTCATTTTGAGGCCTTATATCAGGATGCTACTTCATTGTTGCAAGCTCAAAAAGGATATGATTACCTGTACCGCGTGAATTGTGGGGGAGATGCTTATACCGATCAGTTCGGGCAGCATTGGAGTCAGGACAATATCACGTTATCCCATAGCTGGGGGCAGGACTTTCCCGGATTGAATCCTTATCTGGGTAGCCAGCGTTCCACGAACGACCCCATAAAGGGTACGCGGGATTGGCCGTTGTTTCAGCATTTCCGCTTTGGCCGTCACCGGCTGTACTATCATTTTTCCGTACCTGATGGTGAGTACCGGGTGGAACTTTATTTCGTTGAGCCTTGGCATGGTACCGGAGGAAGTGAGAAGACAGACTGTGAGGGACTGCGTATTTTCGATGTTGCCGTAAATGACCGTACGGTGTTGGATGACTTGGACATCTGGGCGGAAGCGGGACATGACGGAGCTTTGAAGAAGGTGGTTACGGCAAAGGTTACGGGCGGAATACTGAAAATATCTTTTCCTGAGGTCAAGGCGGGAGAGGCTCTTATCTCCGCCATTGCAATTGCCCGGAAGACTTCGGAGCAAACAACTCCTTTAACGCTAAAGGCAGCTGAACAGTCTAAGAGCGGGATAGATGATGTAAATCCGGGAACGCCTGTCTTAACTCAGGAAGAAGCGAAGTGGACAACTTCTTGGAGTTGGGCAAAGGCGGATCAGGATACGCTTGCCAAAACTCCGGTGGATTTATTACCGGAGGACAAGGACGAACGGGCAACGGTGACTTATGAAGCGGAACAAGCCACGGTGCATGGAAATTATAAAAAGGTGGAAGTACGTAAACAGACCGGCATCTGCCTGATGAAAGGAACGGGAAACAGTCTGTCATGGAAGATATCCACGGGATTGGCTCAGGTTTATGCCCTCCGGTTTAAATACATGAATACCAGTGGAAAGCCTTTAAGCATACGCATACAACTCATTTCGGCGGACGGAACGATATTGAAGGATGATCAGCTTCTTTTTCCCGAAACTCCTCCGAAGTGGAAGATGGTGAGCACCACAACCGGCAGCTATATCAATGCCGGACATTATACGGTAAAGCTTTCCGGTACGGATATGAACGGTCTCTGTCTGGATGCCCTTGATGTGCAATAACGGGTTTGGAAGGGTAGAGCACATCAAGAGAATAGAAAGGAGAATGAGGTCATCAATTTGTGCTCTAAACTAAAAGCTGACAGTTACGGGATACAAATTGTAGTCACAAAGGAAGTTGAAAAAGAATAAGCATGAAGTGGAGATTTATTTTAATTGGGGTATTAACCTTTTGCTCGTCCGGATTGCTTTGCCGGGCGCAACAATTGCGGGATTGGGAGAATGAACAGGTCTTTCGGATTAACCGTGAACCGGCGCGTGCTGCTTTTTTCGGTTATGAGGAGCATGAAGGAGACTGTTCGTTGTCACTGGATGGGCGTTGGAAGTTTCATTGGAGTCCCACGCCGGAAGGACGGATTATCGATTTCTATACTGTCGACTTTAAAGATGATGCCTGGACTGATTTCCAGGTACCTGCCAATTGGGAAAACAATGGTTACGGCACTCCTATTTATATCTCCTCCGGTTATCCTTTCAAGATTGATCCTCCACGGGTGACCAGCGAACCGAAGCCTGATTATACTACTTATAAGGAGAGAAATCCGGTGGGACAGTATCGTCGTTCGTTTGTACTTCCTGTTTCATGGAATGCCGGTGGACAGACTTTCTTGCGCTTTGATGGGGTGATGAGTGCGTTTTATGTCTGGATTAATGGCCGGCGCGTGGGTTATAGCCAGGGAAGTATGGAACCGGCTGAGTTTAATATCACGTCTTATTTGCAGGAGGGTAAGAATCAGATAGCTCTGGAGGTGTATAAATATTGCGATGGTTCTTATCTGGAAGATCAGGACTTCTGGCGCTTTGGTGGCATACAACGTAGCGTCACTCTTTTCCATACGCCGGATGTCCGTATGGCCGATGTCACCGTACGAACCTTGCTGGACAGCGCTTATACCGATGCTTCGTTGCAGATAGATCCGTGTTTTGCTGTTGGTGGAAAAGCAACAGGTGAAGGTTATACCTTGTCTGTCCGCTTAGCCGATGCTGACGGTCAGACGGTGGCAACTTCCTCCACAGCGGTGGAGCCTGTTTTGAACTTGGCACATAAAGCTTCCTTGATGAATCAATATTATCCGCAACGCGGTCCCCGTAAAACAGGCTATATCCAGTTGCCGGTTTCCCATCCTCATAAATGGACGGCGGAGACTCCTTATTTATATCATCTTTATTTATGCTTGAAGGATGCCGCCGGGCATACGCAGGAGAACGTGTGCCTGAAGGTTGGTTTTAGAAATGTGGAGATTAAAGACGGACGGATGCTGGTTAACGGCAAGCCTATTCGTTTCAGGGGAGTGAACCGTCATGAGCATGATCCGTTGACTGCACGGGTCATGACGAGGGAGCGCATGTTGCAGGATGTCCTTCTAATGAAACGGGCCAATATTAATGCAGTGCGTACCAGCCATTATCCCAATCATCCTTATTGGTATGAACTGTGTGACAGTCTCGGGCTTTATGTGGTGGATGAGGTTGATATTGAAGAACATGGGCTGCGGGGTACATTAGCCAGTACTCCCGATTGGAATGCCGCTTTCATGGATCGTGCCATGCGGCTGGCCGAAAGAGATAAGAATCATCCTTCGGTGGTGATGTGGAGTATGGGCAATGAAAGCGGATACGGGTTTAACTTTGCCTCTATCTCCGGTTGGCTGCACGATTTTGACCCTACGCGTCCGGTACATTATGAAGGAGCGCAAGGCGTGGACGGAAAGCCGGACCCGAAGACGGTGGATGTGATCAGTCGTTTTTATCCGCGGGTGGAAGAGGAATATCTCAATCCCGGTATCCCCGAGGGAAGTGACCGGGAACGTGCGGAGAATGCACGTTGGGAACGTTTGCTTGACTTAGCGCGGCGCACCAATGATAACCGTCCGGTTTTAACCAGTGAATATGCGCACTGCATGGGAAATGCTTTGGGTAATCTAAAAGAGTATTGGGAAGAGATATACAGTCATCCACGAATGCTGGGAGGCTTCATCTGGGACTGGGTGGATCAGGGACTCTATAAGAAACGTCCCGATGGTCGGATTGAAGTGGCTTATGGTGGTGACTTTGGCGATTACCCCAACCTAAAGGCTTTCTGCCTGAATGGTGTGGTGCGAAGCAACCGCGAAATCACTCCTAAGTATGAGGAGGTGCGGAAAGTCTACTCACCTGTTGCTTTCCGTTTGTTGAATGCTGTTCCGGTTTCTTCTTTATTGGCAGTAAAAGCAATGAAGGCGGGCTCTGCGGCTTCGTTGAAGTTGCGGATCATTAATCGCAATGCTCATATTGGTTTGGAAGGTTACCGTTGTCTGTGGAGTATTGCCGTGGACGGGAAGGTCAGTAAGCAGGGAGAGCTTGCTTTGCCCCGTGTGATGCCCGGTGACAGTGCAAGCATTTCGCTACCTTCGGCAATAAGGAACTTCTCCGCTTCACACGATAGTGATGTCCGTTTGCTTTTCCGCATGGTCTTGCGGAATGACTGTGCATGGGCAAAGGCTGGTTATCAGATTGCCTGGGAACAGTTCTGCCTTCAACAGGGGATGCTTCCCCAATCGGACTTGAAGAATAAAGGGAAATTAAAGGTTGAAGAAAGGGAAAGCGACAGGAAGCTTCTATCTCCTTCCGATAATCTGGAGACTGTTGCATTAAAGCATACGACGAGGAATAAAGTTCAGAAAGATACATCGGAAGGAAGGACTACGGTTTTTAAAGATAAAGGTATAATTAGGAGAAAGGCAAAGCCGGGTTTAACGGTGAAAGGAAATAACTTCTCAGCTGCTTGGAATGTTGCTCATGGCACATTGGTCTCCTTAAAGTATGGTACTCGTGAGCTGTTGACAGAGGCTCCCGTTACCCAGACTTTCCGTGCACCGACGGATAATGATAAAGGCTTTGGCAATTGGTTGGCAAAGGACTGGATACTGTCCGGTCTGGATCAACCGAAGCGTGAGTTACAATCGTTCACTCATCGTTTTCGTGAAGACGGTGCTCTCGTGGTGAAAGCGGTCATTGTCGATCAGTATAAGAAGGGAAGCATGTTAACGCAAATGGCTTATACGGTTATTGCCGATGGAACAATTGATGTACAGTGCCATTTTATTCCTCAGGGTGACTTACCCGAACTTCCCCGCATCGGATTAACAATGGGAGTGTCAGGAGCGTATGATCAGTTTACTTGGTACGGATATGGACCGCAGGAAACTTATCCCGACCGCAAGAGTTCCGCTACCATAGGACTATGGAAGGGGAAAGTCGCCGAACAATACACGCATTATCCCCGTCCGCAAGATGGTGGAAATAAGGAAGGGGTTAGTTTCTTAACCTTAACAGATGCTGCCGGAAAAGGATTGAAAGTAGAAGCATTAGAGCAGCGGATTTCCGCTTCGGCATTACCCTATACCGTGCAAGATCTTGCACAAACCGCTCATGATTGTGATTTGGTTCCGCGTAAAGAGGTGATTCTTAATCTGGATGCAGCGATCTTAGGATTGGGCAATAGCAGTTGCGGTCCCGGAGTTCTGAAGAAATATGCAGTGGAAAAGAAAGAGCATGATCTGCATATCCGGTTTAGCAGGGTACGGTGAAATTTAACATAATCAACATATAAATAGAGCAATAATGGGTAACAAATCAAGAAAACGATACTTCCTTTTGGTGTGGATTCTCTTATTGGGAATGGTGAATACGACAGATGCAAAGAATGCGGTTCCTGTCACTCAGCGGTACTATTTATCCGGGCATGGATGCGATGATATGGTGCAATGGGATTTCTTTTGTACCAAGGGACGTAATGCCGGTAAGTGGACTAAGATTGGCGTACCTTCCTGTTGGGAGCTACAAGGCTTCGGACAGTTTCAGTATGGTATCCGTTTCTATGGGAAACCTTTCCCTGAAGGCATTGCCGATGAAAAGGGCTTGTATAAATATGAGTTTGAAGTGCCCGAACAATGGCGGGGAAACCGGATTGATCTGATCTTTGAAGCTTCGATGACTGACACAGAGGTGAAAGTCAACGGTGTAAAAGCCGGAAGCAAACATCAGGGGGCTTTCTATCGCTTTTCGTATGACGTGACCGATCTTTTGAAATATGGCGGAAAGAATCTGTTGGAGGTAACGGTAAGCAAGGAGAGTGAGAATGCCAGTGTAAACCTGGCGGAACGCCGGGCCGACTATTGGAACTTCGGAGGAATCTTTCGTCCGGTATTTCTGGAAGTCAAGCCAGCTCTGAATATTCGCCGGATAGCTATTGATGCCAAAGCCGATGGAAGTTTCCGGGCGGACTGCTATTTGAGCAGTGCCGTGGAGGGAATGAAATTACGTACGGTGATTTATTCGGCTACGGGTAAAAAAATACAGGAAACGGAAGTCCCTGTCAGAGCGGGAAGTGATTGGGCTGTGGCTACGGCTACGGTGATGAATCCTTTGTGCTGGACGGCGGAAACGCCTAACCGGCATAAGGCGGAGTTTACGTTACTTTCTGGTGAAGGTGAGGCTTTGCATTGCGATACGGAATACTTCGGGTTCCGTAGCATAGAAGTCCGTCCCAGTGATGGGCTCTATATCAATGGAGTCCGGGTGAATATCCGGGGAGTAAACCGTCATAGTTTCCGTCCGGAAAGTGGACGTACGTTGAGCAAAAGTAAGAATATTGAGGACGTGCTCTTGATTAAGAGCATGAATATGAATGCAGTCCGATTATCGCATTATCCTGCTGATCCTGACTTCCTGAATGCTTGTGATTCCCTCGGGCTCTATGTGATGAGTGAACTGGGAGGTTGGCACGGAAAATATGATACGCCTACGGGTGCTGTGCTGGTTAAGAGTATGGTGGAGCGGGATGTAAATCATCCTTCCATTATTTGGTGGAGCAATGGTAATGAGCAGGGATGGAACACGGAACTGGACGGTGAATTTGGAAAGTATGATCCGCAGAAGCGTCCGGTGATTCATCCGCAAGGCAATTTCGGTGGTTTTGAAACGATGCACTACCGTTCGTATGGCGAGAGTCAGGAGTATATGAGAAAACCGGAAATCTTTATGCCTACCGAGTTTCTGCATGGATTGTATGACGGCGGTTTGGGTGCCGGTTTGTGGGATTACTGGGAAATGATGCGGAAGCATCCCCGTTGTGCGGGAGGTTTCTTGTGGTCCTTTGCCGATGAAGGGGTGAAGCGTGTAGACAGAGACGGCTTCATTGATAATCAGGGCAATTATGCAGCGGATGGTATCGTAGGGCCTCATCATGAAAAGGAAGGAAGTTATTATACCATTAAGCAGGTGTGGTGTCCCGTGCAAGTGATGAATACCGGGCTGACTAAGGCTTTTGACGGGACTCTCCGGGTGGAGAACCGTTATGATTTTCTGAGCTTGAATACCTGTAAGTTTGAATGGAAGTATGTGTCTTTCCCTTCGGTCTTGGAAGAAGGTACGGTTAAGATCTTAAAAGAGGGGGAAACTTCCGGTGGTGCGATTCCTCCCCATGAGGCTGGAACGGTAAAGATTCCGGTTGCGGTAAAAGGGGCTGATGCTTTACTCGTGAAAGTGCTTGATGGCTCTAATCAGGAACTGTTTACCTGGACTTTGCGTCTTGCCTCTCCGATGGAGATTCCCGTATCAGCAGGGAAAGAGTTAGCTATTGCTTCGCCAATGTCTTTCCGGCAAAAGTCCAAAGCCAAATCGGAATCTAAGGAAACAGATGATCAGAACCCGAAAGAGCTTCGACAAAGCATTGCTAAAGTGAAGTCGGAGTATAAGGAAGCGAAACCGGTATACAAAGAAACGGTGCCGGGTTACGAGGGAACAGAGCCGGAGTACAGAGGAACGGTGCCGGAGTATCAAGAGACGGCGGAAGAGATTATAGCCAAGGCCAACGGGCATGAATATACCTTTGATAAGAAGACCGGCTTCCTGAAAGAAGTCAAAGCGGGAGGACGGAAGATCAGCTTCTCCAACGGGCCTCGTTTCATCGCAGCCCGGAGGGCGGACCGTTCGCTCGATCAGTTTTATAATCACGATGATAAGCAGGCCAAGGAAAAAGACCGTACATATACGGAATTTGCAGACGCAGGTGTTTTTGCAGGCTTTGAGGTGAAAGCACACAAAGACCGGTTGAGCATTGTTGCCCGTTACAAGCTGGGCGATTTTGACTGTGCGGACTGGACACTCTTTGCAGATGGAACTTTGGCATTGGACTATACGTATAATTTCTCCGGTGTAGTGGACTTGATGGGAATTTGCTTCGACTATCCCGAAGAAATGGTACAAAGTAAAGAATGGCTCGGTGACGGTCCGTATCGTGTTTGGCAAAACCGGGTACGTGGTCCACAATATAGCCTTTGGAGAAATGATTATAACGATCCCATACCGGGCGAGAGTTTCACTTATCCCGAATTTAAAGGCTACTTTGCTCATGTCTCCTGGATGAAGCTGTGTACTTCGGAAGGCGTTATCAGTCTGGTCAATGAAACTCCTGACAGTTATGTCGGGGTTTATCAACCACGTGATGGCCGCGACCGGTTGCTCTATACCCTGCCGGAGAATGGCATTTCCGTTTTAAATGTTATCCCAGCCGTACGTAATAAAGTGAATGCCACCGATTTATGCGGACCTTCTTCACAGCCCAAATGGGTAAGCGGGCCCCAGCACGGGAGGATTATCTTCCGTTTTGAAGGCAAGTAATTGATTACTTCTGCGCATACTAAATCCCTAACAAGAGGACACTATACCTTATTTATTGAAGATAGTGCCCTCTTTTGTTTTGCAACCAAAGAAAATCTATTTACCTTTATAGCATAAGACGTACGAGATGCACATGTTGTACGTTATGACATGTATATCTTGTGACGTATGATATGTGCATCTTGTGCATGCTTTCCCTTAAAGAGAAAATGGTTAGAACAGAACATAAAACAAGAAAGCAATATGGGACTGATTTATTTGGTACGAAGGAAGAAGTTCCGGGCGCTTAATGGTGTCCGGGAGCTTTATTATGCCGTACAACGCAAGTTGCAGGTACGCGGGGGCAGCACAGAGCGCGACCTTGCTCATAGATTGGCTGCCCGTAGCGGGCGCAGTGAAGGAGATGTGTTGGGCGTATTAACCGATCTTCCGAAGGCTATTAAAGAGATTATGCTGGAAGGCGGCTCTGTGACCATTAAAGGGTTGGGTACATTCCAGACCGCTCTCACGAGCGAGGGGTGCGAGTATCCTGATGATGTCACTCCCGGCAAGGTACGTCTTTCCAAGATTTACTTTGTTCCCGATCGTACGCTCTTCCATCAGTTGGAACAGGAAATGTCTTTCTATCGTTATCCGCTTAGCAAGTATTTCCCAAAGGAATTGTTACGTAAGGAAACCATTGATGAAGAAAGCAAGGAGTAGAGGCAGATGACTCTCCTCTACTAAGGGTAAGTTCAAACTATTTTAGACTGTTGCCTTCTCGAGTGAAGAAAGGTATTCACGGTCTACGCTGGCACCAAGTCCGGGAGCATCGGGTACAGTGACTTCACCATGCGGGCCGTACGTTATTCCCCCTACTACCGGATCTTCCACAAACATCAACGGAGTATCAAAGTCGTAATATTGAACCAAGTCACTGGTTAGTGCCAGATGAGCGGATGCGGTGAAAGCCAGTCGTGATTCGAGGAACCCTCCGATTTGAATCCGTGTTTTGTTCTTCTTCGCAACATCAATAATCTTCATTGCATCATAAATGCCTCCCGATTTCCCTAACTTGATATTAATCATATCACAGGCTTCCAACTGTTCCAATCTGGCGGCATCATGATGATTGCTACACGACTCGTCCGCCATGATCGGGATGGGACTTTGTTTACGTATGCGGGGCAACTCCATGAAATCCCACCGGGGTATGGGCTCTTCGCAAAGTTGTATGTGGTAAGGTTGCATAGCTTCAAGAATATCCACCGCTTCATGGGCATTCCAGCCTTGGTTGGCGTCGATGCGTAAAGGTAATTCCATACCAATTGCTTCACGAATCATTCGGATGCGCTCTACGTCGGCAGCTTTTGATCCGCCTACTTTTATTTTGATAATCTGGAAACCTCTTTCTTTTATGGATAGGGCATCTTTAGCCATTTTGTCAGGATCGCCGATGCTCACCGTATAATCGGTTTGTAACTCTTTCCCCTTCTTTCCTCCCAGAAATTGGTATAAAGGCTTTTCTGCATGTTGTGCGGCAATATCGTACAGCGCAATGTCAAAAGCACTTTTTATACT
Source organism: Bacteroides sp. (assembly GCA_022648295.1). GTDB lineage: Bacteria > Bacteroidota > Bacteroidia > Bacteroidales > Bacteroidaceae > Bacteroides. The sequence continues at coordinate 402,254 of JALCME010000001.1, read as the reverse complement.
GGCATTACCAAATATGGTCTTGTCCATCGCCAGCGTGCACCCTTCAATATCGAGTGCGTTTTTCCCTTTCAGCGCTTGTGCCAGGTATTGGGCGACAATGAAGCAAGTATCCATGCTTTCTCCGTTGATTGACATAAAGGGACTGCATTCACCGAATCCGCTGATGCCTTCACGGGTATGAATGACAACCACTACATTCTCGGCATGTGTAAGAGGACCCAAAGAAATGACGAATGGTTCTTTCAGCTTAATGGGGGATTTGAAGATTTCAACTTCGCTGATAATCAATTCTGCTGCTTTCATTTTTACGTTTTGAGTTTGTTATAGAGCTAAAATCCGTTTCAAAAGAACGCTTGTCTCTTTTCATGATTATCATGAAGATTAACATCATTTGGTCTTCTTCTTCTGACTTTATCTGCCTTTTTGCAATCTCTATTGTGTGTAGCTAATAAATATGTCGATATATCCGGCAAATATATAACATTTCCTTGGAAAGCTGTTTAAAGTCACAACAAATGTTGCGTTAGTGGGTACAATTGTTTACCTTTCCCGTCTCTTTGAATAGAACTGTGACCATGAATAACACTAAAACATATATACTACTGTTTCTATTTCTTTGGGTATCTTGTGGAAAAGTCTTTTCACAGGAGGAGATCCGTAATCATTTTCTGCATCTCACGGAGGAAGCCAAACCCTGGACGTTCTGGTATTGGATGTACGGAGCCGTTTCACAAGAAGGGATTAAGGCCGATTTGGAAGCGATGAAGGAAGTTGGTTTGGGCGGTGCTTATTTGATGCCGATCAGGGATTCTTCACGTTGGCCGCATTATCCGGGAGCGGTCGATCAACTCTCTCCCGGGTGGTGGGAAAGGGTACGTTATAGTATGGAGGTAGCGGATAGTCTGGGATTGAAACTCGGCTTGCACATTTCAGATGGTTTTGCTTTGGCTGGTGGTCCGTGGATCACTCCGAAAGAATCCATGCAAAAGGTGGTTTGGAGAGATACCCTTGTTGCGGGAGGAGAAATCAAGAACTTGCTGCTGCCCCGTCCCGAAGCTTACGAAGGGTATTATGAAGATATTGCTTTGTTGGCTTTGCCGGTAAAGGAAAAGAATGTTGAGTTATATGCTAGGCCTGCTTCATTACCGGCTTATCGGATTTCTTGCGGTGAAGTGGTTGCCGGCATGGGAACCGCTAACGGGAAAGGTGTTTCCATTGCAGAGGACGGAACCATTCGCTCGTCCGTACCTTGCTGGATACAATATGAATATCCGCAACCCTTTACCTGCCGTAATGTTGAAATTGCTCCTGCAGGAAATAATTATCAGGCGCAGCGGTTGAAAGTCATGGTTAGTGATGACGGCGTACATTTCCGTCTGGTCAGGCAGTTGGTGCCCGCTCGTCAGGGTTGGCAGAATACGGATGCGAATGTGACTTATGCCTTACCTCCTGTGACAGCCCGTTATTTTCGCTTTTACTGGGATCCTGCGGGAAGCGAACCGGGAAGCGAAGATATGGATGCCGCGAAGTGGAAACCGAATTTAAAAATCAAAAAGATTATTCTGCATACCCTGCCCCGTCTCAATCAATGGGAAGGTAAAACCGGATTGGTTTGGCGTGTGGCTGCACGGACCACAGCGAAGGAAATAGCTCCGGAAGATTGTGTACGTAAGGAAGAAGTTATTGATCTGACTTCAAAGATGAAAGACGGGATATTGTCCGTGCGCCTTCCTGCGGGAAAATGGCGGTTGCTCCGTATGGGGCATACTTCTACGGGGCATACGAATGCCACCGGGGGAGGAGGCAAGGGATTGGAATGTGATAAGTTCAGTGAGGCGGCTGTGAAAAAGCAGTTTGAACATTGGTTCGGTGCTACTTTCTCGAAAGTGGATGCCACACTGGCTCACCGGGTACTCCGGTATATACATGTAGATAGCTGGGAATGCGGTAGTCAGAATTGGAGTACTTGCTTTCCGGCTGAGTTCAAACAAAGAAGGGGATATGATTTAAGGTCTTATCTTCCTCTATTGGCGGGCATTCCGATAGACAATGTCCTGGAGTCGGAGAAGGTACTTCGGGATGTACGGACTACCATTTCGGAACTGGTGGCGGATGTCTTTTATAAGACGCTGGCAAAGTTATCCAAAGAATACGGATGCGAATTGTCTGCTGAATGTGTGGCTCCTACCATGGTGAGCGACGGTATGTTGCACTATCAGTTGGCAGACCGCCCGATGGGTGAGTTCTGGCTGAATAGTCCGACGCATGACAAACCGAATGATATGCTTGATGCGGTAAGCGGGGCGCATATTTATGACAAGAAGATTATACAGGCCGAAGGATTTACCGAACTCAGAGGTACGTGGAATGAAACTCCTGCTATGTTGAAGACTTTGCTCGACCGGAACTATGCTTTGGGATTCAATAAATTGTTCTTTCATGTCAATGTGCATAATCCTTATATGAACCGCAAGCCGGGAATGACGCTGGATGGCATCGGGCTGTTCTTTCAACGGGATCAGACGTGGTGGAAGAACGGGGCGAAGGCTTTGGTGGATTATGTAACCCGTTGTCAAACGCTGCTTCAATATGGACGTCCGGTAGCGGATATTGCGGTCTTTACGGGAGAAGAGATTCCACGGCGTGCCGTCTTACCGGAGCGTTTAGTGCCTTCCTTGCCGGGGCTCTTTGGCAAGAAGCGGGTGGAGAGTGAGCGGGTGCGTCTGGCAAATGTGGGCGAACCACTTTGCGAACAACCGGTGGGAGTGATTCATGCTGCTAATATGGTGAATCCGGCCGATTGGGTGAATGTGTTGCACGGCTACGCTTACGATTCGTTTAACAGGGATGCTTTACTCCGGTTGGCTAAGGTGGAGAATGGCTCTATTACTTTACCGGGAGGTGCTGCTTATAAAGTTCTGGTATTACCTCTGCCGCGTCCGATGTGTCCCGACAGTCTTCCCTTATCCCCGGAAGTACAGGCTAAAGTGGATAAATGGCAAAAAGCGGGAGTGTTGATACCCCGTTTACCTTATGAAGAAGGGAACTTTTCTGCATACGGTCTGGAGCCTGACGTACTTGTTCCCGATGATGTGGCATGGACGCATCGCCAAGGGAAAGAGGCGGATATTTACTTTATCTCCAACCAGCTTGAAAAAGCACGTTCGTTTACGGTGAGCTTACGGGTTTCCGGTAGAGAGCCTGAATTATGGAATCCGCTTACGGGAGAGATTCTTGAAGCGGTTCATTGGAAGGTAGTGAACAGTCGTACAAATCTAAAAGTAGACTTGGCGGCAAATGGCTCGGTGTTTATTGTATTACCCGTGAAGGAGACTTCTACCAGGAAAGTGCAAAAGGAGAAGAAGGAACAAGAACCTGTAAGATTAAGGTATTCTAAACAAAAAACTATATCAGCCTTGCAAAAGAAGCAAGAGCTCGTGAGCGTGAAAGAACTAGGTAATGCTCCGTGGACCGTGGATTTCCCTTTGATTGGGGAGACGGTGGAGAAAGACAGTTTGTTTGACTGGTCACGTTCAGGTAATAAGCGGATTAAATATTATTCCGGTACGGTGACTTATCGTAAAAACTTTGAATGGAAAGCGGATGCCGGAGGACAAGTATTCCTTTCGCTGGGTAAGGTTTGTGATGTGGCGGCAGTTTGGGTGAACGGACAAAATTGTGGTACGGTATGGACAGCCCCTTATCGGGTTGATATTACCAAGGCATTGAAAAGAGGAACGAATCAATTGTGTATTGAAATCAGCAATACGTGGGCTAATGCCATTAACGGGGCGGATCAGGGAAAAGCTCCGTTTGAGGGTATCTGGACTAATACGCAATACCGGATGAAAGAGAAAACGTTGCTTCCTGCGGGACTGCTTGGCCCGGTCCGGTTAATTGAAACCGTTTGGTCTCGTGCAGCTGTATTGAAGAGTAGCAATTGACTGAAGAACTGGGCTTGTGTAAGGTGGCATAAAGGCTAATAATAAAGAGGTGTAATTGATTGAAAGATCATAAGATATTAAACAGATAAGAAGATGGATGTAAAACATGTTTTAACGAGAACAATGGTTGCCTCATTTATCCTGTTAATGGGGGTTGTTGCAAAAGCGGAAGTGAAATTGCCGGCTTTCTTTGCAAATGGTATGGTGATGCAGCGGCAAAGTCATGCTAATTTATGGGGAACGGCCCGGGTCAACAAACTAGTTATCGTAACTACCGGATGGAATGGCAAACAATACCGGACAAAAGCGGATGCTTCCGGCAAATGGAAGCTTGCGGTACCGACACCCGCAGCCGGAGGACCTTATACCATTTCGTTTAATGATGGTGAAGTGGCCACCTTAAATGATATTTTGATTGGAGAAGTATGGCTCTGTTCAGGACAAAGCAATATGGAGATGCCGATGAAGGGATTCAAGAATCAACCTGTTGAAGGTTCGAATATGGATATCTTGAAGAGCCGGAACCCCAATTTGCGTTTGTTTACGGTGAAGCGTCATTCTTCTTTTCTGCCTGAAGAAGATGTTAGCGGACAATGGCAGGAGGCGACTCCCCAGTCGGTCGCTGAATTTAGTGCCACGGCTTACTATTTTGGTAGGTTGGTGCAGGAAATGCTTCATGTTCCCGTAGGACTGATTGTTGCTGCATGGGGCGGTTCCGCTGCTGAGGCCTGGATGACCGCGGATATGTTGAAAGCTTTTCCCGATGCAAAAATACCACAGTCGGAAGCGGACATCAAGTCGAAGAACCGGACTCCTACCGTGCTTTATAACGGGATGCTCCATCCGCTTATCGGCTTAACGATCAAAGGCGTGATTTGGTATCAGGGAGAGGATAACTGTAACCGGGCACAGACTTATGCGGATATGTTTACTACACTGATTAAAGGTTGGCGTGCAGCATGGAATCAGGGGGATTTTCCTTTCTACTATTGTCAGATTGCTCCTTATGATTACGGGTTGATCACCCAGGAGGGACAGCCGGCTATTAATTCGGCTTATCTCCGTGAAGCACAGGCTAAGGTGGAATTCCGTGTACCGAATAGTGGTATGGCCGTACTGCTGGATGCCGGATTGAGAACAGGTATTCATCCCCGGAAAAAGGAAATAGCCGGAGAGCGGCTGGCTCTATTGGCTCTAAGTAAAACTTATGGCTTTGAAGGGGTTAGCGGTGATAGTCCCTATTATGACGGTTTGACTGTTCAGGGAGATACGGCAATGGTACATTTTGGGCGTGCTCCGATGTGGATCACCTGTAAAGGTGGCTTTGAATCCAAACTCTTTACTGTGGCTGGTTCCGACAAAGTATTCCATCCGGCTAAAGCTTGGGTGGTACGGAGTAAGATATACGTAAAGAGCGAAGAAGTACCTCATCCGGTGGCAGTACGCTATGCTTTCGAAAATTATGTAGACGGAGATTTATACGGTGGAAACGGACTGCCGGTTTCTTCTTTCCGCACGGATGATTGGTGATTGGAACAGTTGTTACTCAACGGAAAGAGAAGATTAAGATTTGAGTAAGATAATGATAAAACTTTTTTGGCTTCAAACAAAAAACAGTCTACCTTCAATCTTTTGGGTACTTTGATTGAAAGAACAATCAAAGAAGAGAAAGTAAGGAGAAGATGAGAATGAATAAGAAATAAGAAAAGGAAATAGGGAGACCGGGATGAAAAAGCTCTTTTCAATAGTTTTATTAGTGATTATTGGCGTGCAGGTTCTTTGGAGCCAGCATGCCAATCTCGTTTGGAATAGTCCCGGTAATAACTCTTCGGAATCAATGCCCTGTGGCGGAGGCGACATCGGACTGAATGTTTGGGTGGAGAAGGGTGATCTGCTTTTTTATATCAGTCGTAGCGGAACGTTCGATGAAAACAATACTATGCTTAAATTGGGGCGTGTAAGAATACGCTTTTCTCCCAATCCTTTTTTGCATGCCGATGATTTCCGGCAGGAACTAAAGCTGAATGAGGGTTATGTGCAGATTTCCGCAAAGGGAGTGACTGCTGATATATGGGTGGATGTTTTTCATCCGTTGATTCATGTGGAGTTATCAGGTAAACGTGCGTTAAGTGCGGATGTTTCTTATGAAAGTTGGCGTTACGAAGATCGCCCTATTCGCAAGGGTGAGGGGCAGCAGTGTTCCTATAAATGGGTGGCTTATCCGGGACTGACTACTACAAGGGATTCAATCCGGGCTGAAAAGGATGGGCTTATCTTTTATCATCGCAGTCCGGCAGCAACGGTCTTTGATGTGGCTGTCAAGCAACAAGGTCTGGAAGAAGTGAAGTCGCAGTTAAAGAACCCGCTGCGTTGGTTGACTTTTGGCGGTGAATTACGGGGAAATCATCTTCATTATGCCGGAACAAGCAAAGGAGAGTATGCCGGAACAGCTTATAAAGCCTGGCACTTCTGTAATCAAAAGCCGGTACGACGGCAACAGATCCTAATCGCTTTACATACGCAGCAAACCGAAAAGGTTACGGTATGGGAATATCATCCCGAATGGCAAAAGTTGAATTACTCGAAGGATAAAAAACAATCGCAGGCGTGGTGGCGGACTTTTTGGCAGCGAAGCTTTATCAGAGGTAAAGGAGAAGCCGAAAAGATTACCCGTAATTATACCTTGTTCCGTTATATGCTGGGGTGTAATGCGTATGGTAGTGCACCAACCAAGTTCAATGGCGGACTGTTTACGTTTGATCCTTGTTATGTGGATAAAAAGCAGCATTTTACACCGGACTTCCGTAAATGGGGCGGTGGAACGATGACCGCTCAGAACCAGCGGCTCGTCTACTGGCCGATGCTAAAAAGCGGGGATGCCGATTTGATGACGCCGCAGTTCCGTTTCTATTCGGAAATGCTGGGGAATGCGGAGCTTCGCAGTAAGGTATATTGGAATCATAAGGGAGCATGCTTTGCCGAACAGTTGGAGAACTACGGCTTGCCAAATCCCGCCGAATATGGATTTAAACGTCCCGGTTATTTCGATAAGGGAGTGGAATACAATGCCTGGTTGGAGTATGAATGGGATACCGTATTGGAGTTTTGCCTGATGATCTTGGACACAAAGGACTATGCTGGTGAGGATATTACGGCTTATATGCCTTTTATTGACAGTGCACTGGACTTTTTTGATGAACATTACCGGTATTTGGCAAGGCATCGGGGAAGGAAAGAATTGGACGATCAGGGACATTTGATATTGTTTCCGGGATCGGCTTGTGAAACGTATAAAATGACCAATAACGCAGCAAGCACCATTGCGGCATTGCGTAAAGTACTACAAACGTACGGAAAGAAGATGGAAATGTTACAACGGATTCCGCCGATTCCACTGCGTTGTGTAGATGGTAAAGAGGTGATTGCACCGGCTAAAACCTGGGAGCGGGTCAATAATGTGGAAACGCCACAGCTTTATCCGGTCTTCCCGTGGCGGATATATGGAGTGGGACGCGATAGCTTGCAAGTGGCCCGGAATACCTATTGGCTGGATGAGGATGCGTTGAAGTTCCGTGATTTCAAGGGTTGGAAACAGGATAATATTTGGGCGGCTTGTTTGGGATTGACGGAAGAAGCAAAGCGACTTGCTTTGTTAAAGCTGGCTGACGGTCCATATCGCTTTCCTGCTTTCTGGGGACCGGGATTTGACTGGGCACCCGATCATAACCGCGGTGGAAGCGGCATGATTGGTTTGCAGGAGATGCTGTTGCAAACCGTGGGAAAGCGAATACTTTTGTTTCCTGCATGGCCGCGGGAGTGGGATGTGCATTTCAAACTTCATGCTCCCGGACAAACGACGGTGGAGGCAAAGCTGGAATCGGGCAAGGTGACTTTTTTAAAAGTGACTCCCGAATCCCGTCGGAAAGATGTTGAACTAATGCTAAACAACTAATGAATAGAACTATGAATTGTATTGGAGTGGGAAAACTTCGTTTTATGAATAAGATCAATGTCCGCTTTCCTTTTGTTTCTGCGGAAAAAGGAGGAAAGAGTTTGCTGATGTTTTTGTGGGCGGTCTTACTTGTTCTTCCCGGTTATGCTGCGGATCGTGTACCGGAGGCATCGGTTGCCGGATTGATCCCATTACCGGGCTCGGGAAGGGCTGTTTATGACTTTAATCCCGGTTGGCGCTATTTCAGGGGAGATGCGGAAGGGGCTTACAAGAAGGATTTTAATGATGCATCATGGACGATTGTCTCCACTCCGCATACGGTGCAACTGGAACCAGCTGAGGCTAGTGGATGCCGGAACTATCAGGGTGTGGCATGGTATCGTAAGCATTTTGTTGTACCTGCCGACATGAAAGGTAAACAAGTCAGTGTCTATTTTGAAGCTGTAATGGGCAAGCAGGAAATCTATTTAAACGGGCATTTGCTGAAGAAACATCTGGGAGGCTACTTACCGTTTTCGGTGAATCTGACGGAGCAGGGTGTACAAGCGGGTGACTCTTGTGTGCTGGCGGTGAAGGCGGATAATCGGGATGATAAAACTTTTCCTCCCGGTAAGCCGCAATATGCATTGGATTTTGCTTATCACGGAGGAATCTATCGGGATGTCTGGCTGATTGGTAAGTCTCCCGTGGCAATAACCACTGCTGTGGAAGCGGGTAAGGTAGCCGGTGGCGGAGTATTTGTTCACTATGCCGATATAACGGATAAAAGCGCTTGGGTTTATGTAGATACGGAAGTAAAAAATAGTGGACGGCTTCTCAGTCACGTTGCGGTGGAGACTGTTTTGCTTGATGCGGCGGGGAATAAGATCGGTCGGCGTGAAGGTAAAATTCAGTTGAAGCCGGGTGAGTGCATCACGGTCAGGCAAAAGATCAAGGTGAATCATCCATCTTTATGGTCACCGGACAGTCCTTATTTATACCGGATTCAATCACGGGTAAAGGAGGGTCGTAAAATTGTGGACGGAGGAGTTACCCGCATTGGAATAAGGAAAGCCGAGTTTAAGGGGAAGGAGGGCTTTTGGTTGAATGGAAAGCCTTTCGGACAACTGATCGGAGCTAACCGTCATCAGGACTTTGCTTATGTAGGCAATGCGTTGCCTAATTCCCAGCAGTGGCGGGATGTAAAGAGGTTGCGGGATGCTGGATGCCGGATTATTCGTACAGCCCATTATCCGCAGGATCCGGCGTTTATGGATGCTTGCGATGAATTGGGCATGTTTGTCATTGTGGCTACTCCGGGTTGGCAGTATTGGAATAAAGATCCTGAATTTGCCAAGTTGGTGCATAAGAATACCCGGATGATGATTCGCCGGGATCGTAATCATCCGTCGGTCTTGATGTGGGAACCGATTTTGAATGAGACCCGTTATCCGCTTGATTTTGCTTTGGAAGCGCTGCAGATTACCAAAGAGGAATATCCTTATCCGGGACGTCCGGTAGCGGCTGCCGATTTGCATTCGGCAGGAGTGAAAGACAATTATGATGTGCTTTACGGATGGCCGGGAGATGAACGTAAGAATAAGGTGGAACAGTGCATCTTCACCCGGGAGTTCGGAGAGAATGTGGATGATTGGTATGCACATAACAATAATAACCGGGCGAGCAGGAGCTGGGGGGAACATCCCATGTTGGTACAGGCGCTTTCGCTGGCAAAAAGCTATGACGAAATGTATCACACCGACGGACAGTTTATCGGTGGTGCTCAGTGGCATCCGTTTGATCATCAGCGGGGTTATCATCCCGATCCTTACTGGGGTGGTATATTCGATGCTTTTCGCCAGCCGAAGTATGCTTATTATCTATTCCGCAGTCAGTCCTCTCCTTCCTTACATGTACCTTTGGTGGATGTTGGTCCGATGGTCTACATTGCGCACGAGATGACACAGTTCTCGGACTCGGATGTCGTAGTCTTTAGTAATTGCGATTCAGTCAGACTGTCTATTTACGACGGTGCGAAAAGCTGGATACAACCGGTGGTTCATGCTAAGGGGCACATGCCCGATCCGCCTGTTGTGTTTCATCATGTTTGGGACTTTTGGGAGGCCCGTCAACACAGTTACTTTGAGAAGAACTGGCAAAAGGTGAATATGGTGGCTGAAGGAATTATTGATGGGAAGGTGGTATGCAGCATGAAAAGGATGCCGTCCCGCCGCTCCACTAAATTACGCCTGAAAGTAGACCGGTTGAACTGTCCTTTGGTGGCTGACGGTTCGGACTTTATTGTTGTTGTGGCGGAAGTTACCGATGATAGTGGCAACGTGCGTCGGTTGGCAAAAGAGAATATTGTTTTCAGTGTGGAGGGTGAAGGCAGGATTATCGGTGATGCAACTATCGGAGCCAATCCGCGTGCTGTGGAATTTGGATCAGCTCCGGTGCTCATTCGCTCTACCCGTACAGCCGGGAAGATAATAGTAAAAGCGCGGGTGCAGTATGAAGGCATGCATGCTCCTGCTTCGACTGAAATTGAATTTGAAAGCGTACCGGCTACATTACCATTTTGCTATTCCGAAGATGAATTTGCTACGACTGGGAATAATGAGAGCTGTTCGCACAATAATAGTTCGATTGAGAGCAAGATTCCCGTTACAACAGTTCAGTCGGAATCCAAAGACGCAGCTAAAAAGACCTTGTCTGAGGATGATAAACGTAAATTGTTGAATGAAGTGGAGAAGCAGCAGACTGAATTTGGAAAGAATTAACTAGGGGAACAGTCACTTTGCAATTTGGTTGCATCTTTCTATTCGTATGTTTGCAGCGAAATAAAGAAAGATGTATATATGGAATGTTGTTGCTGTCAAAATGGAAATCGTCCGGTTGACGATTCTAATCATAACCGCAAGGCTGCTTGCGGATGCAATACGGAACAAGGAGAATCGGATTTTACGCTGTTCTCCTTTATAAAAGAATATTGGAAACCTTTACTTTCCTTACTGATGCTGCTTGGTGGCATTGTGATGAAAGGTTTGGAAGTCAGTGCATTTTCTTCCGGCTACGTTTCCCTGTTTTGGTATATCATAGCCTATTTGCCGGTTGGGTTGCCGGTGCTGAAAGAAGGTTGGGAACGTATCTGCGGGAAGGATTTCTTTAATGAATTTACGTTGATGTCAATAGCCGCTATTGGTGCATTTTACGTTGGCGATTATCCGGAAGGCGTTTCGGTGATGTTGTTTTATACGATCGGGGAACTGTTTCAGGGACGGGCGGTGAGTAAAGCCAGAAGGCGTATTGAAGCGCTTTTGGATGTCATTCCCAAGACTGTAACCGTGGTAGATGGAAGCGAACTGATCAGTAAACAACCGGAAGAAGTGTCGGTTGGTGATGTTATTGAGATTAAGGCCGGTGAACGTGTTCCGCTGGACGGGGTGATGCTTGGAGAATCTGCTGCTTTCAATACGGCTGCTCTTACGGGCGAAAGTACGCCTTGTACTATTCGTCGCGGAGAAGAAGTGCTTTCGGGTATGTTGTCGTCCGATAAGAATATTCGGATTAAGGTGGCTAAACCTTACGATGAAAGCACGCTGGCACGAATACTCGATATGGTACAGCATGCAACGGAACGCAAGGCACCTACGGAACTGTTTATTACAAAGTTTGCACATATCTATACGCCAATTGTTTTTGGCATTGCCTTGCTGGTGGTTTTACTCCCCTTCATCGGGTCACTTGTTTATCCTGCATTTGTTTTCCACTTTAATGAGTGGCTGTACCGGGCATTAGTCTTTCTGGTTATCTCTTGTCCGTGCGCATTGGTGATTAGCATTCCGTTGGGCTATTTTGGTGGCATCGGTGCTGCTTCCAGACATGGCATCTTGTTTAAGGGCGGAAATTATTTGGACGCCATAGCCAAGATCAACACTGTGGTGTTCGATAAGACCGGGACTTTGACTAAAGGAGTTTTTGATGTACAGGAGATTCATTCAGCAGGTGTATTACTCAAAGAGTTTTATTCGCCCTATTCACCATTGGTAAAGGTTCATCCGATCGATTCAGAATTAGGTGGAGCATCTTTGCTTGGTTCATCATCTAAGAGGATGAAGTTTACGGCTGCTGCCATTTCTGGTACTCTTGTTCCTTCGATCAGTACTTTGTCCGAAAGAGAGTTGGTCAGCCTGATTGCTTCGGTAGAAAACAGCACTCATCCCATTGCCAAAGCGATTACGACATATGCAAGGAAGCAAAATATTCCTTTTACGCTGTCGGAAGATGTTTCGGAGGTTACCGGATATGGCTTAAAAGCTCGGGTTGAAGGCAGGGAAGTGCTTGTTGGAAGTACCCGTTTACTGGCTAAGTACGGGGTGGATTATCCGGTGGAACTGGATGCAATAACCGATACGTTGGTCTTGTGTGCTGTTGAACGTGAGTACGTTGGCTTTATTTCATTGTCCGATACCTTAAAAGATGATGCGAAAGAGGCTGTTAAGGCTCTCAAAGGTTTAAATATTGAAAATATTCAACTCTTATCCGGTGATAAACAGCACATTGTTACTAACTTTGCTAAAAAGTTGGGTATACCTGAGGCATACGGTAACTTGCTTCCGGAGGGAAAGGTGGAACATCTCAACCTGCTCAAACAATCCGGAAACCAGCAAGTTGCGTTTGTCGGAGACGGAATGAATGACGCTCCTGTACTGGCTTTGAGTGATGTTGGTATTGCAATGGGAGGTCTGGGCAGCGATATGGCTATAGAAACAGCAGATGTTATTATTCAGACGGATCAACCTTCAAAAGTAGCAACGGCTATCCGCATCGGACGATACACGCGTAGGATTGTCTGGCAGAATATCGGTCTGGCTATGGGCATTAAGGTATTGGTGATGTTGTTGGGAGCATTGGGGATGGCTACGCTTTGGGAAGCTGTTTTTGCAGATGTCGGGGTGGCTTTGCTTGCGGTATTGAATGCAATGAGAATTGGAAATCTCTTAAAAAGATAATGATGGACGAATGTTTGGAAAAACTAAAGAGGAGGAATATCAAGCCTACCGCCATGCGTCTGCTTATATTAAAGACGATGATGGAATTTCAGCAGGCCGTTTCTTTGCTCGATCTGGAGAATCGGCTTGATACGGTAGACAAATCCACTATTTTCAGAACGATAACCTTGTTTCTGGCTCATCGCCTTGTTCACAGTATAGACGATGGTACGGGATCTGTGAAATATGCCGTTTGCTCCAATGAATGTACTTGTGCGGTAGAAGACCTTCACATGCATTTTTATTGTGAGAAATGCCACAAAACCTTTTGTTTCGAGCATACGCATGTTCCTTCTGTTGATCTACCTGCTGGATTTACACTACAAAGTGTCAACTTCGTATTGAAGGGCATTTGTGCGGATTGTGCCGGAAAAGAATAGCTACTCTCTACCCAGAGTTTTTACACACTCTACCTGCACGCTTGCACTTTTGGTTGTATCATTCTGATAATCAAAGCATAGCAGAGTGGTGGCAGTAAAAAAAGCAAGCGTGCAAGCAAATTTGCTTGCACTTTAATAAAATAATATATATATATATAATGCGTATTGTATTAATAATGAGTTGTATATGTATTGATAAATATAGATTTTATGTTGTCTCAATGCTCTTTCATTTTTACGTCTTTTTATTCGAAAGTATAGGTCTCTGGTCTGTTTTATGATGTTTCTTTCTCTGTTAATGTCTTATTTTTCTTCCGTTTGTTCCCTGTCTTTTAGTCGTTACTCACAGCTGTGGAACGATTTCTTCACAGCCATGAAGAAGATGCTCTACAATAGTGAAGAACCTTTTCCACAGCTGTGGGTAACTAATTTGAGCTAATATAAAATATAAGAAAAGCAGGTATGGTAATAATAGATACAGTATGCTTATGATAAAAGGCTACCGTAACTCTTGCAAAAAAACTTATGGTAACATTTGGAATAAACATAGGATATATAAATGGCGTAAGAAGATGCCTCTTTATCCAAAAGTTTGCTTGGCAATGTTTTAATTAATATAAATATAGTATATTTACCACATAATAAAGTAAATAAATCAAGACTGATTCCTTTGAAATAGTCAATGATGAGTATGTTTTATGCCTTTATAACTTATGCGATATTTTACCTCATTATGAATAAAATGTATCTGATATTTATTAGTATTAATGATCACTTTTTGAAATAAGTATGCTGAAATCTATTATTGGAGTTTGGATAAAAGGAAAACTTAGGGATGTCGATTTCTACAGAAACATTGGTGCTGTAGGAGCCCTTGTTCTTATGGCAATACTGTATATTGGCATGAATGAGAACTTGCTATTTTTGCTAATTGGTTTTTTAAAGAGTGTTAGTCCAAGATATCCTTTGTTCAGTTTTCCATTACTCTACCATAGGTTATTGTAATATTCCTGTCTTTTATATGGGTACATGCTTCTCTTATTTCTTAATTGAGGCTTTATATTCCATCGGAGTTAATCCCGTGTGTTTTTTATACAGCTTATTAAAATATGACAGGTCTTCATAGCCTAATGAATAAGCTATGTTTTTTATAGGCATATTTTTTGTAACGATCATCAATTGGGCTTTCTCTATTTTCTTTTGGTTAATATATTGCACAGGCGTACATCCTACTTCCCTTTTAAATAGTCGGATAAAGTGATCTTTTGAAAGACATATAAGTGCTGAAAGATCATCTATATTAATAGGGATGTATATGTTCTTTCTTATATATGATAGTACTTTTTGAATTCGATTATCATTTGTTGCAACTTTAGGGTGTGCATCTTTTAAAAAACGGGATAGTAGCTGATATATAATTCCTCTTGATTCTACTTTATCACAATACATACGTTGTTTGTTAATCGCAATATTCTGAATTAGGGTCGGATTATTATCATATGTAGTTGGATCCGATTGCTTTAAATACATCGTAGGGTTAATTGCACACATTCTTTTCATTAATTCTAATTCGAGCCTGCCGGCTGGAGCTTCTATTGGGAAATCAAATTCTTCTAATATACTCGTTTCTGACTGGTGATCTTCATAAATATGTAGATAATAGTGTTCAAAGTGAGAATTACATGAATAGCTGTGAGTGGTAAAAGGGGGAATAAAATACAGATGATTAGGACTCAAATTTTGTATTCCTGTTGGTAGTATAATTTGTGCTGACCCTTCTTTTATATAATAGAGTCTGGCAAATGGGCTATTTATTTCTTTCCAATTCCAATCGGCATTATGTATGGCAAGTCCCACATTTAGTACTAACAAATGTAGTTGGTCAACTGATGGTATCATAGTTTCAGAGTTATTTAAGGAGTTAAAGTTAGACAAATGTATTATATAAAAATGAGCTTATTGTATTTTGGAGTCGATATTGTTTTTCTTTTTAGTGACTTAAACGCCTTAGAATGGACTTTTTGGAAGATATATCGATAAAGTCTTATTTAACCTCGTTATTAGACATTGCTATTGTTTTTCAATCTCTCTACTTTAGCATTGTTTAAAATGACAATCTATAAATCGTATGCTATGAACGTAAATCGCTTATTTATTTGGACTTTAATATTGTTCTTTTTTGCGAAGGTAGAGGCTCAAGTATACTCTGTTCCTATCTCCGAAGAAAATGAAAAAATGATGAAAGGTGATTTTAAACCGACTTGGGAGTCTCTAGAAAACTATAAAGCTCCTGAATGGTTTAGAAATGCTAAATTTGGTATTTGGGCACATTGGGGGCCACAATGTGTGGAAGGTACCGGTGACTGGATGGCACGGTCCATGTACATAGAAGGGTCTAAGGAATATAAATATCATGTAGCACACTATGGTCATCCTTCTGAAGTAGGATTTAAAGATATCATACCTTTATTTAAAGCGGAGAAATGGGATCCCGATAAATTGGTGGCTTTTTACAAGAAGATAGGTGCCCAATATTTTGTTGCATTGGGGAATCATCACGATAATATGGACCTCTGGGATAGTAAATATCAACCATGGAATTCCGTAAATATGGGTCCTAAAAGAGATATTTTAGCGGGATGGGCGAAAGCAGCACGTAAATATCATTTGCCTTTCGGGATCAGTTTCCATGCTGATCATGCGTGGCTTTTTTATGAAACGGCTCAACGGTATGATAAGAAGGGACCGAAAGTAGGAATACCTTATGATGGAAGAATGACAAAAGTTGATGGAAAAGGCAAATGGTGGGAAGGATATGATCCTCAGGATTTATATGCACAGAATCATCCGTTAAGTGAAGATAGTTGGGATGATGGCGCGATTCATAGACAATGGGGGTGGAGTAATGGGGTTTGTTTACCTTCACAAGAATATTGCACTAAGTTTTATAACCGTACTTTAGATGCTATCAATCGTTATAATCCCGATTTAATTTATTTTGATGTCACGGTAGTTCCTTTTTATCCTTTCAGCGATGCTGGCTTAAAAATTGCAGCACATTTTTATAACCACAATATAGCTACCCATCATGGCAAACTGAATGGAGTGATGTTTGGAAAAATATTGGATAATAATCAACGCAAAGCGTTGGTATGGGATGTAGAACGAGGAGCTCCAGATAGCATCATGAGCGATCCTTGGCAGTCATGCTCTTGCATAGGTGGGTGGCACTATAATGCTTCTATTTATAAGAATAATGGTTATAAGTCAGCTGCTACGGTTGTCAGACTTTTGGTTGATATTGTAAGTAAAAATGGGAATTTACTACTAAGTGTTCCTCTCCGGGCTGATGGTACTTTTGATGAAAAAGAAGAAGTTATATTGGAGGAGTTTGGGCGTTGGATGAATGTTAATAAAGAGTCTATAATAAATACACGTCCATGGATGATTTTTGGCGAAGGACCAGTTGCTAATTCTAAAATTCCTATTCATGCTCAAGGTTTCAACGAGGGTGCTTATGAAAAAGTTTCGTCCAATGAAATACGTTTTACTCAAACTTCAAAGTTTTTGTATGTAACAGCTATGGCATGGCCTAAAGATGGGAAAGTTCTTGTTAAATCATTAGCGTTAGATAGTTCTTTTTTTAAACAGAGAATAACAAAAGTAGATCTATTGGGCTATGGTAAAGTGCCTTTCTCTCGAACGAAAAATGGGCTTTTAATTAAATTGCCTAAAAAAGTGAACAATATTGCACCTGTTATTAGAGTAAAAAAATAAATCGAAATAAGAATGAAAAATTATTTATCCTTTCTAAAAGATTAGAAAGGCCTCTTCTCTATTATTACCTTATAATAACCAATTTGAAATCTTTTTAGTATGAAAAATCAGATTTTTGAAAGCAAAAGGGTGATTGTCCTTTTACTTGTTTTCTCTTTAAGCAGCATTGTTTGGGCACAAGTAAAGCTGTTTGTGAATGGTAAAATTGCAGATTCATCTGGACAACCTTTAATTGGAGTGAGTATTCTAATTAAAGGGACCTCCAGCGGAACAGTAAGTGATGTTGATGGACATTTTTCTTTATCCGTAGCAAAAGGGAATATTCTTTCAATTAGTTATGTGGGATATGTTTCACAGGAAATAGACGTTACTGGGCACGAAAACATTTCAATTGTGCTGAAAGAAGATACTAAGAGCTTGGAAGAAGTTGTCGTTGTTGGTTATGGTGTTCAAAAGAAAGTCAATTTAACAGGATCCGTATCATCTGTAAATGCTAATGAATTGAAGGATAAGCCGG
The DNA here is from genome assembly GCA_022648295.1 of Bacteroides sp. GTDB lineage: Bacteria > Bacteroidota > Bacteroidia > Bacteroidales > Bacteroidaceae > Bacteroides. The sequence continues at coordinate 384,654 of JALCME010000001.1, read as the reverse complement.
TTATGAGTACGGCGCAAGCTATTGCTGGACTGGCTCCGGGGCTTAGTGTGCTACAAAATTCGGGTAAACCCGGAGCCAGTGCAACTGTAAAGATCCGTGGTACAGGAACTTTCTCAAGTGCAGGAACTGATCCACTAATATTGATAGATGGATTATCTGGTAATATTGATGACATAGATCCAGGTGATATTCAAAGTCTTTCGTTTCTTAAAGATGCTGCTTCCGCGTCTATTTATGGCAATAGAGCTGCAAATGGGGTAATTTTGATTGAAACAAAGAAGGGTGTGCAGGGTAAAACGACTATTACATATAGTGGTTCTTGTGGATGGCAATGCCCAACCGAGTTACCTGATTTCCTACCTTCATGGCAATATGCAGAATATTATAATATGGCTATGTCTAATATGGGAAAACAGGATGCATATACTTCAGAAGATATACAAAAGTTTAAGGAAGGGTCTGATCTTGATAGTTATCCGAATGTAAATCATTTGAAATGGCTATTAGAAAGTGGTTCAGGCTTTCAGCATCAGCATAATGTTAGTATTCGAGGGGGTAACGCTAAAATTAGCTATAATTTATCTGTAGGGTATCGGAACCAGGAAGGGATGACTGCAAAGACAGCAAATGAGCGTATGACCGCTTTATTTACTTTGAAGAGTGAGCTATGTAAAGGTTTAGTCTTGGATTTTAATATGAATGCGTATAATAATAAATACGATGCACCTAATGGTGAACCTCAGAGCATTGAGGGAATGATTGGATATGCTGTAAGAGAAGCTCCCATTTATGCTGGCAAGAAAACAGATGGAAGTTTTGGATATCAGGATAATTATAGTCCAGAAGCTTGGTTGGCGAGTCAATCGTTTGTACACAATATTAATAGGAACATAAGTGCATCTTCCCAATTGAAATGGAATACACCTTTTGAAGGTTTAGCTTTTATTGGTAAAGTTGGAGTTACCTATTGGACGAAATTTGATAAATCTTATCAAGCGAATACTTATTTTGATGAAAATAAAACCGTGGGACCTGCAAGTTTGAATATGTGGAGTGCTAATAATACTTATACAACAGTAGAAGCCTTATCTAATTACGAAAAACGTGTGAAAGATCATTATTTTAAAGTCTTATTAGGAACTTCTATCGAACAATCAAATGATAGGAGTTTGTATGGTTATCGTAACACTTTTCCTAATAATTATTTATATGAATTAAGCTCTGGAGATCAATCTACTGCCGCGAATAGTAGTGATTTATCGGAATATGCTCTACTTTCTTATTTTGGTCGTATCAATTATTCATTTAAGGACCGATATTTGGTAGAAATGAATTTGCGATATGATGGTTCTTCTCGATTTGCGCCGAAACATCGTTGGGGCATTTTTCCTTCAGTTTCTGCTGGGTGGAGAATCTCTGAAGAAAAGTTTTGGAAAAAAGCAGCGATATCAACAGCTTTTGATAATTTGAAAATTCGTGCTTCTTATGGGGTCTTGGGCAATCAGAATATCGGTACATATCCCTATCAACAAACTTATTCGTTAGGAGAAGATTATCCTTTGGGAAATCCGGCTACCTTGCAATCTGGCGCATACATTGCTACTTATAATAATCCTAAAGTTACATGGGAAAAAACATCTATTACAGATCTCGGATTGGATTTCAGTGTGTTTAATTCATCACTTACTGGAACTTTTGATTATTTCTATAAATATACTTCAGATATATTAGCGTCTGTTGAAGTAGCTTCTATTATGGGGCGTGGAGTCGGTCAGTCTAATGTTGGTGCAGTTTCAAATAAAGGGTTTGAAATAGAATTTTCTTATCATGGCAGATTAGGGCATGCATTTACTTTCGATATATCTCCTAATTTTACTTATGTAAAAAATGCTGTAGAAAAATTAGGTAGTGGGGCTAAAGAAGAAATAAATAATAATCGTATTGTGGGAGAACCTCTTGGTATTATTTATGGATATGAGACTGATGGACTGTTTGTGGACCAAGCTGAAATTGATGCTGCACCTGAACAGCTCGTAGGAAAAGATAACATAAAACCCGGTTATGTTAAGTATAAAGATATTAGTGGGCCAGATGGAGTGCCAGATGGAAAAGTAGATGCTAATTATGACCGTAGAGTATTGGGAAGTGCTACTCCTAAGTTCTATTACGGATTGAATCTTTCAGCCTCTTACAAAAACTTTGATTTCTCAGCGCTTTTGCAAGGATTAGGAGGATATGATCGATTGATCGGATCATATATGGCGTATGCTTTTTATAATGGAGGACAAATACAGAAATGGCAAGCCGAAAATTGTTGGACTGAAGAAAATCCAAACAAATGGGCTAAATATCCTCGTTTGGAAACTCTAAATATGAATAATGCGAATTTGCAGACGTCTGATTATTGGGTGCGTGATGCTAGTTTTTTACGTATAAAAAACGTCCAAATAGGGTACACGCTACCCTTACAATGGATTCGCAGATTTGGACTTGTTAATATGCGTGTATTCTTAAGTGGACAAAATTTGTACTCTTTTAATGGCTTTTATAAAGGATGGGATCCTGAGAATGAAATAGGTACGGGGGATTCTCCATCATATTATCCTATAAATAGTATTTATTCGTTTGGCATCAATCTAAAGTTTTAATTATTAACTGCTAATAATATGAAAAAAATATATCTTATAAATAAGTCAATGTTCTATTTATTTGTATTGACTTGGCTTCTTAATAGTGTGTTAACAAGCTGTTCGGATTTATTAAACAAGGAACCTACTTCTTCTATCTCTGATAACAGTTTCTGGACAGGGGAAAGTGATGCTCTTTTGGCTTTAACAGGTTGTTATCGGTTTCAAACAGGATGGTCACATGATGATTTTGCTACTCCTCAAGGGTTGCTCTATCTTGATTTTGCAGGCGGAAATGGAACTGAGAAGGAAGGCTATACGACGTTAATGGCTAGTTCAAATACCCTTGCTACTAATGGCAATATTCAGTGGTTCTGGAGCAATGCTTATATCCAAATAGCAAAGTATAATACTTTTTTAGATAAAATTAATTCATGTCCGATGGATGAATCTAAAAAAGAAGTATGGGTGGCAGAAGTAAAATGTTTACGTGCCTATTTTTTATTTAATTTAGCGTTTTACTTTGGAAACATACCTATGCCATTGAAAACTTTAAGTGTAGAAGAAGCCAATTCTATTTTCCAAACTTTGCAATCTGATGTATATGTTCAAATTGAAAAAGACTTGAAAGATGCCATAACATTACTGCCTTTGAAGCTTTCTTCTGATGAATATGGACGTTTTACTAAAGGAGCAGCTGAGGTGTTGTTGGGACGTGTCTATTTAGCCCAAGATAAATGGTCTGATGCTGTTCTGGTGTTACGTGATGTAATAGACTCAGGTGTCTATGAGCTGGATCGTCAGTTTGGTAATGATAGCTATGAAAAATTGTTTCAGATTGGAGGCGAATATAGCTCTGAAATGATTTTTTGCATTATGGGAATTAAGGATAAATATACAACCTCTCGTTATCAGTATTTATATCCGGAGGCCATTGGGGGGTGGCATCAGTTTGCTCCTTACAACGAATTGATTCAGTCTTATTTCTGTTCTGATGGTAAAAGCATAAAAGATTCCCAAGTCTATAATGATGCTGATCCATATGCAAACAGAGATTTGCGTTTATATGCATCTATTTTTTTACCTCCGGTAGGCAGTTATTCCGGTACTGTTTATAATGGCATTCTTTACGATTGTTTTAAAGGGGCGGGTACTTCCGATTATTACAATAAATACCCATTATTTAATGGGTATTGCCCTAAAAAAGGATGTGATCCTTCAATTACAAATAATCTGGGATCAACTCCAACTTATACTCCGCTTATGCGTTATGCTGAGGTTTTATTAAGTTATCTGGAAGCTTTGAATGAGTCTGAACCAAACTCTGTGGATCAAGGAATTCTTGATTTGACAATTAATGATATTCGTTCTCGCGTTAATCTACCAAAGATAAAAAAAGAGGAGGTTAATTCACCTGAATTATTGCGTGAAGCGGTTCGACAAGAGAGGAGGGTTGAACTTGCTTTTGAGGGGCTTCGTTACTTTGATGTACTTCGTTGGGGAATTGCCGAAAAAGAGTTAAATTGTACTTTTACAGGGGTTAAGCTCTCTGATAATTCCAATGAACGGAATTATCGTGGTTCAGGATCTTCGGCTTCTCCTGTTAATGAAAACATGTATTATCAATTTGAAAAGCGTATGTGGACTACTCATAATCGCTATTTTCCTATACCTCAAAGTGACTTGAATGTAAATAAAAATTTGAAACAAAATGAAGGGTATTAGATAGCTATATAATATTTAAATAAAAAGTGATGAACGGGTATAAAGTAAGAGACTATGGTTGTTTGGTGAAAAGATATTGCCAGACTATGGATTTGAAAAATAATCCAGAGTTGATAGCGAAGTACATAGAATGTCATAATAAAGTGAATTCATGGCCTGAAATTAGAGCAGGTATTCGTGCAGTGGGTATTTTAGAGATGGAAGTATATGTATATGGTAATCACTTGTTTATGATTGTTGAGACTCCACTTGATTTCGATTGGGATACTGCGATGAAACGCTTGTCTTCTTTGCCCCGCCAAAAAGAATGGGAAAAATATGTATCAGCTTTCCAACAATGTGACTCTGATGCGTCATCGGACCAGAAATGGCAATTAATGGATCGGATGTCTTATTTGTATGAATAAAATTCCCTATAATGAATAAATGTATTAAAGTATAAACAATTTCCCTTCCTAAAAGCATGATGCAATCTAGGAGGGGAAATTTATTTTAAAACGGGTGATTATCTGCTGGCAAAGTCTACTAGAATCCGAAAAACCTTTCCTGGTTGTTTCGTCCATTTTTGCATGCTTACTTGCGCTTGTTCTGGGCTTACAACATCGGATATTAATTTGTCAACCAAGTTATTTCCTTTTTCAAGATAATGAATTACAGCACGGAAATCTTGTGGCATAGCATTACGGGAACCATAAATATTCAGTTCTTTTTGTACAAAGAACTTGGTTTGAAGTAGTATTTCACTTTTGGCGTAACCTATGCATACGACTCTTCCAGTATAACCCGCTTCACTAATTGCCATGATGTAAGTAGGTGAACTTCCTACAGCTTCTACAACGACATCTGGTCCCATTCCTTCTGTAATTTCAAGTAGACGTTCGTGGACATTCTCAGTCATTGAATTAATAGTGTGGGATGCACCGATTTTTTTTGCCAGTTGGAGTTTCTCATCGTCTAAATCTACGGCTATGACTGTAGCTCCCCGGAGGGCGGCCCGTACAATAGCACCTATTCCTATCATACCACATCCTATTACCATGACGAAATCTATATCGGTGACTGCTGCACGGGATATGGCATGAAAGCCAACACTCATTGGTTCTATTAAGGCACAATGTTTAGGCGAAAGAGCCGGAGCAGGAATCACTTTGTTCCAGGAAATAGCGGCGTATTCACACATCATACCATTGCGTTGTACTCCTAACGTTTCATTGTGTTCGCAAGCGTTGACCCGCCCATTACGGCAGGACGCACATTTTCCGCAATTGGTATAAGGGTTAACCGTTACGCTCATGCCGACTTTAAATAAATCAGGGACTTTGTTTCCTGTTTCTGCTATTACGGCACCAACTTCATGTCCGGGTATAACAGGAAGCTTCACCATCGGATTTCGGCCGAGGTAAGTGTTTAAATCCGATCCACAGAATCCCACGTGACTTAACTTTAGTAGTATCTCATCCGGTTTAATAGCCGGCTTCTCAATATCAATGACTCCCATTTGATGGGGAGCTGTAATTTGTATTGCTTTCATTTTTTCTTTTTAATTTAGAATATTATGAAATAATCAAGAATGATAAAATTCAATTAATGATCTTATAGCCTTTCCAACCGTAGTAAGCACAAAATGCGAAGCAAATCATTGGAATAAAATAAGCTACATAGTAATAGTTTTCATTAGAATTCATAAAATAAGCTGTAAGCTGAGGTAGGCAAGCGTTGCCCACGATAGCCATTACTAAGAATGCCGATCCGCTTTTTGTATCGTTACCCAAATCTTTTAAGGCGAGAGAAAATTGTGTGGGATACATGATGGACATGAAAAAAGAAATTCCCAACATGGAATAGAGTCCAACCATACCACCAAAACAAATGATAACTACACATAACAGCATATTTACTATTGCATAAGTTAACAGCATATTTTGTGGGCGGAACTTTCCCATTAGCAAAGTGCCAATCCAACGTCCCAACAAAAAGGCCAACATATAGAACCCGAAGAAAGTAGTGGCTGTACTTTCCGGCAGTCCTATGTAAATGCAGCAATAGACCAAAAATAGGCTGTTAATGGCTGTCTGTCCTCCGTTATAGAAAAATTGGGCGATTACTCCCCAACGTAAATGGGACCGTTTTAGAACATCGAAATTAATAAGTTTACCATCGCTTTCCTTTTCTCCCAGTTCTTGAATCTCTTCTTTTATTCGTGGTAGATGAGAGAAAATAAAAATGATAGCGATGATTATTAATAGGCCTGCTAATATAAGATACGGAAGCTTCATTGCATTGGTCTCTGTTTCGATGTATGCACTCCATCCTCCGGGATAGCCGGTCGGTAGAGTGTTACGCACATAATGGTTGCCACTTAAAACTAATTTGCTTAAGAACATTGCAGCGATAAAGGCTCCAAGTCCGTTAAATGATTGGGCGAGATTTAACCGGCGTGAGGCTGTTTGAGGATCGCCCAAAGCTGTGACATAAGGGTTGGCTGCTGTTTCTAGAAAACACATGCCTGTCGCGATGACAAAGAAGATGCATAAATAAGCCCAATATGTTTTAATTATTGCTGCCGGGATAAAAAGTAATCCGCCGCATGCAGCCAGTAGTAATCCGAAGATTATACCTGACTTATAGCTGTATTTCTTCATATACATAGCTATAGGAATAGGAAAGATGAAGTAAGCCAACCAGTAAAAAGATTCAGTAAAAGATGCTTCAAAAGGGTTTAGCTCACAAGTCTTCATTAATTGCCTGATCATTGTGGGCAGCAAGTTACTACTGATAGCCCATAAAAAGAATAAGCAAAAGATGAGTGCCAATGGAATGGAATAAATATTCTTTTTCATGTTAAACAAGGTGTTGAAGGTTATTCTGACATGTTTTTGATATAAGGCAATTGTATTGGATTGTTAAATCTATAAAATGCTATAGCATTTCTACCCAAAAACATGGCTTTCTCCTCGGAAGTAAATAGCATTGATTTTAGTATAAAGTCATAAGACATTTTATAGGTAATGGCTGTGATGGTGCGTGGATAATCTGACCCCCACATTAATTTATTTATGCCGACCAAATCGGCAGCTTTTCTAATAGCCTGACAGGCACCTTTAAAAGGATAGCCTTCTTCGTTGAACAGCCATGTGATTCCTCCGGATTCAATCCTTACGTTAGAATGCTCTGCCAATTTGATCTGTTCTATCCAATGGCTTTTTGTAACCATGCCAAAATGCCCGATTGCTATGCGCAACTTGGGACATTCGGTAATTACTTCTTTCATTTCGTTTATTTGTAAGTTGCCTTCTGCCAAGTCAATGGATAGTAAAATATCTTTTGACTCCATATAGCGAAACATTCTCATCATTTCAGTGGAATTTAATAAAGTTCTTCCTTGGGATGTCTCTAGTCTATGGGCCGGTATTTTAATGGCTCTAAATCCTTTTTCTATCAGTTGTATCGCTTCTTCATAATATCCTGAATGGCGAAACTCACACATGCCGCATACGAAAAACCGTTTGGGATAGCGTTGACTGACTTCCAATAAGTAGTCATTTTGATTTCCATCAATATATTCTTGTGTGACAACAGCGGCAGATACTTGTGCATAATCCATATTTGATAAGAATACTTCTGCACTGTTGCGTCCATCAATCATAAAGGGTGGAAGCATTTGTCGAATTTCACCCATAAATTCCGAACGACCATTAGTGGTGGTACGTATGGGAAGGTCGTTAACTATGGTATCTTGCCTGAGCCATAAGTGTGAATGTGCATCTATTATTGTGTAATCCATGGCTTTATATCAGTTTAAGTATTGGACCAGCCCACTCTTATCTGGTCACCTATAATATTACGTATCTCTTTTACAAAATCCCAATCAATTGGGGATGAGGCATATTCAATATTTTTGAGAACGTTTTCTGGGTTTGCAGAGCTGAATAATGTTGTTGCAATATGCGGGGAGCTGACCGCATATTGAATAGCCAATTTTTCAATTGGATAATTCTTTGATTTGCAATATTCCGTAGCTTTCTGGCATGCTTCGACCAAGGACTTCGGAGCAGGATGCCATTCGGGTATTCCTCGTGACGATAATAATCCCATTGCAAAAGGAGAAGCATTGATGATTCCTACATTGTTTGACTCGAAGAAGTTGAAATAATCCGCTAATTTATCATCATTCAAACAATAATGGCAAAAGTTTAATACGGATTCCACTGTCCCGGCTTTGCTATGTTCTATTACCCACTGAAGGTTTTCTAATTGTAAATCCGTTATACCTACATGTCTTACTATTCCTTTTTCTTTTAATTCAACTAAGGCAGGTAAGGTTTCATTGACTACTTGATTTAAGTCCGCAAATTCAATGTCGTGTACATTGATTAGATCTATATAGTCAACATTCAGCCTTTCAAGGCTTTTATAAACACTTTCTGTTACTTTTTGCGCTGAATAATCCCATGTGTTTACCCCATCCTGACCATAACGACCGACCTTTGTTGAAAGGTAATATTGATTACGGGGTATTTCTTTTAGTGCTTTTCCTAAAACGGTCTCAGCCTTGTAGTATCCATAATAAGGAGATACATCGATAAAATTCATGCCATGTTCTATTGCCGTGAATACGGCTTTAATTCCTTCTGCTTCACGGATGGCATGGAATACTCCACCTAGTGAAGACGCTCCGAAACTTAAATTTGAGACCCGCATTCCGGTTTTCCCAATTTCATAGTAATTCATAACTTTCCTTATTTTTAGGGTTAAATCAATTTATAAAATCAAAAATAGAAATATATAATATTGGTAAGCTGTTGAATAGGTGAAAAAAACACGCAAACCTTTGCGTAAGTAATTCTTATAATTTAATTTTGTACTTGTTACCTAATCTGATTGTTTATGAAAGTCAAGACTCACGTTTCTTTAAAAGATTTGGCTACAGAATTGGGCATTTCTATTTCTACTGTTTCGAGGGCTTTGAAAGATAGTCCGGAAATTGGGGCCGAATTACGTGAGCGGGTAAAGGACCTAGCTAAAGAGCGTAATTACCGTCCCAATCCTTTTGCTATGAGTTTACTGAAAAATAGACCTCGTATCTTGGGAATTATTGTGCCCGATATTGTGACTCATTTCTATTCATCTATTATTAGTGGTATTGGTGATACAGCACGGCATAATCATTATTCCGTGATTATTACTTCTTCATATGAGCAATACGAATTGGAGAGGCAATGTGTGGAGGATTTGATAAATATTAGAGTGGAGGGAATTCTCGCATGCGTTTCTCAGGAAACTACAGACTTCTCGCATTTTGCTGCTTTAGTTCAGCAAAATATACCTGTAGTATTCTTTGACCGGACCTGCTTAAGTAAAACTTATTCTTCTGTAGTTGCAGATAATGTGGAATCAGGGTGCGTCGCTACCGAATATCTTTTGCAGAGAGGTGCCAGAAGGGTGGGGTTTATAGGTGGAGCAAATCATTTGGAAATTGTAAAACAGCGTAAACATGGTTATTTGGAGGCGTTGCGAAATTTTCATCTTCCAATAGAAAGAGATTTGATTGTTTGTGAAAAAATGGCTTATGAAGAAGGGATTGAAGCTACCAGACATTTATTGGAATTGTCTCCTCCTCCTGATGCTATATTGGCAATGAATGACACTTTAGCTTTTGCGGCTATGAAAGAAATAAAGGAACATGGACTTCGTATACCACGGGATATTGCATTAATTGGTTATACTGATGAGCTTCATGCTAATTATGTTGAGCCGACTTTAACAGCTATGACACATCAGACTTATAAAATGGGTACTATTGCTTGTGAGTTATTATTAAAGCATTTATCAGAAGAAAAAGAGCCGGAGCAGGTTGTGATTCCTACCCATTTGATCGTGAGAAATTCCACTTAAATATTTTTTTTTATTTAGTTAGCTTTTTAGAATAAGAGAACTCCGTAGTATAAACTTTCTGACTGCAAAGTTTATACTACGGAGGAGCAGTTGTCAGTAAGAATAAAGAAGAAACCTGAAAGATTAGAGGGTTTTAGTCGTTTTATTGAGCCCCTTTTCCCATTTGGTGTATTTCTTCAATACTTTTAATCCGTTATCGTTATACCAACTGTACCCGTTACGCCGTTCGTAACCGATTTCCGAAATATTGTACTTCTTGATGCCATCACGATCGCAGAAGAAGGGGCGGTTATCTTCAAGGGTATAGAAACGTGCCCATAGTGGTCCGCAATCCGTACACGGGACCATGCGAAAGTCTTTTTTGCCTTCGGCGTTTATGAATGTTTCTCTTTTAATCCCTTTGATTTCAGATGCTTTGAACCATTCAACTGCCGCTTCTACGGATGCAATGATCTTTTTAGAAGGGTGGGGAAGGGACATCAGCAACAAGACTATATCGTCAGATTCCTGTCCACTTAAAGAAGGAAGCTCGTATGCGCGGGCTTTGGCGGGTGCCAGAGTGCGTTCATCGTGTTGGGCACACCATACGGTTAATTTACCGTTTTGCTTTACTTGGGTTGCCAATATACATTCAATTCCTTTTTCAAAAGCCTTTTTTGCCTTTTGGCAGATATCATCGGGTGCATAAGTATAAGGTGCTTGCTTTTCATAGATTTCGCGTAACTGATTCATGACGTTTATCATGGCGTTGTCATTATAGGTTATGTGCGTGTAATATCCCTTATTGCGGGGCCAGAACTGCGGCCATCCTCCATTGGCATATTGGGATTTAATCAGGTAGCGGATACCGTCTAAGGCGGCATTTCTATATTTCTCTATGTTTGTAGCCTGATAAACACGTGAGAGATAGCGGATTTCTGTTGTAGTAGCTCCGTTATCTATTGTACTCTCATTTACATTGTCCTTGCTTGCAATGACATCGTCCATTTCTTGCGACTTTATTTCGGCGGGCATGTAGATGTTTTTGGGCCAGCCGCCTGTTGTTTGTTGATAGAGGAGTACATTGTCTGCAATGCGTACAGCTTCGGGAGTTTTAAAGAATGCATCGTCAAAGCGGGGAGCTATTCTTACCCAATTCTTGTAGGATTGCTTCTCTTTGTAGTTTATGGTTTCTTGTGAAAATGCATTCGTCAGGCTTAATAAGACAGCCAGGCAACATAAATAAATCTTTTTCATGGTTACTGTTTTTAAAGAATTGATCGTAACAAAAATAGAAGAAATATTGTGGCTTGAGGGGGAATAATTGACTTATTCCGCGTATTTTGTTATTTCTCCACTGATTTGCAATAGGGAAATCTCACATAGTTTAGTGTCATACTCTGCAGATAGTATGCGTTCTTCCGCATCCAGCAAGCTCTTTTGTGCTTCGCGCATTTCAATACCTGAAAGGTTACCAAGCATATAGCGTTCCATGGCAATTTCATGGTTTTCCTTGGCGGACACTAAGTTCTGGCGTTCCAGGTTCAATAGTTGCAGGTTGTTTTGATAGGCTTGCCATAGGTTATTGAGGTCCGCAAGCAGTGATTGTTCCAATTGCTCATGTTCCAAATGTGCATTTTGTATTGAAATGCGAGCGTTTCGACGTTCCCGGCGGCGGTTCCCATCAAACAGGTTAAAGCCTAAAGTCACTCCGAGGTCGAGCCCCAGATCTCCACGGCGGATGTTAGTACCGGTTTCGTATTTATTGAGCGTATATCCGTAACTGCTATTCAACTTCAGATAAGGGTAATCGCGGGAAATGACTTTTTTATAATCCAGCCGGGCAAGCGTATTGTTTTGTTCCGCTTTGATTAATGAGGCATTGGTTTGCATTGTCCTGTTCAATAACTCTTTGAAGCTTAATGTAGCGTTGACATTGATTAATGTATCTTGGATGATGATAGGGCGGTCTACATCTTTATTAGCCATAAGTTCGTTCAACCGGATGCGTGAGGTATGCAGCAATTCCTGCTGTTTCATATACTGTGCACTATCTGCGTTGAAGTCAACTTTTGCTTGCTGGTAATCGAGCCGTGAAAAGCTTCCTATGTGGTAGCGCTCCTCTACTATGCGCAGGCGTTCTTTGGATAGTGATACAGCATACCGGAAATTATTCAGCCGGATTTTTTGTTGAACATAGTTGTAATACTCTGCTGTGATGTCGGCTATGAGATTTTCTATGGCAAGGCGGGTGTTTGTTTCTCCCTGCCGTTTCAATTCCTGGAGTTTCTTATAATTGGTTGTGATGTTAAAACCATCGAACAGTGTCCAGTCCAGCCCTATGCTTGCATTCATCGCCTGATTGAAAACTCCGTTTTCTTTAACATGTTCGCCAGTGGAGCGTACTTTGGCATTGGTGTTGTCCAATGTTCCGGTGTATCCTGTTGATAAATCCAGTGTGGGGAGATAGCCGGCATTGCCCAAAGTGGCATTATTCTTACTCACCTGTTCTTCATTGCGGGTGATGCGCAGTGAATAGTTATTTTGAAGTCCGTATTCCAGACAGGACTTCAAGGTATATGTTTGTGGCTGTTGCGCTTGCAGCGTAAATATGGCGTAGCTGGTGGCTATGAAAAATAGGATGAAACGTTTCATGTCTTTTTTAACTTACTTCGGTTAGTAGATATGTAACTGTATATGGCCGGTACAATGTACATGGTCAGGAAAGTGGATACCAGCATACCTCCTACAACAGCAGTACCCATGGCAATGCGTTGGTTGCATCCTTCGCCGGATGCAAAAGCCAAAGGTATCAGTCCCAGGATGGTAGAGGCACTGGTCATTAGGATAGGGCGCAGGCGTTGTAGTGCTGCATCCCGGATGGATGTAAGTTTCTCTATGCCCGCTTCCTGTTTTTGATTGGCAAATTCTACAATCAAAATACCATTTTTGGCCACCAGCCCGATGAGCATGATGATGCCTATTTGACTGAATATGTTCATGGTGATGTTGCCGAAATACATAAAAGTCAGGGCACCGGCAATGGCAAGTGGGACGGTGAGCATAATAATCAGCGGATCTTTGAAGCTCTCGAATTGTGCGGCAAGAACAAGATAGATGAGCAGAATGGCCAGTACAAATGCAAACATCAGACTGGAAGCACTTTCCCTATACTCTTTGGAATCTCCTGCCAAAGCCGTACGGAAGGTATCGTCCAATGTCTCTTTGGCAATCTTATCCATTTCGTCCAAGCCTTGTCCAATGGTTTTTCCTTCGGCAAGTCCGGCAGAAATGGTAGCGGAGACAAAGCGGTTGTAACGATACAGCTTTGGAGGAGCAATGCCACCGGTGAGTTCTATGACATTATCCAATTGTATCATTTCTCCTTTATCGCTACGGATATAGATACTTTTCAAATCGGTTGGTTTATTGCGCTGTTGGCGGTTAATTTCCCCTAATATTTCGTATTGTTTGCCGTTCATATAGAAGTAGCCCATACGTTGTCCACTCAATCCGTACTGTAGTGTTTGAGCAATGTTACGTGTGCTTACCCCCATAATGTTGGCTTTGTCTCTGTTTATGTTGATACGGGCTTCCGGTTTACTAAATTTTAAGTCAACATCCGCCATCTGGAAGATAGAATCTTCGTAAACTTTTGCCATGAACTTGGGTAATACTTCTTGTAACTTTTCTAGATTGGTAGCTTGCAAAACGTATTGTACCGGCATTCCCCCGCGTCTTCCACCAAAAGAAGAAGACTGCTGTACAAATGAGCGTGCTTTGGTTTTGCTTCGTACGGCTTTCGACAATTTTTCTGCAACCTCCATTTGAGTATATTTTCGGTCCTTCATGTCTTTCAAGGTGATACGTACATTTCCGCTTCCACTGGATACGCGGGCTGTGACAGACTCAGCGTCTGGTACGATGGAGTCGACCAGTTGATTTATATCTTCCGTGTAGTCGCGGATGTATTCGTAAGTCATCCCTTCAGCCCCACGTGTACTGATACTGATTTGTGAGCGGTCTTCCAAGGGAGCCATTTCTGCCGGTATAGTGGTCCATAGGATCAGAATAAGGACTATTGTTCCTAATATTAGGGGAATGGAAAGCCATCGTTTATAAAGAAAAACTTCCAGCGAGTGACTGTAAATACGGTTTAATCCTTCGAAAAAGGGTTCTGTCTTTACATAAAACCAGTTTTTCTTTTCCCGCTTCACTAATAGTTTAGTAGCAAGCATCGGAGTAAAAGTCAGGGCGGCAAAAGAAGAGATGATTACAGAACCGGAGATAACGATACTGAATTCCCGGAATAGCCGTCCTGTCATTCCGTCCATAAATACAATGGGGAAAAATACGGCTACCAGCGTAATAGTCGTGGAAATTACGGCAAAGAAGATTTCTTTGGCTCCTTCTATTCCTGCTTCTTTGGGAGGCATTCCCCGCTCAATGCGGACGTAAATGTTTTCTGTCATCACAATAGCATCGTCCACCACGAGCCCCACCGATAATACTACCGCCAGCATGGATAGTACATTGATAGAGAATCCGGCCATGTACATGACAAAGAATGAACCAATGAGGGAAACGGGGATTACAATACATGGTACCAGTGTTACACGCCAGTCGCGCAGGAAGAGGAAAATGATGATGATGACCAAAAGGAATGCAATATATACCGTTTCCTTTACTTCATTAATAGAAGAACGGATAAATTTTGTACTGTCAAATCCATAAGAATATTGCACATCTTCCGGCAAGTCTTTTTTCATTTTTTGCATTCGATCGTAAACGGCATCGGCTATTTCAATGTGGTTGGCTCCCGGCTGGGGAACTACTACGATACCAACCATAGGTACTCCGTTCATTTTCATGTAGCTTCTGATATCAGCCGGTCCAAGTTCGGCCCGTCCAATATCACTGAAACGGATGATGCGATTTCCATCCTCCTTGAGGACAAGATTGTTGAACTCTTTTGCGGTATGCATTAGACCCAGTGTACGGATAGTGAGCTCCACGGTATTTCCTTCGATGCTGCCCGATGGGAGTTCTACATTTTCCTTGTCTACTGCATTTTTTACATCTATCGGGGTTATGCCATAACCGGACATTTTGACGGGATCCAGCCAGAGCCGCATGGAGTAGCGTTTCTCTCCCCAGATACTTACTCCGCTGACGTCCGGAATCGTTTGCAATTGCTCTTTTACGGTAAGGTCGGCTATTTCGCTTAGTTCCAATAAAGATCGTTTATTGCTTTGCAAAGCGACCATCAATATGGGAGAAGCGTCAGCATCTGCTTTTGATACAGTAGGAGGATCACAGTCTCGTGGAAGGTAGCGTTGAGCACGGGAAACCTTATCGCGTACATCGTTTGCCGCTGTTTCCAAATCTACCGAAAGTTCAAATTCAACTGTGATACGGCATTGCCCTTGTTGGCTGACGCTGGACAGGGAACGTATTCCGGGAATCCCATTGATATTTTGTTCCAGTGGTTCGGTAATTTGGTTTTCTATAACATCTGCGTTGGCGCCCGGATAAGAACAAGATACGGAAATGATGGGATTATCCACGGAAGGGTATTCGCGTACGCCAAGATATCTGTAACCTATAAACCCGAAAAGCAGGATAATAAGTGTCAAAACGGTGGATAGTACCGGGCGTCGTATGCTTAATTCTGATATATTCATAGGACGTCAGGGGTTAATAGATATTATCTAATGTCACCGGAAGTCCGGTACGAAGTTGAAGGGTACCTGAGATAATGACAGTGTCTCCACTTTGCAGACCGCTCAAGACCTGAACTTCAGATTCGGTACGAATGCCTGTCTGTAATTCCACCGGTTTTGCTTTTCCCGATTTATAAAGAAATATTTTGTCCTTGCCCATCTCCGGTACAATCGCTTCGGAAGGAACGGCAAGTGCATTATCTACTTCTTCTTTATTCAAGCGGATTGTAGCGTAACGTCCGGGTAGAATTTTGCCGTTTGCATTAGGGTAGAGTGCACGCAAAGTGAGGGTATGGGTTATAGGGTCTATTTTAGATTCCCTTGCATAGACTTTGGCATGGAACGCTTCAAGTTTGCCTTCGAGGGCGAAGTCGAGTCCTGCACCTATCGGTACATCATTGGCATACCGTTCTGGTACGGCAAATTCGACTTTTAGCGGAGATATCTTGGTTAGCTTGGCAACAATGGTTGATGGGGAGGCGTAAGTTCCGACGCTGACTTGTCGTAAACCTATAATACCATCGAACGGGGCGCGAAGTTCGGTTTGTGCAATGTTTGCTTTTACCAATTCAATATCAGCGTTCAGGGTGGCAAGTTCTGTCTTTACCTGCTCATAGGCTTCTTTGCTGACTGCATCTTTTGCAAGCAGGGCGTTTTGCCGGAATACACGGTCCTCAGCCAGTTTCAACTGGGCTGTGAGCCGTTGCAGCTGGGCTTGTAGGGGGCTGTCGTTTACTTTTGCCAAAAGCTGTCCCTTCTTTACATGGCTTCCTTCTTCAAATTTTATTTCTATGATTTTGCCGGAAGTTTCGAAAGAAAGATCTACTTCTTCATCAGGCAATAAGCTTCCACTAATTTGAATTTCATCTTTAAGTATCTGTGGCTTTACTATTTTAGCATTTACGTTTAGCGCTCTCTTGCCATTACGACCGGAACCTTTCATATTATCGAAAGCTAAAAGTTCTTTATTAGCTTTGGGGAGTCGGGTATAAATGCCGCCTCCTATCAATCCGGCACCAATAATGATAATGATGCCCCATTTCGTTTTTTTGTTCATGCTATAGCGTTAGGTATGTATCTGTTATTAGATAGGATAATAGAAAGAACGTTTAATAGAGGCCAATTTAAAAAAGGTTAAGAATAGAAGCAATGACAGTGCCTCATGTTTTGTCAATGTGAGGCCCTCTTGAACAACACCGTTTGTGACTTAGTATAAGTTGCCGTGTCTTAACCTTAGTAAGCAGCTCTATATTTTCCTTCTTCTTTGTCCTCCAACATATTCAGGTAGGACGTATAACGTGATTCACTGATAAAGTGTTCTTCCACAGCCTTCCGTACGGCACATCCCGGTTCATTCCGGTGGGTGCAGTTCCCATAGCGGCAGGAAGAAGACGTTTTGAATATTTCCGGGAAGTAGTGCCCGATTTCTTCTGTTTCCATATCAAATGTTCCAAATCCTTTAATTCCCGGAGTGTCTATAATATACCCCTCTCCCTCTACAGGATACATTTCCGAGTAGGTTGTGGTATGCATGCCTTTGTTATGATAGGCGGATATTTCTCCGGTCCTTGCTTCTGCTTCCGGCAAGATGAGATTAATTAATGTTGACTTTCCTACACCTGAATGTCCGGCGAACAAAGTAACCCGGCCTTTCAATTCTTCCATAATGGCATTTACTCCTTCCTTCGTCTTTCCAGAGACCTTAAGGCAGCTATAACCGATGATGGAGTAGAGATTGTTCAGACTGTCAAGGTAGTGAAGCTCGTCTTCATTATATGCGTCTATTTTGTTGAATATGATTTTTACTGGAATGCGATAAGCTTCGGCAGAAGCCAGAAAACGGTCGATAAAGATGGTTGAGGTTTCAGGGTAATTGATGGTTATAACCAACATACACTGGTCCAGATTTGCCGCAAGGATATGTGATTGTTTGGAGAGGTTGGAGGCTTTCCGGATAATGTAGTTCTTCCGATCTTCTATTTCATTAATAAAAGCGATGTCTTCCTGACTTTGTGTGATTTTGACATAATCTCCTACTGCAACCGGATTAGTACTTCGAATGTCCTTCAGACGAAAGTTCCCCTTTATTTTGCATTCCACAACCTTTCCTTCGTCGGTTTTCACCAGATACCAACTTCCTGTGTTCTTAATAACTAATCCACGCATGCTTTATCACTTAGATAGTGCTAAGTAGTAAGGTGATTGACAATTGCTTACTACTTGGCACTGTTTTTCACACTGTCATAATTTCTTTATCTTTTTTTGCCAGCATGTCTTCTATTTGTTTGATGTACTTATCGTGCATCTTTTGAAGTTTTCCTTCGGCATCTTTCTGCATGTCTTCCGGTAATCCTTCTTTTACAGCTTTTTTCAGGACGTCGATTGCATCCCGGCGGGCATTACGAATACTTACTTTACCCGTTTCGCCTTCACTTTTGCATTGTTTGGCTAATTGCTTACGGCGCTCTTCTGTAAGTGGAGGAATGCCAATGCGGATGACTTCTCCGTTATTTTCGGGCATAATGCCAAGATTGGAGTCTATAATCGCTTTTTCTATTACACGGAACATGTTTTTGTCCCAAGGTTTGATAGCGATGCTTCGTGCATCCGGGGTAGTGACGGCAGCTACGTTATTGATAGGAACCATACTTCCATAGGAGTCTACATGGATACCATCCAGCAAGCGGATGTCCGCTTTGCCGGCACGGATGTGTGCCAGTGTTTCTTCAAGGTACATGATGGCCATGTCCATTTTTTCTTGCGCTTCGTTCAGGCAGTCTTTTACGTCTATCATATTCTTGTTTATTAAGGATTGCTTCTGTAGGTTGATTTGAAAACAAAAATAACCTATTTTCTCGTTCTTGCAAAAAAACGTCGCATTTAATTATGTACCAGAGTTCCGATTTCTTCTCCTTGCATTACTTTTAGTAAGTTTCCCACGATGTCCATGTTGAAAACAACGATTGGGAGGTTATTTTCCATGCACATGCACATTGCGGTAAGATCCATTACTTTTAGTCCTCTTTTTAAGACTTCACTATAGGTGATGTCATGGAATTTAGTTGCCGTCGGATCTTTTTCGGGGTCTGCCGT
This sequence comes from Bacteroides sp., assembly GCA_022648295.1. Lineage (GTDB taxonomy): Bacteria > Bacteroidota > Bacteroidia > Bacteroidales > Bacteroidaceae > Bacteroides. The sequence continues at coordinate 365,612 of JALCME010000001.1, read as the reverse complement.
ATATATGCCATCTACACGGGTGCCTTTTAGCATGACATCCGCTTCAATTTCAATGCCTCTCAAAGAAGATCCCGTATCGGTAGTGAAAAAAGGATTTCCGGTACCGGCTGACATAATGACAACTTCGTTGGCTTCCATACATTCTATAGCTTTCCATTTATTGTAGAATTCACCGATTGGCTCCATCCGAACGGCTGTCAACACCCGCGTTTTCACACCAGTTGCCACGAGTGCTGAACTTAGAGCAAGACTGTTTATCACAGTGGCAAGCATACCCATCTGGTCTCCTTTTACCCGATCGAAACCTTTATTGGTACCGCTAAGTCCACGGAATATATTTCCCCCTCCGATGACAATACCTATTTGCACACCAAGTTTATGGATTTCTTTGATTTGTGCAGCGTATTCGGCGAGGCGTTTTTCGTCAATGCCGTATTGTTTTTCCCCCATAAGACTTTCGCCACTAAGCTTTAGCAGGATTCTCTTGTATTTTGCCATGTGCTCTGATTTTTATTTTTGCAAATATACGTGTTTCTCCTTGTAAAGTTAAATTTGACGTAAGATTTTTCTGCTTATGCCGGCTTGTACGATACCTCGGAGCAATAAATAAGTGATGAAAGCCAACCATAACGCATGATTTCCCAATATTCCGCGAAAAGCGTAGTATAAGATAAAGAAGGATGTGGATGCAACGAGCATGGAATAGAGCATTTGTCGGGTGGCTGTGGCACCAATGAAAATGCCGTCCCAAAGAAATGCCGAGAAACCGGCAAATGGTATCGCTAATGTCCAATAGAAATATTTCCCCGCTTCCCGAATGACGGATTCATCATTGGTCAGGAGAGATAGAAGTCTTTTTCCGCCAAAGAGGTAAAGTAACGTAAAACAGAGCGAAAGAAGTATGCCCCAAATAAAGAGTAGTCGGATCATACGAAAAAGTGCTATCCGGTTATTGGCTCCGATATATTTTCCGGATAATGCTTCCCCGGCATATGCAAAACCATCCATAAAGAAAGAGAATAGAGTGAAAAGTTGCATTAACAAGGTGTTTACCGCAAGCACAATTTCTCCTTGCGATGCTCCGGCTGAAGTAAAATACAATGTCACAATGACAAGACAAAGTGTGCGGAGGAAGATGTCTCTGTTTATTCGAAAGAAACGTAGCATGGCTTCTTTGGGGAAAAGTCCGTTTCGGGATATGTATTTCCGGAGTCCACCATAATATTTTATCCATAGGGCAATGGTCATGATAAAACCTGCATATTGTGCTGTAAGTGTGCCTAATGCCACACCGGCAACTTTCAGGTGTAGCAGATATACAAGACCAAGACTGGCCACAATATTGATGATGTTTTGTATTATAGCAATGTACATTGGAAAACGCGAGTTTTGCATGCCGATGAACCATCCGGAAAAACCATACAAACCCAGCATTGCGGGGGCACCCCAAATGCAGATCTGAAAATAGAGAGTAGCTAGTTGTTCTACTTCCGGGGTGGTTTGTATAAAAGTGAAAGCCAATTTGCGAATAGGATATTGCAAAATTATGAGGCATAATGCAATTAACATACCGATACCAACAGAGCGGAATAGCAAGCGCGTCACTTCCGAGAGGTCGCGTTTGCCGTATGCTTGTGAGGTCATGCCGCTGGTACCCATCCTTAAAAAACCGAATATCCAATAAATAATATTGAATAACATTCCGCCAACAGCGATGGCTCCAATATAAGCCGGAGCGCCTAGATGTCCCATAATGGCAACATCTATCAAGCCTAATAAAGGAACTGTGATATTGGATATGATCGAAGGTATGGCTATTCGAAGTATTCTTTTATTTTCGTTGTTTACGTTTGCTATTGCCATTTTATGATGAAGGCTTTTTTAAGGTAAGCAAAGATACTCCTTTTGTTGAAAATATAAAAAAAATTAGAATAATAGGACAAATGGTACATGAAATTCTAAAAAAAACTATCTTTGTAAAGACTAATTAAGGTGAGATTTTTGAAGGATATGAAAACCTTAACTTTGCTATTATATTTAATTTCTCTTCCGATTGGATTGTTTGCACAATCAAGCGGGGAGTTACTGCAGAAAGTATCTGACGCTTTGCTGGCAGGTAAGGATGATTATGCCGTAAGCCTTTTCCGGCAAGCTGCCGAAGCCGGAATTAATCAGACAGAAATGTTTTATTGGACTCGCGTGGATAAAAACACTGTAGTAGCACAACGGTTAGCTCTTGAATTGGCGGCATATTATAAAAATGTGTGCAATTACGATAAAGCCTATTTGTTTTATAAGGAGTTCTTGCAGTATCGTCCCAATGACGTATTTGTACTTGTATCGTGTGCAGAAATGGAAGTGATGAGAGGTAAGGAAGTGGATGCCTTGGATTTATATGAAAAGGTATTGAAACTTGATGCTAATAATTTAGCGGCAAATATATTTTTGGGGAACTATTATTTTTGGCAAGCCGAGCAAGATAAAAAGAAGTTGGAAAATGAATATAAAAAAATTGCATCTCCTACAAAGATGCAATATGCACGTTATCGGAATGCGCTTTCTGATATTTTTTCGACTCGTTATGCCAAAGCTCGGGGCTATTTACAACATGTGCTTCAACTATTTCCTTCGACAGGTGCTGATAAAACACTGAAGAGGATAAAAGAGGTTGAGGCGGAAATAAAATAATCAGAGCATATATTGCACTTCTTTAAACAAGTATTCCCTTTCTTTACCGGTTTTATCTTCAAGAATAAATCGTCCGTCAGATTCTACACGGGAGAGGCGTGCTGAAAATTCTCCAATTTTGTCTCGATAGAGGTGAAAGCCTTCTTTCCGGAACAGAGAATTGGCATATCGTTCCATGATAAGCTTCGTAGTACCGTCTTTATCTTGTAACCTTGCGTAGTAATCCTTAATTCTTTTCATAATGCCAGCCAATATCAGGTTGCAATCATACTCTTTACCGGTGATCTGCTTGAGAGATACTGGATTAGGGGCATCGCTGTGAAATGTGTCTTGATTGATGTTTATACCTATTCCTGCAATGCTTTGATCTATTTGGTGTCCCGTCAGTTCGTTCTCTATTAAAATGCCGCATATCTTTTGTTCTTTCCAATAAATATCATTAGGCCATTTAATGGATATGCAGTCTGTCCATTGGTCTAATTCTTCCTTAATTGCAAGTGATATGAGTTGTGACAGGATAAACTGTTTCTTGGCTTCCAGAAAAGATGGGTAAAAGATAAAACTAAATAATAGATTTTTACCTCGTTCCGATTCCCATCCATTCCCACGCTGACCTTTTCCTGCCGTCTGGAATTGAGCCGTTACTGTGGTAAACTCAGAAATAAGATGTTGTTGTTCGGAACATAGTTGATTTAAATAATGGCTGGTGGAATCTGTTTCTTCCAAGTGTATGACCGGAACAGGAAAGTTATTAGGGCAGGGCTTCATATTCAGTACGCATTTTCTTTGTAAATTTCTTTAGGACTTCTTCGTATGAATGATCTATTAGTTTCTTTATTAATTTGTTATCTATATCTGAAGTGAGTATGACTTGATTCCAATATTTTTTGTTGAAATAGCGGGCTGGTCCTATTGCAGAGAAATGTTCACGCAGCTCCAAAGCATAATCGGGGTCACATTTTAAACAGATTTTATTTGCGCTTTCCAAATCAATCAGCGCAAACATCTTTTCCATTACTTTTAGTACAAGTGAATATTCATCAAAAGGTAAACATTCTGTCGCTCCTTTCTTGGAAAGGCAGTATTGACGGGCAATTTCGATATCCATATCTTTAAGTATTTCATTGGATTTATTGTACAAAAGTACAATGTTTCTTATTAAAATAAGGGCGGATAAAAAGCATCTTTAAGATGCTCTATTTTAAATGATCCGGTTTCACCTATTACAGTGATGATATCAAAATGTACCGGGGCATCAATGCTGAAATGCTTAATATAAGCATCAGCAGCTATTACGATGCGGCGTACTTTTTGTCTATCCACGGCGTCTTGTGGTTCGCTATATGTTGTATTGCTGCGGGTTTTGACTTCTATTACGCTCAATTCATTATCTTTAATTGCTACGATGTCCAGTTCCAAATGATTCTTTCTCCAATTGCGGTCACGGATAGTATATCCGTGACATTCCAGATAGTCTACTGCGGCATCTTCTCCAGCTTTTCCCAGTATATTGTGTGTTGCCATGCCTGTTTTTCTTTATTTTTATCATTCTAAAGCAAAAATACGCTTTTTCTGCATTGTTTTTAGAGAAGTAAAAGTATTTTTGCAGGAAATTATGAGAAAGAGGGACAAAAGGTGCGTAAAAATGGCATTAGAGGAACCGAAACGCAGGCAGCGGATGGTTTGTCTAATGAGCGATGAGGAGCAACGGATTGTGGATCGTTATTTAGATAAATATAAAATAACGAACAAATCACGGTGGCTGCGTGAAACTATTCTCACATTTATTCATAAGAATATGGAGGAAGATTATCCTACTTTATTCGGTGAGCATGACATGCGACGTTGATGTGTAACTCTTTTATTATTTATTTAAACTCTTTTTTGCGTGTTGGATGATACTTATTTTATGAAGCAGGCACTTGTTGAAGCACGTAAAGCTGCTGAGCAAGGTGAAGTTCCGGTGGGAGCGATAGTTGTGTGTAAGGAACGGATTATTGCCCGTGCCCATAATTTGACCGAAACACTGACGGATGTCACTGCCCATGCCGAAATGCAAGCTATTACGGCTGCAGCATCTGCTCTTGGAGGAAAGTATCTGAATGAATGCACTCTTTATGTGACAGTGGAACCTTGTGTGATGTGCGCCGGGGCTATTGCCTGGGCTCAATTAGGAAAGCTGGTTTTTGGAACTGGAGATGAGAAGAGAGGTTACCTCCGTTATGCTCCCAATGTACTTCATCCTAAAACTGTAGTTGTTAACGAGGTACTTGCTGATGATTGTGCCATGCTGATGAAGAATTTTTTTGCGTCAAAAAGGTAAGAGTCTTTATTCTTAGTGTTTATTCTTTAACCTCTTCATAATCTACATATTCCCCGTCGCTTTTATCGAAAATCTTTTTGTGTTTTGCTTGAGACTGGTCATTGGTCTCCTTTTGCGCATTGTCTGCTTGCTTATCTTCTGACTGGCTTCCGTAAAAAGTATAATCTCGGGATGATGAGTTGGCATTTGTATTGCCTTGCTGGGAATGCCTCCCTAATCCAAATAAGCTACGGAGGATAGAGCCGACAATACTAACTCCGATAAATAAAATAGCGAGTATAAAGATAAATAAGAATGCTAAGATATTGAACATGTGCGAACCTTTTTAATGTTGTTATGCTGCTAATGACACAACAACTGTGCCAAAGATTTGTTTAATGTTTCTCTTTTACAAACCAGCACAGCACGATGTACCATCCGATAACAGAAGCAAGCCCTACAAATATAATTAAAGGTATGCTGACAGCCAAGAAGAAATAGCGGATTTTATTGTTTCTCCATGATAGACTCTTTAGTTTCAGTGAAAACATAGGAAATTCCGATACCATTAACAAAGATAATATAACGATACAGATTAGGACACCATAGAATCCTGCCCCTCCTCTGGTTATTGATTCGTGATATTGTGCTGCTGCAGCTGCCCAAAAAAGTGCATTAGCCGGAGTCGGAAGTCCGATGAACATGCTGGTTTGCCGTTCGTCAATATTGAATTTTGCCAGGCGCAGTGCGGAGAAAACGGCAATAAGAAAGGCGAAATAGGGAATAATATTTTGAATATGACTTAGCCACAACGGGTAGCTCATTCCCCGTAATAAAGAGAATACAACCAATGCCGGTGCCACACCAAAACTTACATCGTCTGCCAAAGAGTCCAGTTCTTTCCCAATAGGTGAAGGGGCTTTTAGTAAGCGCGCAGACATTCCATCCAGAAAATCAAAGACTGCACTTAATATAATAAAGAGTAACGTTTGGTCATAGTTGCCTTCAAAAGCCATAACACAAGCAATGCATCCAGAAAATAAATTCAGGCAAGTCAACGTGTTAGGTATGCGGGAAGTTATAGGATTGGACATCTTTCTTTATTTAAGTTTGGCTATAACTGTTTGATTGCCTGTTGTAGCCTGTCCTAATGTTACAAGTATTTCTGTATCAAGAGGTAAGTAAACATCTACTCTGGAACCAAATTTAATAAAACCCATGTGTTCGTCAATGTAGCATTCATCTCCCGCTTCAGCATAAGTTACGATACGGCGCGCCATAGCACCTGCAATCTGGCGTGTCAAAACTTCAACTCCTTCGGGTGTTTCAATAATAATGGTGGAACGCTCATTATCCGTACTGGCTTTGGGAAGCCATGCTTTCATAAATTTGCCGTTTTGATGAGATACTTTTTTTATTGTTCCATCCACTGGATACCAATTGGCATGAACATTGACGATGCTCATAAATATGGAAACCATGATACGCCGGTCATGAAAATATTCATTTTCTTCCACTTCTTCTACAACTACAACTTTTCCATCAGCTGGAGCTACTACAACTTTTTCCGTGTCTTGCCCGAACAAGCGGATAGGGCATCTGAAAAAATTGATTAACATCCCGTATGAAACAATACTGGCGATTGCTATGACATAGAATGGCAGTTTGCATTCCAGTCCGAAATAAAGAATTGCATTTACTATTAATAGTATGAATAAGCCACCTGCCAATGTATGTGTCCCTTCACGGTGAATCCGTATTTTTTTTAATCTTTTAAGTCGCCCCATTTGAGTTGTTTTACTCATTTTTAAATTATCTGCAAAAATAGGCTTATTTTGAAAATCTAACAAGGATTTGAGATGAGATTTGCGATTGTTGATAACTTTTTGAGGAATATTTTTGTTACCTGTTACATAGATTGTACTTTTATGCACCATATAGAAAGGATATATTATGCAAGATTTTGTTCATTTACACGTTCATACCCAATACTCTCTTCTCGATGGTCAGGCCAGTGTCAGTGCATTGGTAGATAAAGCTATGAAAGATGGTATGAAGGGTATTGCTGTTACGGATCATGGCAATATGTTTGCTATTAAGGAGTTTACCAATTATGTAAATAAGAAGAATAGTGGTCCGAAATCGGAGATTAAAGAATTAGAAAAGCGTATATCGGAGATAAACTCAGGTAAAATAGTTTGTGATAATAAGGATGCTGATCTGGCAGAGTGTAGCCAGAAAATAGTAGAAGCTAAAGGACGATTATTTAAGCCTATTATTGGTTGTGAGATGTATGTGGCCCGTAGAAGCATGGATAAAAAAGAGGGAAAACCGGATCAGAGCGGCTATCACCTAATTGTGCTTGCTAAGAATGAAACAGGGTATCATAATTTGATTAAATTGGTATCCAAGGCGTGGACTAAGGGTTTTTATATGCGTCCACGTACAGATCGTGCGGAATTAGAGAAATATCATGAGGGATTGATTATTTGTACTGCCTGTATTGCGGGAGAGGTTCCTAAGAAGATTATTCAGGACCGGCTTGATGAGGCGGAAGAAGCCGTGCGCTGGTTTAAGAATTTGTTTGGAGATGATTATTATTTGGAACTTCAACGTCATAAAGCTACCGTTGAACGTGCAAATCATGAGGCATATCCTCTTCAACAAAAAGCGAATGTCAAGATGCTGGAATTTGCGCGGAAATATAATATTAAAGTTATTTGCTCCAATGACGTTCATTTTGTAAATGAAGAAAATGCCGAAGCTCATGATCGTTTAATTTGCTTAAGTACGGGCAAAGATCTGGATGATCCTAAGCGTATGCTATATACGAAGCAGGAATGGATGAAGACGAAGGCCGAGATGAATGAGGTGTTTGCTGATATTCCGGAAGCACTTTCCAATACGTTGGAAGTATTGGATAAAGTAGAGTTTTATTCTATTGACCATGCTCCTATTATGCCAACATTTGCTATTCCTGAAGATTTTGGTACGGAGGAAGGGTATCGGAAAAAGTATACGGAGAAAGACCTATTTGATGAATTTACTCAAGATGAGAATGGCAAGGTGGTACTTGATGAAGTAGCGGCCAATGCTAAAGTTAAACGCTTGGGTGGCTATGATAAGCTTTATCGTATCAAATTAGAAGCTGATTATTTGGCTAAATTAACGTTTGACGGTGCTAAAGTCACTTATGGTGATCCTTTATCAGATGAGGTTCGGGAGCGATTGATCTTTGAACTGCATGTGATGAAAACAATGGGTTTTCCCGGTTATTTCTTAATCGTACAGGATTTTATTAATGCTGCCCGCACGAAGCTTGGTGTTTCTGTTGGACCGGGGCGTGGATCTGCTGCGGGATCAGCAGTGGCATATTGTCTGGGTATTACCAAGATTGACCCCATTCAATATGATTTGCTATTTGAACGTTTCCTGAATCCGGATCGTATTTCATTACCTGATATTGATGTGGACTTTGATGATGATGGGCGTGGAGATGTTTTGCGCTGGGTGACTGAGAAGTATGGACAGGAAAAAGTTGCCCATATCATTACTTATGGTACTATGGCAACAAAGCTTGCCATCAAAGATGTGGCACGCGTTGAGAAGCTTCCGCTATCGGAATCGGATCGTCTGGCAAAGTTGGTACCAGATAAGATACCCGATAAAAAGTTAAATTTAAGGAATGCTATTGAGTATGTCCCTGAATTACAGATTGCTGAGGCATCACCGGATATTTTAGTACGGGATACTTTGAAATATGCCAAGATGTTAGAAGGCAATGTTCGTGGTACGGGAGTACATGCTTGTGGTACTATTATCTGCCGTGATGATATTACGGACTGGGTGCCTGTAAGCACTGCCGATGATAAGGAAACGGGCGAAAAAATGCTTGTTACTCAATATGAAGGATCGGTTATCGAGGAAACTGGGTTGATAAAGATGGACTTTCTCGGTTTGAAAACTCTTTCTATTATAAAGGAAGCTGTTGAAAATATCCGGTTGCATCGCGGACTTGATATTGACATCGATAAAATTTCTATTAGCGATCCAGCTACTTATAAATTGTATAGTGATGGACGTACAATTGGGACTTTCCAATTTGAGTCTGCCGGTATGCAGAAGTATTTGCGAGAACTTCAGCCTACTACTTTTGAAGATTTGATAGCCATGAATGCTCTCTACCGTCCGGGACCAATGGATTACATTCCTGATTTTATTGATCGTAAGCATGGACGGAAGCCTATTGAATATGATATTCCTATTATGGAAAAGTATCTTAAGGATACTTATGGCATTACGGTTTATCAAGAGCAGGTGATGCTTTTGTCACGTTTGCTGGCCGATTTCACCCGTGGCGAGTCAGATGCATTGCGTAAGGCAATGGGTAAGAAGTTGCGTGATAAGCTGGATCACATGAAGCCGAAGTTTATTGAAGGAGGACAAAAGAATGGACACGATCCGAAGATTTTAGAGAAGATTTGGGCAGATTGGGAGAAGTTTGCGTCTTATGCATTTAATAAATCTCATGCTACCTGCTATTCTTGGGTGGCTTATCAGACAGCTTTTCTGAAGGCAAATTACCCTGCAGAATATATGGCGGCAGTGATGAGCCGAAGTTTGTCCAACATTACGGATATCACGAAGCTAATGGACGAATGTAAGATTATGAACATCAAAGTTCTCGGACCAGATGTAAATGAGAGTAATTTAAAATTCACGGTTAATAACGAAGGAAATATTCGTTTTGGGTTGGGAGCTGTAAAAGGTGTGGGCGAAGGAGCTGTTTTGAATATCATGGAAGAGCGGAGGAAGAATGGTCCTTATAAAGGGATTTTTGATTTTGCACAGCGGGTGAACTTGACAGCTTGCAACAAGAAAAACTTTGAATGTCTGGCTTTGGCAGGAGGTTTCGACAGTTTTCCCGAACTTAGGCGTGAGCAATATTTTGCTGTCAATGCTAAGAATGAAACATTTCTCGAAACCTTGATTCGTTACGGAAACCGCTATCAAGTAGACCAGGCTACGGCAGCCAATTCTCTATTTGGCGAAGAGAATGTGGTGGAAATAGCAACACCGGAAATACTTCCGGCAGAACGCTGGAATGATTTGACCCGTTTGAATAGGGAGCGTGATTTGGTAGGTATTTATTTGTCCGCTCACCCGTTGGATGAATATGCTGTGGTTTTGCAATATGTATGTAATACTCGCATGGTTGAACTGGATGATAAAGCCAATTTAGTGGGGCGTGAAATTACAATGGGAGGAATCGTTACAGCTTTACGTCGCGGTACTAGTAAAAATGGTAATCCTTATGGCATTGCTAAAATTGAAGATTATTCCGGTTCTGCTGAAATTCCTTTCTTTGGCAATGATTGGGTGACCTATCAGGGTTATCTGAACGAAGGAACTTTTCTCTTTATTAAAGCTCGTTGTCAGCCTAAGCAATGGCGTCAAAATGAGTTGGATTTGAAGATTACATCAATGGAGTTACTGCCTGATGTGAAAGAAAGTTTGATTACAAAAATCACTATATTAATCCCATTGTCCATTTTGAATCTGCCATTGGTCGCCGAACTTTCTGCATTAACTAAAGAGCACCCGGGTAATGCCGAGCTTTATTTTAAAGTTATTGATCAGGATAATAAGATGACTTTGGACTTGATTTCCAGACCTGTAAAGTTGTCTGTTGGACGTGAATTAATTTCTTTTTTAAATGAACGTTCGGAACTTGATTTCCGGATAAATTAATTATCTTTGCTTCCAGAAATTTATGAGAAATAGGTTTCTGAATTGTTAAACATTTAAATGACTAATTGTAAAAATGGCTTTAGAAATTACAGACAGCAATTTTCAGGAAATCCTTGCAAAGGGTAAGCCTGTGGTAATAGACTTTTGGGCTCCGTGGTGTGGTCCGTGTAAAATGGTAGGTCCTATTATTGAAGAATTGGCAGAAGAGTATAAAGATCAAGTTCTGATTGGTAAATGTGATGTAGATCAGAATGGTGACTTGCCAGCTGAGTTTGGCATTCGTAATATTCCTACTGTTTTATTTTTCAAAGATGGTAAGATGGTAGATAAACAGGTGGGTTCTACAACTAAGTCTGCTTTTGATACCAAAGTGAAAGCATTGCTGTAATAAAATACTGAGGTGATTCTTAACCTTTAAAAATATAACCTATGAGACCTGATGACGACTTTTTAGAAGATGATCTTGATGATGAAAAGACCGTTGAGTTTATCAAAAATTATTTGCCGCAAGACTTGAAAGACAAGTTCTCTGATGATGAGTTATACTATTTTCTGGACTTGATAGACGAATATTATTCAGAAAGTGGAATCTTGGATGCTGAGGCTGACGCTGAGGGATACATTAATATTGATTTGGGAAAAATCGTGGATTATATTATAGGAGAAGCCCGCAAAGACGAAATGGGAACTTATGACCGCGATGAAATTCTCTTTGTGGTTCAAGGTGAAATAGAATATACGGAGTCTTTGGACAAGGATCAATAGAACTTAATAGAATTTATTAGTACTATCCCACAATAAATCTTATCCATAAGATAAGATTTATTGTGGGATAGTTTTTTATATATACTTTCTTTTTTTATTAAATTCAAAAGATATAAATACTATATTTTTGTGAAGACTCCCATTCCTTATTTTGACATTCTTGGGTTAATCATACTGTTTTATGATGGGGTAGTTGCTAATAACAGCTCTAGAAAAGTCTGAAATACGAAGTTTTTAATATTACCCGAATATTTTTTTTGAAACTGCTTGGGGGGTTATTCTTCTTTTACCGTTTTATAAATATGATTCTCGTGACTGTGTTATTGTTATAGTCTTTATAATAGTAAGATATTTCGCGGTATATGTTAACCTATTGCAGGTTTGAGCTAATTTTGAATTAAAGATATAATTATGAAATTAAAGCATTATTTTATTGTCGGAGTAGCTTGCTTATTAGCAGGTTGTCAGACTTTTCGGCCTATAACCTTTACTGTAGCTACTTATAATATGCGGTATGCTAATTCTTCTGATTCAGTTTCTGGCAATGGCTGGGGACAGCGTTATCCTGTGATTGCCAAAATGGTGGAATTTCATGGATTTGATATTTTTGGAACCCAGGAATGTCTTTTTCACCAATTGAAGGATTTAAAAAAGGCTCTTCCTCATTACGATTACATCGGTGTAGGTCGTGATGATGGGAAGGATCGGGGGGAGCATTCTGCAATCTTCTATCGGACAGATAAGTTTGAGCTATTGCAAAAAGGTGATTTTTGGTTATCGGAAACTCCTGAAAAACCAAGTCGGGGGTGGGATGCTTCTTTACCGCGTATTTGCAGTTGGGGGCATTTCAAATGCAAGGATACCGGATTTGAGTTCTTATTCTTTAATCTGCATATGGATGATAGAGGTGAGAAAGCACGGGTTGAAAGTGCTTATTTGGTTCAGAAGAAAATGAAAGAGATTAATAAAAATTTGCCGGCTATCCTTACTGGAGATTTTAATGTAGATCAGTATAGTAAATCATATAAGGCACTTATTACCCAGGGAAATCTTTATGATTCTTATGAAATATCAGATTTACGATATATTACTAATGGGACTTTTAATGGATTTAATCCTAATGATTTTACTGAGGATCGTATAGATCATATCTTTGTTTCACCCGGTTTTCATGTTATTAAATACGGGGTATTGACAGATACCTATAGGAGTAAAGGGAATGCTAAAGAGCGAGCTGATGTAAAATATGTTCCTAAAGAGGCTTCTGTGGAAACTTATCAGGCACGCGTACCTTCCGATCATTTTCCGGTGGAAGTTAAACTGAGTTTTTGGAAAAAAGCGGATTCGAAGTCTTTTCATATTCAATAGATTTTAAATTATTTAGTATTATGATAAAAAAAACTATTGCACTCATTATTGCAGTATACATTTGCTTCAATATTTCCGGCCAGAATAGGCATCGGTTAGAATTCAATAAAGAGGGAAAATTCAAAATAGCTCAATTTACGGATTTGCATTGGATTGATGGATCACCGAATTGCTCTAAAACAGCTTCTACTATAAAATATGTTTTAAAAACAGAAAAACCAGATCTTGCTATTTTGACAGGCGATGTTGTCTGGAAGTTACCCTCAAGGCGGCCATGGCGTGATATCCCTAAAATCTTTGAAGATGCAGGAGTTCCATTTGCTGTTGTTTTGGGTAATCATGATGCAGAAGGAGGTACGGAGATTACTCGGAGTGGAATATTTGAGATTTTGGCTCAATCTCCTTATTTTGTTGGGGAAAAAGGGCCTGATGATATTTATGGTGCGGGGAATTATGTATTACCTATTTGGGGAAAGAGATCTACTATATCTGCCCTATTATATTGCTTTGATTCAAATTCATATCAACAAAATACTCTTTATGGGTCTTATGATTGGGTACATTTCAACCAGATTGAGTGGTATCGCCGCCAAAGTAAGAAGTTTACTAAGCAAAACAATAATAAACCGTTACCTGCTCTGGCCTTCCTTCATATTCCTCTACCTGAATATAAAGAAGTTTTAAATAAACCTTCAACAATTGGACATTATGGGGAAGACGTCTCCTCTCCTCGAATCAATTCTGGTTTATTTGGCTCTTTTGTCGATATGCAAGATGTAAAAGGAGTCTTTGCTGGTCATGAACATGATAATGATTTTGTTGGTCTGGACTTTGACGTTGCACTTGCTTATGGAAGAGCTACAGGCTTTGATACTTATGGCTCACTTACACATGGTGCAAGAATAATTGAGATGAAAGAAGAACCTTTTAGATTTGATACATGGATATGCACTCCTGAAGGAAAGGAACTATTTTTTCATTATCCCTCGGGTATATCATCTGTGGATGAACAGAATATGCATTATCTTCCAGCAGTACAAACCAAGTCACAGAAGCATGGAGTGGCGTATACCTATTACGAAGGGACGTTTAAATCATTCAATGATACAACTACAGCTGTTAAGAGAGTAAATGGAGTTATGGACAAGCTATCTATAAAGGAGGCTCCGGTAAAATCTGGTTTTGCATATGATTTTAATTCTTTTATTGATATAGGGAAAAAAGGGGTATATAGCTTTTGTACGATATCTGATGACTGTTCTAAGCTGTATATTGATGGGAATTTAGTTGTTGATAATAATAATTCAACCGGATTTTATGCATCTGGAAAGGTCGCATTAGATGAAGGCTTTCATAGGTTTCGTATACTCTATTTCCAAGATGAATGGGGCTGCCGTCTGGATGTTGGGTTTTGTGATAAAGGCACAGTCTATCAATTAATTCCGGACTCTATGTTGTTTGTTCCACAATAGTAAACATGCATTCCTAGAGCTATTACTTATTTAATGAAGATATAAAATGAAACGAAGTAATTTTTTTGTCATTCTGTGCTTTCTGTTATTTTCTACTGAGCTCTTTTCTCAATCTATAGGAGTTGGTCAAATTAAAGAAGCCTGTTTAAAAAGCGAGATATTAAACGCAACGCGGAAGTATTCGGTTTATTTGCCTAAAAGTTATTCAATGCAGAAGGATAAAAAATATCCTGTCCTCTACCTTTTACATGGTTTATATGATAACCATAAGGGCTGGATAAAAGAAGGTGATTTGCAAAATATAGCTGACCGTATAATTAATAGTGAAAAGGCCGTTGAGATGATTATTGTAGTTCCAGATGCGAGTACTCCGAAAGATGGATATTTTAATGTAGAAGGTTGGCCTTATGAAACTTTTTTCTTTGATGAATTTATTCCTTTTATTGAAAGAACATACCGGATACATAGCGATAAATTTCATCGTGCCATCGCCGGGTATTCCATGGGTGGAGGTGGGGCTATTGCTTATGCGTTGAAACATCCTGAACTATTTTCGTCTGTTTATGCCATGAGCGCTCTGATGTCTTTACCTAAGCAAAAGCGTCAACCTGTTATGGACAAGAGAATGGCAGAATTCGGGAGGTCTGTATTAGCTAACGATTGTATTGGCTTGGTTTCATACGCTGATGAAACCACGTTAAAAGAACTACGTACAGTGCATTGGTTTGTTGATTGTGGAGATGATGATTTTTTATTGGATGTAAATACCAAATTTTATAAAGAAATGAGAAGGGCTCAAGTACCATGCGAATTTCGCGTTCGTGATGGAAGTCATAATTGGGAATATTGGCATTCTTCATTATGTATTGCTTTGCCTTTTATTTCGGCAAATTTTGGACAGTAAACTCACTATGGATTGGAAATGATTATATAATAACCTATAGACTCAAAATTTGATTATGAATAAACCTTGTAGATGGAATGGTTTACTTGTGCTAATAGTTTATAGCTATATTAGTGCAAATGGGGCGTTATTTGCTCAAAAACAACTATCAGACTTTGTGGATCCCTTTATCGGAACGGCATATGTTGGTCATACTCATCCAGCAGCTCAGCTACCTTTCGGTATGGTTCAGGTTGGTCCCGATACCGGGACTGATACTTGGGAACATTGCTCGGGCTATTGTGATGCTGATTCTTCAATTATTGGGTTTTCTCATACTCATTTTAGTGGGACAGGATGCCCCGATATGGGCGATATTATGCTTATGCCAGTAACAGGAAATGTCCCTTTTTGCAGAGGATTAGCTACAGATACATCAACAGGGTATCGTTCCCATTTTTCTCATGCTACAGAAGAGGCCCATCCCGGATATTATAAAGTCTTTTTAGATGATTATAATGTTAAAGTAGAATTAACCGCAACAGACAGAGTTGCTCTTCATCGATATACCTTTCCTAAATCTCAACAATCAGGAATTATTTTTGATCTTGGACATGGTATTGGTGATATTCCGATAGAGACAAGCATTTCTTTGTTAAATGATACAACTATTGTAGGAAAGAGACGCTCTAAGGGATTTGCAGAAGATCATACTTTTTACTTTTATGCAGTCTTGTCCAAACCTGTCACGAGTTCTATTTCATTTTCCGATAGCACCATATCGACAAAGAAGTGTGTAACAGGGAAGAATACAAAGCTTTTTATCAAATTTGGAACTGAAGACAATGAGGCGATTCTGGTCAAAGTTGCTTTATCAACAACAGGAATTGATGGGGCTAAAATGAATATGATGAAAGAAATTGGAGGATGGAACTTTGAACAAGTCCGGGAAAATGCTGCAATAGTGTGGAATAAATATCTTAATAGAATAGAGATTAAACCTTTAAATGCTGGACAAAGGACATCGTTTTATACCGCTTTCTATCATGCCTTGCTGATGCCCAATAAAATAACAGATGTGGATGGCACATATTGTTTGTCTGATGGAACAAGGATGAATAAGGGATCTGACCGTTATACTAATTTTTCATTGTGGGATACTTATCGGGCTGCACATCCATTCTATATTCTAATGTTTCCTGAGAAGAATACAGAATTTGTAAAATCAATATTGGATACATATGATCAGCGTGGTATACTATGCACAAATGAGTATGGGCAAAATGAAACATGGTGTATGATTGGAAATCATGCGGTTCCTGTAGTGGCAGATGCATACTTGAAAGGGATGATTCCAAATGAAAGAGAAAAAGCAGCAGAAGCAATCTATGCTTCATTAACAAAATCTCATCCCAAGTCAAATTGGGAGATATATAATAAGTATGGTTATTATCCTTGTGATTTACTTGCTGTTGAGTCTGTTTCGCGAACAATGGAACATTGCTATGACGATTATTGCGCTTCGTTGATTGCTGGGAAAGAACAAGATTTGAATAGACAATCTTTCTTTAGCCAGCGCGCTCATAATTATCAGAATCTTTTTGATCCTTCAACGAAATTAATGAGAGCAAAAAACTCAAAAGGAGATTGGCGCACTCCTTTTGATCCTTTTTTACTCTCTCATGCTGGAACAAGCGGAGGAGATTATACCGAAGCCAACGCATGGCAGTATACGTGGCATGTTCAGCATGATATACCTAAACTTGTAAAATTAATGGGGGGTAAAAACAATTTTGAAAATAAACTCGACTCTCTCTTTTTTTTAGATATTCATTCTCTTAGTAGTGGTTTCCATGGTGATGTTACGGGCATGATAGGGCAATATGCTCATGGTAATGAGCCTAGTCATCACATTGCGTACCTTTATGATTATACTAAAGATGCATATAAAACACAAAAAATAATTCGTCAGATATTTGACCAATTTTATTTGCCTAAGAGAGATGGTTTGTGTGGTAATGATGATTGTGGACAAATGTCGGCTTGGTATATTTTTTCAGCCTTAGGTTTTTATCCTGTTGATCCCGTATCAGGAGAATATATAATAGGAGCTCCTCAAGTTAAGGAAATGAAATTACTCTTACCAAATGGAAAGGTCTTTGAAATGAAGGCTAATCATATCTCTTCTAGAAATAAATATATCGGTTCTGTAACGCTAAATGGAAGAAAATTGAAAAGATTCTCTATATCGTACGAAGAAATTATGAATGGAGGTATCATGCAATTTGATATGGTTTCAGCAAAGAGGAAAAACTTTTTTGATTAGAATTCTTGTTGAAAGTGATTTTTCATGAATAAGCTTAGGGGTTTATTCTTTTTTTGTCGTTTTATACATGCAATCAGATTTGTAGTTTAATCTTAAATAAAATAATATGGATGGAAAGAATTTCTTAGGGATTGATATAGGAGGAACAAAAACAGCTATTATTTATGCTAAAGAAAATATGGATCATAGTATAAGTATAATACAGAAATTGGTCCTTAAAACGACAAAGGTGCAAGAAACGATTGATAATATATTTTCCTGTTTGGATGAAATTATATACAAGAATAAAATGACTTATGGAGATATTTCAGCTATTGGTATAAGTTGCGGAGGTCCCTTGGATAGTAAGCAGGGCATCATTATGTCTCCTCCTAATCTACCGGATTGGAAAAACATACCTATTGTGAGTATGATAAAAAACAAGTTAGGAATACCATGTGCCATTCAGAATGATGCAAACGCTTGTGCCTTAGCAGAATGGAAATATGGTGCAGGCATGGGAACTAAGGATATGATCTTTCTAACATTTGGTACGGGGCTAGGTGCAGGACTGATTCTTAATGGTGAATTGTATAGTGGGGCTAATGATAATGCTGGAGAAATAGGACATATAAGATTAGCAGATTTTGGACCGGTTGGTTATGGAAAACAGGGTTCGTTTGAAGGATTTGCTAGTGGTGGTGGAATTGCTCAAATAGCCAAAGCAAGACTTTTGGAACTTTATCAACAAGGTGGGAGTGTAAATTGGTGTTCATTTGATGAAATAGAATGTATATCGGCTCAAATAGTTGCAGAGCAGGCTAACAAGGGAGATCAATTAGCTAATGGTATAATCAGAACATCGGCTGTATATCTGGGCAAAGGGCTTTCTATTTTGATAGACATATTGAATCCGGAGTGCATTGTTATCGGAAGCATATATGCCCGTAATGTAAATCTATTCAATTCGGCGGTTGAAGAGATCATAAAAAAAGAAGCTCTTGGTCAATCCTTGAATGTTTGCCAGATAAAACCGGCACAGTTAGGAGAGAATATTGGCGATTATGCCGCAATTTCCATTGCTTGTAATTTAGTTAACAATGAAGTTTATGCTTAATATTATTCGAGACAGTTTAGAAGAAGCTTCTCATCGTTTACAGATATTTCTTCATTCAGAGTCAAACCTGAAGTCAATAGAAGATGCTGCGGCAGTTATTGTCAAAGCATTGAAAACTAAGAATAAAATTATTAGTTGTGGTGATGGAGGATCTCTGTGTGATGCAACACACTTTGCTGAAGAATTAACAGGGAAATATAGGAATGATAGGGTTGCTTTACCTGCTATTTCAATTAATGATCCTGCGTATATCACGTGCGTTGGCAATGATTATTCATTCTCTGAAATATATAGCCGCTATGTAGATGCTTTGGGACAAGAAGGTGATGTCCTTTTAGCTATAAGCACAAGCGGTTGCTCTGAGAATGTGCTTAAAGCATCTAAAGCAGCAAGAAAGAAAGGAATGGCTGTTGTTTGCTTAACGAGTGATACAGATAATCCTTTAAGAAAAGAGTCGGATATTTCTATTTGTGCCCCTAAATCGGATTATTCCGACAGGATACAAGAAATACATATCAAAGTTATTCATATATTAATTCAGTTAGTGGAAAAGGAATTAAAAATTGATAAATTATGAAATCCATATCTCAAGAATTGCAATATAGGGCGTCATTATCAAAGATACTTCCCGTAATTTTTGGTTTCTTTATTATGGGCTTTGTTGACTTAATAGGTGTTGCATCCAATTATGTTAAGATGGACTTTTCACTGAGTGATTCTTTAGTGAACCTAATCTCTTTATCCTGCTTTTTCTGGTTTTTAATAGTCTCTATACCGACGGGGTTACTGATGAACCGTATCGGTCGAAAAAAAACAGTGTTATTTAGTTATGTATTCACTCTCTTGGGACTGTTGATTCCTTGTATTTCATATAGTTTTGTGTTCGTTTTAGTAGCTTTTGCTTTTATCGGAATTGGAAATGCGATTATTCAAGTCGCCTTAAATCCACTTGTAACCAATGTCGTTTCTAAGGAAAAACTAACAGGGACTCTTACGCTTGGGCAGTTCACAAAGGCAATATCTTCTTTTTTAGGCCCTATTGTAACATCTTGGTTTTCAACATTCTTTTTAGATTGGAAGTATATATTTCCGGTCTTTGCTTTAATTACGCTTCTTTCTGGTTTTTGGTTATGGGTAACACCTATAAGTCAGGAATGTACAGATCGGAAAAATGCAGTTTCTTTCGCTTCAACTATCTCATTGTTAAAAGATAAGAGAATGCTGTTCATGTTCATTGGAATTTTAGTTTTGGTAGGCGTTGATGTCGGAATGAATATAACGCTGCCTAAATACTTAATGGAAAAATGCAATATAGCACTTGATGATGCTATTTTAGGAAATAGTGTCTATTTTTTAGTCCGTACAATTAGTGCTTTTATTGGTGGAGTTTTGTTAATGAAATATTCAGAAATTACATTTTTTAGATACAGTGCATTGATTGCACTTATAGGACTAGTAAGTCTAATTTTTTCGAGTAGTATAGTCACAATAATACTCTCTGTTATTGCATTCGGAGTAGGATATGCCAATTTGTTTGCTATTATATTCTCAGTAACTCTTAAATCTATGCCTGAAAAGGCGAATGAATGTTCTTCTTTACTTATTGTTGGAGTTTCGGGAGGTGCAATTATAACTCCGATATTGGGCATCTCAACGGACCTTTTTAAGACTCAAATTGCAGCAATAATTATTCTGTTACTAATTTGGCTTTACATTGTGTGGATGACAAGAATAGTGAAAGCAAATTAAATCACTTTTATTTTTGAATATATAAACCTTTAATTAATATAATATGGAAGATAAAATGTTGTTTTTAAAAAAATCCTATTTCAATGGAATAATAGGGTGTAAATGGCTTCTCGTTTTGCTATTTTTATTCTTTTTAGCTTTTAAAGGGTATACGCAAAATGTAGAACGGAGTAATTCATCAGTTCAGCCTATTACTGGGTATGTCTTGGATTCGGAGGGAAATTCGATTGTAGGGGCATCCATCAAGATGAAGGGCACTTCAACCGGGACAATTACAGACATTAATGGTCGGTTTAATCTAAAGGCAAAGTTAGGAACTACATTAGAAGTCTCATTCATTGGCTATGAAACAAAAAGCGCTTTAGCTTCAGATGGCATGAAAATCATTTTGAAGGAATCTGTTAAGGCTTTGGGAGAAGTGGTAGTAGTTGGATATGGGACTCAGAAGAAAGTAAATTTGATAGGTTCTGTAGCAACAGTCGATTCACGAGTATTGGAAAATAGGTCTGTAACTAATTTATCGTCAGCACTTACAGGCTTAAGTTCCGGGGTATATGTACATCAGGGATCAGGAAAGCCAGGGGAAGATGGAGCGACTATTAGCATTCGTGGGCTTGGAACTCTAAATTCAAATGTAGCATTAGTTGTTATTGATGGAATTCCGGGTTCATTAGATGCTGTCAATCCTGAAGATGTTGAGAATATTTCAATATTGAAAGATGCTGCTGCTGCTTCAATTTATGGAGCACGGGCTTCAAATGGAGTTATTTTAGTTACGACTAAAAAGGGGAAAAAAGATAAAATTTCCATAGCTTATTCCGGTTCTATGTCGGTGACCTCCCCTAGCCGAAAACCTAAGTTTGTGACAGATTATGCTCGGCATATGGAATTAGTTAATGAGGGCTATGAGAACTCTGGGATTGATCCCGTCTTTTCGCAATCAACAATTGATACTTGGAGAGAAAAATCAAAGGACCCAAATGGATTGACAGATGAAGGCATTCCTAATTATGTGGCTTATCCTAATACCGATTGGGCTGATGCTATTTTTCAGAATAAAATTTTGCAAAAGCATAATATTTCATTGAATGGAGGAAACGCAAAAACACAGTTTTTGCTTTCGATGGGTTATTTAAATAATCCAGGTACAATGCCTAGAACTGGATATGAGCAATATCAAATGCGTGTTAATCTACAAGCTGAAGTTGCTAAATTTTTAACACTTGGCACTCAAACGTATGCCCAGTTATCTTCAAAAGGAATGGGTGATACAAATTCAGCTTTTTCTTATTTAAGAGAAACGACTCCTGGGCTTTATCCTTACTATGATGGGAAATATGGTTATCCTTCGGCATTGGGAGAGGATCCTACTACTAATAATATACTTTCTCGTTTATATAATACAGGTGGGGATAATAAAACTACAAATTTCAACACGACAATGTTTGCAAATTTCCATATATTAAATGGCTTGACATTAGAATCCAAAGTTAATTATAATATGGGATTTTCGGAATATAATAAACATTCTATTACTTTTGAACAATGGAACTTTCTTACTAATGAACTGGTAGTACCTGTTACTACACCTAGTGATTTGAGCACCTACTATTCTTTTAATAAGAATTATACTGTAACTTTAGAAAGTCTATTGCGCTATAATAAGACGTTTAATAAAGTACATGATTTCGGAGCTCTATTAGGGTATAATCAGTACTATTATGATTATTATAATTTTAACACAATCAAGAAAGGACTGATTGATGAGAAAATAACAACGCTAAGTGCTGCAACAACAGTTTTGTCTTCAAATGGTGATGAATATGATTATGCAATGCGTTCGTGGTTTGGACGATTAAACTATGCATACAAAAGCAAGTATTTATTGGAAGGAGTCTTTCGTTATGATGGTTCTTCTCGCTTTTCGTCAAATAAACGGTGGGGTTTCTTTCCTGCTTTTTCTGCTGGATGGAGGATTTCAGAGGAACCGTTCATGCATAAATTTAAAGGATTCTTGGATAATCTAAAATTCCGCTTGTCTTGGGGAAAAACAGGAAATAATGCTACAAATTATAATAATGCAGCGGATAATTATTTATATCAAGCAACTTATTCAACGACAAATTATTCTTTTGGTGGGAGCGAATGGAATGGACTTGCAGTTACGCAGTTGGCCAATCCTAATTTGAAATGGGAGACTACAACTTTAACTAATATAGGTCTGGATGGGACATTGTTTGGCGGTGCATTGGACTTTGAGCTGGATTTGTATCGCAAATATACTGATGGAATTTTATATACCCCTACAATTCCGGCAACATTAGGGACGGCTGCAGCCAGTGTTGAAAATATAGCTGAAGTATTAAATAAAGGCATTGAGGTGACTGCCGGACATCGTGGAAGATTGGGAAAATTAGATTATGCTATTAAAGCCAATTTCGCTTATAACTATAATCGAGTAAAGAAGTATAAGGGGGCATTAAAAGAAGGGTGGAATGAGAATACTTATTCTTCTAATATTGGTGATATTTCTAGTGGATCGGATACAAAAATATTAGAAGGGCATCCTATTAGTGAATATTATTTATTGGATGTATATAAAGGTAGTGGAACTTATTATAATGCGGATGGAACTGTGAATATTAATGGTGGCCCTAAAGACGGAATGATAAGGACTAAGGAGGATATGGCATGGTTACAGGATATGATGAATTCCGGATATTCTTTTCAGCCAGGCGGCTCTATTTCAAAAAATAATATTTATTATGGCGATTTTATCTATGCAGATAAAAATGGAGATGGTGTTTATGGAAATTCATATGATAAAGTATTTACTGGAAAAACATCTACACCAAAGTATAATTTTGGATTGTCCGGTGACTTAGAATACAAGAACTTTGATTTATCATTTGTTTTTTCTGGGTGTGCAGGAATGTCTTATCTTTGGAATGATATGGCATACACAAATTCTTTAGTGATGATAGGGTATGGAGTGTCCTCTATGGTGGCAAATAATCATTATTTTTATGACCCTACTAATCCAACAGATTCAAGAACAAATCTTGTAGGAAAATATCCGCGGCTTCATGAAAAGAATTCAGCAATACAGAACAATGTTTCAAGCGCTTTTTATCTTTATGATGCTTCATACATAAAGCTTAGAAATCTTCAGATAGGCTACACATTTCCTAAATCAATAACTACTAAATTGGGGATAGAGAAGGTTAGACTATATGCTTCTGGCGAGAATCTTTTTATGATAACAAATTACCCTATTCTTGATCCAGAGGTTGGAAGTGGGATAAATTATCCAACAATGAGACAAATGTCATTAGGTGTAAATGTAAGTTTTTGACCTTAAAATATTAGAAAATGAAGAAATATATTTTATATATTATAGTACTTGCAGGATTGTTTGTTTCATCCTGTGATTCAGATTTGCTTAATACTAGCTCTTATTCTGATGTTGCTTCTGAAGTAATGTGGACAACTGATAATCTGACAGATATGGGCGTTAGCGGCGTCTATTCAGCTTTGCGTCTAGGTATGGCTGAGAGTGACGATGGGCATGAACTATATGAAATGGATCGGCTTGGTTTTACTGGGCAAACAAAATATACAGATAGCTTTTTAGTTGGAACATTGACTTCAAATGACTGGTATTTTTATCAGGCTTGGCGCTTTTTCTACGAGGGAATTCAAAGAGCAAACGACGCTATTCAAAATATTCCTGTCAAGTCTCCGTCTGATGATAGCAAAAAAGCTCGTTATGTTGCAGAATGCAAATTTTTGAGAGCTTATTTTTATTTTCGATTAAATCAAGTATGGAAAGGTGTTCCTGTTTATTTGGAGCCTTATTCAGCAAGTGAGGCAACAAAGGCACGTTCTTCAGAATCAGAAGTATGGCAAGTTATTATTAATGATCTAACTGATTGTATTGCTGAAGAGAATTTGCCAAATAAGTATGAGGCTGGAGATAGTAATTATGGTCATGTAACAAAGGGAGCAGCCTATGCTCTTCGTGGAAAAGTCTACATGTATACTAAGGATTATACCTCTGCAATAGCTGACTTTCAGAAGGTTAAAGAGTGCGGCTATTCTCTTTTTAATGATTATAGAACACTTTTCAAAGAAGCAAATGAACAATGTGGTGAGATGATCTTTGCAATCCAAAATATTGGGGTGTCTGGATTTGGTTCAACAACTCAAAAAATATGTGGAACTCGTTCTTCTTATGGGTCTTGCTGGAACTGTGAGTTAGTTTCACCAAATCTGGTTGATCTTTATGAGAATGTTAATGGTTCTTTGTTTAGATGGAGTGATGTTATACCCGAATGGTCAAAGCTTACTACACAGGAAAGGGAAGTCTTCTTTTTGCGCAATAATCTCACGAATAATGAAATATCAGAAGCTAAAGCTAGGGGTGCGAATATGGACTATTATTTGCCTAATGGGAATGAAGAGCGTCTATTAAAGGCTTATGCAAATCGTGATCCTCGTTTAGCCTATAATGTTATAACTCCATATTCAACTTATCTTGGCGTATATAATGGAAGTGACTATACTGTAACAAATCGGTGGCCTTATCGTAGTGATGGCGCATATGGAGATTTACGGTCTAACACTTCGAATTATTTTTATTATTTATATCGAAAATTTGTGTATGAAGGCATGAGTGAAACTCCTAGTAGGACTTATGGCCCTATTGATTTTCCAATCATACGTTATGCAGAAGTAGTTCTTCTACAAGCAGAAGCACTAAATGAGCTTGGAAAAAGTGACGAGGCTATTGATTTAGTAAATGAAGTTAGGGGAAGGGCTGGCGTTGCTTTGTTAAATTCATCAGAAGCAACAAAAGTAACTAGCCAGAATAATTTGAGAGAACGCATTCAGGATGAGTTTAGACGTGAATTTCCCAATGAGGGTATTGATTACTATAATGAATTAAGATGGGGAACGTTAAAAGAAAAAGTTTATTATGATGGTAATGGGCTAAAAGAATGTTGGGGAGAGAATGTTTATTCTTATTCTTATCAAGGAGATTATATTACCTCTTGGCCTATTCCATTAACTGAAATAGAAATGAATTCTAATTTGATTCAAAATGAAGGATGGAGTAATTAGTGATATGCATTTTTTTAGTAATATGTTTAATGGATAGATAGTTATTGAGATTATTATAGAGAAGAGTGTACTCTAACTGACTCTGTTATTTCTGAGTTTTTAGAGTACACTTGAAAAATATACTTTCTTCTGTTTTTAATGAGTTCGACCATATAGGATATCAGAATGATATCGATGCTTATTACAATAAAGTTCATGAATTTAATGGCTTTGTCTTCTTATGACAGGTGAGAATCATATTAAGATGGTGTATGAATTTCAAGAAATTATGATGTGATATTACTATCATTTTTGCACATGTGTTGAGATTAAAACAACCTTAGTTGTAAAAAGGAGAAGTGATGAATTTAATATTTTATATTATTGGGATGGAAAATAGAAAAATAGTTGGCTTGGCTTTTTTTATTGTGCTTTTTAGTACGATGTTAAGAGCGCAGAGTGTAGTTAATTATGCCAATAAAGTAAAAACTATGATGGGAACGCAGGGACATGGTTTGGCTTGTGGATATTTATACCCTGGGGCTTCATATCCTTTTGGAATGGTACAGTTTACTCGTACTTTCTTTACTCCTGATATTGGGTTTTCTGTTAATCAGTTAAGTGGCGCCGGATGTGCCAACCAAGGAAATTTTCCAACGGTTCCATTGAATGGAGAATTGACGACTTCGCCTGATAGTATCAGCAATTTAAATATCAAAATTTCAGAAGAGCAAGGGATAGCCGGATATTATACTGCGAAAGTCCAAAAAAACATACAAGCTGAATTTACTGTAACTGAAAGAACCGGCATGGCAAGATATACTTATGCTTCGGAAACTGATAAAGCAACGATCATTATTGGAGGAGGAATTGCTAGTACACCTATTAATATGTCAACCGTGGTTATAACAGGCCCAAATACTTGCGAAGGTTTTTCTGATGGTGGGGATTTTTGTGGCATTCCGGCCCCCTATAAAATTTATTTTGTGGCAGAATTTGATGGGGATATCATTGCTTCTGGTACATGGAAAGATGATAAGCTTAAGCCTGGTGTAACTTTTACCGAGGGGAAAAATTCAGGCTTGTATTTTACATTCGATGTGAAATCTAAAAAAGTAATTCAGTATAAAATTGGCATTTCGTATGTGTCTATTGAGAATGCCAGAGAGAATCTTAACGCTGAAAATTCGGGATGGGATTTTGACGAAATAAAGAATAAAGCTATTGAAAAGTGGAATTATTATTTGGGAAAGATTGAAGTTAAGGGTGAAAATGAAGATCGTATTACTCAGTTTTATACTCATTTGTATAGGGCACTAATCCATCCGAGTGTATGCAGTGATGTTAATGGTGAATATATGGGAGCCGATTTTAAAGTACATAAAGCTATTCGGAAACAATATACTAATTTCAGTAATTGGGATACATATCGCACTCAAGTACAATTAATGACAATACTTGACCCGGGAGTGGCTTCCGATGTTGTTGTTTCTCTTCAGGATTTTGCGCTGCAATCGGGAGGAGGATTTCCTCGTTGGGTACTTGCTAATATTGAAACAGGAGTTATGCAGGGAGATCCGACATCCATTTTAATTGCCAATGCATATGCTTTTGGAGCTAGAGATTATGATCCGGTTCCCATTTTAAAAACGATGAGAAGAGGAGCTGAAATTCCAGGAACTAAATCTCAAAATCAATTAACTCGTCCTGCATTAGAAATGTTTTTAGAAAACGGTTTTTGTTATGCATCGATGCAATTGGAGTACACTTCTGCAGACTTTGCTATATCCCGTTTCGCTCTCAATGCTTGCAATAATAAAGAGGTAAGTAAAAACTTTCTTAATCGAGCACAATCATGGCGAAATTTGTATAATCCAAAGACAGGATGGTTACAATCAAGGAGAAAAGATGGTTGGGTGGATCTAAAGTATGATTTCAGAGAAGCTACGTATAATAGTTATTTCTGGATGGTTCCTTATAATATTAAAGGATTAATTGATATAATTGGCGGGAAAGAAGAGGCGGTGAAAAGATTGAACTATTTATTTCGTCGCTTAGATGCTGGTTACGATGATGATTGGTATGCATCTGGAAATGAACCAAGTTTTGGTATTCCATGGGTTTTCAATTGGGTGGGTAAACCTTATAAAACTCAGGAAATAGTCAATCAGGTTATAACTAAGAGATATTCCAGTGAAAAAAATGGATTACCAGGGAATGATGATTTAGGCTCCATGGGGGCGTGGTATGTTTTTGCAACCATTGGTCTCTATCCCGAGATACCAGGTGTTGATGGGTTTTCAATTAATTCTCCTATCTTTCCATATATAAAGATGCACCTTAAGAATGGAGATTTAGTAATAAAAGGAGGCTGTGAAAATAGATTTTATATTCATGGAATGAAGTTGAATAAGAAGTCTTATAAGAGTACCTGGATTCCTTGGAATAGCATATCTTCGGGCGGATTGATAGAATATAAACTGGCTGGAAAACCTAGTTTTAGTTGGGGTATAAAGGTTATACCTCCCTCTTTTGAATAATTTTTTCGGCTAAAGTATAGATTATTTATTTCGAAAAGATAGTAGTTACTTTAAATGAATAAAATGAATAGATGTTTAAACTCTAGTTTTTTTATTAGCGCAATGCTTTTGACTTTTGTAGAAATGTTCAATTGCACTCTTGCTGCACAAACGGGAGTAGCCTGTTATGTTGATCCGTTTATCGGTACAGCTTATACCGGTCATACTTCTCCGGCTGCAACAACTCCGTTTGGTATGGTTCAGTTAGGTCCGGATAATGGTACTTTGGATTGGGAATTTTGTTCCGGTTATCATGATAAGTCGAAAACTATTCTTATCATTGCTTTGCTCCTGTGAATTCTCCAGTTGTATTTGATGATATGATTACCAAGGAATATCTCCAAAGCATTAAGTTGACTTTCTTATGCGGATTATATATTAGTAAAGTTACATTAAATGATATAAGTTTTTTGGTGAAAAATAATGGGCTTGTAGTTGTTACTGGAAAACATTTTGTACCAGATAAGTTTGCTCAAAGATATTCAAAAGGGACTGTTGTATTTAATGGTGGAAAGGGTAAGTGGATAGTGACAGATGATATGTCAAGGAATAATCTTAAATATGTTGTTGCTTCTTGGCTTGGACACAATAACGAAATAATGCTACGGTTTAAGGAGGAAAGAGCTGTTCTGAAAATATCTCTTGATGGAAAGAAAATACGTCTTATACAAAGTAACCAAAAAGGAGCTGAAATAAAGAATATTAAGTGATGATGAAAAAAAGTATATTATTAATTCTAAGTGTTTTGTATTGTTTTTCTGCTGGAATATTTGCACAGTGTTCCAGAGTAGATACATTACTGTATAATTTTACAACTCACCCAGAGTATATTTTTGTGACAGCTCATCGTGCTGCTCATCAAAAATATCCTGAAAATTCTCTTGCAGCTATAAAAGAAGCCATTCTAATGGATGTTGATTTTGTTGAATTGGATGTACGTGAGACGAAAGATCATGCATTGGTTTTAATACATGATGACTCAATTGACAGAATAACTAATGGAAAAGGGCTTGTGAAAGACTTGACATTAAAAGAGATTCAAGAGAAAAAACTTTTATTCAAAGGAAAGTTAACGGATCAAAGAATTATCACATTTAGTGAAGCTCTAGATGTATTGAAAGATAAAGCCTTGATCAATATTGATTTTAAGGCGGGTTATGGAGAAGCTTTAGTTAGGGCATATCAGTTGATAAAGAAAAAGGGGATGGAACGGCAGTCGTTTATCTATATTTATGATCATTATGAACTGATATCGAAATTGCAAAAAAATAACTCTCAAATGAATATCTGGCCAAGAGCGTATTCTAAAGCTGATATAGATAAGATTTTAGTTTTTTCTAATATTAAGTTGATACAAATTGATTTTTCTTTTTATGAAGATAAGTGGGCGAAGAGTTTGATTAAGAGAGGAATTCGGATTTCGGGAAATGCACTCGGTGAATATGATAATATGCAGCGGGAAAATGGAACAGGTTATGATCAATTAATTAGAAAACATATTAATATCATAGAAACTGATTATCCTGAAGAGCTTTTAATTTATTTAAAGAGCAAAGGATTGCATCCTTAAAAATGCGCCAAAGTCTTATTAATAAAGTAATTAAATAATGAAAAAGATTATTCTAACTGTTATAACAGTCTTTTTATCCTTTCCAATCTTTTCTCAAGTAGGGAAAGCAGAGCATCTCGTTTTTATCGGTTTGGATGGATGGGGAAGTTACTGCATGGGAAAAGCGGATATGCCTGTTACCCGGCAATTAATGCAAAGTGGAGCTTATACATTGAAAAAGCGCTCTGTACTTCCTTCTTCCAGTGCTATAAACTGGGCTTCTATGTTTATGGGCGCTTGTCAGGAAATACATGGTTATACTGAATGGAATTCCCAAACTCCTGAGATTCCTTCTCGTGCTATTTATAAGAATGGGATATTTCCTACTATTTTTCAGATTTTGCGCGATCAATATCCTTCCTCTGAAATAGGTTGTATCTACGAATGGAGCGGGATTAAATATGTCGTGGATACTCTTTCTCTTAGCTATTCTGAACAAGTTCCATCATCGGATAATACTAATGCTACTACTTGTGAAATGGCTATAAAGTATATAATGGATAAAAAGCCCAATTTCTTTGCTATTATTTTTGATGAGCCTGATCATATCGGACATAAAGAAGGACATGATACCAAGGCTTATTACCTCAAGGTTCATGAACTTGATGGGTATATTGGAAGAATAATTCAAGCCACTAAAAATGCTGGTATATACGATAATACGACTTTTGTTCTCACCGGAGATCACGGAGGAATTAATAAAGGACATGGAGGAAAAACATTGCAGGAATTGGAGAGCCCTTTTATTATTAGTGGAAAGCATATTAAGAAGATTGGTGAATTTCAAGAAAGTATGATGCAATTTGACATTGCACCTACTCTTGCATACATCTTTAATTTAAAAGCTCCACAAGTTTGGAATGGAAGAGCAATGAAACAAGTCTTTAAAAAATAAATGTCTTTTGGAGTAGATTCGTATTAAGTAATTTAAATGAGTAAGATGAATAGATGTTTAAGCTCTAGTTTTTTTATTGGTGCAATGCTTTTGATATTTGCAGAAATGTTCAGTTGCACTCTTGCTGCACAAACGGGAGTGGCCTATTATGTTGATCCGTTTATCGGTACGGCTTATACAGGTCATACTTCTCCGGCTGCAACAACTCCGTTTGGTATGGTTCAGTTAGGTCCGGATAATGGCACTCGTGGTTGGAAATTTTGTTCTGGTTATCATGATCAGTCGAAAACCATTATGGGTTTTTCTCATACACATCTTAGTGGTACGGGCGCTTCCGATATGGGTGATATTTTATTTATGCCCGTTATTGGTGATGTGCCCTTTTTCCCTGGTACGGAAGAAAAACCTTCTACCGGTTATCGTTCTTCTTTCACACACGATTCAGAAAAAGCAAGTCCAGGATATTATCGGGTAAAACTCAGTGACTATAACATTCTTGCGGAAATGACAACAACCTCAAGGGTCGGATTTCATCGTTATACTTACCCAGCTAATGAGAAGTCAGGGATTATGATTGACTTGGAACATGGAATAGGTGATCAGACGACAAAAAGTTACATAAAGATTATTGATCCCCAGACTATTGTGGGCATGCGCCGATCTAGCGGATTTATTAGTGATCATGGTTATTATTTCTGTGCCCGATTCTCAAAACCATTTGAACGAATTACTTCTTATGAAGATGGCATTGTTTCCGGCAAGAAGCAGGTAAATGGAAAGATAACCAAAATGCTTGTCCAGTTTTCCACCCGGAATAAAGAAATTGTAGAAGTCAAAGTGGCTCTGTCAACAGCTAGTGAACAGGGTGCCATTCATAATCTTGATGCTGAAATACCTGGATGGGACTTTGATGCCATCCATAAACAAACAGAGACCCTATGGAATAACTTTTTAGGGCGAATTGATATAAAGGCTATGAATGACGGGCAGCGCATTTCATTTTATACTTCTTTGTATCATGCTCTGCTTATGCCAAATCTTGTGACGGATGTTGATGGAACATACTCCGGTTGGGATCATCAATTGCACAGAAGTACTGTAGGGGATATGTACACCAATTTTTCTCTTTGGGACACCTATCGGGCAGAACACCCATTTCTAAATCTTATGTATCCTAAAGAAAATAGTCAATTTGTGCGCTCACTTTTAGAACGGTACCGGCAAACAGGTTTATTGGTTACCAATGAATATGGGATGTGTGAAACTTGGTGTATGATTGGTAATCATGCCATTCCGGTAATTGTAGATGCTTATTTAAAAGGGGACACTGCACTTGATCCTACGCTCGCATACGAAGCTATCAGACATTCACAGACTTTTGAACATACAAAATCAGATTGGTCGAATTATGATAAATATGGCTATTTTCCGTTTGATTTGAGTGCAACAGAATCTGTTTCGCGCACATTGGAGGCCGGTTACGATGATTATTGCGTGGCTCAAATGGCTAAGGCTTTGGATAAAGTTCAAGATTACCATTTTTTCATGAAGCGTGCTGGTTTTTATAAGAATATCTATGATCCTAATTTGATGCTGGTAAGAGGACGTGACTCGAAAGGGAAATGGCGTGTTCCTTTTGACTCTCATGCACTTACTAGTGAAGCTGGTGGTGGCGATTATACTGAAGGAAATGCTTGGCAATGGACTTGGCATGTGCAGCATGATGTGCCGGGATTGATTAATCTATTTGGATCAAAAAAAGTTTTTATGCAAAAGTTGGATTCTTTGTTTTTCATAAATGTCGATGAATTGCCGGGGCATGTTGCGGTGCCTGATGTAACAGGGCTCATTGGATTGTATGCACATGGAAACGAACCTAGTCATCACATTGCGTATTTATATACTTGTGCCGGATATCCCAATAAAACTGCGGAGATTGTAAGAGAAGTATTTGATAAATTTTATCTGCCGAAACGCGATGGTTTATGTGGCAATGATGATTGTGGTCAAATGTCAGCTTGGTATATGTTTTCAGCCTTTGGATTTTATCCTGTTGATCCCATTTCTGGTGAATATATTTTTGGTGCACCTCAATTGCATGAAGCTATTTTGCATTTGCCAAATGGAAATACGTTTACGATCAAGGCTAATGCCCTTTCATCTGGTAACAAATATGTGAAAGCAATACGGTTAAATGGGAAACCTCTAAAATACTTTTCTATTAATTATAAGGATATCGAAAAAGGTGGAACTCTTGAATATGATATGATAGGGGAAAACATAAAATGATTTCTATGAGAATTTTGCTAAATCAAACTCCAAAAAGTGTTTTTATAAATGAGAACAGTATGAAAAAGTTTATTTTATTGTTTTTATTAGTCCTTTCTTTTGGCAGTATTTCTGCAGAAAAAAGGAACTTGTTAGAAAAAGAAGCGCAGAAAATTGATCTGGGACAATCGCTGGTTAACACATTTTCTGAACTGAATTTTCCGAAGTATAGTGATCGTGAGTTTTGGGATAGTTTACCTCCCCAGATTAGGAATGAATATATTAAAAGTGCAGAAGCCGCTCTAAATTACAATTGGCCCTCTATAAAGGCTACAGATTATCTTGAATTTGTTCGTTCCGGTGATCTACGGGATGATATTTATTCTGCTCCACGTTCTGCTTTGATTGCTTTGGTGATGGGAGAATTGGTGGAGGGAAAAGATCGTTTTCTGGATCAAATTGTTAATGGGGTTTGGTTTTATAGTGAACAAACATGGTGGGGATGGCCGGCACATTTTTATTTACAGAAAGCTCTTCCCGGATTACCTGATGTGAATGAACCTACTATAGATTTGGGGGTAGGCGAGGTTGCCAATATACTTTCATGGACATGGCTTTTATTTAAAGACGAATTTGATAAGATTCATCCCTTAATTGCTGAGAGGCTTAAGAGTGAGGTTATGAAAAAGGCTATTATCCCTTATTATGAGCGCAGTGATTTTTGGTGGCAGGGATTAGCCGGAGGCCGTTCGGTAAATAATTGGAATCCATGGATAAATTGTAATATACTGACAGCAATTTTAATTTTAGAAGATAATCAGGAAAAGAAGATTTCAGGTGTTGAGAAAGTCATAAGATCACTCGACCGGTTCGTAAATGACTATCCTGATGACGGTGGTTGTGATGAAGGACCTTCCTATTGGAGAAGAGCAGGAGGTTCTTTTTTTCAATGTCTTAACTTGTTGAGTGCGGTTACTAAGAATAAATTTAATATTTATGATAATCATTTGGTTAAAAATATAGGCAGTTATATCTATAAGGTTTATATCGAATATCCTTATTTTATTAATTTTGCTGATGCTGATGCTATGACTAATGCCGATGCTAATATCATATTTGAATACGGGAAGGCAATAAATGATCCTTCAATGCAAAAACTAGGGGCATATTTGGCTTTTAAACAAAATTTGGGTCAAAAAATGCCAAATGGCAGAATTGATGAGCAAATCTTGCAATTGATGCAGCTAAAGGATATTGAAGATTTTCATGGAGAGGATATTCTGATTAGTCATTTTTGGCTACCTGATATTGAAGTAGGTGGAGGTCGTGATAATTCGAATTCATCGAAGGGTTTTTTCTTTGCTGCGAAAGGAGGTCATAATGCGGAGAGCCATAATCATAATGATGTAGGTTCTTGTATCGTTTATTACAATGGTAAACCCTGTATTGTAGATATTGGTCGGGAAAAATATACAGCTAAAACATTCAGTAACCAAAGGTATAATATTTGGACCATGCAATCCCAATATCATAATTTACCTAGAATAAATGGGGTAGATCAGAAGAATGGGAGGGAATTTAAAGCAATTCATACTTGTTATAAATCCGATAGTAGGCAAATTATCTTTTCCACTGATATCGCACAGGCATATCCTAAAGAAGCTGGAGTGAAAAAATGGGAAAGAACTTATTTGCTGCAACGTGGTAAAAGGTTTATTATAAAGGATTCATATGAGCTGAAAGAAGTAGTGGATACAACCTCTATTAATTTAATCTTATATTGTGATGCCCGTAAGATAGAGTCAGGGATTATTCGTTTAACGGGGCACGATTATAATTTGGATTTAAAATATAACTCCAATATACTTACTCCCAAAATAGAACATTATAATGTGACAGATAGTGGCTTAAAAAGATATTGGCCGGAAGGCATTACACGGATCGTCTTTATTGTAAATTCTGCTGCGGGGAAAGGTGAAAGCGTAATTAAGATAATGCCTTTATAAGGTTGTTCAGTTTGAGAGATAATACCATAATTGACATAGAAATGAATAAACTATTTTTTTTTAGTAGCTTGGCATTATGCCTGATGTTCGCCGTTGGAATCCAAGCTAAAGAGTATAATATTCTTGCTCTTGGAGCAAAACCTGATGGAAAAACAGTAAATACAGAGATTATCCAAAAAGTTATAAATCAAGTATCGGAATCAGGTGGCGGCGAAATACTCGTTCCAGCAGGAGTTTTTCTTACCGGGAGTTTGGAGCTAAAGTCCAATATTCATTTGTTCCTTGCTAAAGGAGCAGTTTTGCTTGGAAGCTCAAATCCTTATCATTATCAGGAAATGAAAATGCCGG
Source organism: Bacteroides sp. (assembly GCA_022648295.1). Classification (GTDB taxonomy): domain Bacteria; phylum Bacteroidota; class Bacteroidia; order Bacteroidales; family Bacteroidaceae; genus Bacteroides. Next base: position 330,404 of record JALCME010000001.1, on the reverse strand, counting down.
GTAGGCCGGATACTGATAAAAAAGACGATAATTCCCAGATGGCACTTCTCACTGCATATAAAGCTGATAATATTACTATTTCGGGTAGTGGGAAAATTGATGGACAGGGAAGAGCCTTGGCTTTAAATATTGATAGTTTACATCATCTCGGAGATAGAATTGATCCCAATTATAACACTAACAGTTGGCGACCAAGTGAAACAGTGCGTCCAAAGCTTTTTTATTTTTCTACTTGTAATAATGTTAATATATCAGGATTGGAGTTGAAAAATAGTGCTTGTTGGGGGCTATCATTCGAGTTATGTCATGGATTAAAAATTAATGGGGTAAAAGTTTTTAATCGTGCTTATTGGAATAATGATGGCATTGATATATTAGATTGCCGCAATGTGAGTATAACAAACTGTGATATAAATTCTGCGGATGATGGCATTTGTTTGAAATCATATTATTCTAAATATGCCAATGATAGTATATATATTGCAAATTGTACGTTGAGAACAAGTGCAAGTGCCATCAAACTCGGCACGGCATCATATGGTGGGTTTAAGAATATAGTTGTCAATAATATTAAGGTTTATGATACTTATCGCTCGGCAATAGCGATTGAATCGGTTGACGGGGCCGTTATTCATAATCTTGAAATTGGAAACGTTAAAGCTGAAAATGTTAGCAATGTTATTTTTATTCGTTTAGGGCATAGGGGGGGGAAAGATCCTGGAAGTATAGAAAATGTGTATATCCATGATGTGAAAGCTCAAATAGCCTTTGGACGGCCTGACATTAATTATGATATGAGAGGGCCTGCTATAGACTTCTTCCATAATCCTTTTCCTGCTTCAATTACTGGTATCCCGGGATATAAGGTAGAGGATATTCGTATAGAGAATGTTGAAATTGCTTATCCGGGAAGGGCTTCAAAAGGAATGGCCTACATCCCATTGAGCCGTTTAAGTCAGGTTCCGGAGAAAATAAGTGATTATCCGGAATATCATATGTTTCGTGAATTGCCTGCGTGGGGATTTTATGTGCGACATGCCAAGGGCATTGTGTTTAAGAATGTCGTTTTAAATATTGAACATCCTGATTTTCGCCCACCTTTTGTCCTTGACGACGTAACGGATGTTACTTTTAATCAGTTAACTCTTCCAGAAAACAATAGTAACATTGTCATTCGGAAATGCTCTAACTGGAATTATGATGCCAATCTAAAGTTGAACTTTGTCATAGCAAACTAGCCTGTACCATAAATATGTAGATATCTTTTGCAAATTATAATTTTAATATGTTTTATGTATGAAACGATATAGAGTGCTTATTCTAGTAACTTTTTTTTCCCTATCAGCTAATTTATATGCGAAGAATTCCGTTTCAGAAGAACGTAGAGAAGTTTGGCTTAGTTATCTTGATCAGGTAGCCCGTCCTGTCATGTCAAATCTGGCATGCAATCAGCTGAAAGAAAAAATGCCTGTGACTGTGCCAATGTGTAGTGATGATCCTGTAAATAGAAAAAAAGTAGCTTATTTGGAGGCATTCGGGCGGACTTTAAGTGGGATTGCTCCCTGGCTTAACTCAGAAGGAGGATCAAAAGAGGAAGTAGCTCTGAGAAATCAATATAGAGAATGGGCATTACAAGCCATTGATAATGCAACGAATCCGGAAGCAAAAGACTATGTGGAGTGGATAGCTCCCATCAGTCAGCCACTAGTGGATGCATCTTATGTTGCTTTAGCTCTTATTCGATCTCCATGGCTTTGGAACCATTTAAGTGATAGAGTACGGAGTCAACTGGTCAAGGCATTGCAAAAGACTCGTTCAATTATTCCGGTATATAACAATTGGATCCTTTTTTCGGCGATGGTTGAGGCTTTCTTTTGCAAGTATGATTTGCCTTATGATGCTGTACGTATTGAGTATGGAGTGAAAGAATTTATGGAGCATTGGTATATTGGAGATGGTATGTTTTCTGATGGGAAGCATTTTGATATTGATTATTATAATAGTTATGTTATTCAACCATATCTTAATACCATTATTGAAATTATTGATCAAAAAACAGGGAGATATAAATCTTATGAAATGAAATTGGACACAGTCAGTAAACGTTACGCCCAGTTACAAGAGCGGTGGATTAATGCAGATGGCTCTTATCCGGCTACGGGGCGGTCTATTGTATATCGCGGAGCAGCATTTCAGCATTTAGCAGATATGACTTTACGTAAAAGGTTACCTTCTTCTTTATCTGAGGGGCAGGTAAGATGTGCTTTGATGGCTGTGATTAAGAAAACCTTGGATGCTCCGGATACCTTTTCTTCTGATGGTTGGTTGAATATTGGGGTATGTGGAAATCAGCCGGATTTGGCTGATGGGTATAACAATAGAGGAAGTCTGTATATTTGTACCAATATCTTTTTGCCATTAGGCTTATCTGCTGATGATTCGTTTTGGAACTGCAATGATGAATCCTGGACATCTGTAAAAATATGGTCGGGGAATAATGTATTTGGGGATCATGCTTTAAAATTTTAGAATATTATGAAATATATAAATGTATGTTTGTGCTTGCTCTTTGTTCAATGGGGCATTTGTGTGAATGCTCAAAATAAAGGTGACGGACAAGATTGGCCCACGGAATGTAAAAAGGTGGAAATTGTTTCTTCGGCTGATCATACTCCGCAATATGCTTATTTTTTCCGGGCAAAATCGGATAAACCACGGCCTTTAGTCGTCAGGCTACATGCGTGGAGTAGTGATTATGCCAAAGTGGATAATGAAGCCCAATTGTGCATTGATAATGATTATAGCTATATTCATCCGGACTTCCGGGGAGGAAATGATCACCCGGAGGCCTGCGGGAGTCCTTTGGTTATTCAGGATATTAATGACGCTATTGATTATGCAATTGCACATGCCAATGTAGATACTACAAGCATTCATATAATAGGTGGAAGTGGTGGTGGTTATGCGACTTTACTTTGTTATATGAAACTTAAACGTCCGATTAAAACCTTTACGGCATGGGCTTCAATTACAAATTTGGTGGATTATTATTATGAATGTGTAGGTCGTAGGGAGAAATACGAAAAATATGCGCACGATCTGGAAAAGGTTACATCGGGGCTTCCTAGAGCGGGATTTGTCCCTTATTTTAATGAGGCAGAGGCTATTAAGCGTTCGCCTGTTTTTATGAATACTCCGGTTAACTTGCGTAAAAATAGTAAGTTGTTTATTTTTGCTGGCATTCATGACGGTGGGTTGTCTGGTGATGTTCCTTTCATTCATAGCCTGAAAATGTTCAATAAAATAGTCTCTGATTTTGATTATTCTGAACAAAATATACTCTTTTCTACTGAGGAAATGTTACGCTTGATGGACTGGCAGACTACAAAATCTCCGATTTTTAAGGATCATCTCTCTATTTTAATTCAGCGTCAGTATCTTGATAAAGTACAAATTAATTTGTTTGAAGGTGGGCATGAAATGATTTCAAATCGGGTGTTGGATGGCGTTAATAGTCAGAATATATTTATTATTAGTGATTCAAATGGAGTTTCTCATAACGGCTGGGTGGAGCGGTTGAAGAGAAAAAGGTTCTCAGATTTTATTTATAGTGTACCTGTCCCTGGGGATATTTTTAGCTGCGGTCGTTTAGGGAAAGACGGAGATTTGCTTTATCAGGTAGAATCGCATGTGAACAATGCGGAACATAGGATGAATAAGGTGAACAAAGTCCTTATTATGCTGGGAACAGCTGATTATAAGTCTATCTGTACAGGAAAACAGAAAACTACTCTTCAAAATATTAAGTCTTTATTAGAGAGAATAAAATCGCATCCTGTATATCAGATGTGTCATCCTGATATTTTCATAATGACTCCTCCTCCTTCTGTTGTTGATGCGTCATCAGGCAAGAGTTTTGTGGCAAGAGTTGGGTTATCTGCACCACTTGAAAAAATAGTGAAAGAAGAAGGATGCCATTTTGTCAATACTGATGCTCGTTCGTGGTCTCTATGGAAAGCCTCTGCGTCTGACTGTATCGGTTTGGATTTGTATGGACAAAGCGTTGCTAACATTGTTAATGATGCAATAGGATCGAAATAATTCATCTTTTTGTTTTCTGCATTTGCAAAATAAACTTAAATAAGCTCATTTAAATGTTTGATCTATTGTTTTATAACGAAAAAAACTCTTCTTTTGCTTAAACGTTTAACCTAACATTTATTATGGAAAAAAAGAAACGCTCCTATAAAAGTATGAAAGTATCTTTGAAAACTATAGCAGAATACTTAAACGTTTCAGTTGCAACGGTTTCCTGGGTACTTTCGGGATTGGGCGATGAAAAGAAGATAAGTCTTTCAACACAAGAACGGGTTCTTGCATGTGCAAAAGAGATGGACTACAGGCCTAATATGTTGGCGCGTGCATTAAATAGCGGAAGATCAAATACAGTAGGATTAATCATTCCATCTATAGCCGACTCATTTTATTCAGGCGTTGCAAAAGCAATAGAGAGAACTTTGGATAATCTGAAATATTCTTTAATGATCTGTAGCTCTGAATCTGATGGAAAGCGTGAAGAGCGGATGATTAATATGTTGAAATCATATCAGGTTGACGGCATAATTATAGCTCCGACCAAAAAGACAAAGGATGAAATCCAAAAATTAATAGATGAAGATTATCCGGTGGTGTTTTTTGACCGTTTCTTTTCCGATCTCACTACTAATTATGTTATTATTAATAATGAAGAAAGTAGTTTTAGCTTGGTAGAGCATCTGATTTTAAAGGGAGCTCGAAAAATAGCCATTCTTACGACAAATCCGCATTTGTTAACTTTGAACTTTCGTATGGATGGATACATAAATGCACTTAAAAAATATGATATTGAAGTAAACGATAACTTGATTAAGATTATCGATATCCATAACTATGAAGAAAAGTTGCCCGGTGCTCTTGATGAAATCTTTGAAAAAGAACCGGATGTTGATGGTTTCTTTTTTACTACTCATATATTAGCCATGGAAGCGTTTAAATACTTTATGAATCATAATATTGACTATAATAAATTTGAGTTAGCCTCTATTCATGAAGAATCATTGTTCCCGTTGATTGCTCCTCAAATTAATGTTGCTTTAATGCCCATTCCTGATATAGGGAAGAAGGTCGTTGAAATATTGTTAAAGCAAATTAATCTAAAAGAATCTAATTCCACGATTGATACTTGTCAACCTGTTGATCAAGTCACTATTCCTTGTAAGCTTATTTATAGAGATTAATGGAATTGTTTAATTCGTAAGTTGTAGCTAAAACCTTTTTTAAAATAATACTTAAACGTTTAAGTAACCTGTTAAATCCATGAAAATACTATTAGAATCAATTTACACGAACTATTATTCCGATCTGGTAAAAACAGCTTGTTATTATTTAGGTTGTGAAACAGACAGTGAAGACATTGTGCAAGATGTATTTTTACATATTTGGGAGAAGTTGAATGCTTCTAATTATTCTGGACAATATAAAATGGGAATGCCTTATACAGACTATTTCTCTCAATTGCTATCCGTTTGTACATTGCAGACTGCTCCACGTAATGGCATTCTTGTGGCCTATCTCTATTATATTAAGAAAGCGGTGGAGAACAAATGTCTGGATTATATAAGATACAAACAAAAAGTGAAGTATGTGTATTGTTCAGAAGATACTCAATTTGAGTACTATTTGAATAATTACTCTTGTTCTGGTTCCGCAGATGCGTCCGCTGCTTCCGAAGAGGTTTTGGTATCTATAGAGCGAGCTATTAATACATTGCCAGATAAGTGTAGACAAATTTTTGTTGATTGCAGGATTAAAGGTGAAAAGCATAAAGATATTGCCTTAAAATATAATATCTCGATGAAGACAATAGAGAATCAAATGAATATTGCATATAAAAAATTGAAACTTAATTTGAATAATGTAGCCATATAAATAAATCTTTCTCTTTATGGATTAACGAGAAAAGGCATGAAAATATTATTTATTTTAGTGGTACTAAATCATAAAGTTATAGCGAATTTATTAATGAAATGAGTGATGAAAAAAAAGACAATAAGCATTTTGATAATTCTCTTTATTATAGCAGGAGGCTATGCTCTATCTATCGGAAATTCTACACATCTGACAAAGATGAGAGGGATACTATACCAATCGGGACATCTTTGCATGGATTCCGCAAAGACTGATTGCAATATTCTTTGTGAAACAAATCGTATTTTTGCTTTTGCAGGAGATCAATTAAACTATGCTATAAAGTGCACTCAGAAGGCAAAGCAAAGGTCCGGTGATAAGTCACTGGTTGCTCCCTATTCCATTAATAAAGATGGAAGTCTCAAACTGGTGGGGCCTTATGATTGGTGCTCGGGATTCTTTCCCGGTTCTTTGTGGCAGATGTATGCATATACACACAGCAAATATTGGCGTGAGGAGGCTGTTAAGTATACTTGCCCACTTGAAAAAGTAAAATGGTATAAAAGTACCCATGATTTGGGGTTCATGCTTTATTGTTCATTTGGTCAGGCTTACCGCTTGACTAAAGTACAATCATACAAAGAAGTGCTTATACAAGCGGCTAAAAGTTTAAGCTCCCGTTATAGTCCGAAAGTCAAGGCCATTCGTTCGTGGGATTGGAACAGGGATATATGGCAATATCCGGTTATTATAGATAATATGCTCAATCTTGAACTCCTTTTTTGGGCAAGCGAAGCGACGGGAGACTCCTTATATTACAATATAGCAGTGAACCATGCCAATACAACTTTAAAGAATCATTTCCGTAGCGATTGCTCTTCTTACCATGTAGTGGACTATGATACAATAACCGGAAATGCGCGTTTTAAAGGTACCCATCAGGGGTATAGTGATGCTTCGGTCTGGTCACGAGGGCAGGCATGGGGATTATATGGATTTACGATGTGTTACCGTTTTACAAAGAATCCAGCGTATCTCAATCAGGCCGAAAAAATTGCGGATTTCATTTTTAGCCAGCCTAATTTACCGGCAGATCTGATCCCTTATTGGGATATGAAAGATCCCGGCATTCCAAATGTGCCAAAAGATGCTTCCGCAGCTGCGGTCACGGCTTCTGCTTTATATGAATTGTCTGCTTATGCAGCACACGGTAAAAGCGTTCGTTATAGACATTGGGCAGATACTATTCTCGAAAATTTGAGCAAACACTATCAGGCATCTCCCGGAACAAATCAAGGCTTTCTTTTGCTTCATTCCACTGCTAACCGCCCGAAGAATAGTCAAGTTGATGTACCTTTGTCCTATGCTGACTATTACTATTTGGAGGCTCTTATACGGAGAAGTAAATTGTTACAAGAAGGTTTCGAAAAAGAAAAATAGGTAAAACGAATTGTGCAGTATATATCCTTCTTAGCTTCTTGGGGTTTGTAGAAAAAAGAATACGGACATACTTATGAGGATAAATCCAAGTATACCATAGAATAGCCGTGCACGTTGCCTTCCCACATTCTTTACGATGACTTGGGTGTTTTGAGCTGTGAAAAACCATTCCCAGTTCAATAAGGCAGCTAACACGGCGATTATACCTGCTACGATGAATATGAATTGGATGATGTATTGGCTCATCTATTAGAGGCTTTCCATTGCTACTTTCCGTTCTTCATTTTCGACTTCTTCTATCGTTACTTTTATGGTGTTTCCCGGCAATAGTTCTTCTATAAGCTCAGGCCATTCAATGAAACATAAAGCACCGCTGTAGAAATAGTCTTCGTATCCCATATCGTAGGCTTCTTCCAGCTTTTTGATGCGGTAGAAGTCGAAATGGTATATTAGTTCTCCCCCTTTATCGGAGCGGTATTCGTTGACGATGGCAAAAGTAGGGGAGGTGATAACGTCTGAAACTCCCAGTTCCTCACATATGGCCTTTATAAATGTGGTTTTTCCGGCACCCATCTTTCCGTAAAATGCGAATACCGTATCGTCACCCATTGCAGCAATAAACTCACGGGCTGCCTCGTGAATATGGTCTAAAGATTGAATTCTGATTTCCATGTTATTTGTTCTCTTTTAGTTCCCAAAGATAATACCATTTTTCCGTTTCGTTTCCTTATTTTTATTTTTCTATCGGGAGGATAAATAAAAAGTCTTTCCCAATTTGCATATTGCATAGATGATAATGGAAAAGAAAATGATGGACGCTCCGGACGGAACGTTTAAAAAATAAGAAATAAACAATCCTCCAAGGCAGCTGGCATAGCCTATTCCGATTGAGAGCCAGATGATTCGCTGGAAACGATGGGTAAATATATTGGCTGTCATTTGGGGTATTGTGAGCAGAGATATGACTAACACGATGCCTACCATTCGAAGACAGGCTACAATGACTAAGGCGATAAACATCATCAACAGATATTCAAACAAGTGTACCGGAATGCCTTGTGAACGGGCAAATTCACGATCAAATGCAATGCTGATTATGGGGTGTATATATAGATAAAAGAATATACTTACAATTACGGTCAGTACGGCTAACAGGATAATGTCCCCTGTAGTAATGGTAAGAATATTGCCGAAAAGGTAGGCCGAGAGGTCCGGGGCAAAAGCAGGTGAGAGATAGGTAAAGATGATGCCGAGGGCCATGCCGAAAGTCCAGAAAACTGCAATGGCGGAATCTTCGCGCATATCTTTCCGCTTGCTGAGCCATTCTACCCCGAATGCGGAGAGTACTGCAAATATGGCTGCCGAGAGGATAGGGGAAATGCCTGCATATAACCCAATTCCAATGCCTCCGAAAGAGGCATGCGTCAACCCACCGCTAATGAAAACCAGCCGTCGCGTTACAATGTAAGTACCGATGATGCCACATACTATACTTGCCAGCAAGCTGCCAAGGAGTGCATGTTGAAAAAAGGTGTATTGTAGTAAATCCATCTTTTCAGTTTCCTCTGTTATATTAAAGTTAGATTCTTCTTTCTCCTACAATAAGAAACACTTCATCTTTAATATTGTTGGGGAGAGCAATGCCACGTAGTTGGAGACTTCTTACCCAACCGGCCACATCTGTATCTTGCATGGTGTAGAAGATGTTTCTGAACTCTTCTTCCTGTTCGGGGGTATAATCTTCCGGTGCACAGCCAATGTATCTGTCTAATTCTTCGTCGTCATAATACTCCACTTTCTGACTTACGGCTGCCAGCAGACTGTCACGCTCGCAGATTTCGTGTTGTCCGCAACATTGTAAATCGACCTGTTGCACCTCTGGTATGGCATCCAGTTCTCCGCTGTCCACCTTCTTTTGTAAGTTGCGATTACGAATATATCCTGCCAAAAGCGCTATGGCGGCAAGTATAAAAAGACTGATGACTAATATTAACATAATAATTAAACTTTCTCAATGATGAATTTTGCTGCTTCCAAATCTTCCCAATACCGTGGATAAGATTTCGATACTACCATTGGATCTGCAATTCGTATTTCCGGTATTCGAAAAGCGGCAGGAGCAAAGGCCATTGCCATTCGATGGTCCTCGTAGGTTTTAACCACAGGACGTTTTCTTGTTTTGCAACGCCTTCTGTCTCCTATCAATATACTATCTTCTTTCACCCGTATAACAAACCCTATTGTCTTTAGTTCATTGATTAGAGCTTCAATACGATCTGTTTCCTTAATCTTTAAACTTTGTAATCCGGTAAAGCGAAAATCGATACCCAGTAACGCACAAGTAACCACGAATGTTTGTGCTAAATCGGGCGTTTCAATGAAATCCAGCTCCAGAGAGCGTTCTATATTCTCTGTTTTTGTCAATCTAATTCCATCGTCTGTGTACTCGGTCTCCACGCCCAGTTTAGTGAACATTTTAGCGCATTGGCTGTCGCCTTGATAGCTGTTGCGGAAAAGTCCGGTGAGCTCTACCACCGACCTTCTCGGGCTTAGCGCCAGCATTTCGTACCAGTAGGATGCTGCGCTCCAGTCGCTTTCCACAGTGAAAGGGATGTCTTTGTAGTTTCCCGGGCGAACGAGTAGAGTGTCTTCCGATGCCCATTCTGCTTCTCCGCCAAATTCTTTCATCAGTTGAATCGTTAAATTGATGTACGGACGGGAAATTATTTCTCCGCTCAGATGCAAAGTCAGCCCGTTTTCAAGAGTGGGGCCAATCATCAATAGGGCGGAGATATATTGTGAACTAACGTTTCCCTCCAATTCTACGGAATCACCTGTTAGCTTGGAACCGGTGATGCGCAGGGGGGGATATCCTTCATTTTCCAGATATTCTATTTTTGCTCCTAAGCTTCGTAGTGCATCTACCAGAATGCCAATGGGGCGTTGTCGCATCCGTTCCGTTCCGGTAATGGTTTTTGTTCCCGGTGTCACACTGAAGTAGGCTGTGAGGAACCGCATGGCAGTGCCGGCGGCCATAATATCTATATAGTTCGAATTCGTTTGTAAAGCCTTGGTCATGACGCGTGTGTCGTCGCAATCGCTGAGATTGGAAGGTATAATGTTACCTTTGGATAAGGCATGTAGAATTAAAGCCCGGTTACTAATGCTTTTGGAAGCCGGAAGGCGGAGAGAGAGTTGAAGCACTTCTGGTGCTGTAATTTTGTAGCACATGGTTGATATTTATTAAAGTCGAGATTTAGCTCTTGACTTGCTTGAAAATTAATCCTGCAAAATTATAATAAATATCTTGAATGAAAAAGTGATGGGACAATAATACACCACTTTTGGGGTGGGGTAATGCTTTTAAGTCTTCCAACTATTATACTGTTGCTTTAGCTTGTTGAATTTTACATTTTTTGTAGTTCATACTCTCTCTATTGTCAATTTATATTCCAATTAATATTGTTAAGAGAGCTTGGTTATGTCCGTTCTATATAACCATTGTTGAATGTCGGATTTATGTAATTTTCAAGTAATGTTTGGCGATGTTTTAAATCAAGTTCTTCCATTATATTTTTTATCCTCAATCCTTTTCCATCTAGTAATTTTATCAATCGAAATATTCTCTCTATTGCGGCGGAACTTTAATTTATTTCTTATTGGTCATTATGCTGAGTATCATTTTGTCGGTTTCATGCATGGCTTGTGAACCTATACGAGTTAAGTTCTCAATACAGTTGCCGTGAATACATTTTCCATTTCATTTTCGGATAGTATTTTGAATTCGATTTTAACTTTACGGGATCTTGTATCTGGGCATGAATAAATCCGCTTATTAATAATAGCCACGAAGCGATTGATAGATCCTTTTATATTTATGTAAAAGGATCTATCTTCTAGAGAAAAATATAAGAGTTAATGATGCTTTTATTTAAAGAGTTCTGCCAGTTGATTAGCCAAAGCTTCCCCCCTAAGTTGGTCTGCTACTAATTTTCCTTGTCCGTCAATTAAATAGATTTGAGGGATGGCTTTTATTTTAAATTGATCGGCTACCGAATGATCTACATCCCGGAAGTTAGGCCATTGAAGTTGTTCTTCTTTTAAAGCTTTTTCCCAGTCAGGTACTTTACGGTCAATGGATACACTTATGATTTCAAAGCCTTTGTCCTTATATAGTTCATACAATTTCTTCAAATTCGGAATTTCCTTACGACAGGGACCGCACCAACTAGCCCAAAAATCGAGTAGAATATACTTTTTCCCTTTCAAATAAGAGAGCCCATTTACCTTGCTACCGTCTGTTTTTGTTAAAGAAAACATTGGTACTTCTTGCCCTATCTCTACGGCCGGAGAGAGTTCATCATAGACTAATTTTCCATAATAGCTGTTTTGTGCTTCAGCAGAGAAACTCTTATAAGTGTTCAATTGCTCGGGAGTGAAATAGGTCATCATGCGGAGCATGAGAAAAGGTCCCCACCAGCTATCTTTGTTGGCCATGATGGTGCTGTCACATACATGTTCCATCTTGTGATAGAATTTGGTTTCCATGTCGTTAAGTGCCTTGTATTCGGGTGATGCCTGTATCTCTTTCATCAGCACGGTATCTTTGGCGGCGCGTGCCTTACCGATGAGATCTGATACTTCTTTGTATTTGTCTATGTTATTTTCATACCAAGCCTCAACTTTTTTTCTTGCGCTATATTTTTGTAGGTATTCTTGATGTGTTTTACTCCCTTCCACCCGTACTTTGGAAAATGAATAAATGGATTTGCCATCTTGTGAATGGGTTGAGGTGGCAATGGCGGATATATTAATTTGGTCACCCTTGTCGGCCATAAAATCTAATCCGCCGTATGTATCGGTGATAAGTAGGTAATATAAGCGTGCTCCTATTGTTGGAATACTCAATTGTGCGTTACCATTTTTGATTGTGGCAGTAGCTATTTTTTTTTCATCTTTGTGAGTAGCTCCCTGCACTATTTCCACTTGCGTGCCGTCACTTAATCCTGCGATATGAACTGTTATATTTATAGAATCGGATGAATTCTGTGCATTTGCACTTCCTGTGAATGATAATGCAAAGAGAAGTGCTGTAAATACTAATTTTTTCATTTCTTATTTTATTCTTTAATTAGATAATTATTTTGAGACATTCTGTGTGATCGTACCATTGCCCGAATTCTCTATTGCCCCTAGTGGGAAAGGCATAGTCCATAAGTGGGATGTCGGTGATAAAGTCAATGTCTTTCCGCTGACAACTTTACTGAGTGTTTTTGTATAAGTACCTTCCGCATTATATCTGCGTGCATCTCCAAAGGGAACAATTGACATGATCATTGCATTATCTTTGGCTTGCCGTATATAACCGATCGCTTCTGCTGTCGTAGTTGCTGTAAGAGGATGGTAGTATGCAGGGAGAATACGTTTTATACGTACTTCATTCAATATGTCCATTGCGCCTTTGATATTATTGTTCCTCGCAAGACATTCTGCTTTGATGAAATACATTTCTACGGTCCGCATTCCACCATAGTTGAAAAATCCTGTGGTGGTGGCATAATAGTAAGTATCTCCTGAGGCAGTCCTCAGTTTCCAATTTGAGAGGAAAAAAGCATCCCCCGTTTCATATTCTTCTCCGCGATGTTGAGGCATGCTTTCACCGCGTGTAGCGTAATATGTTGCTCCGTGATTGTAGTTATAGTTTTCTATAAAAGTAAACCCCATTGGGGATGCTGTGGCGTTATACGAATCAGGTTTTGCTATTTCTCCTATGTTTTCGTTATAATATACCGTCCAATCATATAGTTGATTATTGACCGTTAATGCTTTTTCTGCATAACTGAGCGCATTGGTATAATCTTGCATCTGTAGATAAAGTCGTGCGAGGAATGCATAGGCCGCTCCCTTACCAGGGTGCAGAATCGTTGCCCCCATGTCCGGTAGGTCTGACAAGGATTCGGTCACTTCTTTTATCATGAAATCATATATTTCTTGAATACTCACTTGCTTATAGGAGGCTCCTTCGTCGGAACTGGTAATCAGGGGTACGCTAAGCTTGCTCTCGGCTGTAGAAGAAGTGTAGGTGTCTGCGTAATAGTTGACAACTTGAAAATAATGCATAGCTCTCAACACTCTCGCATAATCATAAACCAAGTGACGTTCCGCGTCGGTTGCTTCTTTTGCAGTAAGCGCATTATCTATGACCAGATTGCACAAGCCTATAGCTTCATATCCATTGTAATATGTAGTTTCGTCTGAGTTATTCCATTGAGTCCGGTCAGTTTCTTCTTCCCAGTTATAATTTGCTTTATACAGAGGGTAGTTACCCAAGCTACTTGTTGAGACAAAGCGATCATTAAGTAGATGTAATGCTTGCATGACATTCATCCTATGACCACCATATTCATAGCGTAGCATAGCTTCATAATCAACCAGAGTAGATGGAATCTTTTTCCCTTTTGGTTCTTCATTCAAGTAGCCGTTGCACGAGCTGAGTGTTATTATATTGGCATATATGCCGCAAAGAAGTATATAATAAATAATTTTCTTCATATTTTTGTATATTGTAAGTTTTCTCTTTAGAAATCCAAGTAAATACCCAGTACATAGTTAGGCGAAATATAGCCTCCTAATTGATATTTGGCTTGTTTGCTTTTGGCCCACATGTAGGGATTTTCAATATTAGCTTGTATACGCAGCCCCTTGCAGGTAAACTTCCTGCAAATATCCATCGGTAACCGATAACTGAGTGCTACATTTGTAAGGCGTAAATTATCAGCTTTCAGGATGTTTACACTTGAATAATAATATACCGAATATAGTGTAGTCAATGGGTAACCTGCTTCAGTAAAAGTAGCACGTGGAATATTTGTTTTTGCCTCGTCTCCAGATTGTCTCCAGCGATTAGCAATGTCACCATTTAGATTTGAGAAATCAGATACATAGCCAATGCCGGATACATATCTATAATTAAGGAAAGGCATGTTTGAAGAGCGCATTTTATAACCTCCTCTGTACACGAATTGGAATGACAGGTCGAAAGCCTTGTAACTGAAAGTGCTTCCCAATGAACCACTATACACGGGAGTGGATGATCCATAGCTCTTAATAGCCGCTAATGTTGTAGGTTGTATGCTGGTTTTCTTTCCGTTTTCATCAAATACTTGTGGTAATCCTTCACTGGATAATCCTGCCCAATCATAAGCATACAATTCTTTGTAAGAGTTTCCTATTATAGGGTATGCGTCGGGATAATCAAGCTGTAGATAGTAAACGGGGGCTTTTACATTTACATATGTTATTTTATTTTTATTATAATTGAATGTAGCTTTAGCTTCCCATTTGAAATTCCGGGTAGTTATAATATCTCCGGTCAGGCTAATGTCTATACCACGGTTACGCATTTTACCATTATTCAGGGCATAGGTTGTATATCCATATCCTTCAGTAGGAACCCCCATTGTTGAGGCAAGTAACCGTTCACCATATCTGTTATAATATTCTATAGTTCCACATACTCTGCTATTTAATATGGCAAAGTCGATACCAAGATTGGTTACTGTGGTTTTTTCCCACGATAAGTTCTTATTGGGGCGTGTACTAACATAGCCATATGTTCCGCCAACATTCGTATTTTGGCTGTATGTTGCTACAGTATATGGAGAATATTGCGGATTGATGTTACCCGTAATGCCACGAGATAATCTGACCTTCAGGAAGTTGATCCATTTGATAGCTTTGATAAATTCTTCGTGGCTGGCTATCCACCCCAATCCGGTAGACCATATCGGTTTACTCTGGTATTTGGAGCTTGTACCCCACAAATTAGAGCGATCCCACCGGAGGCTTGCTGTAAAGCTATATTTATCATTCCATGTATAAGCTCCATTACCGTAAAAGGAGACATATCTATTCAAATTTTCATAGTATCCCGATGTGTTTCCTAACGATGAAGAGCCTAAAACGCCTGTGACATTTGATAGTGCACTCTCATTTATTTTAGTGTATGAGAGCTGTTGATCGTCGTAACCATATTCGTTGTGCTTATGCATTGTTATCTTATTTTGACGGGTCTCTGTCCCTAGAATGGCAGTAACATTATGTACTCCGGCGAATGTTTGGCTGTAGTCTAGTTGTTGTCGGAAGTTGTATGAACCTCTATATTGGTCACGTTGCACTAGCATATCTCCATAAGGAATGTTATATGTAACTGATGTATCTGTCAGCTTAGTGGCAAAATTGTTAACTGTACTTCGAACGGCATAAGACTCTTTATTCTTGATCTGCTTATAATTAGAAGTGCCCCTTTCGTACTGAAAGGATGCTGCATATTTCAAGACCGGTAGGAGCGTGAAATTTAAGCGTGCATAGGAACGTAGATTCATAGAGTTTGTTTTGGCAATATTTCTGTTCAGTTCGTCCATTGGAGTTATATCAAGATTATATAATCCATAATCATTAATTATCCCTAAACTATTTTGGTTAATGAATAAGCTGGAAGGTGCGGTGTAATTGGAACCATCGTCGTTTACAAGATTGTCATATGGAAAAATGGAGTATCCTGGCGATGTAACACTGTAAGTCTGCTGTTTCTCGCCTTTAAAATTCATATATGCTCCAACTTCCAGAGAAAGCCATTTCTTTATTTTGGTAATATTTGATAAGTTTATTCCAATTGATTGGTCTTTAGTGTATTTATCTTCGTATTGGTTTTTATTGTAGGTAATGGACACTTTGAAACTGTTGGCATCGGTTGTCTTGGTGATATTCATGTTATATTGTTGATAAAGAGGGTCTGTTTTGGCATATTTCTCTATTTGTTTGTAGTAATTGTGACCTTTTCCAGATAGTCTGGACAAGTTTGCCTCCATTTCGCTCTCAGTAGTGTTTCCTGCATAGTAATTAAGTATTGACCGTATGCCAGCGCTTTGGTAGGCTATATACTTTAAAGAAGACTTGGCATATTCTGAAGCTCCTGTTCCCTGAAAAAGCTTGTTTGTCAAGGCCCATTCTTGCTCTAGATTTATAAGTTCTGAGGAATTAAGCAAGTTCCCCGTATAATATTTATAGGGTGACCAAGTAGCTACTGCTGAGAATGAAATTTCGGCTTTCTCACTTCGTGCACGTTTTTTAGTTGTAATGACAATAACCCCATTTGCTGCCCGTGCACCATAAATGGAAGCTGCCGCTGCGTCTTTTAGCACTGTGAAGCTTTCTATGTCTTCCATATTTAGTTGAGGAACTTTATTTGAAACTACTCCTTGGTAATCCATTGTTTGGTCTTCCACAGGAAAGCCATCAATGACATAAAGTGGGGCGGTTTCTCCTTTCATACTGCTTACTCCACGAATTAGTCCATCTGTGTATCCCGAGACTTCTCCCTCTAGAAGGGTTGAGATACTGCTTAAACGTTTTTTTTCTAGTTCGGTTTCTGATACTTTGACGAATGAACCGGTGGCACGTTCTTTGGAGATTGTCTGGTAACCAGTTACTATTACATCATCTAATTGGTTCATGTCTTCTTCCATTACAATTATCAGATTCTTGCGATTAATGGTTACTATCTGTGATTTCATCCCTATGTAGGATAACTTTAGTGTGTTTACATTGTTTGGCAGGTTTATGGAGAAATGCCCATTTTCATCGGATATTGTTCCTACAGTATTGTTTCCAGGCATTGTTATGGAAACACCTATCAACGGCTGTTTTTTCTCATCAACAACCATTCCTGTTATAGTACGCTGCTGATTCGAAGTCTGGTTCATTGTAGGCTGCTTGCGGGAGACAATGCTTATAAATTCATCTTTGACGGTGAAGTTTAGCGGATATTTGCCTATGACCTGTGCTACAGCATTAGGAGCTGTGCTATTCTCTATAGTACATGTCGTGGTGAATGATCTTACGTCATCATAAGCAAATAGAATTTTGTACCCTGAAGCTTTTTCTATCTTCTTAAAGGCACTGGATAGTGGTTCGTTGTGAAACGATAAACTGATCGTTTTTTCCCTCTTTGTCTGCCCCGATAAAGTGATTTGGGAGGCAAGCAGCAAAGAAAAGCATAATAGAATAAGGCGATTTCTCATCTTTTTACTTTGTTTTATTAATAAATACATATTATGATGTAGGTTATAATTCGTATTATATTAATAAATACGTCTTATTCCTGAAATCGGGTACGATATGAAAGAAAAAAAAAGGAAAAAGGAGAAAAAAGGGAAGAAAGGCTATTCAATTACTACTTTTTTGTCTTTTAATGAAGCTTTAACAATGTGTAAACTATTTAAGAGATCAATTACATCATACAATGTGCCTTTTCTGTTGGCTACAAAGTGTACTTTTGAGTTTATGTTATGTTGATGTTCAAAGATAATATCCACGTCGTACCAACGTCCTATATCTTGCATAACTTCTATTAAGGGTTTGTTATCGAAGTAGAAGTAACCGTCTTTCCATTCTGTATAAGCTTCCAATTCCACCCCTTTTACAGCAAAACTACCATCTGGCTTTAAGAAGGCATCTTGTCCAGGTTTTATATTCACAGGGTTTTCTCCACGATGGTTGCTTACCTTTAAGGCTCCATGTACCAAAGTTATGTGAATATCTGTCGCCGAATAGTTGCGCAGATTAAACTCTGTACCTAATACGAGAGTCTGTATGTTTTCCGTTTTAACTATGAACGGACGTTTCTTGTCTGGACTGACTTTAAAATAGGCTTCTCCCCGGAGATAAACTACGCGTTGGTTATCTTCAAAAGAGGATAAGTATGACATTTGGCTTTCAGCATTAAGCCATACTTGTGTACCATCTGATAGTATTACTTTAAAGTCTTTTTTTCGTGGTGTGGTCAGGGTTTGCATTGAGCTGCTTTTTTTGAGGCCAGTTTGGTATAATAATGTTTTCGAAACGCTATTTATTTTTGCACCATAATTCTGCAATAAAGTGTCACCGACATTCCCTAATGACAATACATCACCGTTACTATTTTGAAGTGTAACTTCTTCATTCGTCCGGTTAGCTAAAAACACAGTGACAGGTGTTTCTTGAACTTCATTGACCCATAGCTTTTGAATAAGAAAAACAAGCAATAGAGTGGCAGCAGCTCCTAATAGTGCACTAATAGCTATTGTGCTTTTACGGGAATACTTAGAATTATGGTTCTGATGGAATCGTTTCAGTTCGACTTCAACGTTGGGTTCTCTTACAGATTCTTTTAGTAAATAATGTCGTATGGCTACCTTCTCAGGAAACATGTCAAAATCTTCTGTACTGTCCGTACGTTTATCTTGATTATTGTCTATATATTTATCTTCTGCCATATTCCCTTTTTATTTATTATACGTTTTAGTATCTTTTTTGGGTATATCTGTTAGCTTATTTTCACTATTAAATTTTTCTCTGAGTATTTTTAAGGCCTTGGATATATGCTTTTTAACAGTATTAGGGTTGATATTCATTTTTTCAGCTACTTCACTATATTTATTTTGGTAGAGGTAACATTCCTCTAAAATATGGCGTGTGACGGGAGGGAGTTCCTCTAACATTTCTTTAACCAAATGTTCATTTTCCATTTCCTTTGGATAATCAGTGTAGAACTGTTCCGCTTCCTGAAGGTAAGTTTCAAAATAATTGTTAATCACAATTTGGTGTCTTAAATGATCGATGCATTTATTTCGTACAGCCGTAGTCAGATATGCGTGCACGGTCTCTTTGTCTATTGTTCGTATATTTTCCCAGAGATGACTCAAAACATCACTGACAATGTCACGACTAGTCTCCGAATCATTGGTAAGGTGAAGAGCATACATGTAGAGGCGAGAATAATTCTCGGTAAATATCTTATCGAACTCTTTTTGATATAATAAGTATTTTATCATGTTCACTATTACCCTATCAGTATGATATGAAAATATTTAATAAAAATGTAAGTATATTGTTTATTAATTATCTTAATAAATTATTTGGCATAAATGACTTGGCTGTAAATATACGAAAAGGCCTCATAATATTATAGAAGATTGAGGCAAATATGTTTTTCCAATTGAGAGGCTATTTATAACTATGCGAAAAGGACTCGTTGATTAAGGCAGACCTGTAAAGGATGTCTCTGAAGTGAAGTTATATCGGGATCATCATTTTCTCAGCGTTATTCATGCGGTCTATGTTTATGGATGTTTAGGATCTGTTTTCTTGTTCGTACAGGAGATTTGTGAATATTGCAATTTCTGAGTACTTTTGCATCACTGCTTTACAATAAAGCATTTTTAAGATGAAAAGATACAATTCAAAACTATTTCTGCTTATCCTTTTAGGGATGTTATCCGCTTTTGGTCCGTTTGTTACGGATATGTATTTACCCACTTTACCGTCTATGAGCGATTATTTTGCCACCACGTCCTCTATGGTGCAACTGGGGTTGACTACCAGTATGATCGGTTTGGCGGTGGGACAGATTTTCTTCGGTCCCTTGAGTGATCGTTATGGCAGGCGTCTTCCTTTGCTTGTTTCTATGTGGTTGTTTATCCTGTCTACTATTTGTTGCATGCTGTCTACTAATATTCAATTATTTGTGGCTTTCCGTCTGGTGCAAGGCATTGCCGGTGCAGGTGGCATTGTTATTTCCCGTTCCATAGCTACGGATAAGTTTTCGGGAAGGGGTCTCGCCAATATGCTGGCGGTTATTGGTGCTATCAATGGCATAGCTCCCGTAGCTGCACCGGTGATAGGGGGCGTCTTTACCGATTTGATCGGTTGGCAGGGAATATTTGGCATTCTGCTTGTGCTGGGTGTTATTCTTTTGGCTGCCAGTATGTATCTTAATGAGTCTCTTCCTGTTGAACGGCGACTTACGTCCAAATGGGCAGACACATTTAAGAGTTTTAAAATCGTGCTTTGTAATGGGCGCTACGTGGCCTACGTGTTGCAACTGGCTTTTGCCCAGGGTATACTTTTTGCCAACATAGCTTCTTCTCCGTTTATTGTACAGCAGCATTATGGTTTCTCCGCCTTGGCTTTTAGCTTTTGTTTTAGTATTAATGCCGTAGCCATCGGTGTGGCTGCCGCACTTTCGGTTAAGTTTCGCAAGTTAGAGAATGCAACGCTTACCGGTTGTGTTGGGATGCTTATTCTGGCTGTTGTAGAGTGTGCTGCTTTAATGTCGAACTGTAGTTTCTGGATTTATGAGTCGGTGTTGCTTGTTCTCTTATTTACTATGGGACTCACTTTTACCAGTTCCACTACATTGGCCATGGAGAGTGCGCGCAATAATTCGGGTACGGCTTCCGCTTTGTTAGGCGCTTTTTGTTTTGCTTCGGGTGGCATAGTCTCCCCGTTGGTCGGGCTTGGAAACATATTGTCCTCTACAGGTATCATCTTTGTAGTGAGCGCCGTGCTTTCTTTAGCTTGTATTCTGATTGCGAAGAAGATGAAACCTGTTGCTGATTGTAGTGCTATTGGCTAAGAGTTTTTTTACCGCAGTATATGCCGCAAATATAGGGCGCTAACCCGTATAACCCAGTGCATCTCATTACTTTCCTTAGCCCTTTGTCCTAAAATACATAAGTTTTCTTTTACTTTTGCCTTAGGATTTGTTTGATCCCCACAGCTGTGGAGAACTTTCTTCACTATTGTGAAACAAGTTCTTCACTATTGTGGAAAAGCTTCTCCACAGCTGTGGGGAAGCAATCAATAAGCAATAAAACAAACAAGCTAAACAGTTCTTATTATCAAGAGCAATGGTCTAATACACAAAGAGACCATATCTTTAGGGCAAGAAACCGAGAGGGGTGAATAATCGGGAAACAGCTTGCTTCGTCGCCTTATAACAAGTAAGATGCTGATAGAGAATAAACTAATGAGGTATTGGAAACGCTATCTGAAGTGTAAGCAAATTGCTTACACTCTTGTTTTTTTTACTGCCACCACTCTGCTACATGTTGTGTGTCAATTAGTTATACTGTAAAGTGCAAGCGTGCAAGTAGAGTGAGTGAAAATACTGGGTAGAGAGTGTCGTGTTTGAACCTGTTCGGAAAGTACTTATTGTTCGTTCAATACGTTCCAGAATCGTTCGGGAAGATGGATATTGGGCACATTTACCGCTGCTTTAAACAGCGGAGCAATCTGTTGTGGAGTAAAGCCTGCAATGCCGCAACCTATTTCGGTGACAAGAAAGGTGAACTCCGGTTTCTCTTTAGCAAAGAGAATAAACTCATCTACGTAAGGTTTAATAGCATCCGGTCCACCGTGCATGGTGGGTATGCCATAAGTTTGTCCCTGCAATCCGGCACCTTGTCCCCAAATGGCTCCCCATTTTTTCCAGGCCAATAAGGCTGCTCCTCCGCCGTGGGAGCCTTTCAGGTTACTGCCGAAAACAAATATTTCATTCGTACGCAGGGTGGTGATGCGACTGGGTGTAATTCTTGTTTCCATAATTGATATAAACTAAATGTCTGTTGCAAAGATATTCGTTTTGGAAGAAAAACAATACTGTGAATGGTTATTTTCTCTATATTTGTGTATACTAATTCAATATAGCGAAAAAAGAATGGAAATTGATATGACAACTCCGGCCTTGCTCTTCTCGGCCATATCACTAATTATGTTGGCTTATACCAACCGTTTTCTGTCGTATGCCCAATTGGTAAGAACGCTGAAAGAACAATACATCGAAAATCCATCGAAAGTGACAGCTGCGCAAATAGCCAACCTTCGCAAACGACTTTACCTGACGCGTGCCATGCAGGTTACGGGTATCGGTAGTCTGCTGCTGTGTGTGGTTAGTATGTTTACCCTCTACATCCAGCTCTATCTTGTTTCCGTATACATCTTCGGTCTGGGGTTGGTGTTGCTTATTATCTCGTTAGCAATCTCTGTTTATGAGATCTATATTTCGGTGAAAGCATTGGAACTCCACCTCAATGATATGGGTGAATTGGAAAAGGAATGAGAGAGTGTGTCGAAACTTTTTGTTGAGCGAGAGTAGGGTATTTGTCGGTTAATGCGGTTTATTCCATGAAATGACTTATGAATAAGGGTGATTTTCAAGATATATTCAATACTTATTTTGAAGCTATCCGGCGGTTTGTTTATTATAAGACTTCGGACGAACAGGTCGCAGAAGATATAGCGGAAGATGTGTTTATGCAATTGTGGGAGCGTCGTGACCGGTTGGAATTGCTTAACATCAAAGCTTTACTTTATAAGATGGCGTCGGATAACGTAGTGAGCTACTATCGGAAGCAGGATGTGCGGCTTAGCTTTGCGGAGAATATGCGACCGGATGAAAGCGCCTCTCTTTCGCCACAGGAAGAATTGCAGTTTGAAGAATTGAAAGCGCGTTATGCGGCGGTGCTGGAAGAGATGCCTGATGGTCAACGGGAAGTGTTCCTGATGAACAGGGAAGAATCCCTGAAGTATCATGAGATAGCGGAACGACTGAATTTGAGTGTAAAGGCCATAGAGAAAAGAATGAATGCGGCTTTGTCGCTGTTACGGAAAAAACTGTTGTGATATGGATACTAAGCATATAAAAGTTACTCCGGAATGGAAGAAAAGTAAAGAGCAGGTGTGGGCGGAACGCTTTGCCGGTCTTGTTGATGAGGCTCCCCGGGTGAAACCGCTGTCTCGCCGGCTGTGGATGCGTTATGCCGTTGCCGCAGTGATCGCAGCACTTGTTTTTCTGCCGACAATAGCCTATCTATATACCACGGAGGTGGTGGTGGAACGGGGCAAACAGCTTGCCGTAGCCCTGCCGGATGGTTCACTGGTCAATCTAAATGCGGATAGTCGTTTGACTTACCGTCCGTTGTGGTGGAAAGTGTCGCGTGAAGTGACGCTGAACGGTGAAGGCTTTTTCAGGGTTATGAAAGGAAGTCGCTTTACGGTGAATACCGTCCATGGTTCGGTTGCTGTGTTGGGGACTTCGTTCAACGTGTTTTCCCGGAAAGAACGGTTTGATGTGACCTGCCTTACCGGAAAGGTTCAAGTCTCTTCGGGAGAACAATCTGCAGTGATTACCCCGTCAATGCAAGTCCGGTTAGTGGGGCGACAACTTCAGACTTCGGACACGGAGCATGCCAAGCAGGCTATCGGGTGGACGAAAGGATGGTTCTATTTTGATCATACTCCTTTGCATGAGGTGATTGATGAAGTGGAGCGGCAGTATAATATCCACGTCACAGCTTCCGGTTTGCCCGATGTGTACTATACCGGTTCATTTTCAAGAGATAAGACGCTCGATGTGGTATTGGAGATTATAGGAAAACCATTTGGTATTACGTTAACCGCAAATTGATTGAGAAGAATACTGATCATATTGACCGGCTTGTGCATGGTGCTGAATACAGCTATCGCCCAGCAAGTACGGGTAAAAGCTGACAGAGAGCCGTTGGATAAGGTGCTCGAACAGTTAGGTGTGGATCTTTCATTCGATAGCCGTGCACTTTCGGCTTATAAGGTAACGTTGAACCGTTCCTTTCCTTCTCCTAAAGCCGCCATTCTCTTCTTGCTTGCCGATAAGCCTTATGTTTGCGAAGAGATTGGTGGAGTGTACGTCATTTCACGGTTGAAAGAAGAACCAGCCCAACCAAAACCTTCATCAAAGAAACCTGCTTCAAAAACAGTGACTTACCTTGAACGTCCGCCGGAGATAAAAGTAGTGGATGTAGGGGAAATTACGATTACCGCACCGCGCATGCAGTTGGTCTTTGGTAGTACGGGGCAGGAAGCGGGTGAGCTGACCGGCAGTCAGCAGAGTGCACGTGCCCTGCCGGGGAGTAGTGATAATATTGTCTTCAATTTGTTGCGGATGATGCCGGGAGTGAGAGCGTCAGGTGAACCTTCCGATGAACTGATGGTGTGGGGAAGTAATGCGGGTGAGAGTCGGATTGTATTTGACGGTATTCCCCTGTACGGTATGCGTGGTTTTAATGATAACATCAGCTTTATCAATCCCTATCTGGTGCGTAGCATCCGCTTGATGAAGGGAGGATATGGAACGGAATATGGAAATCAGACGGGAGCTGTTGCAGAGATACAGGGTAATGAAGCTGATTATAGCAAACCTTCTTTTAAGGCAATGGTTAGTACATTGACAGCCAATGTGTATGGCAGTGTGCCGGTGACTAAACGTTCGGCATTAGCCGTTGCCTATCGTCGCACCTTTTATGATTTATATCATAGTTCCCTGCTCAATCCCTACAACGGTAAGACTGCGGCGGGAAAGGCGCAGGGGCAGGGGAAAGGGTTGGATAAGATAGCCGAAAAAGCTTCGAGCCAGACTGCCGATGAAATGTACGTCACCCCTTCTTATACGTTTTCCGACCTGAATGTCAGTTATACCGGTGAAGCGTTTGAAAATGATACTTATCGCATCGCCTTGTATGGTGCGGACGATAAGTTCGGTTTTACCGCACAGCCCGTTGATGCTGAGCTGATAGAAGGTAAGCAGCATTGCCACCAAATAGGAGCATCCGGTTTGTACGATCGTTATTGGCGGAATGCATCACATACCCGCCTGTCCTTTGCCTTTTCGAGAATGAAAACAGAGGATGAAGAGACGGGATTATATGCAGTCAGTCGTTCCGTCCGTCAGTTATCCGCACGTCTGGTGCATGACTTTCCCCTCGGTACGCGGCAGCGGATTAGTGCGGGGGCGGAGTTCAATCGTTATGAAGCAGCGGGCGAAGGGTTGAGTGACTGGAGTACTTTCTTTTCCGACCGGTTGACGTTGGGGCGCTTGTGGATGGATGCCGGATTAAGAGCTGACTGGTTGCCGGATGCCGTTAAAGTGCAGCCTCGTTTATCTGCCGGATATGATCTTGGCAAAGGATTTGCGTTGAGTGCGGCCTGGGGATTGTACAACCAATATCTGAGTCGCATTCCTTATGAAGTTAGTGATAAAAACTACCTTTCAAATTGGGCCATTCATTCGCAACTCCATTCCATGCACGGTGTTGCGAATTTCTCTTATCAATCGGCTCGTGGTTTCACAGCGAGTGTGGAAGGGTATTTGAAGAATACCCGTAATGCCGTGCGGTTGGTGGACTTTGAGCCAACGCCTGTTGCAGTGGATGTTCGTGGAGTGGATGTCTTTGCCAAACAGGAGTTCAAGGAGGGTGCAGTCTTCGGTTCTTATTCGCTGACCTCCGTGAAGGAAGCTTATTCGGAAACCGGACATGAGATAAAGTTGGGCGGATTGTTAAAGCTAAAGTCCTTTCTTCTTTCTGCCGATTATGTGTATGGTACAGGTTTCTCCGTTCCCGACTATTCCGGGAATAGCTCAAACGGAAAAGGTAAAGGTGCAGGCATTAAGCAAACGGAGAAGGAGACGTCGTACAGTCGTTTGGATGCTTCTGCCACCTACAGGTTGAGGTTCAGGACCTGTCAGTTGCATGTGGGAGCTTCCGTTATCAATGTGTTTGGTGCTGATAATCTGAAATATAGTTATACTCTTCAAGCTAAAGATGAGCCTGTTACGTTCTATTCCAAAGCAATGCCTTTCACTCCGATGTTTTTTCTTGAATTTATGTGGTAGGGTAAAGTTGAGTTCGTGCGGTTAATAGTAAAAAGACAATTGAATATTAACTTCTAAAACCAAACGAATATGAAAACGAATCTATTTACCGCAATTGCTTTCTCGGCATTCTCTTTGTGTCTGATGTCGTCGTGCAGTCAGTCGGACAGCACTCCTTTGGATGAAACCGGTTCTTCTCAAATGGCTTTGTTGAGTGTGGATGCGGAAGGAGTCAGCGCCATGACCCGTTCTAATGTGGTGCCGGTACTAACCGTTACTTCACCGCTTGATGCGGATGAAATTGAGTTTCTTTATGCTATGCGTGAAGATGAAAAGCTGGCGCATGATGTTTATGCCGTATTTGCGGACAAATATCCTACAGCACCTCAGATCTCACGTATCATGAGAGCCGAAGAGTCGCACATTGCTTGTGTGGATTCGTTGCTCGACTATTATGAAATAGAATATACTCCTCTTACGGAAGCAGGCGTTTTCTCCGACCCAACCCGTCAAACTTTTTACGATCAATTGATTACTCAAGACACTACGTTGGTGCAAACATTCTCGACTATGGCCTTTATGGAAGAAGAAAGCGTTGCCGCTTATAAAGAGGTATTGCCGGATGTTGCAAACGAGAATATCGCCCTTGTCGTATCAAACTTGATGAAAGCATCGTCCAATCATTTGAAAGCGGTTGTCCGTCAGATCACCGTATTAGGTGGAACTTATGTACCTGTGGTTCTGTCGCAAGAAGATTTTGATGCAATACTCAATGCACCTTTCACACATGGGAATGCTTATGGACAGTATAAAGGTAAAGGAGGAAATACAAATAGCCAAAAGGGCGGAAAAGCAACCGGCGCAAAAGGAAAGGTGAACCAAGCTGGTGTTTGTACGCAAACGGTGAATGGTTATGCTCCCGGTCAAAGCCAAGATAAGGGAGTAGGTAAAGGATATCGTAAAGGCAAAAATTGAGTTCTGGACTTTTATTGATTTTTGCTAACCGTGGGGCAGATCGTTGTCGATGAGACAAATCGGTTTGCCCCTTTCTTTTTTAGGAATAAAGGGGATGAACTTCAACTAAAGATTGAACCTCAATAAAAAGGGAACAGTAGGCTCTGATATTTAGATGATGCTCATTGATTCCTTTTAGTTGTTTTTCGAGACGTGAATTAATTCTATTTGTGTTTCAAGCTATTTTCTGTAATAGTTAATCTCTCTTGCTTGAGCCTGTGCGAATGAAGATTAAGCAGGTTTTGCAATGAATTTTGTGAGCTATTCTTTTGCTAATAAAATATTGTTCGTATATTTGCGAACAATAAAGTAATCATAGACTGTTATGATCTGACTATGATTCTCTTGGAAAGTAAATCAGTTAAGAAGTAGCGGATTAAAGATTATAAGAAAATGGCAAAAGGAGATTATACAGCAAAGCAAGAAGAAGTGGCCCGTTTCGCAAAGGCGTTGGGGCATCCGGCCCGTATTGCCATTCTTCAATTTTTAGCCAGCCGGGATACTTGTTACTTCGGTGATATTCATGAAGAGTTGCCTATTGCCAAAGCTACGGTTTCGCAACATTTAAAGGAATTGAAGGATGCCGGATTGATACAGGGTGAAATAGAAACCCCGAAAGTGAAGTATTGTATTAATCGGGAGAATTGGCGATTGGCTCAGCAACTCTTTGCCGATCTTTTCCGGAGCTGTGCTGAAAAGAAGGACATCTGTTGCTAAAACAGTTCTTTTTTTATGCTTTCAATGTTCGTCATATTACGAATGGATAGAGCTGCTTTATAGAAGGATTGATAAATTGAAGGAAAGAAGCTGTTTCAGTTTGCGCGTTACTGATTTGATTATAATTAGTGAGAACTGTAGACACTTCACATTCATCCGTCGCGGCACCTATTGTGATTTGATTATGACTGGCGAGAACTTTTACTTCCGGAAGACGGATAAGGGGAGCTTGATTTTTGTTTAGTTAGGTGTGATTATTCATTTTAATAAAAATAAAAAGTTATGGAAATTAAAGTATTAGGAACGGGTTGTTCCAATTGCAAAGCATTGTATGCTTCGGTAGAAAAAGCAATTGCCGAAGATGGTATTGAAGCTTCATTGGTAAAAGAGGAAGACTTGATGAAGATTATGGAATATAATGTAATGCGTTTACCGGCTCTTGCAGTTGATGGTAAAGTAGTGGCCTCAGGCAAAGTTTTGTCAGTGGCGGAAGTTAAAGCTTTGCTGAAGAAATAGAGACTGTTCTGTTTCTCCGGCTTATTGTGTCCTTATTGTTCGTATTATTACGAATGTAAATAGAGATTAGATATGATACAGAATTTTGTAGACTGGCTGGTTTATCAGCTGTTTGGGCTTAGTGCAGACACTCATTTGGGGATGGCTGTGAACTTTTTCTTTTATGATACCATCAAGATATTGATCCTTCTTTTTCTCATCAGTACGTTGATGGGTATAATCAATGCTTATTTTCCCATAGACCGTTTACGTCACTATTTGACGACGCATAAACTCTTTGGATTGCAATATTTCTTTGCTTCCCTGTTTGGAGCTATTACTCCATTTTGTTCTTGTTCATCCATTCCCCTGTTTATCGGCTTTGTGAAAGGAGGCATTCCTTTGGGAGTAACGTTCGCTTATCTCATTACTTCTCCTTTGGTTAATGAGGTTGCGGTGGCGATGTTTGCAGGAACTTTCGGACTTCGTATCACGGTGATTTATGTGGTAAGCGGCATTTTACTTGGTATGATTGGTGGTTTTGTGTTGGGGAGGTTGAAGCTGGAGCCTTATTTAAGTGACTGGGTTCGGCAGATTCAGCAAAATGCAAATACCGATTCGGCGGTTTGGGAAAAGGAGAAAACTCCGTTTATGAAGCGTTTGCCCGCAATTATGCAAGGTGCATGGGATATTGTGCGCGGGGTATTGCTCTATATTATTATAGGTATAGCTCTCGGGGCAGTGATGCACGGCTATGTGCCCGAAGGTTTCTTTGAGCAGTATTTATCAAAGAGTCATTGGTATGCCGTTCCCATTTCGGTGATTTTGGCAGTACCGATGTATGCCAACGCTGCCGGTATTGTCCCTGTGATTGAGGTCTTTGTGGCGAAAGGTATTCCTATCGGTACGGCATTGGCTTTTATGATGGCTGTGGTAGGTCTGTCCTTTCCTGAAGCTACTCTGCTGAAGAAAGTAATGACCTGGAAACTGATCGGTATCTTCTTCGGAGTCATTGCATTGTTTATTATCCTTTCCGGTTATTTGTTTAATTCAATATTATAGTAACTATGAATAAGTTGATTTCTTTAAGATTGTTATTGGCTTTGGCAGTGAGCACAATTTTATTTATCTCTTGCGGCAATGCGGCAAAGAAGAATGCTTCTCCGGAAACGGCAACTGTACAGAAGGATCGCGTGGAAATACTCTATTTTCATGGAGCACAACGCTGCATCACTTGCCGGGCTATAGAGAAATATACTAAAGAGCTGTTGGATAGTATTTATTCCCAAGAGTTGGCATCGGGTAAGGTGGTGTATAGAGTTATTGATATCTCTAAAAAGGAGAATGAAGCAATAGCAGATAAGTATGAAGTATCATGGTCTTCTTTGTTTGTCAATGGTTTGAAAGCGGACAAGGAGAATGTCAATAATATGACGGAATTTGCTTTTGGCAATGCCCGGAATAATCCGGCGAAGTTTCAGGAAGGGATTCGTCAGAAAATAGATGAATTATTAAAATAAAACAGGAATGAACTTTCTTCAATCACTTTTGGAACAGAGTTCGGTTCCGGCAATTACGGCCTTTATTCTCGGACTGCTTACTGCTGTGAGTCCCTGTCCGTTGGCGACTAATATTACCGCTATCGGTTTTATCGGAAAGGATTTGGATAACCGGCATCGTATCTTTTTCAACGGCCTGCTTTATGCTGCTGGGCGTGTGATTACTTACACTCTACTCGGGTTTATTTTGATTCCGATCTTGCGTGAAGGTGCCAGTATGTTTGCTATACAGAAAGCTGTCAGTAAATATGGTGAATGGTTGATCGGTCCGGTACTGATTGTGGTGGGTGTTTATATGCTCGATTTAATTAAGCTGAACTTATTTCGTATCAATATTGGCGGGGATAAGTTGCAAAAGAAAGCGAAAGGTGGTTTGGGAGCTTTATTTCTCGGAATCGTTTTTGCTTTAGCTTTTTGCCCCACCAGTGGGGTGTTCTATTTCGGAATGCTTATTCCCTTGTCTGCTGCGGAATCAGGTGGTTACTGGCTCCCTGTGGTGTATGCTCTTGCCACCGGATTGCCTGTAATTCTTGTGGCGTGGATTATTGCCTATAGCCTTTCCGGTCTCAGTCGGTTTTACAATAGGATGCAACTTTTTGAGAAATGGTTCAGGAGAGCGGTTGCAATTGTTTTTATCTTTGTAGGGGTGTATTACATAACATTGCTAATTATTTAAGATAAATGGGGAAAGAAGATATTAAGGTACGTCCGGTTGTGTTGGAAGATGCAGAGACGATTTGCGGGATCTACAATTTCTATGTGGAGCATACTGCAATAACCTTTGAAACGATTGCTGTGGAAGTTGCTGAAATGAAGGGTCGTATTGAAGAAGTTCTTGCTGCAGGTTTGCCTTATCTCGTCGCTGAAAAAGAGAATAGGGTGGTGGGGTATTGCTACATCCACAAGTGGAAGAACAGATGCGCATATGCTTCTACAAAAGAGTTGACGGTTTATTTGGATAAAGCCTACATGCAACAGGGCGTCGGAACGTTGTTGTTTGAGCATTTGCTTAAGGCGGTTGACTTAAAGGATACGCATGTATTGGTTTCAGGTATTTGCTTGCCTAACGAAGGAAGTGTTAGTTTGCATGAGAAGTTTGGCTTTAAAAAAGTCTCGCATATGAAGCAGGTCGGATGGAAGTTTGATCGTTGGCGTGATGTGGGGCATTGGGAGTTGATCTTGTATCGTTCCCCCAGCATACTGGTTATCTGTACCGGGAATAGCTGCCGTAGCCAGATGGCTCATGGCTTTTTACAATCGTTCGACCCTGATATTGAAGTTGCTTCGGCGGGAACGGAACCGACCTCTGAAGTGAATCCGATGGCTGTAAAAGTGATGGCAGAGGCTGGTGTGGACATCAGTAATCATGTGCCTGAAAACATAACTAAGTACTTGGACCGGAAATGGGATTACGTTATTACTGTATGTGACGGAGCAAATGAAAAATGTCCGGTATTTACCGGTTTTGTTAAGCATCGAATACATATCGGCTTTGATGATCCTTCAAAAGTGGTAGGTTCTCCTCTCTTTATCGAAAACGAATTTCACCGGGTGCGTGATGAGATTAAAGAAAAGTTTTATCAGTTTTATCTATCGGAGATTGTTGGTTGAGTTACATTTGAGTTTATAATTACAGTAAAAGAAATGTTCTATAATAATGATTATATATAAAAGAGCAGATTGGGCGTGAAGAGAATTCAAAGTTTTTATAAACAAGCAACATTGACTGTTTACATAAGGCAAACTCTAATCTTTGAAAATATGGGATGCTTGTTTCTTCGTTTGTAATTCTTCTTGGCGAAAAGAAGAGCGTCCTTAAACAGAGCCAAGCAAAGGTAGGGACTGAGGCTGGCAAAGGTAGGAACTGTGCCTACCTCAGTCCCTACCTTTGCCTCCCCCCCTTCAGAAGCTTTCTGGATAGGAAGTAGGTGGCTATTTTTTTTACTCATATTTAGCACATTCTATACTTAATTCTTCAAGCAATAGAGAGGAGTGGGCGCAGTTGGTTGATCCAGAGTGAAAGTGAATAGAAAAGATGGAATGTATCTTCTATTAACATGAATTCAATATAAAGATTTAAAATATGGTAAGCTGTTCGTCATTGATGAGGTTCAGACCAATAGCAAGTTTCTTTTCAAAGAAACAATATGCAGCGATAGCCGAGAAAACCTTAGCTATGAAGTTATTGAAATAACGATGTCTGAAATGTTCAATCTGTGCAATTTTCTTTAACTCCTCATTGATCGTTTCAATCAGCATTCGTTTTCTTAGTAGTGTCATTCCTATGTTCTTATTAATCAAAGAAATAATTTAATGCTTATATCGAATTCACGTTAGTTTATCATTGATTTGTGGAAACTTTGATCAAAGTTTGTATCTTAAAGTAAGATAGAAAAATAAAGGGAAAGCCGTTCTAAAAATTCCTTTTCGGAATTAAATTAGAACGGCTTTTTATATATAGAGATATTGTATTCTGTAGAGACGGCAATGATGTTTTAATACTACTCCGTCTCTGAATAGCTACAGATTAATAGGGATTCTTTGAATCGGTAACGCGAATAAGCTTTTCGTTGACAAACTCGTATATGCCGGCTTCGGACTGTTCACGACCATAACCGGATCCCTTGGTTCCTCCGAATGGTAGTTCGGGAGCTATTCCGGTGACATGATTGATGTAAACCATTCCGGTTTCAATCTGCCGAGCGACTTCAACAGCTTTCTCTTTATCGGTAGCGAATACGGTACCGCCTAATCCAAATTCGGTGGCATTGGCCAGTTCAATAGCTTCTTCCAGTGTCTTGTATTTGTAGAGCATGAATACCGGGCCGAATATTTCTTCGAAATAAGCATCCATGTTGGGTGTGATGTCGGTAATCAGGGTTGGTTCCACAAATGCTCCGGGACGATCAACACGATGCCCTCCAAGAAGAATGCGTGCACCTTGTGCTTTGGCTTTATCTATCTGTACAGCTACATCAGCAGCAGCTTTTTCCGAGCTCAATGGAGCAACATCGGTCTTCGGGTCCATCGGATCACCTACTTTCAGCTTGGAGAATATGTCCTTCACTTTTTGTAGAAATTCATCATATTTTGATTCGGGAACAATAACTCTCTTTGGAGATACACAAACTTGTCCGGCATTCCACATTCTTCCGTAAACAGCGGTCTGTACGGCATCATCCAAATCGGCATCATCGAGTACAACAAACGGATCACTACCTCCGAGTTCCAAGGTAGATTTCTTTACCTTAGCCCCTGCAGCAGCTGCAATAGATGCACCTGCCGGTTCGCTTCCGGTTAATGTCACCGCTTTAATCTTTGGATTATTGACATAACTCTCAATGTCTTTTCCTGGGATAAATAGATTACTGTATACTCCATCTGGTGCTCCGGCTTCACGGATAATATCTTCCATGACTTGCGCACATTGAGGAACATTGGAAGCATGTTTCAAAACCATTGTATTTCCTGCCATCAGATTAGGTGCCGCCGAGCGGGTGATTTGATAGAAGGGGAAATTCCATGGTTGTACGCTAAGTATGACTCCGATGGGTTCATAGCTGATAAAAGCTTTACCAATAGGAGTTTCAAGTTTCTTGTCCGCAAGGAGGGAGTCTGCTTTTGAAGCATAGTAATCAAAGATGTCCGCACTAAGTTCAACCTCGGCAATGCTTTCTCTTAATAGTTTTCCCATCTCAAGTGTTGCCAGTTTGCCCAATTCTTCTTTTCTGGAGCGCATAATCTCAGCTACTTTATGAATAATGGCTGAACGCTGTGCAAAGGAGGTTTTTCTCCAATTCTTAAAAGCTTCATCTGCTTTGGAGATAATTGTATTGACTTGGTCTTTTGACATGACCTCAAACTGTTTTACCACTTCATTATTGAAGGGATTTACAGTTTTAATCGATGAAATGTTTTTAGTATTTTCCATGACTATATAATGTTTATTTTAGTTATATTTTCGTTTTATAACTAAAAACAGAGTAGACGTTATATTGTTGGACCGTTCTTCTATCTTTTTATTTCTTTTATCTTTTCATAGCTGATATTGTAAAAATAAACTTTAAGTTGGTGCTATTGGTGAGTAAGTTTCTTATATTTGTAGCCTTTATTGCTAATGATATTGTATTTGGATAAAAAATATCTGTTTGGGACTTAAATATTTGGAGATGAGAAGACGAATTCTATTTGTTATTATATTGTTTTCTGCATTAACAAGCAATGCTCAGTTGTTATGGAAAATATCAGGGAATGGTTTGAAGAGCCCATCTTTCCTTTTTGGTACGCACCATATTGCTCCCCTGAGTATTTGCGATAGTATCGATGGCTTTAAAACTGCATTTGCCGGATGTGAGCAACTTTATGGGGAAATAAATATGGATAGCGTAAATGTACCTTACGCACAGATGAAAATAGCTAAGTATATGTTGCTCCCTTCAGATAGTCTGCTTAATACGCTGTATTCCGCTAGTGAATATCAGTTAGTGGATAGCGTTCTGAAAAAGTATTTAGGATTTGGTGCTGAACGATTTAACAGGTTTAAACCCAATGTTGTGTCTGCACAACTTAGTTTAGTTCAGAGTATTAAGTCTTTTAACGGTTATAATCCTCAAGTCCAGCTGGATGCAACCCTACAGAAGAAGGCGAAAGAGCAGGGTAAATCAGTTCATGGATTTGAAACGATGGAATTTCAGGCTGAATGTTTGTTTGATGGTCCGTTGAAAGAGCAAGCTCGTGATCTGCTTAAAATGGTAAAACTTGGCGATAGAGGAATTGAATATGTCAGGAAAATGACTAATTGTTATATGAAGCAAGATATTGATGGTATGTTAACATTAATGTCAGATAGAGAGCTGGGTATGACTGATGCTGAGAAAAAAAAATTGATAGATAATCGCAACAGGAATTGGGAAAAACAATTAAAAGGCATATTACCTGAAAAACCAACTTTTATTGTTGTAGGTGCAGGTCATTTAATAGGGGAAAATGGTTTAATTAAATTGCTTCGTAAACTAGGGTATACTTTGTCACCTGTGGATTGACATTTTTTGATTTTGTTTGAAGTTGTATTATTTTGATAAAGAAGAATGTATTAAACGTATTAGAATATGAAAAAGTTTTTATTTAAATCTTTTAGCAGCGGCATTATTCTACTGGCTGTATTAATATCATCGTGTAAAGAAGGCAAAAAATCAACAAACGAAGTTGATCCTCTTGTTTCACACATTGATTCTACGGTGAGAC
Organism: Bacteroides sp.; assembly: GCA_022648295.1. Taxonomy (GTDB): domain Bacteria; phylum Bacteroidota; class Bacteroidia; order Bacteroidales; family Bacteroidaceae; genus Bacteroides. Next base: position 295,481 of record JALCME010000001.1, on the reverse strand, counting down.
CGCAGGATGATTTTTTTCAATTTGCCAATGGCAGGTGGTTTAAACAACATCCTATTCCTGCCAGTGAGCAAAGTAATGGCATATTTCAATTGATACAGGATACGGTAAATGCTCAGGTGCTTACTATCTGTGAATCGGCTTCGGTTAAGGAAGAACCAAAAGGGAGTAACAAGCAAAAAATAGGAGATTTCTTTTATTCGGGCATGGATAGTGTATCATTGAATAAGAAAGGTATTAGCGATTTAAGGAGTGAACTTGCTAAAATAGATAATATTAAAGATTTAAGTGACATTATAGCCGAAGCATCATATATCCATACGGTGGCAGCATCGCCTTTCTTTAGTTTGTATGTTGCACAAGATGATAAGAACAGCAGTCAGTATCAGGTTTATGCCATGCAAGGAGGATTGAGCATGCCAGATCGTAACTATTACGTTGATATGGATGTCAAATCTAAGCAAATCCGTGATAAGTTTGTTGATTATGCGGGGAATATGTTTGCAATAATGGGATATGATCAATCCAAAGCGAAGCAGGCAGCTGATAGATTGTTGGAGATGGAGACGGCTCTGGCTAAAACATCACGGAAACGTGAAGATCTCCGTGATCCGTTTACTAATTATAATAAGGTGTCATTAGCTAAATTAACCGCTTTAACTCCCAACTTTGACTGGAGTATCTTTTTGAAAGGGGTTGGATTAACTAAGGTGGACAGTGTGATTGTTGGTCAGCCGGAGTTTCTTGTTGCACTGAATAATGATCTGAAAAAATATTCGATAGAGGATTGGAAAAACTATTTAAAATTCCAGTTCTTGGATGGATTAGCTCCATTCCTGGATGATAAAACTTATATGGAATGTTTTAAGTTTTATTCTACAACCTTGCGCGGCATACAAGAACCCAAGCCCAGATGGAAACGAGTGGTCTCTATGACGGATGGTACACTTGGAGATTTGATTGGACAAGTTTATGTTGATGAATATTTGCCTAAAGGGACAAAAGGAAAGTTGGAAGAAATAGGCCATGCTATCAAGTCTGTTTTTGCCCAACGGATTAAAGCACTAGATTGGATGAGCGAAACAACGAAAGAAAAAGCGTTGAAGAAACTGGATGCTTTGATTATGAAAGTGGGTTATCCTGATAAATGGAAAGATTTAAGCAGCATGCAAATAGATCGTTCATCTTATGTAAAAAATGTGATGAATGCCAATAAATGGGCTATGGCTTATATGATTCACAAATATGGTAAACCGGTTGATCGTACGGAGTGGGATATGGAGCCACAGACTTATAATGCGTATTATAATCCATCTAATAATGAGATTGTAATACCGGGTTGTAATATTATTGTTCCCGGTTATGAACGTAAGATGGCGGATGATGCAATATTATATGGTATAATAGGAGCAACTTTCGGTCATGAAATAACCCATGGTTTTGATGATCAGGGTTGTAAGTATGATGCAAGCGGAAATTTAAAGAATTGGTGGACAAAGGAAGACAAAGCTAAATTTGATGCGAAGACAAAAATGATAGTAAAGCAGTTCAACGATTATGTCGCGGTTGACAGTTTGCATATTAACGGTGAATTGACCCAGGGAGAGAATATTGCAGATCTGGGGGGAGTGGTTATGGCTTATGAGGCTTTTAAGAGGGCAAAGCAGTATAAAGATAATGTGGTGATTGCTGGATTAAATCCGAGTCAGCGCTTCTTCTTAGGATATGCATTGGCATGGATGTTAAATATGCGTCCCGAGGCAATGGCTACTCAAATTAAAAGTAATGAGCATGCTCCTGCAAAATGGCGTGTTCTTGGTCCTCTTTCTGACATATCAGAATTCTACTCCACATTTGATGTGAAAAAAGGAGATCAAATGTGGCGCTCTGAGAATGAGAGAGTAAAGATATGGTAGCGTAAAGTAACAAGGGTGACATAAATATTGAAGTGAGATGTGTTAGAAGGGAGAGAACAAGGTGAACACTATTCATTGGTGTTGTGTTATAGGTATGAATTGGTGATACAATGATTAATTATTAGTTTTAATACATCTCACATAAATTTATTTGTTATGCAGAATTTTAGTTATTTTATTCCGACTAAACTTTTCTTTGGTTGTGGAAGTATTAACAATCTGGCGACAGCTCCTTTGCCAGGTAAGAAGGCTTTAATTGTTATTTCAGCAGGAACATCAATGCGTAAATATGGCTATCTTGAAAAAGTAGAGAATGCGATTGCTCAAAACGGAGCGACATCTGTAGTTTACGATAAGATTCTACCTAATCCTACAAATGCTCATGTTATGGAAGCTGCTGAGATTTGTAGGCGAGAAAAATGCGATTTTGTTATTGGCCTTGGTGGGGGAAGTTCTATTGATTCGGCAAAATCTATTGCAGTCATGGCTTGTAATGACGGTGATTATTGGGACTATATCGGAGGAGGAAGTGGTAAAGGGAAACCTATAAAGGGTGCACTTCCGGTTGTTGCTATTCCTACAACTGCAGGTACGGGCACTGAAATGGACCCTTGGACGGTTATAACCAATGGAAATGAAAAAATAGGTTACGGAAATGAACATACTTTTCCTGTTTTTTCTATTGTAGATCCAGATTTAATGATGTCTGTTCCGGCTCATCTTACAGCTTATCAAGGATTTGATGCATTCTTTCATGCGTCCGAAGGCTATCTTGCCAATATTGCTAATCCTATTAGCCGTCTTTATTCATTGAAGAGCATTGCACTGCTTTATCAATTTTTGCCTAGGGCTGTTGCAGATGGTGATGACGTGGAGGCTCGCACTAATGTGGCGTTAGCCAGTACGTTGGCTGGAATAGTAGAGTCTACTTCTGGTTGTATATCCCAGCATTCTTTAGAACATGCCATGAGTGCCTTTTATCCGAAACTTCCTCATGGAGCTGGGTTGATATCACTTTCTTTAGCTTATTTTACTACCTTTATGAATGATGTTCCAAAGCTTTTTATGGAAATGGCTGAAAGTATGACGGGCAAGAATAGTACAGATCCTGCGGATTTTATCACTGCTTTGGCTACTATGCAAAAGGTATGTAAGGTAGATTGTATAAAGTTGTCCGAGTACGGTATTTCAGAAACTGATTTGCCCAAATTTGTACAAAATGCGAAAGAAACTATGGGGGGATTATTTTCTCTTGATCCTCATTCTTTGAATGATGAGGAGATTCTTTCAATATACAAGCAGTCGTATAGATAATATAAAATTAAAGGATCATGTTCTCAAAGTCGATTTAAATCTTTGACAAAAAGTTTCGGACAGAACCTGTTTGGAAAAATAATAAGAAAAAAGGAGCGTTCCGATTTTGGGACAACTCCTTTTTCTTTTCTCAGTCGGGGTGACTAGTATCTAACCTATGTTTTTTGATATTTGTTTATTCTTCCCGTTTATAGTATATTATCTCTGATAATCAATACTTTATATTGTTATTAACACCAAAGTAAGACAAAGGTAAAATAAGTAAAATACAGATTTTACCGAACAAAAACCGAACAAACATTTAAATTGTTCGGTCGAATGTGTATCTTTGTTTCTGGATTTAAAGCACGAGTTTATGAAGAATGTAAAGTTTATGATTCGGAACATGAAAGCCGAAACGGAACAAACAATTTGCATTGTTTCCTATTTCGGAAAGTCTACTATGATGTATGCTACTTCTCTGAGAATTGAGCCTCTTTTCTGGGATGAGAAAAAAGAATGCGTTAAGAACTCGAAGTATTGTACAAATAAAGATGAAATAAATGCTGCTCTAAAAAGCATAGAGGCAAAAATAGACTCATTTATTGCAGATTCTACAACCAAAGGTGAACCTATTACCAGAGATAGCTTACGAAATATCCTTGATACTTACTTTGGTAAAAATAAAGCTGATGCAAGTGATTTTCATTCTTTTTTTGAAGAGTATATAGAACAATGCAAAACGAGACCAAATCCTAATAGAGGCGGACAAACTATATCGTATAAAACAATGCGTGAGTATAGCCGTACTTATTACTACATACAGGCGTATGAAAAGAAACGGAGACTACACTTAGAATTTAACCACATCAACCAATCCTTTCTTAATGACTTTGTTACTTTCCTACAGGAACTCAATTTAAGTACTAACACTATTGGACATAAGATAGTGTGTTTAAAGGCTTTAATGAGAGCTGCAAATGAACAGGATTTAACTAATAATACAAAGTATCAGTTTTTTAGGGGAGCATCTGAAGAAAGTGAAGCTATTGCTCTGACCGAGGAAGAATTGGATATTTTAGCAAAACATGATTTTTCAAAAAATCCCCGATTGGAAAGAGTACGTGATCTATTTTTAATTGGATGTTGGACCGGACTACGCTTTTCTGATTTTACTCATATCAGAGAAGAAAACATCAAAGACGGCATGCTGACAATTCAGCAACAAAAAACAAATGGTTATGTTACGATTCCTTTGCATCCGGTGTTTCGCTTTATATGGGATAAATACCATGGGAAACTCCCTTCTAACATAAGTAATCAGAAATTCAATGATTATATCAAAGAGGCATGTAAAATCGTAGGATTGAATGAGCGAGTGATAAAGAGTATTACTAAAGGAGGGAAAAAGCAAACTACTGTATATGAAAAGTGGGAACTTGTGGCAAGTCATACCGCCAGAAGGAGTTTTGCTACTAATCTGTATAGGTCAGGGTTTCCCGCAGTCTCAATAATGCAAATTACAGGACATCGGACAGAGACTGCCTTTTTGAGATATATTAAAGTCAGTAAACAGGAACATGCCAAAATGTTGATGGAGCACTGGCAAAAGAATGGAAATTTATTAAAAAAAATAGTATAAACAAATTATAGTAAAATTATAAAATTAAGAGCATCTTATCTTATATCTTTTATTTAAGGTTATTCTGTTTTAGAATAACCTTTTTTTGTTATAACATATCGTCTTATTAAATAGAATTAGTCTAAATTGTATATTGCTTTTTATACCTTTTTACTCCTTTTTATACCTTCTTTTCCTTTGATTTTACCAAGTTTAACTACTTGAAATTCAACGTATTGCATTTAATTTCACTTTAGGGTATCTTTGTGCATTACAAGTATTAATGAGTATAATAAAACAATTAAAAACAGTATAAAATGAAATTGATAAGAATTAAAGATGCAGCGAAGATATTAGGTATTTCAGAAGTTGGAGTTCGCTCAATGATACGAAGAGGTAAACTTCCATATTATCGTCCAACTGGTAAACTCTTAATGTTTGATGTTGAAGAAATTGAAAAGTATGTAAGGAGGAGCCGGAACATGCCTTTAGAGAAAGGAGCTACAAAATGAGTGAAAATATCAATGCAATGCTTATCCAGAGCGCTACAATGAGTGACCTTGAGAACATGATGAGTCGCTTGCTTGATAAAAAGCTAGCTAACGTAATGGAGTCTACCTCCAAAGTAGAAGAAAGTCCTAATGATGGGTTGTATAAACGTAAAGAAGCCGCCGAGAAGCTTCGGGTTTCCCTTGTAACATTAGATAACTGGACTAAGATAGGTATCATTAACGCTCGGAAAATAGGAACACGTATCTATTATACTGACAAAGATATTAATGATGCTTTGAAGAAGGTCTCGAAATAAGAAAGGAGCTGCCCTATGAAAGATTCAAAGAACAACTCCAAATTTCTTGTACACGATTATGAAAACAAAGATACTGATTCTGCACGACTTATCCAATCAGTGAGACGTTTATTTCTGTCCGGTGGTAAGTATACTGCCAGGCAGATTAATTCCCTATGCAATACGGATGATGCAAGAAAATTCATTGCCGACCTTCGAAACAAAGAAGGCTGGAAAATAGAAGATTGTCGGCTATCAGGCGGTTGTAAACTTTATTGGCTTTCGGCGAAAGGAGGCACAAAATGAACAATCAGAGAGATACGTTCGTATTTTATCGTTCTTTTAAAGAAAGTATGCAGGATCTTTCAGATACTGATAAACTTCTTATGTATGAGGCTATTTCTGATTACAGCCTAGACATGAAAGAGCCTGAATTATCAGGTTTCCCCAAAGCCTTATTTACTCTTATTAGACCTATCCTTGATTCGAATACCCAACGTTGGAAGAATGGATGTAGAGGTGGTGCACCAAAAGGCAACAAGAATAATCGTTATTCTAAAAATACAACCGAAGTACAATCAAAGGTTAACCAGAATATAACCGAAGTACAAACTAATAAGGATAAGGATGTAGATAAGGATATTAATAAAGAAAGTATTATCATACTAAAGAAAGACAATCTTTCTTTGCCGCCTCTTTCTCAAGACTTCATTAACTTCAATAATTGGCTTAATGAAAATTGCCCTTTCGTCTTGAAGGTTAAAACTCAAATGACAGAGCCGCAATACTTGAAGCTAGTTAGCTTATACAGCAAGACTGAGTTATGTGATGTACTACAGGCTCTGAATAATTGGAAGGATTTTCCAAAGAAGCGAACGACAGTATACTTTAGTGCATTAGAAGAGCTAAGAAAGAAATTCGGGGAAAGGAGGGCTAATAATGGAAAGTAATTATATCCACGACGTAGAGGCCGAAAAAATTGTGTTAGGCACGTTACTAACCGAACGCAATGCACTTAGTCAGGTCAGAGAGATATTATCCCCTAAATGCTTTTACAACAAATTCCATGAAGAAGTATATTGCGCTATTTGTGCAGTTGCCGAACGTGGTGATCGCCCGGACATTATTAGCGTTCAGGCCGAACTCAAAAAGATGGGCGTTACATTCCAACCGTTTGAACTTGTTTCTATTGCAGCAAACGGGACCTTTGACTTATACCAACACGCTTGCCGAATAAACGAACTGGAGAAACGCAGAAGGTTTGTAGAGATTGGCCAGAAGTTAATATCACAGGGAAGCACAGAAGTAGAGGACATAGAAGACATTCTTTCGTCTACCACCGACAGCTTGTCGGGTGTTCTTGGTGACATCTCCACGCATGTAAAGACCGCAAATGATTATCTTAGTGATGTCTATCAACAGGTTAACGCCAACCTTAACGGCACTAATATTCCGGGCACACCTACAGGCTTTTCAGTCATTGACGATAAGGGAGGTTTTCAACCGACGAACCTAATCATTTGTGCCGCTGAAAGTAGTCAGGGGAAAACAAGCTTTGCCAATGCAATTACCCTTGCAGCAGCTAAAGCCGGAGCCAGCATAGCTTTCTACAGCATGGAGATGACTGGCAAACAGTTAATGACACGCTTTGCTGCAATGGAAAGCAACATACCGGCAGGAAGGCTATTTAATGAACAACTGACAACTGAAGAATTACATTCGTTTGACATAGCAGTAGGAGCTCTTTCGGGATTAGGAATTTACTTTGATGACAGGAGTACATCCAACATTGACAGTATCATAGCAAGTATCAGAAGCTTAAAGATAAAGCACAACATTCAGGGTGCAATTATAGACTACTTGCAGATTTTGACAGTAAACAAGAAGGCAGAATCAGTTGAAGAAAGTTTGGCCGAAGCCACACGTCGGCTAAAGAACTTGGCTAAGGAGCTTGACATTTGGATATTGGCACTATCTCAACTTTCAAGGGACGCGCAAAATCCCGTACCAACAGTTAACAGATTACGAGGCAGTGGACAAATGAACGAGGCGGCAGACCTCACTCTTCTGTTATATCGCCCGGAAGTATACGGAAAACGTTATCCGACACCATTTGAGAACACAGACCCTCAAGGAACAGCACTTATAGATGTCGCAAAAGGTCGAAACACTGGACCTTATAAATTCATCGCAGGTTTCAATGCCTCAACTACTAAGTTCTTTGAACTGAATGAAAGACCCATATTGCCATTTACGCCCAAGAATGAAGAACCATTTTAATCATGAAACTAAGAAAATATCAAGAAACTATAGCCATACAGGCCGCACACAAGCTAGTTGCATTCGGTACATGTTATCTTTCCATGGAATGCCGGACCGGAAAAACAATCACTGCATTATTCACAGCCGATTATTTCGAAGCTACCAGCGTGCTTTTCATCACGAAATTAAAAGCGATGCCAAGCATCAAGGCTGATTACGAAGCATTGAAGCCCGCTTTTGAACTGGAAACAATCAACTACGAAAGTTGCCACAAAGCAAAAGGGAACTATGATCTTGTGATTATTGATGAGGCTCACTCACTGGGGGCCTATCCCAAACCAAGTAAACGCACACAGGCCATTAAAGAGCTTTGCAAAGGTTTGCCCGTACTGTATCTGTCCGCTACACCCTCACCGGAAAGTTATTCCCAACTGTATCATCAGTTCTGGGTATGTGATTCTTCACCATGGAAAGCGTATAAGACGTTCTACAAGTGGGTAAAGGCCGGATATGTGCATGTGGCCCAAAAGAAAGTGAACGGCTATCTGATAAATGATTATTCCCATGCGGACAAAGGGAAAATAAACAGTGATACCAAAGACCTGTTTATCTCCTACTCCCAAGTGCAGGCCGGATTTGAGGTGAATATCAACGAGCACATACTTTCCGTTCCCATGAGTGAACTTACCGGGGCGCTTATTCACGACCTACGCAACAACTTGGTGACAGAGATCAATGGGAAGGTTATTTTAGGCGATTCTCCGGCCAAGTTACTAACGAAGTTGCATCAACTATCATCCGGGACGGTAATTGCCGAGGATGGGAAACATATCACGTTTGACAAAAGCAAAGCCGAGTTTGTACGCAGGGAGTTTGCCGGAAAGAAAATCGCTCTCTTTTACGTGTACCAGTCCGAAGCGGAATTGTTACAGGCTGTTTTCCCGAACTGGACGGACAGTCCCGAAGAGTTTCAGGCCTCAACGGACAAAGTATTTATCTCACAGGTACGCCGGGCCCGTGAAGGAGTACGCTTAGACACAGCCGATGCGCTTATTTTCTTCAACATGGAATTTAGTTACCTGTCTTACGAGCAAGGGAAGAACAGGCTTGTGTCGAAAGAGCGGACCGCCCCGGCAGAGGTTTATTTCCTTTGCTCTGACTGTGGAATAGAAGCCAAGATACTGGAGGCCGTTCACGGAAAGCAAAACTTTACCCTTTCGTACTATGGCAGAACTGGAAAGTAAAATACAGGCCGGAATCATTAAACGGTTGGAAACTCAGGGCTATTACGTGGTGAAACTCATCCTCACCAACAAAAACGGTATCCCGGACTTGCTTCTACTGAAGGATGGCAAAGCATCGTTTGTAGAGGTCAAAAGACCGGGAGAAAAGCCGAGGCCCTTACAGGAATACCGGATGAATGAGCTAAAGAAACTTGGATTTAAGTGTGAGGTGTGGCCGAGAGATCAGATAGCAGCACTAACAGAAAAACTTTAAGGTATGAGATTTGAGCGGCTTTCTTTTGCGAGGTGATAAGACATTCACCTTTGTAGAGAAAGTGGCTAATACAAAAACATTATTTTAATATGGACAGATTAAAGCATCTAAAATGCCCGCAATTGATGGACAAATTTAAAAAGTACGGTGACACCTTTGAACTGGTATCCAAAAACGAGAGTAACCGGATGTATTGTTACCGGAGAACAACACCGGAAGGAATTGTGTATTTTGAAGTATTCCGGTCAAACTTATGCAAAGATGGAACAGGGAAAGTTTATGAAGCCTATCCTAGTTCTTCACAATTTGGTGTCTCTGCTTGGTGCATTCGAGAAGGTAGGTTCGCACAAAAGAAAATTCAAAAGTACATGCAACAGATGTAGTCTGATTCAGACCTCTTTTTCCCGAAGATGAATAAAGTCATCATCTTTATGCTGAAAATCGCTTAGACAAAAACAAGATCGCAAATAAGCGTAATTATTAGAGCATTGATAAGTATAATATTCCGGATAGGTCTGCTTCGGATGATCTATCCAAATACTAAAATATAAAATTTAGCTATGAAATCAACTATTGTAGAACAGGATGGCATCCGGATCACACAGGAGCAACCGGAAAACATCGTTATTGAAATGAACGGCTCGTCTATTACCCTGACAGAAGAGAATACGGAACTACTTCGGGTTATGCTTTATGATGCTTACCGCTCAAAGCATTGGAAATATACCCGAAAGGAGAAATCGGCAAGAAACAAAGCTCTTTGGGCACTTGTTAAAGCACAAGGCAAGAAAAGGCCGGATGTACGTACCCGAAAGGCTTATGAGTATATGGAAAACCAACGTGATGAATTAGAAAAAGAAGCTATTTCAGATGGTGATATTTCTCTCATCAAGAGCATTCCGGAAATAGATCTTCCTGATATGGAGTTACCTGATTTCTTAAAATAAGCATTTATGTAAATAAACTCTACATGAAAAGACAAGAGAATAGTTTTAAGTGTATCTCTAAGGACTACACGCTGGATAAGTTAGATATTCGCTGGATAGGCAATGTATGCACCATACGGGCTGTTTTTTCCGGCAAGTGGAGAATATATGCTGAAGTTCCTGACCCTGTTTATGAAAAATACCGAATCCTCTTCTATATTTCACCAGCCAAAGCGAAGAATTATCTACTGGACCAGCTTTGTTTTGATGGTTACCCTTTTTCTCGTGAATCATTCAGCTTTGTAAATATTAGAGAGCCATTAAATGAAACATCGACAAACGGACTAGAAATGCAGTTTAACAGTATATAATATATTAAATTATTTTTTTATTATACATTTATTTATTGTATCAATAAATAATCTAGTTATTACATCGATAACAAACAATTAAACAGTATATTAATGAATACTTATTAAGTAATAAAATCTTGTTTTTTTTTGCGTTTTGTTTTTTTATAACTATTTTTAGCCTTCATAATTTTATGCTATTTAGAAAACAATAGTATACTTGATACAAATTCAAATATAAATCTAAAGAATCTAATGACCTCTAACAAATGCAGTATGCAAAAAAATATAGCTGATTTAACAGATGAACAAATTCTCTATGAATTTGTAAAACGCTTTAAATGTGATGGTGCTATTTTAATATATGTTGAATCAAATATTGAAGTAGGCTTTGGCAGATGGAAAAACGCTGATGGCAGGAAATGGGTTAATCGTTTTATCAAGAATATAAAGAACAGTTCATCAAGCAATAGCACATTTCTTTTAGATAAAGAATGTCGCTCATTCAATCTATAAAATAATTAAAATTAAAAGATTATGAAAGGTGGTAACCACACGTTTATTCATTTTGATTTTCCTAAAAAAGATAAGGAGAATGATTGTTATGGCATTGTTGTTGAAACAGAATTAGTCAAGGTACAAGCAGAAGTTCTAAGATGTAAAAAAGGTGATATTTTAGCACTTATCTATGAAGAAAATACTTTAAAAGTAAAGAATGGCAGTACCCTATGCGGTTATATAACTCCCCCCGAGTTTGGGAGAATAGTGGAGTGCATGCGTAAAGGCTTCTATTTTAAAGCAGCAATAATAGAATTGAGAGACAAACCTCTATATTGCAAAGTTATAGTCCGAATATTAGAAAAATAAGAAGTCATGCTACACGTAATTGGAGGAAGTTATATTGAGTGTTGCCAAGATCCTGTTTATTTTGAACTATATGGGTCGGGATTAAGAGCTACAATAGCGTTATCAAACTATAATAATATTAAGAAGGTATTCCATACATGTATAGATCATAGATATAGTAGTGTATTGCTATCTATAAGTAAAATAAACAATTTTGAGATAGACAAAACCTGTATTTCAAAAAATATTGAATTTCTTTATTATCATCCACTATCATCTCCCGTATGTATAAATGAACCCAATAAAAGGAGGAAGATAACTCCTAAAATTAATACTAACGAAAATGTATTATATTATGGATTAGTAGAAGCTGATTATGCATTTCAGGCTAATTACTTAGTATATGATCCTCAAAACCAAAGACTATTTGAAACAAAAAATTGTAAAGCAAGTCATTTAGCTTTAGTTTTGAATAAGAATGAAGCTTTATTGTTGTCCAAAGTGAAAAGTAAGAAGCTTGAAGTTATAGGAGAATCAATTATGAAAACAGAAAATGCAGAAGTTGTTATCATAAAAAACGGAACTCAGGGAGCTTTAGTTATTGAAAAAAATAGTATTAAAAGCATTCCTGTCTTTGAGACTGCAAGTGTTTGGCCAATAGGGAGTGGAGATATTTTTACTGCTATATTTGCATTTAAATGGATCTATGAAAATTTAAACGCATTCGAAGCAGCAAGCCAAGCATCATTAGCAACAGCACAATATTGTCAATTCAAAAAACTTCCTTTAGAAAAGGATTTTTTTAAGTTTAATCCGCTGAAGCCATATAATAAAAAAAGGCGTGTATATATCGCAGGCCCCTTCTTTTCTATTGCTGAAAGATGGTTAATAAACGAAACTAGGCAAGCACTAGTAAACTTTGGGAATAAGGTCTTTTCGCCAATGCATGATGTTGGAATAATACCAAATATTATCCCTGAGGAAGAGATTGATATAGCTCAAAAGGATTTGCAAGGACTAAGAAAAAGTGATGTTATTTTAGCAATTGTATCAAATTTAGACCCTGGAACTTTGTTTGAAATAGGATATGCGAGAGCTCTTAAGAAAAAAATTATTATTTTAGCCCAAAATGTGAATAAAGAAGATCTATTAATGATGGTTGGTACGGGTTGTGAAATCACAGATAACTTTTCAACTGCAATTTACAAAGCATCATGGTGAGAAAAAAAGTATTTGTCGTTGTAGGGCTTGGCTATGGAGACGAAGGTAAGGGTTTATCTACAGATTATTTATGTAAAAAAAATCCCGACTCTATAGTTATAAGATATAACGGGGGACACCAAGCAGGACATTCTGTAGTAATGCGAGATGGTAGGAGGCACGTCTTTTCTAATTTCGGATCTGGTACTTATAGAAACATCCCGACTTATTGGTCTTCCTTCTGCACATTTTACCCATCGTCTTTTCTTGAGGAATTATCTTTATTAAATACTACTCCCATCATGTATGTAGACTTAAATTGCCCAGTAACAACTCATTATGATGTTCTATTTAACAGGGCATTAGAAGCCAGCAGAGGAGAAAAGCGATATGGAAGTTGTGGAATTGGATATGGAGCGACTATTGATAGAAGTAAAAATTCGGATCTTTTATTACGTTTCGAGGATTTGCTAAATGAAAGAAAGACTTATAATAAGTTACTTAAAATTAAAACATACTATAGACAAAAAATAAACATTGAAACTTTTTATGATTTTGACTCTTTTATAAATGAAGAAGAAGATAATCTTTATTTTAATTCAATAAAAGAAACTATTAGAAAAATATCAGATGGAATTATAAGACCTATTTGTGAAGAAAATATCTTCTCGCAGAAATCTTGGGAAACATACATTTTTGAAGGAGCTCAAGGAATTCTATTAGACCAAAATTATGGGAATAAGCCATATATAACAAAGAGCAATACAACATCTCAAAATGCGCTTTGCTTATTAGATAGATACAATAATATTTTGTTTGAAAAATCAATATATTATGTTACAAGATCATATTTAACTAGACATGGAGAGGGACCATTTAAAGAAGATAGATATAATTTCAAGTTGTATAATAATACCGATGAAACTAATATCGATAATCAATATCAAGGAAAATTTAAGACTAACTATTTGGAATTAAAGCTATTAAATTATGCTTTAAAGACGGATGCTATATTTTCGAAAGGCATAGAGAAAAATCTTATCATAACGTGTTTAGATCATTTAGAAAGTCAATACATCTATTTTTTCAACAATGCTCTTTTAAGTAAGGATAGATATACGGATTTTTACAAAAGATTAATATGCCATTTTAAAGAAATAAAATATAGTTTTAACCCATGTGCCGATTTTCTTTAATAGTATGCGAATAAAATTTCCTCGTGAAAGTGTGAACCAGTATACACGTAATATTTTCGGTAAGAAATCCAAAGAGCTTACTTCTGGCTAACCAAAACATCACTCTTTTTAAAGATGAAACAGAATTGTTAATTTTATATCGTTGTGTTAAATAAACGATCATGATGCAAAAATTGTTGTATATTTAAATATATCGACGTATCTTTGCAACGCTCATCTATAAATAGAAGGAGTTTCGGGGCTCGGTTTATCTTGATATAAATCTGAGCCCTGCGTTTTTATTCAATGTTTGGTAACCGCTTCTTCATCTTCTTGTTTATGCTTTTTTCCGCATACTTTTTATTCAGGTAATAGGCTGTCAATAAATAATAAGAACTTTTTCTTTGACATTCAAGAACTATCACATATTTTTCTTTTTTATCGTAAATATATGTTTTAGTAACATCGCAACGCTTCCTCTGGTCACGTTCTGTTATGCTAAAAACTTCAATGTTTTCAGGAGACAATTCTTTAATGTGATGATTGATCCAATGCAATCGTTGAGAACGGTCTTTTTCAAAAACTCGCTTGGCTGGAAGCAAATTGCCATTCTCATCTGTTTCTTGTATTTCTTCACAAGTAAGGTGTGTAAATTGCCGTCCCATGTCAGCTTCACCGTCTGATTTGATAGGATAGATTTGCTTTCCCTTAAACTTAAAGTCTAGATTATCTTCTATGTCTCTTTTGTAGATTCTCATAAGAGATTCTTTGCGTTGGTGTTCATCCAAATGTAGAATTTCAAGCAGCTCGGGGTATTTCTTCAGTAGATTAAGTGGCATAGCTGTTATTTTAGTGAAATAAAGAATAGGTTGAACTTCTTCTTAAATAAGGGCGTCGTTCTATTCAAAGAAATATTGGCATGTTCCTGTATCTTATCTACAATCTTCTTTTTGGCAATCACTTTACCTTCCACATCACCTTTTTCAATTCGTAGGTTATAGTTGATGGCTCCCATTAATATATCTGCCAACTGTACAAAGTAACTTTCGTGTGAGCGTATGAATTGAAAATGCCTAATAGATGAGTTCCATCTTAAAATCTCTTGTAGTTTATGGAGTTTATTATGACTACATGTATCTTTGATGTCAAAAAAGACATTATATTCATTCTCCATATCAGATAAATGATGCAGAAGTTGATAATACATTCTAAAATAGAAATCATTGAAAGTATATTCAGGACGAGTTTCATCTATTTGAGATTTATCCACAATGACAACTCTGAACTTCATATCTGTCATAAAGAAATATTCAATGAGTTCGTTATACATTGGGTATGTTGCATCATGTACATTAGTCCATTTCAGCTCACCTACATATTTATGTTTTGCCTTAATAGCCTTGATTTGCTCCCTCGCCATCTTTATTTGAGGATATGCAATGCTCACATAACCCAAAAGCATATAAGGATGTCCGTCATTCTTTAGATGCGTGCTTTCGTCACAGTAAATATTAAATGTTTTACTCATAGTCATTCAGCTTTATACTTTGCCCAAAAATCATGTGTCTTATTCATCATGTCATATTCAAATCGTCTTCCTTTCTTAAGCTTTTGCCAATTACCATAGCCTAATCCTTCTGCAAGTTTAAAGAAGCCGTCACCTTGCTCTCCATTGACAGTTACCACAACGGAAGATAATAACGGATGACCTAACTCATGTTCATAAGATGAAATATTCCCCAAGATACTACCTATTTTACCTCTATCAGCAGGAATACCCATATCTAATTTTAACGCAGCCTTCCGACACAACTCCGTATAATAGATCATATTACGTGCAGAAGCAACTGAAATTAATATGTCACGTACCCGTTCTTCTTCGGGAGTTAATGCTATTTCCATGTCATTCGGCTTTAATATTGATACTCTTGCCACAGTGGGGACAGGTAAGAGATAGACTATTGTTCTTTGGTTGTACTTCTTCCGGTGAGGCAAAGAGTTGCCACATGGGAACATTCAAAGCAAAAGCAATCTTTTCAAGAGTGGATGTAGTTAATGAATCAGCCGAAACCATTTGCTTGACAGCAGATAGGCTCACATTCATTTCGTCTGCTAACATTTGCTGAGTAAAGCCTTTTTCTTTTAATACTTCTTTTATTCTCATACTCCATTTATTATTATTTATTGCAAAGTTAATCTAATATACAAAAGGTATAGTATTTGCTATCTTAATTAATCTTAATGAGGTAGTATTTTCTATCTATTTAATTTTCAAAGAATAGAATATACTATACCTTTGTAGCATCAAAGTTAAACAATAACATTTAAGCCTTATGACAAGAGCAGAATTAAATCAGATGTGCAGAGAATACCAACAGGTATTAGTAATGAGTGAAACAGAAGTATTCACCAAGTACGAAGAAAGCAAAGCTGAGTGTATCGCTTCTTTTGAGGTTGAAATTGACTTTTGGGAAAATCAATTAGGATATAAGTACTAACACATAAAATACTAAGATTATGGCAACAAATTTTAAAAATCAAATGAGAGAGTTAATGAATCAAAGTTGGATGCTTGTTAAAGTGTATGGTTTCTCAATGGCTGAGGCTATGAAACAAGCTTGGCAAATACTAAAGTTGAAAGCTGCTTTGAAGAACGGCATAGTTAAGTTCTTCTATCAAAAATTAGATGGATCTGTCCGTACAGCATGGGGTACTTTGAAAAACGGTTTAATACCTGAGACAAAGAGTACAGGGCACAAAAGAAATGAGAGCCTCATCACATACTATGATAATGAGAAAGCCTCTTTCAGAAGCTTTAAAGTTGCAAACTTTATTAAAATCGGGTAATAATTAAGTGGGGTGTCCATTTCGTTCACCTCATCAAAAAAACACAAATGTCATGAATTTCACATTAGAGATAAATAAGAACTTCGAAAAGATGCTAAAGACAGCAACAGACTTATACATACAGGTAAATGCTTATATTGAGAAGAAAGAGTGTTCTGAAGAATGTACTACCAAGATTATGGAAAATACAAGTGATGACATTGCCCAAATAATAGTGGATTTAGGTAATGTTATCGGTACTGATATTGCTACACAGGCATTTGATGAGGATAGAAGGATTAATACAAACTATAAAAATACAGATAGCCATGTTTCTAAATGAAAGAGTTAAAACGTTAATTGAGGATCTTCGCAATCCTGAAGAGTTTTATACAGATACTATAAAGTCGGCAATATGTGATGCAATGTCTGTCATTGTACAAATGTACCAATTTGATGCTAGTACAGAAGAAGGAAAAGAAGCATTAATAAAAGCCTTGAATGTTCTCTCTGATTACGACAACCTAATCACTGAATTAGCCAAAGAGAAATGAACCTTTATATTCTTACTGTTAGTAGCGAGTATATCCTTACTACTAACAGTTATTTTAGTTTGAGCAATATAATTTGGAAGGCAATGATTTTCATTGTCTACTATAAAATAAAGATGCTTTATGAATAAAGAAGAGACACTTTACCTGCCTATTAAACAGGTTTATTTTGATGAGATTATTGCCGGTACAAAGAAAGCTGAATACAGAGAAATCAAAGAAGGCATTACTGCTAACCGCTACTTACTAAAGGACGGTAACGGTAAATACATTCTCAATCCCAAAGTGACAGAGCCGGACAAAGAATACTTTATTGATGACTACAATAGCGGAAATTTCCCTTTCATGCCAAAGAGATATAAGTATCTGGCACTGGCCGTTGGTTATGCCAAAGAACGAGATACAGCCATTATTGAGGTTACCGGATATTCTTTTGAACCTCACATGATCAGAGGCAATCTGTATGCCTTCTGGGTAATTGTTTATCACTTAGGCAAAGTTATTGAAGTACATAGAAAGTAATACCCAAGTTATCTGAGGCTTTAGCGCGTGCGCATAGGTGTGTACAATAAGAAAATAACGGCAAGGTTACGGCAAGGGTAAATAGGTTTTAATCTTAGTGCAAGCGTACGCACATGCAGAGAATTATACTTGAGTACAGAGAGAAAACCGTGTGGCTATATTCGTAATTATATTAAGTGTTAGTACACGCATGCACACATACGCAAAAGGTATTAAATAAAGTCTTAGCGCGCATACGCATACGGGAGCAATATCCAAAGCATAAAAGCACGTGAAAAGCTTTCTGAAAATACAGCATTGTAATTATGTGGTTGTTAAAAAGGGGAGAGGATTTCTCCTACACCCCTAATTGGATTTAAAAGCACTATCGGACACTTCCGAAGGCAATTGTACAAAGATAAAAAGAAAGAGGTAAATCCATATTGGAAATACCTCTGTTTTTATTTTATTGCTTGCATTACCGAACAAAAACCGAACAAAAAAGACCTAACTTATTGAAAGTCAGGTCTTCTATGTCGGGGTGACTAGATTCGAACTAGCGACCACACGCCCCCCAGACGCGTACTCTAACCGGGCTGAGCTACACCCCGAATTGCGGATGCAAAAGTACTGCTTTATTTTTAAAAAGCAAATGTTTGAGGGTATTATTTAAAGGCTGTTCCTATAGTCATCCTATTAATTACATGCCCATGCATTCTCGATAAAAGTCAAAAGTTTCAAAGATGGTTTCTTTGTCCGCTGTTTGGTTGAGGCTTATGTCTCCTATGTTTTTTAATAGAGTAAAGTTAATGATGCCTGATGTATTTTTTTTATCGTGCTTCATTAGTTCATAGAGGCTTTCATATTGATCGCAATTAAAGATGAAAGTGCCATAGTTTTGGCGAATGAACTGGATTGTTTGACGCATTTTGTCTTGAGGAAATCCTACTTTGATATGTGATAAATAGAGTTCACATATGATGCCCCACGCTACAGCATACCCGTGCAATATTGGACGGCTTTCAGCAAGAGCAAGACTTTCAAAAGCATGTCCGATGGTGTGCCCGAGGTTCAAAGCTTTGCGAATGCCGTGTTCCAAAGGATCTTGCCTTACGATATTTTCTTTTACTTGCACGGAGCGACCTACCATTGTTTTCAGTATGGAGTAATTCATCTCTTCGGTATCAAATGCGAGTAGTTCAGCCCAATGTTCGGGTGTGCTAATCAGTCCGTGCTTTAGCATTTCAGCATAACCCGAAAAGAAGTTGTGGGCATCGAGGCTTCGCAAAAAACTGGTCTCGAGTAATACACTTGCTGCTGGTGCAAATACTCCGATTTCATTTTTTAAACCGTTAAAGTTAATCCCTGTTTTACCTCCTACAGAAGCATCTACCATCGCTAATAAAGTGGTAGGTATATTGATATAAGTAATTCCGCGTTTGAAAGTAGAAGCTGCAAAGCCTCCAAGATCGGTCACCATCCCTCCACCTAGATTGATCAGTAGGGAATATCGGGTGGCGCCCTGTTCGCTTAATGCTTGCCATACGGAAGCGAGTGTTTCTAATGTCTTATATACGTCACTGGCACCTATCATAATTTCTTCGGCTTTATTCAATATGTCCAACGTTTGTAGCTGAGGTAGACAGAGTTGGTGGGTATGTGTGTCAGTAAGAATGAAGAGTTTGTCATAGCTTTGTTTTTGCAGAGCATATGTCAGATTGTCTTCCAGATTTTCGCATATAATAACTTCTTGCTTGCTCATGATATTTTCTCTTTTTGCTATGCAAAGATAGGATTTCTCGGTGAAAGAGCTATCTTTGTACACAAAAATAAGAATAGAATATGAAAGGTTTGTTGCCTGTATATTGTCGTCCGTTGGGGTATGTTGTTATTGCATTGGCATTATTTCTTCCTTTTTTAATGGCAATGATGGGAAAAGTAACAGATATGAATTTGTTATTTTATAAAGAATGTTCTAAATTGTTAATGATGTTGGGTGCAGTGATGATTCTATTTGCTTTGACGAAGAATGAGACAAAAGAAACGGAACAAATACGCAATAAAGCCACTCGCAATGCAATTTTCCTAACTGTATTGTTTATTTTTGGAGGCATGCTCTACCGCGTAGGAAAAGGCGATCTTCTTTCGGTGGATTCTTCTTCTTTTCTTATCTTCCTTATTCTAAATGTGCTTTGCTTGGAGTTTGGTATTAAAAAGTCGGCAGTTGATCGATTATTTAAGAATAATCGTCGATAATTAATAATATTTGTTGCCTGTTGCTTAAACCTTTTCCGGATATTTGCGTCAAATGAAGCAGTGTAAAACCTGACATTGTTGATTAAATTAAAAGCAGACGCATGAAGAAGACAATTATCGGAATGGTATTGATGTTTATGACTACTCTTTCCGCTTTTCCACAAAGTGCAAATATTACGGTCTCTGGGCGTGTCATTGAAGATGACACTAAGGGACCGGCAGTTCAAGCTACGATCCAATTACTTTCATTACCGGATAGTACTTTTGTGACGGGTATCGCTACTATCCAAAACGGTAGTTTTAAGCTTCCTAAAGTGAAAGCTGGAAAGTATGTATTAAAAGTTTCCTATATTGGTTTTATTCCTAAGTTAATACCGATACATCTACTTGCAACGACGCCCGTTAAAAATATAGGAACAATTACCTTGAAAACAGATGCGGTGATGTTGTCTGAAGCAGTAGTTACTGCGGAGGCACCTCAAGTTCAGGTTGTGGAAGATACGTTGGTTTACAACTCGTCTGCTTATCGCACGCCGGAAGGTGCGATGCTTGAAGAACTGGTAAAGAAACTTCCCGGAGCTCAGATTGATGACGATGGAAATGTGAAAATCAATGGTAAGGATTTAAAAAAGATCATGGTAGATGGCAAAGAGTTTTTTGGCGGTGATGTAAAAACCGGTTTGAAAAACTTACCGGTAGATATGATTGATAAATTGAAAACTTATGATAAGAAGTCTGATCTAGCGCGTATTACGGGGATAGACGATGGTGAGGAAGAAACTGTACTGGATTTGACGGTAAAGAAAGGAATGAATCAGGGGTGGTTCGGGAATTTGGATGCTGCTGCAGGTAATAAGCATCGCTATGCAGGTCGTGCAATGTTGAATCGTTTTGTGGATCAGACACAGATCTCTTTCATTAGTTCTGCTAATAATGTCAATGATCAAGGTTTTTCAGGTGGAGGAGGAGGCCCTCGTTGGAATCGTGCTAATGGATTGAATGCACCCAAGGAGATAGGAGTTAATTTTGCTACGGAAACACCTAAATTAGAGTTAGGAGGTAATGCTCGTTATAGTTATAGTGATGCTGATATTAGCAATATTAAGTCAGAAGAACGTTTTTTGCAAAGTGGAAGTAGTTCATTTTCCAATTCCAATGTCTTTAACCGGAATAAGAATAAATCATTTGATGCGGATTTTCGCATGGAATGGAAACCTGATTCACTGACAAATATTATTTTCCGGCCTAGTTTTTCATATGGCAAAACGGATAATGCTTCGCTTTCTGCATCAGCTACGTTTAATGCAGATCCATATAGTTTGGTTCCCAATCCAAATGATTATTTAGAACTGGATTTATTGAATAGTGATGATCCGTTAAAGGATATTCGTGTGAATGGGACGCAAAGTAATGGACTCACTGATAGTAAGAGTATTTCTACGAATTCAACTCTACAGTATAATCGTAGACTAAATAATAAGGGACGTAATATAACCTTTGTAGGTGGCTTTGGATATACAAATAATGATAATGACCAATACACTGAATCGAGTACTAATTATTATCAATTGCAAAATTATTTGGGCGGGGATTCGACATTAATTCGTAATCAGTATATTACCACTCCTACTAGAAATTATAATTATAGCGGGCGGATCACTTATAGCGAACCTATTGCCCGAGCTACATTCTTGCAATTCAGTTACAAGTTTACTTATAAATACAGCAAAAGCGATAAAACAACATTTGATCTACAGAACTTCCCATCGTGGGGAATAGAATCTCCGCTACCTGAGGGTTATGATGACTATGCCGTAGATAGTTTAAGTAAGTATGCTAAGTATCAGTATTATAATCATGACGCTTCGGTTTCATTGCGCTTTATTCGTCCAATGTATCAGTTGAGCATGGGGATGTCTTTTCAACCTCAGAACTCAAAACTTTCCTATAAGCGGGGGGATTATATGATTGACACTACACGCTCCGTTTTCAATTTTGCTCCGAATGTGGACTTGCGCGTCCGGTTTTCCAAGGTGAGTCAATTGCGCTTTACGTATCGTGGGCGTACTAGCCAACCTAGTATGGAGAATTTGTTGCCGATTGTAGATAATTCCAACCCTTTGAACATCAGAGTTGGTAATCCGGGGTTGAAACCTTCATTTACGCATTCGATCCGTTTTTTCTATAATACTTTTAATGCGGATCATCAGCGAAGTATTATTGCCCATGTTAGTTTGTCTGCAATACAAAACAGTATCAGTAATAGTACGATATATAATGAACAGACTGGTGGACAGACTGTAACTCCTAAAAATATTAATGGGAATTGGAGTACCTTTGGAATGTTTGGTTATAACACAGCGTTAAAGAATAAAAAGTTTACTATTAATACGTTTTCTACCATTAATTATCAGAACAATGTTGCCTATTTATTTAATAGAACGGCTAAAGTAGATGATAGGAATAAGACAACTGGTCTTACGCTAGGAGAACGTTTAAACGGAGCTTACCGGAATGATTGGTTTGAATTCGGTTTAAATGGCTCTATCTCTTATTCCTCTGAGAAGAATAAACTCCAGCCAAGCAATAATCAAGAGCCTTATCAGTTCTCCTATGGTGGCAATACAAATGTCACATTGCCTTGGCAAATGACTTTATCAACTAATATTGCCAATCAGAGTCGCCGTGGATACAATATTGCGAGTATGAATGATAATGAACTGATATGGAATGCACAACTTTCACAAACGTTCTTAAAAGGTGCTGCTACCGTTAGTTTTGAAATGTATGACATCTTGAAGCAGCAGAGTAATATTTCTCGTTCGTTATCAGCTAGTTATCGTACTATTTCCAATTATAACGGAATTAATAGCTACTGTATGGTACATTTTATTTATCGTTTGAATTTATTTGGAAGTAAGGCAGCCCGTGAAAGCATGCAAAATAGCAGAAGAATACATGGGCCAGGCTTTAGAGGAGGGCGTCCCGGGGGCTTTGGGGGAGGCCATCGTTCTTTTTAATATCCTACCAGTTACTATGATCGTGGGCTGTCTGGAAATGCCAGGCAGCCTTTTTTATTTATATTTAAAGAGTTATGCTTTTTAAGTTTCTCAATATGCCATGCGACATAGCATCAAATTATATGTAATGAGAAGATTTTTCTTTTTTTTTCTATATATTTGCTTCTATGATTGATTGGAATAGTATATTGGGTCAAATAGCGGCTGTCATTTTTGATATCCTTTACTTTGGCGCTATAATCGGGGCGATTATTGTTATTATCCTTGATAATCGGAATCCGGTGAAGACACTTGCATGGATATTGATTCTGATGTTCCTACCTGTCGTAGGATTAGTTTTCTATGCCTTTTTCGGACGAAGCCAGCGTCGTGAACGTATTATTGAGAAAAAAATATATAACCGTCTACTAAAGAAGCCTATGGCGGAATACTTGACACAAGATACCTCTAGTTTACCATTGGCGTATAGTAGGCTTATTACTTTATTTCGCAATACAAATCAATCATTTCCTTTTGACGGAAACCGGATTAAAACTTATACGGATGGCCTTTCCATGTTACAATCCTTGTTAAGGGAACTGGAGAAGGCAAAACAGCATATCCATATTGAGTTCTATATTTTTGAAGATGATGCTATTGGACGCCTGGTACGTGATGTACTTATCGATAAAGCTCGCGCTGGTGTGGAGGTACGTCTTATTTACGACGATGTTGGATGTTGGCATGTGCCGAATAATTTTTTTGATGAAATGCGTGCGGCGGGAATTGAAGCTCGTAGCTTTTTGAAAGTTCGTTTTCCGTTATTCACTAGTAAAGTGAATTATCGTAATCATCGGAAATTAGTAGTCATTGATGGGAAGGTTGGATTTGTTGGAGGGATGAATTTGGCAGAACGCTATATGCGTGGCTTCTCATGGGGGATTTGGCGCGATACGCATATACTGTTGGAAGGTAAAGCTGTACATGGGTTGCAAACTGTTTTTTTGCTTGATTGGTATTTTGTTGATCGTACATTAATTAGTTCATCGTGCTATTTTCCAAGATTAGGGACATATGGTACTTCCTTGGTGCAAATAGTTACGAGTGATCCTATTAGCCCGTGGAAGGAAATTATGCAAGGATTGGTAATGGCCATTTCTGGAGCAAAGAAATACTTTTATATGCAGACTCCTTATTTTTTGCCGACTGAAGCTGTGATGACTGCCATGCAGACAGCGGCGTTGGCGGGAGTTGATATTAGGCTTATGTTACCTCTCAAAACAGACAATCGGTTAATCTCTTTGGCCTCTAGTTCCTATTTGGCTGATGTATTACGGGCAGGAGTTAAAGTTTATCTTTATAAAAAAGGTTTTTTGCACTCTAAACTAATGGTTGCAGATGACGAACTTTCTACTGTGGGGTCTACAAATCTAGACTTTCGTAGTTTTGAACATAATTTTGAAGTGAATGCTTTTATTTATGATATGGAAACAGCCCTCCAAATGCGTGAAATATTCTTGCAAGATCAGCGGGAATGTATGCCAGTATTCCTTAAAAATTGGGTAAAGCGTCCTTGGTGGAGAAAAGCTATGGAAAGCTTAGTTCGTTTGATGGCTCCGCTTCTTTAAAATAACTACCAATTTGATCCACTTTATTTGAAGAAAGAGAAATTTACGCTACCATATATTCGCTTTTCTATGTAATGTGGATGAGTCTCAAAATTATCCTTTTTACCGTGCTCAAGGACAAAGAGCCCATCTTCTTTTAGTAGATTATTTTCGAATATCAAGTCAGGTAAGGATGCTAATCCATTCAGTTCATAAGGGGGATCGGCGAATATGAAGTCGAACTGTTCATCATTTCGTGTTATAAATTTGAAGGCATCACCTCTGATGGGAAACCAAGCTTCTGTTTTTACTTCGCGCATCACTTTACAGATAAATGCATAGTGGTCTCGGTCTTTTTCAATGCTGACAACCCTGTTGCATCCACGTGATACCAATTCAAGTCCTATACTGCCTGTTCCACTGAAAAGATCGAGTGCAGATAGTCCTTCTTCGAAGTCGAGATGATTGGACAATACGTTGAAGAGGTTCTCTTTCGCAAAGTCGGTGGTGGGACGTGCTTTAAAGGTACGGGGCACATCAAATCTTCTTCTTTTATATATTCCACTTATTACTCGCATGTGACGATTGTTTGTAGGTCGAGATTTACAGCAGGGGTCATAACGAACACCTGTTTGATAAATTTTCTTAGTTCGGATAATAATGTCTCTTTATCTGGCAAATCTCCACAGAGGTGAAGTTCATCACGTTCCTGCTCAAAACCTAATTGCTTCCATGTATATAGTAAGTAATAGATGCGGTCCGCCGTATTGGAGCAAGCAAATGAATTAGCCAAGAGTAAATGCCCGCGGTCATAACAATATAAACTAAAAGAGGAGTTCTGCAGGTTTGCGTATATTTTCCGGCTGTTACCAAACCTACTTTTTATGGAAAACAAATCAATAAGCGGGCTGGCTTGAGAATGAAATTTAGCATTAGGGTATTGCTCTTGCAATAATGCGTAGGCACTCTTATCTATGCCGAATAATACAACAATATTATTCTTTCGTAAGATATTATAAAGTACAAGCTCATTTTCTTGCTGCGGATGATTATAGGAGAAAAGCATATCTATTTGTTCATCTTCAAAATGTTCTAATGGGACAAGTGTAAAACGTTTGTTGGAGATAAGGACATGAACACGCCGATACGGTCGTTTTAGCCATTCTATTTCGCGGAAAGCTTGTTTAAGGTTGGCTGTCAATGATAGTGACTCATCTATTTTATGATCATAGAAATAGAAGCCTTCTTCTACGAGAGGATTGAATACAGAAAAAGAAAATCCATCCGTACTAAGACGGATGGATAAAGTATATTGTTCTGATTCGTTAAAATCTATTGTTTCTATCATTCTGTATAAGGGGAGAGATTATTCCCAGTTACCAGCATTGTTATTAGCTGTTTCCAAACTACCAATCATCAAACCTGGATATTTATTTAATTTTGTTTGTACATCTTTCAGATTTGCAATCTCTTGCTTATCTAATCCATCAAGATAGACATCGTATGGAGTCTTAACTTCCAATAGACAGAATGGAGCACCGGATTTTGTCGTATCATTGCGAATGGCCATTTCAAACTGTTTGCCATTGCCGAAAGGTACGTATCTCAAAGAATCAGGATTGAATCCTTTTGGGAAAATGGTGTCTGTAACAGCTACCCACATTGTATCACGTTTGAAGCCTTCCAATCCCCATTTTTTTACTTCTGCATAGTTCCCATTCTTTTTCGCTGCATTAATGATTCTACTAGCTTTAGCTTCGGTCAATCCATCTTCCAATTGCTTATCGGTTAAGACTCCTGCCTTAAAGATGAATGGAAGTTTTTGGTTTTTAACGAAAGAAATCAGAGTGTCAAAACTTGCCGTATATTTTTGATGATTCAAGTTACGGAATTCCTGCTGTGCCTTCCGAATATCCATTAAGCGCGCAATAACAGCTTTTTCTCTATTCTTTTTAGCCTTTTCAAAATTAATAGGCCCCATAATACTGGCATAGCAGATATAGATCAAGACTAATATGCACAAGCCTAAGATGATATTAAATGCTTTTCTCATGATAAATATGTTTTTTTAGTTTATATTCGTACCGCAAAAATAAAATAAATAATTTTAATGGCGATAGTTCCTATCACTTTTTTCTTTTGTAAAAATGATAAATAACTATTTGGAAAGGCGAATTAAGGAAAATTTTCCATATCAACCAACTTCTGAACAAGAAATAGCAGTGAAATTGTTGTCTGAGTTTCTGTTAGGTACTCGGAGCGATGGGGCTTTTATCCTTAGGGGGTATGCCGGGACAGGCAAAACCTCTTTAGTTTCGGCACTGGTCAAGACGATAGATCAGTTGGAACAGAAGGTGGTGTTACTTGCTCCTACGGGGCGTGCAGCAAAGGTGTTTTCAGGTTATGCAGGTCATTCGGCATTTACCATTCACAAGAAGATATACCGGCAGCAGGCTTTTTCGAATGAAGTTAGTAATTTTTCTATTAATGATAATCTTACAACTCATACGCTGTATATTGTAGATGAGGCCTCTATGATTTCAAATGAGGGTTTGTCCGGGTCAATGTTCGGGACGGGACGGTTGTTGGATGATCTCATTCAGTTTGTCTATTCCGGTGAGGGTTGCCGTCTACTACTTATGGGGGATACGGCGCAATTGTCTCCGGTAGGGGAGGAATTAAGTCCGGCTTTGTTTGGCGATGCGTTGAAAGGGTATGGGTTGGAAGTGACTTGCCATGATCTGACACAAGTGGTGCGGCAGGTGCAAACTTCCGGTATTTTGTGGAATGCCACCCGTTTGCGTGAAATGATAGCAGAAGAAGCTTTTGGGGGTTTGCCGTTGATAAAAGTTTCTGGCTTTGCCGACGTAAAGTTGATGCCTGGTGATGAATTGATTGAGGCGCTTGATACTTGTTACGGCCGGGATGGAATGGCTGAGACGATTGTATTGTGCCGGTCAAACAAACGTGCAAATCTTTATAATAAGGGTATTCGGGCCCAAATACTGTGGCGGGATGATGAGTTGAATGTGGGCGATCTGTTAATGGTTGCAAAGAACAATTATTATTGGACGGAGAAGTGCAAAGAGATGGACTTTATTGCGAATGGAGAGATTGCCGTAGTGAGGAGAGTGCGGCGTACGCACGAACTTTATGGCTTTCGTTTTGCAGACGTGACGCTTGTTTTTCCTGATTATAATGATTTGGAGTTGGATGTCAACTTGTTGCTGGATACGCTTCATAGCGAAACACCGGCTTTGTCGAAAGCTGATAATGATAAGTTGTTTTACGCGGTCTTGGAGGATTATTCAGACCTTTCTTTGAAGCGGGAACGAATGAAAAAGATGAAAGCTGACCCGCATTATAACGCTCTGCAAGTGAAGTATGCTTATGCTGTGACTTGCCATAAGGCTCAGGGAGGACAGTGGAAAAACGTTTTTCTTGATCAGGGATATATGACGGATGAATATCTTACTCCTGATTATTTCCGTTGGCTTTACACGGCTTTTACCCGTGCTACGGAGACTCTTTATTTAGTGAACTATCCACAGCAACAGTTGGTCTGACTGAAGTTTCTTTCTGGTTCGGAGGATGGGTGATTTTTAGTATAATGTTTTGCAAGCGGTGTCGTTTGTTGTGAAATCTGGGAAACGACGGCGTTTGCATTTGGTATTGATTCATTGAGGAGGAGGATATTTTTGTCAAGAGCAGGTTTATGGAAGTTTAACAAAGACTGGTGCGCTTTACATCTCAATAATCCTTCGAGTGAAACAGAACTTGTGTTTAGAGCAAACAGAAGTTCTGTTTGTATCCGATAGAAGTTCTGTTGAGCTTCAACAGACGGTGTATTTCGATTAAAAAGCGGGTCTGTTTTTGCTAAAAAGACAAGCGAACAGGAGAAAGTTGCTGCAGACATAGCATGAAACTAAAAAAATAAGGAGAAGCAATGGCTTCTCCTTATGATGCTATAATTATTGAATATAATTCAACTTTATGATGACAAAGATACAACATTCCAGTGCGGAAGTCAAGTCTTTACCCCATTATTTGCTCCTGAACTTTAGCTTTTTTGATTAAAATCCGGCAAGTTCTACAACTTTGTCCACAGCTGCATTCAGTCCATCACGGTTTTTACCTCCGGCTGTTGCAAAGTGGGGTTGACCGCCACCGCCTCCTTGAATCAGTTTGGCAGCTTCTTTTACAAGGTTACCAGCTTTTAGTCCTCCTGCCACAAGATTATCGCTAATCATAACAGTCAGCATGGGTTTTCCCTCGTATTCAGTGCCGGCTACGAAGAATAGATTTTCTGTAATTTCACCACGTAACTGGAATGCGATATTTTTTATGGTTTCAGCAGGCAGGGGAGCACAGAACTTAATGACTTTCACGCCATTTTTTTCTTGTATGTTTTGCAGTAACTTTCCTTTTATTTGTGTCTCTTTTTCTTTCATGAAGTCGTCCACTTGTTTCTTCAATCCTGCATTTTCCTCGATGTATTTGTGAATGGTTCCCATCAAGTCCGGTGCATTGTTAAAGAGAGCTTTCAATCCCTGTAAAGTGTCTTGAACCGTGTCCATGAGCTCTTCCACTTTGGCTCCGGTATAAGCTTCTATACGACGAATGCCGGCTGCGACCGAACTTTCGGAAATGATCTTTACCATTCCGATACTTCCTGTTGCGGCAACATGAGTTCCTCCACAGAACTCAATGGAAGAACCAAATTGGATGACACGTACGTGGTCACCGTATTTTTCACCAAACAGTGCAATGGCTCCCAGTTCTTTGGCTTCTTCAATGGGGAGGTTGCGATATTCCTGCAGTGATATATTGGCGCGAATTTTGGCATTTACCAAATGTTCCACTTTTCGTATCTCTTCGTCACTAACCTTTTGGAAGTGGGAAAAATCGAAACGGAGTGAATCAGGACTGACTAATGAGCCTTTCTGTTCCACGTGATTACCCAATACTTCCCGGAGAGCTTCGTCCAACAAGTGTGTGGCAGAGTGATTGGCGGCACATGCAGCACGTTTATCGGTATCAACACAAGCCATCATCGGGGCTTCCGGGTGTTGAGGTAATTTCTTTGTCAGATGGATGGGCAGGTTATTTTCTTTCTTGGTATCGATCACTTCAATCGTTTCATGCTCACTGACCAGCACCCCGGTGTCACCAACCTGACCTCCACTTTCGGCGTAGAAAGGAGTATAGTCCAGCACAATTTGATAGAGTGTTTGATTTTTTTGCTTTATCTGGCGGTAGCGTAGAATAGAAGTTTCATATTCCGTATAATCGTAACCTACAAATTCGGTAGTACCTTCTTTGAGTGTAATCCAGTCTCCTGTTTCCACAGCGGCGGCATTACGTGCACGCTGTTTCTGTTGCTGCATTTCTGCATCAAATTCTTTGATGTCCGCAGTCATGCCGTTTTCACGTAAGATGAGCTCGGTCAGGTCAAGTGGAAAGCCAAATGTATCATATAAGGTGAAAGCATCCTTGCCGCTAATCTCGGTTTTACCTGCTGATTTAGTCTCGTTCATGGTCTTCTCCAACAAGCGGATTCCCGTTTCCAGTGTGCGCAAGAATGCATCTTCCTCCTCTTTGATCACTTTGATAATCAGTTCTTCCTGTGCGTTGAGCTCAGGATAAGCTTCCCCCATATTATTAATCAATACAGGGAGTAGCTTGTACATAAATGCTTGTTTCTGATCGAGGAATGTATAGCCATAACGTACGGCACGGCGAAGAATGCGGCGGATAACATAACCAGCTTTGGCATTACTTGGCAACTGCCCGTCGGTGATAGAAAATGCAATGGTGCGGATGTGGTCTGCAATGACCCGCATAGCAATGTCCTTTTGCTTATCTGTCCCGTAAGTGGTGTCTGCCATTCGGGCGATAGCTCTAATAAGTGGTTGGAACACATCGGTATCATAGTTCGACGTTTTGCCTTGCAAAGCCATGCAAAGACGCTCGAATCCCATTCCCGTGTCAATTACTTTAGCTGGTAGTTCCTCAAGAGTGCTGTCGGCTTTACGATTGAACTGCATGAATACCAGATTCCATATTTCTATGACTTGTGGGTGGTCATGGTTCACTAAATCGCGGCCGGAGATCTTGCTGCGTTCTTCTGCCGGGCGTAGGTCTATGTGGATTTCCGAACACGGACCGCAAGGACCGGTATCTCCCATTTCCCAAAAATTATCGTGCTTGTTCCCGTTGATAATATGATCTTTAGGCAGATATTGTTCCCAGTAGGAAGCAGCTTCGTTGTCGCGGTCTAAATTCTCTTCGGGGCTACCTTCAAAAACCGTTGCATACAGGTTGGCAGGATTCAGCTTCAAGACTTCAACCAAGTACTCCCATGCCCATGAAATGGCTTCTTTCTTAAAGTAATCGCCGAAAGACCAATTGCCCAGCATTTCGAACATGGTGTGATGATAAGTGTCATGCCCTACTTCTTCCAAGTCATTGTGCTTGCCGCTTACCCGTAAACACTTTTGAGAGTCCGCGACTCTTTTGTATTTAGCAGGGTGATTCCCCAAAATGATATCTTTAAACTGATTCATACCCGCATTGGTAAACATCAGTGTAGGATCGTCTTTAATTACCATTGGAGCCGACGGTACAATCTGGTGCCCTTTCGATTCGAAGAAATCTTTAAAAGAATTTCTGATTTCATTTGCTGTCAACATAACTCTATATCTCTATCCTTGAGGTTAATATTCTTGAAAAAACATCGCAAAGATAGCTCGTTTTTATTACTTTTGCCTTATCAATAAGCGAAATATTTCCAAAAGATGCGCAAAGTATACTACATCTATAACCCACAGACGCAAACTTATGACCGTATTTATCCTACTGTCCGGCAACGGGCATTGAGCATCTTACGCCGGTTATTTATCGGCATGGGCTTGGGTGCAGGTTGTTTTATCGTCTTGTTGTTGATCTTCGGCTCTCCTTCGGAGAAAGAGTTGAAGAAGGAGAATAGCCAGTTATTGGCACAATATAAAGTTCTTTCACGTCGTATGGATGAGTCGATGGGAGTGTTACAGGATATTCAACAGCGTGATGACAATCTTTACCGGGTTATTTTTCAGGCAGATCCCATACCTTCTGCTATAAGAAAAGCCGGGTATGGAGGGACGAATCGTTATGAACATTTATTGAGTATGGCCAATTCTGCGTTGGTTATTAATACCACACAGAAAATAGATGTGCTCACTAAACAACTGTATATCCAGTCCCGTTCGTTTGACGATGTGGTTGAAATGTGTAAAAAGCACGATGAGATGCTGAAGAGCATTCCGGCCATTCAGCCGGTGTCAAATAAGGATCTTAGGCAAACGGCTTCCGGGTATGGCATGCGTATTGATCCTATATACGGCACAATGAAATTCCATGCCGGAATGGACTTCTCAGCGCATCCCGGTACTGATGTATATGCTACAGGCGATGGGACAGTGGTGAAGGTGGGATGGGAGACTGGTTATGGTAATACTATTGTGATTAACCATGGCTTTGGTTACCAGACGGTATATGCCCATCTAAAGGCATTCCATACCAAGGTGGGCAAGAAGGTGGTTCGAGGTGAAGTTATCGGTGAAGTGGGAAGTTCCGGCAGAAGCACGGGACCTCATTTGCATTATGAGGTGCATGTTAAGGGAGAGGTCGTAAATCCGGTGAACTATTATTTTATGGATTTGAGTGCTGAGGATTATGACCGGATGATACAGATTGCAGCTAATCATGGAAAAGTGTTAGATTAATGACCTATGCTGAATAAAAACAAGAATCTGAAATTATACTACTCCATCAGTGAAGTGGCGCAAATGTTTGATGTGAAGGAATCGCTGCTTCGTTTCTGGGAAAGGGAATTTCCGCAATTATCTCCTAAAAAAGGGAGTAGAGGGGTGCGGCAATATCAGGAAGAAGATATTGAGGTCGTTAAGCTTATTTATCATCTGGTCAAGGAATGTGGTATGACCCTGCCTGGAGCACGGCAACGGATGAAAAACAATAAGGAAAATACGCTTCGTAATTTTGAAATCGTAGAGCGGCTAAAAGGAATCAAAGAAGAGTTACTCGCAATGAAAAAGGCCCTTGATGGCTTTACTTATGAGCAAGTGGAAAATCTTAAAGAACAGATTAAAGAGGGGGAATAATAAGAATCAGACTTGAATGAAAATTAGCCTTCGGATCGTGTAACTTGTTTGATATTCTGTATTTGCTTAAGATTGTTACAGATGGTTTTTACGTCATCCACATCATGTACATAGAGTTGTATGTTGCCTTCAAAAATACCGTCGGTTGTTTCAATGGTTAGTTTGCGGATATTCACGTTTAGTTGTCTGGAAATCACTTGGGTTACTTCATTCAATAGACCTACACAGTCTATTCCTTTTATATAAATGTTCACTAAAAATGAAAGTCCCTTATGGGTATCCCATTCGGTGGCGAGAATGCGATTTCCGTAACTACTCTTCAAACGTGCTGCAACGGGGCACTGTCGTTTGTGTATGGTGACTTTGTCATTTTCATCTATATATCCCAATACATCATCGCCGGGGATTGGATGGCAACAGTCAGCCATAATATAATTTTTCTGGATATTTTCTTCCGTAAGCTTTAGCACTTTCGCTGTACTAATCTTTTCCGGCAACGTTTGCTCTATAAGTGGGACTTTGTTTTCCTTACTACCAAATGGGAATGTGAGAAATTTCTTCCATGTAGTTCCCGCTTTTTCTCTTATAGCATTCTTATCAATGTCTCCTAATATAATCTTTTTACTCCCAATGGCGGTCAATAGCTCTTCTCTATCTTTCATGTTATGCAGTCTACATAACTTTGCCACATTGTTTTCGTCGGGACGGACCTCTTCTTTCTGGAAGAAGTCATTTAGCTTGTCTTCTCCTTCCTTTTGATTGGTTCTTTGTTCTTTGCGGAGTATGGTGGCTATCTTCGCCCGTGCCCGCGCTGTAGTGGCAAAAACCTCCCATTGTGGTTGTACCCGTTGTGATTTCGAGGTTAGGATCTCCACTTGATCTCCACTTTGCAGCTTATGACTTAAAGGTACTAGCTTGTGATTGACTTTGGCGCCGATGCAGTGACTGCCAATATCGGTATGCAGGGAAAAAGCAAAGTCTAGTGCAGTGGAGTTCTGCGGCATGGTCTTTATTTCTCCTTTCGGAGTGAAGACAAATATTTCCGATGCAAACAGATTTAGTTTGATGGTATCCAGAAAATCAATGGCATCCGGCTGGGGATCATCCAAGATTTCCTTAATGGTACGTAACCATTTGTCCAGTTCTCCTTCGTCTTCGCTTCCGCCTCCTTCTTTGTATTTCCAGTGAGCAGCAAAACCTTGTTCCGCCACGTCGTTCATACGTTCACTTCTGATTTGAACTTCAATCCACTGTCCGT
Source organism: Bacteroides sp. (assembly GCA_022648295.1). GTDB lineage: Bacteria > Bacteroidota > Bacteroidia > Bacteroidales > Bacteroidaceae > Bacteroides. The sequence continues at coordinate 261,451 of JALCME010000001.1, read as the reverse complement.
TAGTTCCCATTAGGGTGACGTGAAGAGCCTGATAACCATTTGCTTTGGGATGACTTACCCAATCGCGCAATCGGTCAGGATGTGGTTTATATATCTTGGAAATGGAAACATAAATATTAAAGCAATCATTCAGCTCTTCATCTATGTTGCGAGGTTCAAAAATGATGCGTACAGCTAATAAATCGTATATTTCTTCAAACGGTACATGCTTAGTTTGCATTTTATTCCAAATGGAGTAAATGGATTTTATCCGGGCTAAAATCCGGTATTTAAGTCCCATCTTATCCAGTTGTTCCCGTATAGGCGCCGTAAACTCTTTAAATACTTTGTCCCGTTCGGCTGCAGTAGCTACGAGTTTTTCTTCTATTTCTGTGTATTCTTCGGGATGTTCGTATCTAAAACTCAAATTTTCAAGTTCTGTTTTTATCTTATTCAAACCCAGCCTATTGGCAAGGGGAGCATAGATATAAAGGGTCTCGCCTGCTATTTTGAATTGCTTATTGGGCAGCATTGATCCCAAAGTGCGCATATTATGCAAACGGTCGGCTATCTTAATCAGAATTACCCGGATGTCATTGGACATCGTAAGTAGCAGTTTCTTGAAGTTTTCTGCTTGTGCTGAAGCGCGGTCACCAAATATCCCACCAGAGATTTTAGTTAGCCCATCCACAATTTGGGCTATTTTGGGGCCGAAAATGTTTTCGATGTCTTCTATAGTGTAGTCCGTATCTTCCACCACATCGTGGAGCAGAGCGGCACAAATGGAAGTAGATCCCAAGCCTATTTCATCGCATACAATTTTTGCCACGGCAATAGGATGCATGATATAAGCTTCGCCCGACCGGCGTTTAATACCTTTATGGGCTTGGTTGGCAAAGTTGAATGCTTTTGTTATTATTTCAACACGTTTCCGGTGTTTAGAAGCTAAATAATCGTTTAACAGTTCCTGGAATGCCTGTTCAATCATTTCCTCTTCGGCTTTTTCTTTGTCTTTTTGATTTACAGTATCCTCCATATCCTGTTTTCTCCTTTCTTCATTTGCTGCAAAAATAAGCAAATTTCAACATTGCACAAGCATTTGTATTTTATTTATATATTTTCAATCGCTTTCCAGCAGTAATTCTGTTTTTTCTTAATCCATTCCATCGTTTTAGTGTACTGACACTTACTCCATAGCGTTTAGCAATTGTTGACAAAGTTTCTCCATTTCGTATTTTGTGATAGGAAGCTTTTCCATAGTGACTGGTTTTACTGCTTCGTGTTGTCCTACTGTTTTCAGATATTGCTACAACTCTTTTGTTTTTGAATAACTCGTCTCTGTGATATGAATATATAGAATCTTCATTATCGATAAATGTGCTGATGAAATTTACCGGAAGACGAAGAGTTTGCGGTTTGGTTTCGCCCGGTATAATGCTCTTCTTATATTGGGGATTCAGACTTTTTATCTCATCTATTCCAATGCCACAGACATTAGCCAGTTGTTCAAAATGAATATTTTTTGTTACTTGTATGGTGTCGGTTGCATCTGGAATATTGGTTTCCATCGGGCAGATATTGTGCTTGCAATAATACGTCATGACATAATTGATTGCAATAAAAGCCGGTACATAGCCTTGGGTTTCTTTGGGGAGGTAATTATAAATATCCCAATAATTGGTCTTTCCACCGGAACGTCGTATGGCTTTATTTATAGTACCTGGTCCACAATTATAAGCAGCTATAACTAGATCCCAGTCTTGATAAATGGCATACATATCTTTTAAATAACGGGCTGCCGCCCAAGTTGCTTTAATTGGATCACGGCGTTCGTCTACTAGGCTATTGCTTTCTAATCCGTACATTTTACCGGTATTGAGCATGAATTGCCATAGTCCGCATGCGCCAACTCGTGATGCAGCCGATGGATTGAGTGCAGATTCTATAATAGGCAGATATTTCAATTCCAGTGGCAGTCCATATGCATCTAAGGCTTCTTCAAAAATAGGCATGTAAAAATTGCATGCACTTAATATAAAGGAAACTTGATTGCGTAAGCGTCCGGTATACATGTCAATAAACTTACGCACAATTTCATTATAAGGCATTTCCACAAGAGCAGGTATACGGGCTAGCCGTTCTATATAAACAGAATCGCTAAAAGTGGGATTTTCTGTGGAAGTATTACAATCTTTTCCTAAGTCAATATAGTTTTTCGCTTTCCAATCTGTGAGTAGGCTATCCAGTGGATATGTCATACTCTTAGGTAGCTCAATAGACTCTTTTTGTTCTGCTCCGTTTTGACGAATGAGTACGTCCACGCTTTCTTGGGCTTGTATTCCCGGGATAGTAATGAATAGGAAAAGATAAAATAAGGTGGCGGTTAATTTCTTCATATTTATGTTTTTGTTCTTCATACGTAAATGTTCTTTAGATGATTAAAATCGAAAGCTGCATTGTATGCCTACGGATTTATTAAGCGATTTATTATAGGTTTGACTATCTATAATGGACGGCGCTACATGCATACTTAGGTCGGGTGTAATATCGAAATTTGATAATTCAGCATCCACATAGGCATCAATTACAGAAAGCAAGTAAACACCGATGAAAGAGAAAATGCTTAGGTCACGATATCTTCGATACAGGTCTTTCCTTTTTCTGAGTAACTCTGTTAGTTGACTATCAGATAAACTGCCGGAATAACCGGCTGGGAGTAAATCTGTAATGCTGGTAGCTTTTATATTACCATTAGCAGCATCCCGATAGGCTTGTGAATAATCTTTATACATTTTGTTGTTCCAGGAAAGTGCATAGGCACATCCTGCGAAACCTCCATATATAATAGGTAGTTTCCAGTATTTCCTATTGTATATTTGTCCGCCTCCGGGAATAACGAGGGCAATCCATGTCGCCGTAGCCGAGTTTGGAACCCAATTTTTCTTTTTAAGAGCTTTTTGGAGACTGTCAGTTGCAGAAATAGATGGCCGTAAAGCGGGATTGGAAGTTATCTCCAATAATTTCTTTTTATTTTCGAGAGCAATACTATCGGCTATGATAATGCTGTCAGCCTTGTATGGAGAATTTGTGATTGAATCATTGCTGGATCTTAAACGGTCTTTCTTGGTGGTATGGTGGGAGTGCCTTTGCTTGGTTTGAACGCTATCTATTTTCTCAGATTGCATTCGTTTCGCTGCTGCCCGTGGTCTATCTTGTCCATAAATGGCAATCCCTGCCGTTTGTATAATGCAAAGCAGCAGGGCAACACTCCATTGATATATTTTTCTTTTTGTAGTCATTTATTTCTTTAACGCATCAAGGATTCCAATGATACGTTCCAATTCTTCTTCATTGCTGAATGGAATACTTATTTTTCCTTTTCCTTTGTCCGAACACGTAAGTTGAACTTTCGCATTAAAGAAACTTGAGAGTTGCTTTTTCAGCAAGTTAAATTCTTCAGGTAATTTAGCCTGCTTGGGAGTTATCTTCTTTTTTCCGCTTTTTATACTTTCCCCTTCACTAAGCGATTTCACTATTTCTTCTACTTTACGTACGGAATAATTATGAGTAATGATCTCTTCGTATATTTTTACTTGTAGTTTGGGGCTGTCCAGTGTTAGTAAGGCACGGGCGTGTCCCATATCTATTTGTTTTTTTTGCAGTCCCATTTGTATGGGAGCCGGTAGCTTTAGTAGCCGTAAATAGTTCGCAATCGTAGTACGTTTCTTGCCTACACGCTCACTAAGACGTTCTTGTGTTAATCCGTATTGTTCCAACAAATGTTGGTAGGCAAGAGCTATTTCAACAGAATTAAGATCCTCTCGTTGTATGTTTTCAATCAATGCCATTTCCATGACATTTTCGTCATCAGCAGTACGGATGTATGCGGGAATACTTTTTAATCCGGCTAATTGTGAAGCGCGGAAACGGCGTTCACCTGCAATGATTTGATATTCATCTTCTGAAAGTTTACGCAGGGTAACAGGTTGTATAATTCCTATTTCACGTATGGAATCAGCTAATTCACGTAGCGATGCTTCGTCAAAGTCGCGACGTGGCTGATTAGGATTTATGACGATTTTAGATAACTCGATTTCGTTGATGGAAGAAGAGCCTTCTGTCTGTATTTCATCCATAGAGAGCAGAGCATCCAATCCGCGTCCTAATGCATTCCTTTTTTGTGCCATGGTCCTTCTGATTTTTAGTTATTTATTGTTACGGGTTATCAGTTCCTTGGCGAGTGCCATATAATTTTTAGCTCCTGTGGAATCTGCATCATATAAAATGGTAGGCAGACCATAACTGGGAGCTTCGCTTAATTTGACATTGCGTTGAATAACCGTATTAAATACCAATTCTTGAAAGTGACGTTTTACTTCATCGTAAATTTGATTGGCTTGGCGTAGACGTGAGTCGTACATGGTGAGCAAAAAGCCTTCAATTTCAAGTGTTGGATTCAGCTTTGATTTAATAATTTTGATCGTATTTAATAATTTACTTATGCCTTCTAATGCGAAGTATTCCGCTTGTACCGGTATGATCACCGAATTGGCGGCTGTCAGTGAATTGACTGTAATTAAGCCCAATGAAGGCGAACAATCTATAAGAATATAGTCAAACTTCTCTGTGAGTGGAGAGAGCACTTCTTTTAATATCTTCTCCCGATTCTTGAGGTTGAGCATTTCTATTTCAGCACCCACTAGGTTGATATGGGACGGAATTACTTTTAGCGTATCAATCTCCGTGTCGTGGATAGCATTGAGGATATCAGCCCCATCAATAATGCACTCATAAATAGTACATTCTGCTTGTTTAATGTCTACTCCCAAGCCTGAAGATGCATTAGCCTGGGGGTCAGCATCCACGACAAGTACCTTCTTTTCTAACGTGGCAAGCGAAGCAGCGAGGTTGATGGTTGTTGTTGTTTTACCAACCCCTCCTTTTTGATTTGCTAAAGCAATAATTTTTCCCATATTCCAAATGTTTATTGCAGCGAAATAAGTGATAATTCTACATAACGCCTATTAAAAAGAGGAGAGATTGTGAAATCTGTTGATAAATAGCCCTTTTTGTTAATAACTTGAATCCCTATTCTCCTTATAATTACCGTCTTTAGTGTCTACTAAATGCTTTTAATGCGCAAATATACGCAATTATCTTGAAACGAAATATTCTTTTGGGCTCGCTTGCAGAAGATTAAGATTTGTAAACGACTGTAATGACGACATGACGTTTTAATATCCAAAGTGAGGTGACTCCAGCTTTTTTCACTATTTTTGCATTCACAATAATTAAGTGGATAATAATGGATAAAACAAATAAGAGACCTTTGATTTTGGTCTCTAATGATGATGGCATTACATCGAAAGGTATTAGCGAGTTAATTAAGTACCTTCGTCCTCTAGGCGAAATTGTAGTTATGGCACCAGATACTCCCCGGTCGGGTAGCGCAAGTGCATTAACCGTAACGGAACCTATTTCTTACCGTTTACTCCGAAGAGAGGTGGGACTTAGTGTTTATAAATGTTCGGGAACGCCTGCTGACTGTGTAAAGCTGGCTTTTCATACTGTCCTTGATCGTAAGCCTGATTTGGTAGTGGGGGGAATTAACCATGGTGATAATTCTGCTGTAAATGTACATTATTCTGGGACAATGGGAGTTGTAATTGAAGGATGCTTAAAGGGAGTTCCTTCTATTGGATTCTCTCTTTGCAGCCATGAACCGAACGCAGATTTTGAACCAGCAGGTTCATATGTACGTAAGATAGCTCGTATGGTTTTAGAAAAGGGATTACCTGCTTTGACTTGCCTCAATGTGAATATACCTGATTTGAAAGAGTTACAAGGAATCAAGGTATGTGAACAAACAAAAGGACAGTGGGTAAATGAATGGGAGAATTTTGCGCATCGTGGGGATTCTCATTACTATTGGTTGACTGGAAACTTTGAAGCTACAGACAATGAGAATACTAAAAATGACCATTGGGCGCTTACTAATGGATGGGTTGCTGTTACACCCGTGACGGTAGATGTTACTGCATACGGACTTATTGATGAGTTGAATACTTGGTTCTAATTTTATTTTACTTTTAGTTGCTGTATGAAGTATTATTTAGTTGTAGGTGAAGCCTCAGGGGACTTACATGCTTCTCGGTTGATGGCTGCCTTAAAGAAAGAAGATGCTTCTGCCGAGTTCCGTTTCTTTGGAGGCGATCTGATGTCTAAAGAGGGCGGAACTTTGGTGAAACATTATAGGAAAATGGCCTATATGGGTTTTATTCCCGTATTACTTCACCTTCGTTCTATATTTGCTAACATGCGGCAATGTAAAGAGGATATTGTGGAATGGACTCCTGATGTTTTAATATTGGTTGATTATCCGGGATTTAATTTGAGCGTAGCTAAATATATTCATGCATACACAAAAATTCCTGTTTATTATTACATATCTCCTAAAATATGGGCATGGAAGGAATACCGGATTAAAAACATAAAACGTGATGTAGATGAATTATTCTCCATTTTACCTTTTGAGGTGGATTTCTTTGCAAAACACCAGTATAATATACATTATGTAGGAAATCCTACCGTGGATGAAGTGGAGGAGTTTTGTGAGAACAATCAGGAAACAATGGCGGAGTTTACTTGTGCAACGAATTTGGATTCCAAGCCTATTCTCGCTTTATTGGCGGGTAGTCGGAAACAGGAAATCAAAGACAATCTGCCGGATATGCTTAGAGCTGCATCTTCTTTTTCTAATTATCAGTTAGTCATAGCCGGGGCACCTGGCATATCGCTTGATTATTATAAAAGATATATTGGTGATATGAAGGTTAATATTCTTTTTGGTCAGACATATCGTGTTTTACAGCACTCCGAAGCCGCGTTAGTAACATCTGGTACAGCTACGTTGGAAACAGCACTGTTTAAAGTTCCACAAGTCGTGTGTTATCATACTCCAATTGGAAAAGTGATTACCTTTTTGAGAAGACATGTACTGAAGGTGAAATTTATATCTTTGGTCAATTTAATCGCAGATAAAGAAATTGTTAAGGAACTTGTTGCTGATACTATGACTGTTGAGCAGATCAAAATAGAATTAAAGCGCATTTTAGCCGATCCAGTGCATCGAACTCAAATAATTGATGGATACAAAACTGTAGCATTGCGTTTAGGAGATGCTGGGGCTCCTGAAAGGGCTGCTGGGAAAATGGTTTCCTTATTAAGAAAATGATAGGGGATAAAGTTTATCTACTCAAATGAGAGTAGATGGTGGCAAATATGATGTAGTGTATTCCTAAGTTACAATAAAATAGTTAAAAAGGTAAAAGTCGGTGCAGTAAATGTCCGGCTTTTGTGTTTTTTCAATGTATAGAGAATGAGTGAGGGTTTGTGAAGCAAACTTTGGAATGAAAAAGGATGCATTATGAATAGGAGGATCTAATTATGAAAAGATTTTATGGTATTTTATTGATGGTTAGTCTGGTCATACTGCCAGTTTTGTATTCGTGTGATAATGATGACGGATATTCATTAGGTGACTTTTCTTTACCGAACTGGGCTACCGTGAGAGTTACGGGAAGTCTGTATTATTTGGATTGTGATTATTGGGGGACTCTTTATCCGGTCAATACGGATATGAGTTGGTATCAACCTGTAGATGGACAGCGTGTTTTGACTGTGTTCAATCCTCTTTCCGATAACTTTGAAGGGTATGATCATGCCGTGAAAATCTTGTATATAAAGAATGCATTGACTAAAGGGGTTGATGTTTTAACTGATGCTAACAATGGAGACTTCGGTAATGACCCTGTAATTATTAGAAAAGGTGATTTAAATATTAGCGGAGGATATTTGAATATTATTTTTGTTCAGAATTTGCCTAAGGATGTGGACACAAAGCATCGTATAAGTTTAGTTCGGTCGGAAAATGCGGGATCACAGGAGACTGATGGCTATATTCGTTTGGAGCTTCGTTATAATAATTACGATGATCTTAGTGGAGTTTATGCTTATGGTTTAGTCTCTTTCAACTTGAATAGCCTAAATATCAATTCAGAGACGAAAGGCATTAAATTGAAACTAAATTCGGCTGAAAATGGAGAAGTAGAATATTCTTTTGACCTTAAAAATAGCAAACAAGACAATTCTCTTGCGGAGAAGACGAGCAACAAAGATTTCTCGAAGATGCTATTGAAATAAGGTTTCGTTTTTCTTTAGCCGAAGAGGGTCAAAATATATAAATATACTACTGCTGCAGGGATTGCTCCCATTGCGCTATCGAATCGATCGAGCATGCCGCCGTGACCGGGAAGAATGTTCCCTGAATCTTTAATTCCCAATTGCCGTTTCATCAGAGATTCTATCAAATCGCCCCATGTTCCGAAAACGACGACTATGAGTGCTAATCCCATCCATTGTCCTATCGATAGAAAATGGAAATAGGATGAAAAGATAAAGGAGGATGCTATCGCAAGAATACCACCTCCGATACTGCCTTCCCATGACTTCTTGGGAGAAATACGTTCGAATAGGCGATGTTTCCCAAATAATGAACCTATACAGTATGCCCCTGTGTCGTTTAGCCATATAAAAATGAATATGGAAAGTGGAAGAATCGGATTGTAATTAATATCACTTTCCGGAATATCACGCTGGAAGGCGAGTATATTTAATAATGCAAAAGGGAGTGCAATATATAACTGGCTTAGCATGGAATATGCCCAATTCCCGATAGGATTTTTTTTCCTCAGATATAGTTCGGAGATCATTAAATATAATAATAGTGCCGGGTAAGGTAAGAATACTCTTGCATCCATATTTAGTTGGCAAAATGCCATGAATGCCAGATATAGATAGATGCCCCCTACCGTTGTAATTGTTTTATTTATTTCAACATCTCCTTTTTTGTTTACTATATGGGCAAATTCATATACATTTAATGCTGTTATAATAGTAAACAGGACGCTGAAGGATAGCGGGCCATATAGAATGCAACCCACTAATATTATGACGAATAGCACACCTGTTGCGGTACGCTTTAGAAACTTGCTCTTCACGATAAATCTTGCTCTTTTATTTCGGTTGTTTTAGGCAATTCTAGTCCAGAATCGGATGGGCTTTTTTCAGGTTGCTCTTTGGCTGTCGCATTAGCATCGTGATTTTTCTCTTCTTCTTGTTTTTTTATGTTTTTATCATTTCCATTCTGTGAATTATTCACTTTGCTATTAGACATTATCTCTTCCGATCGCGATGCCCAAGGGCGTTTTCCAAAGATGCGTTCTACATCTTCCGAGAAGATAACTTCTTTCTCTATCAGTTGTTGTGCGAGTTGGGCATGTCCGTCTTGATGGTTATGCAGTATTTGCTTTGCACGTTCATATTGTTCATTTATGATACGCTTTGCCTCTTCATCAATTAATTCGGCTGTCTTCTCGCTGTATGGACGATTAAATGAGTATTCTTCATTGTTATAGTAACAAAGATTTGGCAACTTTTCACTCATACCAAGGTAGGCAATCATTCCATAAGCCTGCTTGGTAACTCGTTCCAGATCGTTCATAGCACCAGTTGATATTCTGCCTAAGAACAAATCTTCTGCAGCCCGTCCACCCAATGTAGCACACATTTCATCAAGCATTTGCTCTTTAGTTGTAATTTGACGTTCCTCGGGAAGATACCATGCAGCACCAAGTGCACGCCCTCGTGGCACAATTGTTACTTTAACCAATGGATTAGCATATTGCAGTAGCCATGATATACTCGCATGTCCGGCTTCGTGAATTGCAATAGATCGGCGCTCTTCCTCCGTCGTTATTTTGGTTTTCTTTTCCAAACCGCCCACTATTCTGTCCACTGCATCGAGAAAATCTTGCTTTCCGACGAACTTTTTGCCATTTCTGGCTGCTATTAATGCTGCTTCGTTACACACATTCGCAATATCAGCTCCCGAAAAGCCCGGAGTTTGACGTGCCAATAGATCTATGTCTACGGTATTATCTATTTTTATAGGACGTAAATGCACTCCAAAGACTTCTTTGCGCTCATTTAAATCAGGGAGGTCCACATGAATTTGGCGGTCGAAACGACCTGCCCGTAATAAAGCTTTATCCAATACATCTACGCGATTTGTCGCAGCTAATATAATAACTCCGCTGTTGGATCCAAAGCCGTCCATCTCTGTTAACAATTGATTAAGAGTGTTTTCCCGTTCATCGTTGCCGCCCATAGCTGCCGCTTTTGCCCGTGCACGACCTACTGCGTCAATTTCATCAATAAATATGATGCACGGTGCTTTTTCTTTCGCTTGACGGAATAAATCCCGTACACGAGAAGCTCCTACGCCGACGAACATCTCCACAAAATCAGATCCTGCAAGAGAGAAGAAAGGAACGTCTGCTTCCCCTGCTACCGCTTTTGCTAATAGAGTCTTTCCCGTTCCCGGAGGGCCTACTAATAAAGCTCCCTTAGGTATTTTTCCTCCTAACTCCGTATATTTTTGAGGTTCTTTTAAGAATTCTACAATTTCTTCGACTTCTTGTTTGGCTTCGGCAAGTCCTGCGACGTCTTTGAATGTGATTTTTACGGAAGTTCCTTTCTCAAACAACTGGGCACGGGATTTTCCTACATTGAAAATGCCCCCTCCGGTACTTCCACCACCGCCGCTTAGGCGACGTGACAGGAATATCCAGAATCCGACGATAAGTGCGATAGGCAATATTTGCCACAAAATCGCTCCGAAATAGTTTCGTTTCTTTTCGTAACTGATGGAACCGTCGAAACGTTGATCATCTTTTTCTTTTTGTAAGAAGTCGCCTAAACTTTCTCTTGAGGGTGCTTCTGTTGTAATTAACGGTGTTTTTCCTACGCGGTTAGAATCTTCCCGAAAGACATTGCCCACATATTGCGATTTAATATATGCTTCCACTGAATTGTCATCATAACCAATAACTTTGCTCATGTATCCGTTGCGTACGTATTGTTGAAACTCATCATACGAAACTTCTTTTGTACCTGAGCTGTTTTCATTAGTGAGATATAAACCCAGAAGCATCATAGCTATAATCATGTACATCCAGTTCAAGTTGAACTTGGGCATGTTTACTTTATTCGGCTTTTTATTATTCTTATTATTATCCATAGACTTTTATTATTCAATGTTAGGTAGCTGGGTTAGTTTGGCGTCTGCCCATAGATGCTCTAAATTGTAGAATTCACGAGTCTCAGGAAGAAATACGTGTACCAATACATCTGCATAGTCCATGGCGACCCATTGTGAGTTATGAAGACCGTCGACGGCGCAAGGCTTGCTCCCGGTGCCTTTGCGGGCAAAGTCTTTAATTGAATCAACGATTGCAATAACTTGACTGGGGGAATTCCCTTGACAAATAACAAAATAATTGCATATTGTGTCATTTATTTGGGTTAGATCTGCTATGACTATGTTTTTTCCTTTTTTATTTTGAATACCTTCGGTAATTTGTTGAATGAGTTCTTTTGTTTCGTTCATTATACCCTATTATATTAAACATTTGACAAATATACGGCGATTTCTAATATCAAACGTCGAAAAGAGAAAAACTCTTTCATTTTTTGTTTTTTTTTAGGTATATATTTCTTTGAAAGATGGAACCTTAGCTTTGTTAGAAGAAAAAAATAATAGATTTTGTTTGCGTTTCTCAGAAACTTCGTATCTTTGCATTCGCAAAAAAAACAAGCGCATTTTTGGGCTATGGTGTAATGGTAACACTACAGATTCTGGTCCTGTCATTCCAAGTTCGAATCTTGGTAGCCCAACTTAATCAAATAAATAAATCCCGCGGAATTATTATTCTCACGGGATTTATTTTTATTTTCTTGTTTACAGCTTCTTGTTAGCCTTGGATATTTTCATCAATTACCTTAATCTTTTGCTGTACCAAATCTATTTCAGCTTTTAGCTTTTCGACTTTGCGATTTAATTCAGTCAAAAGGTTATTCCCTTTTTGAGAAGAGGTAGTTAAAAATCCTAAATTGTTTTCATAAGTTTGAAGTTCATTCTTCATGTTTTCACAAATGCGTGCCAGCTTTTCACGTTCTTTATAAAGAGCCTGAGGAGTGTTTTCTTGAATTGTACTAATCGAAAATTTGAAATTACTTAATTTTTTGTTTGATGCATTTATATTGAAACGTTCAAACAGTTTATCTATTTCCGCATGGTACTGTTTATACAGTTTATCTTTTTCCTTGAATGGAACATGGCCTATGGCATTCCATTCTTTCATTAGATCCTTGACAAGTTGACTACTTTCCTCTGCATTACTATTTTCATTGATTGCTGAAAGTTTTTCAATGATTTCCTTTTTCAGTTCCAGATTTTTCAATTCGATATTATGCTGGGACGAGGTTGCTTTATTCTTTTGTTCGAAGAAATAATCACATGCGGTGATAAAACGTTTCCATATGATATCCGAATACTTTTTTGTTACTGGCCCAATGGTTTTCCATTCTTTTTGCAATTTGACAAATTCATCTGCTGTGACTTTCCAGTCAGTGCTGTCTTTCAATTCCTCGGCTTTATTACATAAGGTACGCTTCTTTTCTAGATTTTGCCCCATTTCTTCTTTTAGAGTCTTGAAAAATTCACCTTTCTTTTGAAAGAAGATATCACATCCTTTACGGAATCGTTCGAAGACTTTTACATTCATCTTTTGCGGAGCAAAGCCAATGGTTTTCCATTTCTTTTGCAAGGCTATGACTTCTTGTGTTTTATTGTCCCATCCTGCAAAGTTAGTAAGTTCATTGTAGTCAATGGCTTCTATGATTTCGCAGATTACGGTCTTTTGATCAAGATTATGTTGTTCACTTTCTTTTAAAGCTTCAAAATGCTGTTGGTGACGGCGGTTTACTGCTGTTGAAGCTATTTTGAAGCGTGACCATATTTCATCCCGCAATTCTCTAGCCACGGGGCCTGTATCACGGAACTCCTGATGAAGCTTTTGTAATTGGTGGAATGCGGAAACAACTTCCGACTCATCAGCCAATTTCTCGGCGGCTTCACAAAGATGCGTTTTTATTTCTAGGTTCTTTTTAAAATCATATTCACGGAACTCATTATTTAACTTTAATAGATCGTAGAATTGTTCTACATATAATTGGTAGTTTCTCCATAATTCGTTGACTTTGGCTTGCGGAATGAGTTTTACTTCATTCCATTGTTGCTGTAGCTTTTTGAACTCTGAATATGATTTGTTTGGATCATCAGGTGATTCTACTAATTCTTTTAATTCTTCTATAATAGAGAGTTTAATTTGAAGATTGAGGTCTTTTTGCTTTTCCTGCTCAACCGATAATTGACTCCTTTTTTCTTTAATGACGGACATCACGTTCTTAAACTCTTCTTCTATTGCATCTGCTTTTGGTGTAAAATCCTCTTCAGCTCCTCCATTCTCAATAAATTGTTTCTTAGCAGACTCCTGTTCTGCATTATGTAATTTATAGAAAGCTTGTTTCAGGCTATCAATTTCTTGTTTATCGGCATTATTGATGTCGGTAGAAAGAGCTTTTAGTTTATTGAGAATATCTTCTTTACTTAATTTATGTGTTGTTTCCACCGGCTTTTCTTTCTGTATCAATTTTTCGGCTGAAGTTTCCGACGTTGCCGGTTCGGAAACTTCTGTAACCTTCTTTTCTTCTTCTAAATCTGCCGATTTCTCGGGGAGATTAGTGTCATGAGTGTCCATCATTGTATTCAATATATTTTTTAAGAAACGTTTTTTTTCCTATATGTTGCAATTGTTCACAAATTAATGAAATAAAACAATTACTTCATACTTTTTCTCTTAGTTTTTTTTGTTTTTCCCATTTTTAGGCTAGAAGAGTTGTGATTCCCATGTATAACATCATGCCTATAATGTCATTAGTAATTGCAATAAATGGGCCGGTTGCTATGGCAGGGTCTATTTTGAGCTTTTCGAGTGTCATGGGTACAAGAGTCCCGAATATGGAAGCGAACATGACTACTGCAAACAGGCTGATAGACACTGAGAATGTTACAGTTTCAGCGGCTCCAAAACGAATGAAATTGTATATATATACTAACAGAGAAATGATTGTGGCGTTGATGGAAGCTACGACTGATTCTTTGGCTACTTGTTTAAACGTGTTTTTGGCGTTTAAAGAACTGTTGGCAAGCCCCTGTACTATAATTGCAGATGACTGTGTTCCTACGTTTCCACCGGTACCACCGATGAGTGGAATGTACAGAGCCATTTCTGGATGAGCGGCAAATGTCGTATCAAAATTTCCTAATATCATTGAGTTCCCTATCCCACCTATCATTCCGATTAGTAACCAAGGTAAACGAGCACTTGTCTGGCGCATTACGTTATCGGCAGTTTCGACGTCTTGGGATAAACCGGAAGCTAACTGATAGTCACGTTCGGATTGTTCCCGGACTTCATCCATTACATCGTCGACCGTGATTTGCCCTAACAATCTTCCGATAGAGTCTACGACTGGAAGCGCCACTAAATCGTATTTTTCTATAATCTGTACGACTTCATCCACCGGGGTATCTACATGAACGGAAATGGGATCTTTTTTCATCACATGTTTTACCTTGGATACAGAAGGCGATGTTATCATCTTCTTTAGAGGGAATACACCTTGCAGGCGATTTTCATCATCAATGACATAGACGTAATAAATTTCATCCAGTTGTTCGGCTTGCAGACGCATTTCCTTCAGGCATTCCGGCATACTCCAATTTTCGTTGACAGTGACCATTTCACGCCCCATTATACCGCCAGCTGTGTCATCGTCATATTTCAATAAGTCGACGATATCACCAGCTTGTTCTATGTCTTCTATGTGTGAAAGGACTTCTTCCTGTTTATCTTCATCCAATTCTCGTATCAGGTCTACGGCGTCGTCAGTGTCCATATAATCCACAAAGCGTTTGGCAATTGTTTCGGATGGCAAAACTTCAAGGAACTCTTTACGCGCATCTTCGTCCATTTCTATTAAGACATCGGCAGCTGTTTCATTGTCCAGTAAGCGATATAAGGACCGGGCTTCTTCCGGGTCCAGGTCGTTACATAATTCTGCAATGTCTGCTGGATGCAAATCGTCTAAAAGGATCTTCATTTCCTCAAGGTTCTTTTGTTCTATGAGACTTTTTATCTGGTTGATAAATTCTTCATCCATAGTTGCTTATAATTATAGGATTATTTTAGTGGAACGGTTATATTAAATATCAGTTCGGTTATCTATCATTTTTAGTGCCTTTTCAACCTGATTAGTCAGGTCGATAAACTCTTGTACTGAAAGTTGTTCGGGGCGTTTGTTGAAAACTGGATCTTCGGTCAGTGGATTGTCCTTGCTGAGTATCGGCTTTATTGAATTACGTAACGTTTTACGGCGTTGATTGAAAGTCGTTTTCACAATTTGTTTGAAGAGCACTTCGTTGCATCCTAAATTCGTTGTGTCATTGCGTATCATGCGAATAACTGCACTTTTAACTTTCGGAGGTGGGTTAAATACGTTTTCGTGTACCGTAAAAAGATATTCTACTTTATACCAGGCTTGAATAAGTACGCTTAATATGCCGTAAGTTTTGTTTCCTGGTCCCGATGCAATACGTTCAGCCACTTCTTTTTGTATCATTCCGGTGCAACAGGGTATTAACTCTTTGTTATCTAGCATCTTGAAAAAAATCTGGCTGGAAATATTGTATGGATAGTTACCTGTAAGCACAAAGGGCTTTCCATTGAATAGATGTTGCAGGTCCATTCTCAAGAAATCATCTTCAATAAT
This sequence comes from Bacteroides sp., assembly GCA_022648295.1. Lineage (GTDB taxonomy): Bacteria > Bacteroidota > Bacteroidia > Bacteroidales > Bacteroidaceae > Bacteroides. The sequence goes on along the minus strand of JALCME010000001.1, from coordinate 245,677 downwards.
ATTTTCTTTTAGAGAAGGATATGTTTCCTGTAAATAGGCAACCGATTCATAATCTACTTCTACAACTTTTATCTGACGATCTTTCTTTATCAAAAATTGCGTTAATACTCCCATGCCTGGCCCTACTTCTAAAACAGGAAGTTCTGGACAGGTGTCTACGGTGTCAGCAATATCTTGTGCTATTTTCTGATCTTTCAAAAAATGTTGCCCTAGAAACTTTTTAGGTTTTACTACTCTCATGTATCAACAATTTCGTTACTTTTGCAGCTCACAAAGGTAAGTCTTTTAAACGAAGAATGAAGTATTCGACATGAATAAACTGATTAGGAAGGCATTAAAGATCGTTTTGCCGATCATTTTGGGTGGTTTTATTCTTTATTGGGTCTACCGGGATTTTGACTTTAGCCGCGCTCGGGAAGTGCTTCTGTATGGAATCAATTGGGAATGGATGCTATTATCTTTGTTTTTTGGAGTGATGAGTCATGTCCTTCGTGGTTGGCGTTGGAAGCAAACGCTGGCACCTCTTAATGCTTATCCTAAGACAAGTGATTGTGTAGATGCCATATTTGTTTCGTATGCCACCAATTTGGTCCTGCCGCGGGTAGGAGAGGTTTCCCGTTGTGGTATATTGTCCAAATATGATAATGTATCCTTTGCCAAATCATTGGGTACGGTGGTTACGGAGCGTTTGGTTGATACTCTTTGCATGATACTGATTACCGGGGTGACTGTTTTAGTGCAAATGCCTATCTTTCAAACTTTCTTTCAGGAAACAGGAACAAAGATACCTTCTTTAATGCATCTCTTTACTTCAATTTGGTTTTATATCATCTTATTTTGTTTCATAGGAGTAATTATTCTGCTCTATCATCTACTAAGTGCTCTTTCCTTTTTCCAGAAGGTTAAAGGGGTTGTTTTAAATATATGGGAGGGTGTGCTTTCTCTTAAGAACGTGGAGAATATTCCTTTGTTTATTCTGTATACCATTTTGATCTGGGGCTGTTATTTTTATCATTTTTATGTTACTTTTCATTGCTTTTCTTTTACCGGACATCTTGGCTTTTTGGCTGGATTGGTGATGTTCGTGGGAGGAACTTTTGCTGTTATAGTTCCTACGCCTAATGGAGCTGGTCCTTGGCATTTTGCTGTTATTACCATGATGATGCTTTATGGGGTCAACGTGACGGATGCTAGTGTTTTTGCATTGATTGTTCATGGAATCCAAACGTTGTTAGTTGTTATTCTTGGTTTGTATGGCTGGCTGCATCTTTCATATGTAAATCGTGTTCAGTAATGTCTTTCCATGCTTATTTTGATTTTATTCCGCTTCTTTTTACAAACCTGCTCACGTGAAACTTGATATCTTTGCTTTCATAGTGAAATTGCTAGATGGTTTTGCTAAATATTAAGAGTAATAAACACCTATTTTTGGGGTAATTGCGATAAAATCAATATATTTGCGAAAACTAATTTTTAAAATTATGGGTACAATCTTATCACTCGCGCCACAAAATGTGTGGAAGCATTTCTATTCACTGACTCAAATTCCGCGTCCATCCGGACATGTGGAAAAGATTACAGAATTTTTGGTTAACTTTGGCAAAGGATTGGGTTTAGAATCATTCGTAGATGGAGTAGGGAATGTGATTATTCGTAAGCCTGCCACTCCGGGAATGGAAAATCGTAAAAGCGTTATTCTTCAGGCGCATATGGACATGGTACCTCAAAAAAATAATGATACTATTCACGATTTTACAAAAGACCCCATTGAAACATATATTGATGGTGATTGGGTAAAAGCAAAAGGAACTACGTTAGGTGCTGACGATGGCCTAGGTGTTGCCACAATTATGGCAGTGCTAGAATCTAAAGGTTTGAAACATGGACCGTTAGAAGCTTTGATTACTAAAGATGAAGAGACTGGCATGAGCGGAGCTTTCGGTCTAAAGTCGGATGTGCTGAAAGGAGAGATTCTATTGAATCTTGATTCTGAGGAAGAAGGGAAACTTTATATTGGGTGTGCCGGAGGTGTAGATATAACAGCTCTTTTGGACTATAAGGAAGAGGAGGTTACTGCTGATTCTGTTGCAATGAAGATTACATTGAAAGGTCTACGTGGAGGGCATTCCGGTTTGGAAATAAATGAAGGGCGTGCTAATGCTAACAAACTTCTGGCCCGTATAATACGTGATATGTTGATAGACTTCGATTGCCAGCTGTCAAGTTTTGAGGGTGGAAATATGCGCAATGCTATTCCCCGTGAAGCTCATGCTGTTCTTGTATTTAATGCTTCGGATACTGAGGGTTTAGAAGATTTCATTAAGGATTATGAGTTTGAAATTGCTGCAGAATACACTCCTATTGAAAGTGGCATTTCATTAAGAATAGAACAGGTGGAAATGCCTGCAACTGTTATTCCCGAGGAAATTCAAGATAATTTAATTGATTCCTTGCTAGCCTGTCAGAATGGAGTAATGAGGATGATACCCATCGTTCCCGATACCGTGGAGACATCTTCCAATCTTTCTATAGTAAAAGCTGGAATCGGAAAAGTTGAGGTATGTATATTGGCACGTAGTTCGTGTGATACTATGAAAGAGTTTCTGGCTAATAGTTTAGTTTCTTGCTTTTCGATGGCTGGAATGAAAGTGATACAAAGTGGAGAATATTCCGGTTGGCAGCCTAATGTAGATTCTCCTATTCTACACGCCATGAAGTTGTCATACAAACAGCAATTCGGTGTAGAACCGGCTGTTGAGGTTATACACGCTGGATTAGAGTGCGGCATAATTGGTGCCACTTATCCGAGTTTGGATATGATTTCTTTTGGACCGACTTTACGCTCTCCTCATTCACCTAACGAACGTGCTAATATCCCTTCCGTAGCCAAATTCTACGATTTTGTAGTGGCTACGTTGGAACAGATACCACTGAAAAAGTGATTTATTGATTCACCTTTTTTATTTGTGAATACTACATCTGAAAATCATATCGTCTTTGTTCCTATAAAGGCACTTTAGTGCTTGATATCGGATGAGGGGAGGGTTTTCAGGTGTGGTTTTTTTTATTGTCATCTTACCTTCTCTGACAGATTGTCCTTTCTGCCAAATTATCTGTTTTCTGCCAAATAGCGATATAAATAGTTTGTTTAATCTTATAAATAGTTGATTTATATCAAAAAATATGTTATAAAACATACTTTATACTCTAACTTGAATATAATCTCAATAAATGGCCTTATTTTTGTGTTATAAAACATGTTTTTAAAAGGGCAATAATTATTTTTAGGAGGATAACAAAATGAAGATGTTTAAAAAGATTATGAAAAGACTCGGTGAGTCAGACAAACACATCTGGGGATATGTAACGCTCTGAGCGTATATCCCTTTTAATTATGAAAAAGAGCAAAGCTCTTTTGTAAATCGTATATTAACTACATATTATAGAAGCGGGACAACGTTGATCGTAGCGTTAGTTCCGCTTTTTAGTGTATTGGAGAATCCCATTCATCTAATTTCCCTCCCCATAAATACCGATTAGTTTCTTTAGCTACCACTCCGGAGAGCAATAGTAAGGAGAATAAATTGGGGAGTGCCATTAGAGCATTCATACAATCTGCGATGTTCCATACCAGTGCTAAGCTGGCTACCGATCCGCAATAGACTAATACGATATAAATAAAGCGGAAATAACGGATAGATCGTTTGCCACCCAAATATTCCATTGCCTTTTCTGCATAATAAGACCATCCGAGAATAGTACTGAAAGCAAAAGTACAAATGCCAATGGAGAGTATTATCGGTCCCCAAAAAGGTATTTTTGTGAAAGCGGCTTTAGTTAATATACCGCCTTGGCTATAGTCAATGTCCGGATAAGCTATGATGCTGCTAACCAGAACCAATCCGGTCAAAGCACAAATGACAACAGTATCCCAAAAAGTTGCTGTGGAAGAAACCAATGCCTGCCTTACGGGATTTCTTGTACGTGCAGCAGCAGCCACGATGGGTGCAGATCCTAAACCTGACTCGTTGGAGAATAGTCCTCGGGCAATTCCATACCGCGCCGCTAACATTACACCTCCTCCTGTCATACCCCCTACTATGGAGTCGGCACTAAAAGCGTCACTTATAATGATGCGTATGGCTTCTCCCAGATAGGCACTGTTTACAAATAGAATGTAGCAGCAACTTATAACGTAGAACACGGCCATGAATGGAACTAGGGCTGTGCAGACCTTGGAAATGCCTTTTACTCCGAATATGATTACGAGCGTGAGACAAAGAGTAATGACAGCTCCGCTGAGATAAGGGGAAATATTCCAGGTTTCGTTGAGTAATAGTGATATGGAATTGGCTTGTACGGTGCTTCCTATCCCGAGTGAAGCCAATACTGTAAATATGCAAAAAAGGATGGCGAGCCATTTCATTTTCATCCCTCTTTCCAAAGCATACATTGGTCCGCCAAGCATTTCCCCGTTAGATGTCTGTACACGGTATTTTATAGCGAGTACCCCTTCGGAATATTTAGTGGCGATACCCAAAACACCTGTAAGCCAGCACCAGAATACAGCACCCGGTCCTCCCAGCGAAATTGCGGTAGCGACTCCTACAATATTTCCTGTTCCTATTGTCCCTGCCAATGCTGTAGCTAGTGCACCAAATGGGCTAACATCTCCTTTACTATCCTTATCTTTACTGAATGACAGCCGGATGGCGGTAAATATTCTACGCTGCGGAACTCGTAGTCTGATTGTGAGAAAAAGATGTGTTCCTAATAATAGAATGATCATGGGCCAACTCCATAAATAAGAACTTAAGCTTCCAAAAAAAGTTTCAATGAAGTTCATAAAGAGTCTGTTTTGATTGCAAATATAATAAAATTGTATCATAAATAATAATATTTGCTTAAATTAATATCTTTTTGATTTGTGACTCGATATGCTTTTGTATGATATGGCATATTTTTTAAGATAAAAAGTACGTTTGTTTAGACTTTATTCATTTTCTTTGTCAATGAAACAAAAGCTAAGAGGAAGTACTTATGAAAAAAAAAATAAGAGTCTTTAATTTGTTATTTATAGCAGCATGTTTTTGCTGTATGTCTGTAGCCCATGCCCAATCATATAATAAGCTATGGGGAGAAATAGAAAAAGCGCAGAAAAAGAGTCTGCCGCAGACAGTTATTCAGTTGTCGAATCAGATATTCCAAAAGGGGGAACGGGAGAGAAATACTCCACAAATGCTGAAGGCATATTTATGCCGTGCCACTTATCAGGGGGTATTGACACCGGATAGCTTTTATCTTGACTTGAAAGGACTCGAGCAATGGGCCACTAAAGAACCAAACCGGGTAAGCCGGGCTATTCTAAATACGTTGATTGCCCATGTCTATGGTGAATATGCGTTAAATCATCGTTGGGAATTGCAAAAACGTGCTGCTCTTGAGTGGGAAGAAAACACTCTGCCAGACGATATTCGGGAATGGAGTGCTAATTTGTTTGTAGGGCAAGTCCTGAAATACGCCAGTAAGGTTTTGAATGATTCCACGGCGTTATTGCAAACCTCTTCCCGTACTTATGTTCCCTTTACTGTTTTAGGGGATGCCAGTGAATATTATCACCATGATATGTATCATTTGTTAGCATCACAAAGTATTCGCGCATTGGAGCAAGTCACCGGATTTGGGCTAGACTCCCTTGTAAACGAGAAGATTGCCGGAACTTATCAGCGGATAATAGAGAGCTATCAACGCATGCCGGAGAGTGAGGACGCTTTTATTTTATCTACCCTGAATTCTCAGGGGTGGGCAAATGAGGATAAAGATACATCTTCTACTTATTTGAATGTTTTAAATCAGTTGATTTCCAATTATGCCAGCAGGGAGGTCTGTGCAGAGGTTTATCTAGCTAAGGCGCGTTATTATATCAGAGCAAATAAGCAACCCGATGCCTTAAAGGTGTGTGATGAGGCAATCCGGCTTTATCCTAAATATCTTCGTATTTCTGCATTACAGGAATTGCGGGAAAGTATCTTGCAGGCCCAACTGAACTTGCGGACTGAAAAAGTTGCCTGCCCGGGTGATTCTTTGACTCTACAAGTGAGTCATAAAAATCTGGATGGTTTTATCCTTAATATGTTTCGCATAAATGAGTCAACATATGCTCAGGTGGAAAAAGGGAAACCATCTTCTTTGCTTAAGAAGTCTGCTCGGAAGGTGCTTGTCAAACACTTTGCTTTGCTTCGTTCCGGTGATTATCAATCTCGTGATACGACTTATCGGATGCAAATGCCGGAAGCTCCCGGGTACTACGTTGTACAAGTGATTCCCGAGGGAGGAAAAGGGAGTACGGATGAGCAGCTTTTATCGTTGACTCATTTTAAGGTCTTAACGAGGGGACTTTCTGATAAGAAATATGAGGCCGTGGCATTGGATAGCCATACAGGGCAGCCTATACCTGACGCATGGATTACTTTTTGTTCGGTTAAAGGGGATACCTTGAAGCGCCTGAAAACAAATGCAGAAGGTAAAGTCTCGGTAGACTGGAATCCGTTATTCCGTACGTTGATTGCAGCCAAAGGAGTTGATACAGCCATGCTGCCCCAACGGGTTTATTTTAATGGGTATCAGTCCTGGGTGAATGAACGGAAAGTGCAGAACAACTTAACGATTTTGACTGATCGTTCGATTTACCGTCCCGGACAGACTATTTATATAAAAGGTGTTGCCTATGCACAACAACGGGATACTGCGGATGTTATTGCAAATAAGGCTTATTCGGTTACTTTGCGCGATGCGAATAATAAGGAAATGGTGCGTAAAGAAGTTCGTACCAATGACTTCGGTTCATTTAGTGCGGAATTTATGCTCCCATCTGCTTGTCTTGGCGGAAGATATTCGATTGAAGTTCCCGGGACAGATGGCGGAAGGACAACCGTTCAGGTAGAAGAATATAAACGTCCTACCTTTGAGATTGTGTTTGATTCATCGAAGAAAACCTATCAAATAGGAGATAGCGTGCAGGTTACCGGTAAAGTCGGCTCGTTCAGCGGAGTTCCAATGGAAGGGCTATCATTGAGTTACGTGGTCAGTCGGAAATATAATCTGTACTGGGGGACGTCTGGTCTGAATAATGCTCACCTGGCTTCTGGTAAAGTTGTAGTGGGAAAAGATGGAATGTTTGCCATACCCGTACGCTTGGAAGGAACGAATAATAACGATGTTAACTATACCTGTATTTACCAAGTTGAAGCTACCGTGACGAATAGGTCCGGTGAAACGCAAAATGCCTTCACCCGTGTCATGGCTGGTGATCACTCAGTGGTTCTTTCGCTTAGTGACAATGACCCGATTTGTAAGGATGACACAGTCCGTATGACTTTCATTGCAAGAAATTTGAATCAAGAGCCTGTAGAACTGACAGGAAAATATCAATTGGTTAAAATGGAGAAGTCAGGTAACCGGGAAATACTTTCCGACTCCTTTGTGTCAAATAAAGAAGTTTTGTTACCAGCGTGGCGTACTTTACCTTCAGGAATATACCAACTGTTGCTTTCGGCAAAAGACGATCAGGGACGGAATATTTCTTTCAAGAAAGAGGTGGTGCTCTTTTCGTATATGGACAATCACCCTGCTGATAAATCAAATCTTTGGTTTTATGCCCGTAATTTAGAGTTTGATGCTACTCATCCCGCACAATTTTCCATCGGTACTTTCTATAAGGATGCTTATGTGATGGTTGATGTGTTCTCTGGTGATCGACGTTTGGAAACTTCCGTCATGCAGCTTTCCGATTCCATTGTCCGCATCGAGAAGCCCTATTTGCCGGAATACGGAAGTGGAATGGTCATGTTGTTTACCTTTGTAAAGGGCGGGGAAGTTTATTCCAGAAAAGTGGAACTGAAAAAACGTTTACCGGAGAAGACATTAAAGATGAGATGGGAAACGTTCCGCGATAAATTGCGCCCGGGACAACAGGAAGAATGGAAGCTACTTATTATGACTCCGCAAGGAAAACCTGCCGATGCTGAAATGTTAGCAGCAATGTATGATGCTTCGTTAGATAAATTGTATCCCAACCGCCAAGGGCTTTTCGTCATATATCCGTTGTATTTGCCGGTGGTCTATTGGGGTAACTCTTACGTGGGATGGGCCTTCTATAATTGTTCTTTCCCTATGCAGACATGGAAAACACCTTCCTTAATCTATGATAGCTTTTGTCAGTCTGGTTTTAGCGACGGTTCAGGCGAAATCTTATACGCGGTATCAAGGAATGCAACGTTGGCTTCCGGCGCGAAGGGTCTCCGTATACGTGGAGTTTCTTTAGCTGTCGGTAAAGCAGTTGTCCCTCCTTCAACAGGTGAAGATGCTTCAACGGGGGTGCTTTATGAAGAAGAAGTAGTAAGCATGGATCATGGAGCGGAAGACGCGGTGGAAGACGCGGATATTTCTTCGAATAACATCTCGCTTCGTTCCAATTTCAAGGAGACCGCCTTCTTTTATCCACAACTTCGTACGAATGAAAAAGGAGAAATTGCCCTTTCATTTGTTATGCCGGAGAGTCTGACCCGTTGGAATTTCCGTGGATATGCCCACACCCGGGGTATGTTGACGGGGCGGTTGGATGCTTCTGTGGTAGCCTCGAAGGAGTTTATGCTTTCACCTAACCTACCGCGATTTGTACGGGTGGGGGATCAGACTTCCATTGCTGCCACAATAGCTAATCTCACGGGAAATGTGCAAAAAGGTAAGGTCAAGTTTGAGCTCTTTGATCCGGTAACTGAAAAAGTGCTATCAACACAGAGCCAATCTTTCAAGGTGGATGCCGGAAAAACCATTCCGGTTAACTTCGGATTTGCTGTGACAGACAACTATCAATTACTTGGGGTGAGAATGGTGGCTGCCGGAGGTACATTTAGTGACGGGGAGCAACATCTGTTGCCGGTATTAAGTAATAAAGAATATATCACGGAAACCCTCGCCCTTCCGGTTAGGGGAAAGGAAACTCGTATATTTCCGTTGGACAGCCTATTCAATCGGAACAGCAGTTCTGCAACAAACAGGAAGTTGACTGTGGAGTTTACCGGGAATCCGGCTTGGTATGCCGTACAAGCTTTACCTGCATTAGCTCAGCCTATAAATGACAATGCTGTGTCATGGGCTACGGCATATTATGCCAACACGTTGGCCGCCTATATCTTGAATAGCAATCCCCGGATTAAAACAATTCTTGATGGTTGGCGTTTGCATAAAGCGGACAAGGAAGTGTTCTGGAGTGAATTGCAGAAAAACCAGGATGTGAAGAATATCTTATTGGAAGCATCTCCCTGGCTGCTCGAAGCTAATACCGAGGCGGAACGTAAGGCGCGTATTCTTACATTATTTGATTTGAATAACCTTTCTAATGCTGGTATTACGGCGCTTACCAAGCTCAAAGAACTGCAAAATAGTGAAGGTGCATGGAGTTGGTATAGAGGGATGTATGCTAGCCATTCCATGACGGAATATATTACCGAGTTATTCGTTCGGCTTTCGCTATTAACCGGAAAGGATGCTCCTTCCGAGGTGCTAAGTATGGAACAAAAGGCTTTTGACTATCTTCATAAGGCTGCTTTTGATGAATATCGTGATATGCTTAAGGCGGAAAAGAATGGCTCGACGATTTCCACGCTCTCCGATACTGCCATGAATTATTTGTATCTCATAGCCATTTCCGGTGAGAAAGTACCTCCTACTAACGAGAAAGCCTATCGATACTTTCTCTCGAAGGTGAACAATAACTTGGAACAAGGTTCCATTTCCTGTAAGGCGAAATCTGCTATTATTCTTCATCAGGCGGGACAAAAAGCTGATGCCGGTGATTTTATCGCTTCTATCAAGGAGCATTTAGTGCAAACTGACGAACGGGGGACTTATTTTGCTTTTAATGAAACTCCATATCGGTGGGGAATGTGGCCGGTATCCGTCCAGGTTGAAGCCATGGAGGCTCTCTCTTTGGTGGAGGGTAATGGTGATTTGATTGAAGAAATGAAAGTTTGGTTATTGAAGCAGAAACAAGTCACAAATTGGAAGACTCCGGTCGCTACTGCCGATGCAGTATATGCCTTGCTTTGTCATGGTAATGATTTGTTGGCTAACCAGGGAGATGTGCGCATAACGCTTGGAAAAAAAGTAATGAAAACACTTGCTTCTTCCCAAGATGTTCTTCCTGGGCTTGCTTCTGTCAGAGAAACCTTTACGGAAAACAGTCCGGAAGTCAAGGCCAAATCCATTACTATAGAGAAACTGGATGACGGCATTGCGTGGGGAGCTGTTTATGCACAATATTTGGAAGCTATTTCTCAGGTAAAGCAGCACGGAGGTGAGTTGGGCATAGAGAAGCAACTCTATGTGGAACGTACGCTCGCCAATGGAAGCAAACAATTGCAACGGATTGTGCCGGGTATGCAATTGAGTGTAGGCGATAAAGTGATTTCCCGGTTGGTTTTGCGTCTTGACCGTGCCATGGACTTCGTCCAGTTAAAAGATCAGCGGGGTGCTTGCTTTGAACCGGTAGAAAGTATATCCGGTTATCACTGGAATCATGGAGCGGGATACTACTTGGAAATAAAGGATGCTTCTTCCAATTTCTTTTTCGACCATTTGGATAAAGGGGTACATGTGCTGGAATCCGGTTATCATGTGGCGCGTGCAGGAGAATATGAAAGTGGCCTGGCTATCGTACAGAGTGCTTATGCACCCGAGTATGCGGCTCATTCCACTTCCATGAAAGTGAAGACAGCCAATTAATAAGAAAAAATAGATGCTCTGGTAAGTAGAGGTCCGGTGACAGATTTATTAGGAACTTTCGCCGGAAACTCCTACTTTTGTGCATCCTAAGTTAAAGAATGAATGAAGCAAATTTTGACTACTTACATATTGGCTGTTGCTGCTTTCACTGCAATGGCACAACCACGTTTCTCTTCCAATAAGGAGACGTATGATTTCGGGCAGATTGAATGGAAACATCCGGTTACGGTGCAGTATGTCATCACCAATACCGGTGACCAACCACTTGTTCTCACTGAAGTGGAGCCGTCTTGTGCCTGTTCTGTAGCTGAATGGACAAAGAGTCCGATTGCTCCCGGGGAGAAAGGAACTATCAGTGTGACGTTTGATGCGGAGGCATTGGGGCATTTCGATAAGTCTTTGGCCATTTATAGCAATGCTGTTCCCCATCTGGCTTATCTACATTTTGTGGGAGAAGTGGTACAAGAGATTAAGGACTATACCAAGACCTATCCTTATCTGATAGGGAAAATTCGTTTGGACAAGAATACGCTTGATTTTCCAGATGTCAATCGGGGAGATCATCCAGTGCTTAAAATTGGTGTGGTTAATTTGTCCGATCAGGCATACGCACCGATACTGATGCACTTACCTCCTTTCCTGGATATGCGTGTGGAACCGGAAGTTTTGCAGAAAGGAGAAAAAGGAGTCATAACTCTGACGCTTAACACCGAGAAACTAAACGATTTGGGGTTAACGCAGACTTCAATCTTTTTAGCGCGTTTCCCCGGCGATAAGGTGAGTGATGAAAACGAGATTCCTCTTTCCACCATACTATTACCCGATTTTTCAGGATTGACCGATGCACAACGGGTCAATGCTCCTGTAGTTCATCTTTCGGAAAAGAACATTGATATGAGTGCAGAGTTGGCTAAAAAGCGTAAAGCAAAGCAGGATATTCTGTTGACAAATACCGGGCATTCCTTATTGCAGATCAGTAAGCTTCAGGTCTTTAATCCGGCGGTAGGAGTTAGTTTGAAGAAGAATGTGCTGCAACCCGGTGAAACTACCCGTCTGCGTGTGACTATTAATAAGAAAGATGCATTTAAGACCAAACGCCATCTGCGTATTTTAATGATAACCAATGATCTTCACTCTCCGAAAGTGGAAATCAATATCAAAGCTAAATAGGATAAAGATATGAATCATCCGGAAAACGATAAAGAATATAAGGGATTGGCTGTCAATGCCGGCATTGAACAGCCGTCTTCCGTTAGTCCCTATCTGAAGGGAAGAACAAGACGCAAGAAACCGAATTTATCTGTCGGGGACTTCGTTGATGGTATTTTAAAGGGAGATGTTACCATTTTGAGTCAGGCTGTCACTTTGGTGGAAAGTGTGAGACCGGAGCATCATGCCATTGCCCAGGAAGTCATTGAGAAATGTTTGCCATATTCCGGCAAATCCATTCGTATAGGAATCAGCGGAGTGCCGGGTGCAGGGAAGAGTACTTCCATTGATGTATTCGGACTGCATGTATTGGGGAAATATGATGGAAAATTGGCGGTACTTGCCATTGACCCCAGCAGTGAACGGAGTAAAGGAAGCATTCTTGGAGATAAAACCCGTATGGAGAAGCTTTCCGTACATCCCAAATCGTTTATTCGTCCCAGTCCAACGGCCGGTTCTCTGGGTGGAGTAGCCCGTAAGACACGTGAAACTATTATTCTGTGTGAGGCTGCCGGTTTTGATAAGATATTTGTGGAAACCGTAGGTGTGGGGCAGAGCGAGACAGCGGTACATTCCATGGTCGATTTCTTTTTATTGATTCAATTGGCCGGTACGGGCGATGAGCTCCAAGGTATCAAGCGTGGCATTATGGAGATGGCTGATGGCATTGTCATCAATAAAGCCGATGGAGATAATATTGATCGGGCTAAGTTGGCAGCCACCCAGTTTCGTAATGCGTTGCATTTATTCCCAGCTCCGGATTCCGGATGGACACCACAAGTACTTACTTATTCAGGCTTTTATAATCTTGGAGTAAAAGAGATCTGGGATATGGTGTATCACTACATTGACTTTGTGAAAGATAACGGATATTTTGAATACCGCCGTAATGAGCAAAGCAAATATTGGATGTACGAAAGCATAAACGAACAACTTCGGGATAGTTTCTATCATAATCCTAAAATAGAGACGATGTTGGTGGATAAGGAAAACCAGGTTCTTCAGGGAAGTTTAACTTCCTTTGTTGCAGCTAAAGGTTTACTGGATACTTACTTTAAGGAATTAAGGGGGGAGATTTAAACATCTTTTCCTATTCTTTCAAAATCGGCTTTCGATTTACTCTTTGTTACGATATAAACTCCTGTGAATACCAAGGCAATGGCAAGTCCCTTTTGCCAGCCAAAAATTCCTATACCCATAACGACCGTTGCGATGGAGGCTACAATAGGTTGCATATAGTTATACATGCTGACGACTGTGGGGCGTAAGAGCTTCTGTGCAGTCATAATGCAGATGTAGGCAATAAATGTTCCTCCTAAAACAATGTATGCTACCTGAAAGAATGACGTTGTGGAAATTGTCTCCCAATGAATTGTCGTAACATCCTGATATGAGAGCGGGATATAACAGATGGAAGCATAAATGAACATCCATTTATTGATGGTTACGGGGGAATATTGTTGGGTCAGTCCTTTGAATGCAGTCAGATAAATGGAGAAACTTAGCTGGGCGGCCATGCAGAGCAGATCGCCCCATATATTACTCGCCCCGGAAGAGGCGGAACTGCTGCTTAAGATGAGTGTCAAAGCTCCCATGGCTCCTACAAAAATACCTAAGACTTTTGTGCCGGTTACAGGTTCTTTTAAGTAAATGGCAGCCACAATCATGGTGATGATAGGTAGCGTTGTCGTTACAATGGAAGCGTCAATGGGAGAAGTAAGAGAAAGACCAAACATGAAGACTCCCTGATTGAATACCAAAGCAAAAAGCGATGCAAAGAATATTTTTAGCATGTCACGGTGGGATACATGTTCTTGCTTTACAAACAGAGATAGGATCCAAAAGGCTGCTGCCGCGCCCACCATTCGGAAGGTGGTAATGGAAAGTGCGGAGAACTCTTGCAAAGCCGATTTACCAATCGGAGACATCAACCCCCACATCAGATTGGCTGTTAATGCAAGCATGTGCCCTTTTATATTTTTATTGCCCATATACTTTTTTCAAATTCGCTGCAAAGTTAACGAATTTCTCCATGGGAATGTTTATATTTGCTTTTGATATAAAGCAAGAAGCTATGGAACAACAGGCCAATTATATTAAACGTATCGAAATCCAGGGTTTGTGGGGACGATACGACATTGCTTGGGACTTGCGCCCCGATGTAAATATCCTTTCTGGTATCAACGGAGTGGGAAAGACTACGATTCTCAATCGTTCGGTCAGTTATCTGGAACAACTCTCCGGAGAGTTGAAAAAGGGAGCGGAAGCCGGAGTACATGTTACTTTCGACCGTAAAGATGCTACTTTCATACCTTATGATGTGATACGCAGTTACGACCGTCCGTTGATTATGGGCGATTTTACTGCCCGCATGGCCGATCCGCATGTAAAGTCGGAACTGGACTGGCAGCTCTATCTCCTGCAGCGCCACTATTTAGACTATCAGGTCAATATTGGCAATGAGATGATTGAATTACTTTCCGGGGATGAGGAGCAACGGGCAAAGGCTGCCTTACTCTCCGCTCCTAAGAAAAAGTTTCAGGACTTGATGGATCATTTATTTGCATACACGCATAAAACCATAGATAGGAAAAGCAATGAGATTGTTTTTTATCAGAATGGAGAACGATTGTTGCCGTACAAACTATCTTCCGGTGAGAAGCAGATGCTCATCATTTTGCTGACGGTGCTGGTACGGGATAATGCGCATTGTGTGCTTTTCATGGACGAGCCGGAGGCTTCCCTGCACATTGAGTGGCAACAGAAGTTGATAGGCATGATACGTGAACTGAATCCTAATGTGCAGTTGATCCTGACTACGCACTCACCGGCAGTCATCATGGAGGGATGGCTCGATGCGGTGACTGAAGTCAGCGACATTGCAACCGATGTGAAGGCATAAGCCTTTGCCGTTCCTTTTTATTCAATAATCAGCTATAAACTATCGACATGCCTACTTCACTGCAACATAATCTTACTTCCGCCTATTTTGATGCGGCACACAAACTTTATCCCAAACAAGCACGGCGGCGAATTGTTGCCTACGTGGAAAGTTATGATGATATTGCTTTTTGGCGTACATTATTGGCTGAATTTGAGGATGAAGAGCATTATTTTCAAGTGATGTTGCCTTCTGCCACTACACTTACCAAGGGAAAGAAGATGGTTTTGATGAATACGTTGAATACGGATGAGTTGGGTAAAAGTATGATAGCTTGTGTGGACAGCGACTATGACTTCCTGATTCAGGGAAAGACCCATACTTCCCGTAAAATCAATAATAGTCCTTATATTTTCCAGACCTACGGTTATGCTATAGAAAGTTTCCATTGCTATGCCGAGAGCTTGCATGAGATTTGCGTGGAAGCCACTTTGAACGACCGGGTTATTATTGATTTTCCTGCTGTGATGAAGCGGTATTCGCAGATAGCTTACCCGTTGTTTTTATGGAATATCTGGTTTTACAGGCAGCGGGATACCCATACTTTCCCGATGTACGATTTTAACTCTTGTGTTCGCCTACGCGATGTGAATATCGATCATCCCGAACGGGCTTTGGACCGGATGCAGCATGTGGTCGCATCGAAACTGTCCGAAATGCAAGCTCATTTTCCACAGTATATAGCAGAAGTTGATGAGTTGGGTAGGGAGTTACGCGATTTGGGGCTGACGCCCGATACGGCTTATCTTTATATACAGGGACACCATATTTTGGACAACGTGGTGATGAAATTGCTCGTTCCGGTATGTACCGTGTTGCGTAGGGAGCGTGAGGAAGAAATCAAACGGTTGGCCGAGCATGAAGAGCAGTTTAATAATGAACTCACTGCTTATGAAAACAGTTTGATAGGTGTTCCTATGATGCTCAAAAAAAATAGCGGTTATAAGGACCTATACCTCTATCAATGGATGCGGAGAGACGTTAAAAGATTATTTAATCAATAAATATAAGAGGAGCTTATGAAGATAGTACAGCAGATTAATGATGCACTTGTCGCTTTAGGTTTTGCCCCTTCGTTGGCTGAGCAGTTAGACCAATATGTCGCTTTTGTCGGAGTGCTTATCATTGCCTTCTTGGCAGATGCCGTATGCCGGCATATTTTATTAAAAGTAATTTCCAAATTAGTAAAGCAAACTAAAGCAACCTGGGATGATATTATTTTCGATAATAAAGTGATGGTACGTTTGAGCCGGATGGTGGCACCTATTATTATTTATCTTTTGATCCCTGTGGCTTTTTCCGAGACAACCTCCGAAACACTTGATCTGATACAACGTTTTTGCTTAATCTATATCATTATAGCGTTTATTAGTTTTGTCGGTGCTTTCCTGACGGCAGTATATTCGGTTTATAGCGAAAAGGAACAATTTCGTGATCGCCCCTTGAAAGGGTTGTTACAGACGGCACTTGTTATCCTTTATTTTATAGGCGGTATCATTGTAGTCAGCATTTTAATCAATAAGTCTCCTATGGTATTGCTCACCGGACTGGGTGCTTCGGCAGCCATTCTGATGTTGGTCTTTAAAGATAGTATTATGGGATTTGTATCCGGCGTACAATTGTCTGCCAATAAGATGTTGAAAGTGGGCGATTGGATTTCAATTCCCAAATATAATGCTGATGGTACGGTCATTGAAGTGACCTTGAATACCGTGAAAATACAGAATTGGGATAATACGATTACAACCATACCTCCTTATTTGCTGGTGAGTGATTCCTTTCAGAATTGGCGTGGCATGGAAGAGAGTGGTGGAAGGCGGGTGAAACGTTCCATCAACATTGATATGAATAGCGTTAAGTTTTGTACGCCGGAGATGCTTGAAAAATATCATAAGATACAGCTTCTGTCCGATTATGTAGAGCGTACGGAGCAGACGGTGAAGGCCTATAATGAAGAGCAGGGCATTGATAACTCCATTCTTGTGAACGGACGTCGTCAGACGAATCTGGGAGTTTTCCGGGCTTATCTTACGTTATACCTGAAGAATTTGCCTAATGTGAATAAGGACCTGACTTGTATGGTGCGACAACTGCAACCTACCGATCATGGTATTCCGGTTGAGCTTTATTTCTTTTCCTCCATAAAATCATGGGTCCCTTATGAAGCGTTGCAGGCTGATGTCTTCGATCATGTACTGGCAATCATTCCCGAATTCGATTTGCAAGTATTCCAATCACCCTCGGGGGCTGATTTTAGAAGGCTTTCCTAATACGCTTGTTTGGGAGTCTTTTCCCGGTATAAAATAATTATGTTTTTACCGCTTGTCTGATGTGTTTTGAATGACATTTTGAGGTGGGCGCAAGTTGGTCGTATACTGAGCCTACCTCAGTCCTATACTGACCCTGCCTCAGTTCCTATCTTTCCCTATCTCAGTCCCTACCTTTTCATACCCCCTCTCAGAATACCTTCTGGGTGAGGTAGAGGCTTTTTTCTGATTTTAGATAGATGTGGATTATGGTGATGGTAAAATATTATGCTTATGAATTTAAGAAACAAGGATTTTATACTAAAAAAGAGACTGCCCGGGGGGACAGTCTCTTTATATGCGGGACAGGGAGTCCTGCGTTGATATGCCAATGTGTGTTTTACATTGTTATTTAATCCATGTACCACTTGTCCATGTGTCGTTAGTACCGACTGCTCCTCTATAGATTGCCTTGGTAAAGAAAGAGTCTGAAGTAGAGAGATCCTTACCGCCGTCTATTGTTCCTACAAAAGTGTTTGAGAAGGAGAATGTACCGTCTAATGTGTTGTTATTGGCTGTTGCCAGGAATTTATCTTGAGTGTAAACGCCTTCTTTACTATCAAAAGCACCGTTTTTTACTGTGATATATTCCAGTTTGGAAGTAGCGTTTGAAAGCGCTTCTTCGGTATGTTGCGTTTCTACTGTCACAGCCTTTGGTTTACCGGTTACTAAAGTATTATAAATTTCAGCTTCCGTACCGGCACGTAACCGGATACCGCGTGTTCCATTTTCTGAATTATTGCCAATTAACGTTAAGTTTGATAAGATTGGATGTGCGTATGGAGTTGCAGTATTGTTATCTCCGTTATTGTCAGCTTCTATCAGGCAATCGCCATTATCTTTCGCTCCGGTAGTTCCGGCTTGGGTTGCAACAAGAAATTGCGCTTTGCCGTTCCACCCTTCAGTCCAGTCAAAAGAGTCATCTTCACAATCGGTGGCAACTAGGTATTTAACATTAACTGAACCCCCGAAAAATTCAAAGCCGTCGTCTCCGCCTTTATAGACTTGAATGTGATCCACAGTAGTGCCACTACCTACGCCGTAAAAAGATACTCCATTAGCTTCATGTTCTTCATCAAGAGCAAATCCGGTGTACTCCAATCGGATATATCTTAATATTCCGGAGTTGTCATTATCGTTAGCTGTACTTTCTCCGCTACCATAAGGAGCATTTCCGATTTCTGATTTTGTTCCAGTACCTTTATTGGTATGTGCTTTACCACAAATATGGATACCTCCCCAACCTACAGTATTGAGTACTTCGCCACTGGTATATTGAGCGGTCATTACAATAGGATTGTTAGCTGTGCCTTGCGCATCAATCTTTCCTCCTTGCTTAATCAATATATAGTCAGGAGTTTCATCCCTGACAGCGGTAATAGTTACGCCCGGTTCAATTTTTAAAGTAGCTCCATCTTCTACAATATATTCACCACTAAGCTTCACGTTATAACCTTCTTTGATTAGGGCGGTCTTTCCTGAAGCTACCGTACCATTCAGTGTTGATCCGTTTTCTATGACAATTTCATTGCTATCTCCGC
The DNA here is from genome assembly GCA_022648295.1 of Bacteroides sp. Classification (GTDB taxonomy): domain Bacteria; phylum Bacteroidota; class Bacteroidia; order Bacteroidales; family Bacteroidaceae; genus Bacteroides. The sequence goes on along the minus strand of JALCME010000001.1, from coordinate 226,895 downwards.
CATTATTATCGTTTCCGTTATCGTCATCGCTACTGCAAGAGGCCAGTGTGAACATACCCATGAGGGCTGCAAGAGCCCATTTGTTTAATCTAAAATCTTTCAGTTTCATAATTTTCTAATTAAAATTGATAATTCTTTTATCGTTAATCTCTGTAATAATGATTATTAAAATTGATAGCTAAATCCAATTTCAGCACTTGTGCCGGGCTGGAAAGACTCTACTGTGATTTGCTTCCCTGTTTGGGGGACATCTTGTTTAAAGCGTACAGTACTGTTTAGTAAATCTTTGGCTTTCATCTTAATGCTAAAATGATGATTAAAATCATAACTTGCTACGAAATCGAGTGTATGAATGGTTTGCTGTTCTACATTGCCCAGTCCGTAAATACCTACGGTGTGAATACGTGGTCCTTGCAGGTTGTATACAAGTGCTAGAGTCATTTGCTTTTCTTTGCTAAAGTGAGGAGCATAACTCAAATCGGCATTAAGTAGATAGGGAGAAGCTCCTTGCAGCGAGCGTTGGCTGTCGGTGTAGATGCCTTCCCCTTCCGGTAATTTTACGTTGGTATACATATACGAGCCATTCGCACCTATCCGGAAGTCATTGAATAAACTTTTGCGTACTTCAATTTCTACACCGGCCGCTATACCGTCATTAGCATTACGGAAAGAGTGTACAGCGCTTCCGCCTTCTGATTGCTGTACCCGTTCAATGGGATGGTCCAGGTATTTAAAATAGCCTGTGGCAGAGAACATATCACTAGTGTTTTTAGGGAAGAAATCGTAACGTAAATCTACATTAAAATTATATCCGTTTTGCAAATCGGCATTACCGCGAAGAGCTGCACTTCCGTAGGACTCCTGATAAAGGAAAGGGGCCATTTCTATGAAAGCTGGTCGGGTAACTGTTCTGGAGAGTGAGAAACGCAGGCTCTGTTCTTTAGTGAAACTATACTTGAGATTTAGAGCCGGATATAAATCCCCTTTCTTTAGCTCTGCCCGTAAGGGAGTACCTCCGTCACTATAATAATCTACCGTTTGCTTGGACTGTTCGTAGCGTAGCCCCACGCTGACCAATAAATTGTCTGTGGGATAATATTCCGTTTCGGCAAATGCAGCCCAAATATCATTATCTGCGTTGTAGCGATTACGCGGTTGCATATTACGGTTTACGATAATACTTCCGTTTGCTATATTCTCTTGATTGAGGTAGCCATCTGTATCATAAATATTGGTAATATTGGCATCCAATCCTTTTAAATTATAATAGAACCGTGCACATTGATAGTCACGTGATTTGGTTTTGTAAGTACCTCCCAGGCGAATTAAGTCTTTATCATTAAAGTGGTAAGTAGCCCGTAAGTCTCCTACGGTTTCCGTTTCATTAAGCTCACCAAAATAACGCATGGTTTCTTGTTGGTTGAGCGTAAACAAGTCGTAAGGCTGTCCGTTTTCGTCTTTACGGAACATTACTTGGCGACGGTCTGGTTCATCGCTTCCAGTTGAGCCATAGGAGCCACTCCAATTTATTTCCAGCTGTCCAAGTTCGTGATGGCCCGTTAGCTGATTGTTCAAAAGGCTATAAGCATGAAACACGCTGTTACTGCCTAACAGATCAACCCCTTCGGAGTCAAATCCACTACGCGCCATATAATCGTCAATGGCGTTTCTTGCATAGAATAAAGTATAGTTTATGTGATCAGCTCGCCGGAAGTGATAGCCTAAATTTAAGAGTCCGGCCATCTTCAACTCGGAACTATAGCTCGTATAATCAAAGTGATTGAGCTCATTACCTTGTGCTGTAAGGGTTGTGACATAGGCATCCTTTAAAATCTGTGAGCTATTGCTAATACCTATTGATGCGAGTAGGCTAAGCCGGTTGCCATTATTCATAGTCCAGTTCTTTCCTCCTCCTATTGATCCGCTGAATTCAGGGAGTGGCTTTCCTTTCTGAATGGCAAATGTTGTTCCGAAGGGATCTTCCTTTACTATTGTCTTTTCAAATTCATCTAACGACATGTCTAAATATCGATGATTGATATTATTGGTTTTGAATATACTCCCTTTGCGATCACTGCTATAGAAGTCTTTGCCTAATGTATTGAACTTTCCTCCCACACTGAAAGTAGAAGAAAAGAAGTCTTTTCCAACTCCTTCTTTTGTACTGATGTCAATATGGGCACCGGAATAATCGGCAAATGCACTTGCTTGATAGACTTTGCTTACCGTGATATTTTGTACGGTGGAAGACGGGAATAAATCCAATGGAATTAACTTGTTATCCGGGTTTGGTGATGCAATTGGCAGTCCGTTTAAAGTGGTCGTACTATAACGGTCTCCCAGTCCTCTTACGATAAGCTGTCCGGCACTTGCAATGGAGACTCCTGTGATCTTTTTTACTCCTTCTTCCACATTGCTGATACCTTTGATACTCATTTCTTTAGCACCTATATTCTCAATCGCTAACGTGGCTTTCTGGCGTTCCATCTGCAGTGCTTTTTCGTTCTCTAAGTTCTTTTTGGCCACTACCGCAACTTCGCCCAATGTTTGTGCGTCATTTTCCATTTCGAAGTTCAGTATCGTTTCTGCCTTACCTACTTTTACCTCGGTTCGCTTGATTTCTTTGTAGCCGACATATTTTATTTCCAGCGTGTAAGTCCCGGCTTTTATGTTGATGGTGTAATTCCCATCTATATCCGCCACAGCTCCTTGGGATGTTCCTATAATTTGTACTGTGGCTCCGGTTAAGGGATCTTTTGTCATTTTGTCTAAGATTGTGCCTTTTATTGTTCCTGCAATAGAGTTTATTGCGAAGAGTGTGAAAAGTAGCATTAAGGAAATGATTCTTTTCTGATCAAAATTCATTCTCATCTTTTTTACGTTATTAATCCGGTACAAAGATGAGGCGGCGGAATTACAATCGTAATACATGTGTCATACAATTATTTTTCTATGAAGTTACATTTGTGTGACAGAAATATTCTCCCTTTTATGATAGAAAAGAGTATCTTCACCTTATTACAATGTTAATAAATTCCTTATCTTTGCAGAAAACTGGGCTAATTAGTTAAAAATAAATAGACATGGACTGTTCATACGAAGTAGAGCGTTTTCGTCGTCTTTCGGCTATTGAGAAAATAGGGTGGTGGGAGATAGATTTTTTCACCCGGGAGATTATCTGTTCAGAGTACCTTTGCACGTTGCTGGGCGTGCAGGAATCTACTCTTTCTTTTTATCAGCTCGGACGAATAATATGGAATGATTGCCGGGATGATTTTAGGCATGACTTTCTTTCTCTTGTCAGAGAGAAGTCGGCTTATGAACGCATTTTTCCCATTAATTCTGCTCATGGTGTCATTTGGATTCGTTTCCGTTTGGGAGACGTCTGGATATCTGAAGATGGGCATCGAAAGGCTTTTGGCATTCTCCAGGATGTTAGTGCTTGTAATTATAGTGAAAAGCTCTTATGTAATTTTGAATTTGAACATTTCTTTTCTTTGATATCGGGCTTTGCTAAAGTTGGGTATGCCAAACTCAATTTGTTTACCCGTGACGGTTATGCCATTAGACAATGGTATAAGAATATGGGGGAAGATGAATCTACTCCGTTACCCCGGATTGTGGGAGTTTATGGGAAGATGCATCCGGAGGATCGGAAGCATGTTCTCAATTTCTATTCCAGAGCCAGAGAAGGCGAAGAAACTTATTTTAAGAGGGAAATGCGGATCCTTAAGGCTGGTACAACAGATACTTGGAATTGGGTAAGAATGCATATCATAGTTACTCGTTATGAACCGGAAAATGAATTAATAGAGTTGATAGGAGTGAATTATGATATTTCCGAATTGAAGAAAACAGAGTTTCAGTTAATAGAAGCTAAAGAGAAAGCTGAGGCTGCCGATAGGTTGAAGACTGCTTTTCTTGCGAATATGAGTCATGAAATACGTACTCCATTGAACGCCATAGTCGGCTTCTCCAGTTTGCTTACGGAAGCAGGAAGCAAAGAAGAGAAGCAAGAGTATTTGAAGGTGGTGGAAGATAATAATGAAAGGTTGTTACGGTTAATTTCCGACATCTTGGATTTATCGAGAATAGAGACCGATAAATATGCTTTTCATTATGAAGAGGTGGATATTAATGTTTTGTGTGATGATGTTATAGCTTCTATGCGATTTAGGTTACAGCCCGGAGTCAGGATAATTTTTAAACCGTCGATGCTGCCAAGATGCCTGATTATTAGCGATTGTAACCGCTTGCAACAAGTGATTTCCAATTTTATCAGCAATGCAATTAAATTTACCTCCAAGGGCTTTATAGAGGTGGGATATGATAAACCGGACAAAGAACATATACGTGTCTATGTGAAAGATACCGGCATTGGAATTGCTAAAGCTGAATGTGAACGAATCTTTGACCGTTTTGTTAAGCTGAATGTTTTTAAGCAGGGCAGTGGATTAGGCCTCTCCATCTGTAAGAGCATTATAGAACAAATGGGTGGCACGATTGGAGTGAATAGTGAGTTGGAGAAAGGTTCTTCTTTCTGGTTTGTCTTGCCTATGAAAAGAAAAGAATCTCTTTAGAGTCACCTCTCTTGGCTATAGTGTTACGATCAGCATCTATTCCTTTTTCATTTGCTATGCTGTCGGCTTATCTGTGTAAAAAACAGCTCCTCTACGAGGAAAGTCCCGCTCGTCGTATACTCTAGAGGAAGTATACCTTCCTCATAAAGCAACGCTCCTTTCCCCGTAGAGCAGTATATCACAGGAAAGCCTTTGATATACAACCGCTTATCTTTTTGATATTGGCCGCCTCTTTTCTTAGCAAGAACTTTCGTTATGAAGCTAATTCTATATTTCCTTTTTTCTGATCTCCGGATCCTTTATATCCATTTATAATCCAAACGAGAATTTGTCAATGTATTGATAGATGATGCTCACGAAACTTAGCGCTATGATACCAAAGGTACAGATAACAAGGCTTGCTCTTGTGTAGTTGTCACTGCGGAATGAAACAATCGGGTCTTCACTTTTATTGATGTACATCGCCTTCACTATTTTTAGATAGTAGTACAATGAAAGCACGGTGTTCACTAAAGCAATAAAAACCAGCAAGTGGAAACCGCTGTGGAATGCTGCCGCGAAGATGAAGAACTTGGAGAAGAATCCCGCAAACGGAGGGATGCCTGCCAATGAGAATAAAGACAATGTCATTAAAAAGGCTAATTTTGGATTGGTGGTATAAAGTCCGTTATATTCTTCAAGAGTGAAACGCTGGCTACGCAAAGCGATTATGGTGATTACCGTGAATACAGCCAGGTTGGCAAATAAATAAATCAGGATATAATAGACTAATGAGGCCATGCCTTGTGAAGTTCCGCTAATTACCCCCAACATGATGTATCCGGCCTGTGATATACTGGAAAAAGCCATCAAACGCTTCAAGTTCTCCTGGCGAAGTGCAAACAAGTTGGCTAAAGTGATAGAAGCTATGATGACCCAGTAAAGCACTTCCTGCCACTGAGCAACCATTGGGGCGAAAACTTTAATTAGTACAGTCATAAGTACGAATGCAGCCGAGCCTTTGGAAACGACACTTAAATAGGCGGTTACGGTACTTGGGGCTCCTTCGTAGACATCTGCGGTCCAAAGGTGGAAAGGAACCAGTGAAATCTTGAATCCCATGCCGGCGAAGAAGAAGACAAAGGCCATTATTTGCATGGCATTGCCGCTGATATGGGCAGGAATATCATTGAAATAGAGCGTGCCTACCGTACCGTATATCATTGAGATGCCATAGAGTAGTAGTCCGCTTGAAAATAAAGCGGTAAGTATATATTTCGCACCTGCTTCAGCCGAATGGTGACGGTATTTATCGAAAGCGACCAATGCCGCCATTGGCACACTGGCTGTCTCTAATCCGATAAAGAACATCAGGAAATGTCCGGCGGAAATCATAAAATACATACCCAAGAGGGTGGATAAAGTCAATATATAAAATTCACCTTGTTTAATTATCGTATCAGGTCGGCGCAACCATTCATGTGCCATTAAAAAGACGATAAGTGTTCCAATGCTAAGGATTGATTTTACAATGCTTTGTATCGGCCCGTTATGATACATGCCTCCGAATGCTTCGGCTACCGGACCGGGAACAATGGTGATTAACGTATGTATCACTAACAGGATTACCGGAAGCATAGTGTTGAGGTGCGTTTTACCTCCTTCTTTATGTGCATCCGGGCAGAAAAAGAGGTCTGCGATGAAAAGAATGACAATAACTGCTATTAATGACAGCTCTTCTTTGAGTACGAAAAATTGGGAATAATCCATATATTGATCATTAATTAAAGATTGCTACTAATGGCGAAACACTATCTCCGATCATGTTACTGATCCAGAGTGGTGCAAGTCCAAGTCCGGCGACACAAACAATGAGAATGATAACAGCGGTACGCTCGTCCCAAGTTGCATCGGTTAGGGTCAGATGGTGCTTGTTGGTACAAGTTCCATAGAGTATCTTTCCGACCAACCGGAGTATGTAGACCGCTGTGATTACAATACTGGTACAGGCAATGATGGTCCATGTGCGGTGGAAAACATCAGGGTGCTGGAATGCTCCGTTGAAAATAGTCATTTCAGCAATAAATCCGCTCAATCCGGGAAGACCGAGGTTGGCTAATCCGGCAATGACATAGCAAACGGAAAGGAATGGCATGATCTTCATTAATCCACTTAGTTCGCGTACATCCCGGGTATGGGTCCGTCCGTAGATCATACCGATCAAGGCAAAGAAGAGGGCGGTCATTAATCCATGGGATAACATTTGGAGAACAGCACCTGTGCAAGCCGTCTGATTCATCATTAGAATGGCAAACAGTACCAGTCCGCAATGGCTAACGGATGAATAGGCGTTAATGTATTTCAAGTCGGTTTGTACACAAGCGGAGAATGCTCCGTAAACCACCGATATTCCGGTCAGTATCAGGAATATCCAACCTAATTCCTGTGCAGCTTCCGGCATCAGGTACATGGCAATACGGAAACAACCGTATCCTCCCAACTTCATTAACACGCCGGCATGGAGCATGGATACGGCGGTAGGTGCCGAAGCATGACCGTCGGGGCTCCAAGTATGGAAGGGAAATAGCGCTCCCAAGACTCCGAAACCGAGAAAAGTCAATGGAAACCAAATACGTTGTTGAGCAATGGGGATATTGTGGAGCTTGGCTATTTCGAGCAAATTCATGGTGGTACCTCCCGAGCCGTAATAAATACCTAGAATGCCGATCAATAGAAAGGCGGAACCACCCATTAACATGAGGGTTAATTTCATTGCGGCATATTCTTTCTTTCCACTTCCCCATACTCCAATGAGTAAGTACATCGGGATCAGGGCCACTTCATAAAACATGAACATGGTAAATAGATCGGTGGAGATGAAGAACCCGAAGACACCAGCTGACAACAGCGTAAACCAGAGGAAATATTCTTTGGTAAGCGGTTGCAAGCGCCAGGAAGCGAAAGTTCCGGTGAGTACAATAATTGATGACAACAACAGCATGGCTACGGAAATGCCATCCACCCCCACGGAATAGTGGACGTGTAATGCCGGAAACCAGGGAATATCGGCTTGGAAGAGCATTTCACCTGTGGCACCGTTGTGGCGTGCATTGAGATAGGCAATGGTTAGCACAACGGCGGATATGAGTAGCGCCGATGCTCCTGTTACCATCACCGCACGTATTTGTTTGATGTTACGGCTTAACCAGAGACCGAACAACATTAACATGGGGATGAACACAAAGATTGATAATAAATTCATCTTTATTATTGGGTTTTTACGATTTACAAATTACATAATTATAACAGTAACATGAGTATCAAAGCTAATGTGCCCAGTAAGAATACAAAGGCATATTGCTGGACTTGACCGCTCTGCAGACCGCGTATTTCATCACTGGTTGCATTAGCACTCCATGCCAGGAAGTTAAAGAAACCATCCACTACGTGACGGTCCCACCAGGCAATGGGACGGCTTATACAGCCGAATATAATGCGATGGGTGATGAACTGATAAATTTCATCAATATAAAAACGATGATAGGCTGCTGTCCATAATCCACGGAAACGATGGGCCAGTGCATTTGCTATCGGTTGTTTGCTGCCCATGTAAATATAGGCGGCAATTGCGATTGTAACGCCGGCGATAGCAATGCTAGTGCCGGCGACCGTCCAATCAAGATCAATCGTGTACGATTCCCCGTTTGAAGAAACAAAATGTCCGAACGGTATAAATCCGGCCACACAAGTTACGGCTGCAAGAAACATCAACGGGAAAGTCATGGTTAACGGACTTTCGTGTGGAGTATGTTCTGCATGAAGTTCTTTGTTCTCCGTTCCCCAGAATATGCCGAAATAGAGCCGGAACATATAGAATGCCGTCATTGCCGCAATGATTGTCATAGTCCAGCCCATTACCGAATTGAATTGGAAACAGGCTGCCAGTATTTCATCCTTTGAGAAGAAACCGGAAAACGGGGGTATGCCTGATATTGCAAAGCAGGCAAAGAGGAAGGTGATATGTGTAATGGGCATATACTTACGCAACCCGCCCATTGCTGACATTTCGTTGCTGTGTACCGCATGAATGATGCTACCTGCACAAAGGAAAAGCAACGCTTTGAACATGGCGTGGGTGAACAAATGGAACATTCCCGCCATGTATCCTAATCCGCCTTCATGTGGGTTTGTACTTGTGCATACACCAAGAGCTACCATCATGAAACCGATTTGCGAAATGGTGGAGAAAGCAAGTACACGTTTAATGTCACTTTGTACACAAGCTACGGCTGCGGCATAGAAAGAGGTGAATGCAGCAATATAGGCTACCAAGTGTAGTACGTTTGGTGCGTAACCAATAAATAGCGGGAACATCCGGGCAACCAGATAAACACCTGCCACAACCATTGTTGCCGCATGTATCAAGGCTGAGACGGGAGTCGGTCCTTCCATTGCGTCCGGTAACCATATATGTAGCGGGAACATGGCACTCTTTCCGGCACCACCGATAAACATAAGTCCCAGTGCCAGGGGAAGCATCGTTGCCCCGCCCGTCAACAAAGACAATTCATCGGGATGGAAAGTATAAGTTCCGGCGTAATAACCGTAGATCAAGATACCGATCAGAAATCCGAGGTCGGCGAAACGGGTTACTATAAATGCTTTTTTAGAAGCTGCTATGGCAGCAGGCTTGGTATAGTAAAAGCCGATCAGGAGATAAGAGCTTACGCCTACCAATTCCCAAAACAGATACATCTGAAAAATATTTGTTGCCACTACCAATCCCAGCATAGACATGGAGAAAAGACTGAGGAAAGCGTAATAGCGCTGGAAACCAACTTCGCCTTTCATGTATCCGAAAGAATAGATATGGACCATGAGTGAAACAGTGGAAATGACGATGAGCATCATCACTGAAATAGGGTCCAGCAGAATGCCTAAATCTATACTCAGGGAGGAGGTGAATGGCAGCCACGTCATGTTGTAGGGCATGAGTGTAGCGAAAGTACCATCGGCAAGTCGTGGAGCCGAGAAGTATAGGAAAGCCGTGGCATAACTCAATGCTGCAACCACACCCAATACCGTCGTTCCGATGAGACCGGCTGTCCGATGTGTCATCCATTTACCACCGATTCCCAGGATCAGGAAAGACAGGAATGGAAGAAGTAATATGAGTATTGTATATTCCATATAATATATTGAATTTTGTAGTTTGTGTTCCTTTTACCACTTTAGTTCATTCAGTTTGCCAACCTGAATGCTACGGATGTTACGGTAAATATTAATCATAATGGCAATAGCTATGGCTGTTTCGGCCGCTGATATGGCAATGGAAAATAATGAAAAGAAGTACCCTTCCAGTCCTCCGGGGAAAAGAAAGCGGTTGAACACCGCAAAATTGATATCCGTTGCATTCAGAATCAGCTCTATTGAAATTAATATTGCCAGAGTATTGCGACGGGTAAAGAATCCGTAAATACCGGCAAAGAACATGATAGCCGAGACTATCAGGTAATATTCCATGTGTATCATATTGATCTCTTTTTGATGCTTTTATTATTCATTTTATTTATCTCTTCCTGGCTATGAGCAATCCACCTACGATGCAGGCCAATAGCAAAATACTGACTGCTTCGAAAGGTAGCAGGTAGCCGTATTTGCCACCGCTCAGCATGGCATGTCCTATGGTTTTTATGTCTATCTCCAATGGAGCAACGTCTGTTGTGGCCATGAATTTATGCTTCAGCGTTACGAAAAGCACAATGACTGCTCCGGCTGCTGTTGTTCCAAGTCCGGCGAGAAACTTACTGCGTTTTAGCTTTTCGGTACGGTCTCCTTCGCCACTGGTCAGCAGGATGGAGAATACATAAAGTACCACTATACCACCGGCATAAACCATGATCTGCACCGATCCTAAGAAGGTGTAGCCCAAAAGGAAGTAAATGCCTGCCGTGCCAAATAGGGTAAATAGCAGATATGTTGCCGAACGTACCATGCGGCTGGTAGTCACGGTGAGAATAGAGAACACGGTGATAAATGCCGCTAAAAAATAGAATACTACAGTTTCAAGGGTTATTTCCATTGTTATTCTGTTGTTAATTACTTATCAGGATTTCTTTTCCATTACGTGGCTGCCGGGATGATTGAGCGTCATGACTAGTTTTGAGCGGTCGAATACGGCGTGCTCAAAGTCTTGGTCAAATGTAATGGCATCATGCGGGCAGGCATTCACGCAGAGTTGGCAGAAGATACATGATCCGAGATCATATTCATATTTATCCAAAATCTTCTTTTTTTTGCCATCTTCGGTCTCTATTGTCTTGCTAATTACCTGGATGGTATCGTTGGGACATGCCATTTGGCATAATCCGCAGGCTACACAACGATGTTCGTTCTGTTCGTTATGGGGCATGGTAAGCGTACCCCGGAAACGATCAAACATTTTAAGAGTGGCACGGTTTTCCGGATATTGTTCCGTAGTCTTCTTACGGAAGAACACGGTTATAGTTGTCTTCATACCCGTTAGCAGGGAGATGATGCCATGCAACAGCCCGTCCAGGTAGCTATGTTTTTCTTTTTGATTCATTTTTATCAAATTACTTACTATCTATAAAGGAGTCTGATTTCTCTTCAATTAAAAATGGAGTTTCAGCACTACAATCAATACCATCAAAATGAGATTGACCATGGATATCGGTACCAGATATTTCCATTCCAGATTTAGAATCTGGTCGATACGTAGCCTGGGGAATGTCCATTTGATCCACATGAGCAGGAAGACTACGAAAAATGCTTTTCCAAAGAACCAGATGAATCCCGGTATATAGTCCATCACTGCATTGAACCCGTCAAGTCCTATAATATGGAAAGGCATCCATCCTCCTAAGAAAATTGTAGCTGCAGTACCAGCCACAATGAACATATTCAAATATTCGGCCAAATAGAAAAATCCGAAGTGCATACCCGAGTATTCCGTATGGTAACCGGCTGTTAATTCACTCTCGGCTTCAGGTAAATCGAACGGACCGCGGTTTGTTTCAGCGTTTCCGGCTATCAGGTAAATTACAAATGCTATCACGGCGGGAATGTGTCCTTTGAATATGAACCATCCATCGGCCTGTTGTGCAACAATTTCGGAAATTTGCATCGTACCCATAAGTACAACCATGGTTAAGATACTTAAGCCAATTGAAAGCTCATAACTAATGATTTGTGCACCGCTACGCATGGCGCCAATTAAGGAGAATTTGTTATTCGATCCCCATCCGGCCAGCAAGATTCCTATCACACCTATGCTTGAGGCTGCAAGAAGAAAGAATATTCCTACATTGAAGTCCAGGACTTCCAGTCCTTTGCTGATTGGCAGACAGGAGAAGGTGAGAAAGGATGCGATAATTACCATGAATGGAGCCAGATTATAGAGGAAACGATCGGAATGCTTCAAGTCAATAATTTCCTTGGTCAGCATCTTCAATACGTCGCATATCACCTGGATGGTTCCCCATTTCCCTACCCGGTTAGGACCGAGACGGCATTGAAAGAAAGCACAAATTTTGCGCTCCATATAAATAAGGACAATGGCGAGTAAAGCATACATTAAAATAATACATACGCCTATCACTACACACTCAATGAATATGGCCAGACCTTCCGGCATAAGGGAAGTCAATGCCTGATGTATCCAGTGGGTTATTATACTAAAATCAAACATATACTTTTCTTTTATCTATCAATATCGGGTACTACATAATCTAATGTTCCGCCAATGGCGATCAAATCAGCAATCTTTGCTCCGCGGGAAATGGTGTCTACTGTAGATACCAAAGGTAGTCCGGTGGAACGGAAGTGCACCCGGTACGGTGTTTTATCACCGTGGCTTTCTATAAATACTCCGAATTCGCCACGGCTGCCTTCAACCGCACTATAATAGCAGCCTTCCGGTACACGGATAATAGGCTTCATCTTTTCTTGATAGGCTCCTTCGGGAATATTGTCGATGAGTTGCTCTATGATGCGCATGCTTTCCATGATTTCGTCCATACGCACCATGTAACGTGCCCATGAATCGCCTTCGTTATAAACAATCTCTTTAAAGTCCACTTTGTCGTATACACCATAGGATCTTCGCTTACGGACATCGCAGGCCCATCCTGAAGCCCGTCCGGTTCCTCCGGTGGCTCCGAAAGCGATAGCATCCTCGCGGGATAGTACACCGACACCTTTCAGTCGTTCCTGAGCGATGATGTTTCCGGTAAATACTTCGTGGTATTCATGAATGATGCCGCGGAGGTAAGGAATGAATTCTTTTACTCTCTTTACGAAATTGGGATGAATATCGGCTTGTACACCGCCTATGGTGTTGTAGTTCATAATCAGTCGTCCGCCACATGTTTCCTCAAAGATATCAAGGATTTTCTCACGATCACGGAAGCCATAGAAGAAAGCGGTTAATGCGCCTAAGTCCATGGCAAGGCAGGCGTAGAAAAGTAAGTGCGAATCAATGCGTTGCAATTCATCCATAATGGTACGGATGTATTTCACGCGGTCGCTGACTTCTATTCCCATTGCCTTTTCAACGCACATGCAGAGGGCATGGCGGTTCTGGTGTGCTCCCAAATAATCCAGGCGGTCGGTCAATGCCAAGGTCTGTGGATAGGTGAGACTTTCACACATCTTCTCGATGCCCCGGTGGATATATCCACAGTTTGCATCGATCTTTTGAATGATTTCTCCCTCCAGTGATACACGGAAACGCATTACACCATGCGTTGCAGGATGTTGCGGACCGATGTTGACCACATATTCTTCTTCTCCGAAGAGCTTTAATTCTTTATTCTTTAATGTACCATCTGGATTTAGTTCCAATTCTGTGGTGGTGTCAATGGTTTCTTCATTATCCATCCGCAAGGGATTCTCTTCCTCTGGATCATCATCTTTACGCATCGGGTAACCTACCCAGTCGTTACGAAGGTAGAGACGACGCATATCGGGATGACCGATAAAGATAATACCGAAGTAATCATATACTTCCCGTTCATTGAAGTCGGCGGCTTTCCAAATGTCACTTACCGTTGGAAGTTCAGGGTGTTCTCTGTTGAGACTGGCCGTACGTATTACTGTACGTTTACCGGTAACTGTTGACTCCAGATGATAGATTACTCCAAGTCCTCGTGGCGTATCCGGTGCATCTTTCTCATCAGGTTCCCCCCAATCCATTCCGGTTAGGCACTCCAAGAAATCCATTTGCTCTTCCTGGCGAAGACGAAGCATTTCATCGTGTAAATCCGTAGGGGCTATAAATCGTATATTATTCATCTTGTTTCTTTTCTTTCCGGTTTACACCACCAAAATATTTCTCTATCTTTACTTTCCGTTGTAATTGCATCATGCCGTAATAGAATGCTTCAGGGCGTGGAGGACATCCAGGAATATAAACATCCACAGGAAGGAACTTGTCCACACCGTTCACTACGTGATATGATTTTTTGAATGGTCCTCCGCTTACTGCACATCCTCCTACCGCAACAACATATTTGGGGTCGGCCATCTGGTCATATAAGCGTTTCAGTACGGGGGCCATTTTATTGGTAATCGTTCCGCATACCATAATCATATCAGCTTGTCGCGGACTGGCACGTGCTACTTCAAAGCCGAAGCGTGCCATGTCGTAACGTGCGGCACCCAGCGCCATGAATTCGATACCGCAACAACTGGTTGCAAAAGTAAGCGGCCACAGTGAATTGCTGCGCCCCCAATTGATGAAATCGTCCAAAACGCCGAGAGCCACATTGGCTCCCCCTGCATTAAGTTCTTTGACGAGTTTCTCCAAAGTCTCATTATCCGTAAATTCTTCATACGGTATGGATTTTATTTTTGGTTTTTTCTTTATTTCCATTCCAGTGCTCCTTTCCGCCATGCATAGGCTAGTCCTAAAACTAAGATTATTAGAAAAAATAAAATGCTGAAGAATCCCGATACTCCTTGTTCACGCGCTATAACCGCCCATGGAAATAGAAATACGGTTTCCACATCGAACATGAGGAACAGAATGGCAAACAAGTAGTAACCTACGCGGAATTGCATCCACGATTTGCCACGTGTCGGAACGCCGCACTCGTAAGCTTCCATCTTTTGGGGATTGTATGAACGAGGTGATATCGCTTTGGATAAAGCGATGACGATACCTACGAAAGCAATTGCCGTCAATAAGACAACGACTAATAATGTAAAATTCATAAATCTAATAATTAGTAGAGTAGAATGATAAAGGTCACTACATCAAATGAAGGAATATAATTCCCGATGTCTGCCCCATCAATATATAGGTATTTCAGCGGGGCTTATCTGCCCGTATAGATCTAAATAACTATCTTTCTTAGCCCAAAGATATAATACTTTAGTGAGTCACTTGTTAAGTGTAATTGGACATTTAATAGGGATTCGGGTTTCAAACTGTCGTTTGCTCCCTGTATTCCAAAATAATCTGTTAATAATGATATACCTTTATCTACTGGAACGTGTGTGGAACTATCCACGCAATCCATATATAAAGATAAGTCTGCAAGGCGATTGTAAAAATTACGAATAGTTTGCTGTGTTGTTAGTGCCTGCGAAATAAAACAAGATGTTGCTTTAGCGCTTCTTGAGGAACAGAAGCTGTCTGCTCCTTGTATCGTACCATTGTATAGTAAGATGGCCAAGAAAGTTATTATGCAATATCTCATATATTGTTTCATATAGCAACTTTTTCTTTATTCCGGGCGCAAAGATATAACAAGTATTGTTTCTTTTGCTATATAGAGATGGCAAAAATTGGATTTTTTAGCACTTTTTATCCTAAATCAAATAAGGGGGGTGCTTTGTAAAGTGATAATATGCTGTAAAGAATATCTAATTGAAATATTTTTCAATCTTTTTAATCATCATACTTAGACAGAATACAACGACATGGTCACCTGCCTGTATCTGCGTATTACCTGTTACAACGATACCTTCTCCCTGACGGACTAATCCACCAATAGTTGTTCCTTTGGGTAAGCCAAGGTCCTTAACATTATGTTTAGTGACCTTGGAACCTGCTTTTACTGTAAATTCCGCAACATCTGCATTGGCAAATGTAAGGCATTTCACATTGCTTACGTCTGCATCCAGCATCATTTGGTAAATATGGCTGGCTGCAATCATCTTTTTATTGATTACCGTGCCAATGTCAAGACTATCAGCCATTGTGATGTAATCGATATTTTCCACTTCTGCTACGGTTTTGTTCACTCCCATACGCTTGGCTGCCAGACAGGCCAGAATATTTGTTTCCGAATTTCCGGTCAAGGCAACGAAAGCTTCCGTATTGTTCAAGCCCTCTTCCGTTAGCAAATCCATATCCCTTCCATCTCCGTTGATAATCATGATTTTATCGTCCAATAGTTCTGTCAGCTTATTGCAACGATTCAAGTCATGCTCTATGATTTTGACTAACATATAGTCGGGGACATATTGTGCGGTGCGTACGGCTATACGGCTTCCTCCCATAATCATTACGTTACGGGCGTCGGCATAGTCTTCCTTTCCGGCTATTTTCCGGACATAGGGGATGTATTTCCGGGTCGTGGTGAAATAGACGATGTCGTTCAATTTGATAACATCATCTCCGCGTGGTATCAGAGTTTCACTGTTGCGCTTAATGGCAACAATATGATAAGGCTTTTCGGAACCGCTAAGTTGACTGAGGGGGATATTGAGTATTTCGGCTTTCTCTCTCATCTTCGTACCGATAAGTATTAAGGCTCCTCCACAGAACTCCCACCACTGTCGCACCCAACTCATCCGGATGGAAGATACGATTTCCTTAGCTGCCAGCATTTCCGGATAGATTAGAGAGTCTACTCCTAATTTCTGAAAGAACTCTTTGTTTTTGGGTAGGAGGTATTCATAATTGTCTATACGGGCAACAGTCTTTTGTGCACCGAGGTTGTTTGCTAGCATACATGCCGTCATGTTACGGCTTTCATCGGGGGTTACGGCAATGAAAAGATCAGCTTCACGAATTCCTACTCCTTTTAGAGCCTGGATGGAAGTCGGAGATGCGGTAACAGTCATCAAATCAAAGTTCGAGCTAAGTGTGCTCAGCTTCTCTTCACTGTCGTCCATCAAGATGATGTCTTGTTTCTCGCGCGACAACAGTTTTGCTAGGTGTGTGCCCACTGCTCCGGCACCAGCGATGATAATTTTCACTTTATAAGTTGATTATAGATTCCTTCTTCATCCATACCACATAAGTGGTGTAGTTCGGGTATTGTTCCATGTTCTACAAATAGATCGGGAACTCCGATACGTGTTATTCGGGGAGTGTAACCGTTATCTGCCATAAATTCCAAAATGGCACTACCCATACCTCCTTTTCGTACTCCGTCTTCTACGGTAATGATATGGGAGAATGCGCTTCCTATCTCACTCAACATTTCTTCATCCAGTGGTTTAAGAAAGCGCAAGTCATAATGCGCAATTGAGAGCCCTTTCTCTGCTTCCGCCCGTTCAATGGCACGTGCTGCTGTGTTGCCTATAGGACCAAGCGTGATGACGGCCATGTCTTTACCTTCTTTGAGCTTTCGTCCTTTCCCTACGGGTATTTCTTGTAACGGACATTTCCAATCCACTAATGCACCACGACCGCGAGGATACCGGATTACAAAAGGACCTTTATCCGGAAGTTGGGCGGTATACATCAGTCGGCGTAATTCATGTTCATTCATGGGTGAAGAAATGGTCAGATTGGGAATAGGGCGGAAATAGGCCAGATCAAATACCCCATGGTGCGTCGGTCCGTCTTCTCCTACCAATCCGGAACGATCAAGACAGAGCACCACAGGCAACCGGAGTATGGCAATATCATGGATTACGTTATCGTATGCGCGCTGCATAAACGAAGAGTAAATGTTACAGAAAGGCTGTAGTCCTTCTTTTGCCATTCCGCCTGAGAAGGTGGCTGCATGTCCTTCGGCTATACCGACATCAAAAGCCCGTTCAGGCATTGCCGCCATTAGTTTGTTCATAGAGCAGCCGGTGGGCATGGCCGGGGTAATACCGACAATGCGTGGGTTCTGCTTGGCAAGTTCCACCAACGTTTCTCCAAATACATCTTGGAAGAGTGGAGGCAGGTTTTGAGTATTGGCTACGTAGCGTTTACCTGTTTCGGGATTGAATTTGCCGGGAGCGTGCCATAGGGCTGCGTCTTTTTCAGCGGGCCCGAACCCTTTACCCTTAATGGTGTGCAGATGTAATATTTTAGGTCCCTGCATATCTTTGATATCTTTCAGGATCCGGGCTAAATTCTGAACATTATGTCCATCTATGGGACCGAAGTAGCGGATATTCATTCCTTCGAAGATATTTTGCTGTTGTGCGGCCATGGATTTAACACTGTTGGAAAAACGAATAAGTGCTTTACGCCGTTCTTCGTTAAGAACTCCCATTTTGAACAACATCCTGGAGGCTTTGAAGCGTAGCTGGTTGTAGCGGTTGGATGTAGTCATATTGAATAGATACTGTTTCATCCCACCCACGCTTCGATCTATAGACATATTATTGTCGTTGAGGATGATGAGTAAATTGTTAGGCATTGAAGAAGCATTGTTCAATCCTTCGAATGCCAATCCTCCGCTCATGGAGCCGTCGCCGATAATAGCCACTACATGGCGGTTCTTTTCTCCTTTTTCTGCTGCGGCTACTGCCATGCCCAACGCTGCTGATATGGAGTTGGAAGCATGTCCGCAACTGAAGGTGTCATACTCGCTTTCATCGGGTGAAGGGAAAGGGCGGATACCTTTGAATTTTCTGTTGGTGGAAAAAACCTCACGGCGGCCTGTGATAATTTTATGTCCGTACGCTTGATGCCCTACATCCCATACAATGCGGTCGTAAGGTGTGTTGAATACATAATGCAGGGCAACGGTCAACTCTACTGTACCTAAACTGGAGGCAAAGTGTCCCGGGTTGCATGAAAGTTCTTTGATGATGTCTTGCCGTAATTCTTTGCAAACTTCCGGTAGCTGTTCTACAGCCAGCTGTCGTAGATCTTCGGGATATGCAATGGAATTCAGTAAGTTATATGTGGCTATTTCTGGTTTCATCTCTGTTGTGACAATTACGGAATACAAAAGTAATAAAAGAAACCAGATGCTTATGCATTTATTTGTTTTTTTGATATTGCTTCTGGTTTGCATCTTGATGGTAATAGATTGCATATTTCTTGATTAAAGTTTAATATATAACAAAGATACTAAGGACAAAGATGTTTTTAAAATCGCCTTGTTCACTTGGGTTCATATTAGTTGATCTTTTTATAAAATAGTTCAATATGTTTATTCGTTTTTTCTGTGGACGAAAAATGGACGGTTTTTTGGACGGGGTAATCAGTTAATTATCAAATGGTTATTGGCATAAGAGGACGGGAAAATGGACGAAAAATGGACGCGACATAATTAATAAAAGAAATATATATTAAATAATATATATAGCTCATTTCAACTTTAAACGTGATTGCTGTTCTTTTGAACGAGTTATCTCATCGCTATATAAAAGTCAAGAGTGATGAATTTTATTCAAAACAGACTGTCTGTCAGGTGGTGACAAACGGTCTCTTAGGGGTCAATAGATGGTCTGTTAGCCTTCAGTAGATGGTTTGTTAGCTTCAAACAGACTATCTGATCGGTTTAAGCCAAAAACAATAAGAGAACCGCCAAAAAGGAAAGAAGAAATATAAGAGAAACTGCTTACATTTGCAATGTAGCGAAATAATCTCTTGCTTGATTAAGAAATTATGTTCGTTCTTTCGGTTAATTTATAAAACTATTGAAAGCACATGAAGAAGCTTATCGGATTTTCTTTTTTCTTTTTACTTAGTGTAGTTACCTCGTTTGTGGAAGCTAAAGTTACTCTTCCTGCTATCTTTTCGGATAACATGGTGTTGCAACAATCTACGCAAGTCAATGTGTGGGGAAAGGGCAATCCCGGTGAGGTGGTATCAGTGAAAGCTTCATGGACGGATAAATCTGTGACAACTAAGACTGCGCCTAATGGGAAGTGGAAACTGAAATTAAAGACACCGGAAAAGCAAGTGAATCAGTCCATTACGATTAAGGGGGAGAATACCCTTGTGATCCACAATGTCCTGATAGGTGAGGTATGGCTTTGTACTGGACAAAGTAATATGGAATTTCCTGTAGCTCATCATTCGGATATGAAGTGGATGACCGGGATGATTGATGAAAAAGAAGAGATGAAAGATGCCGATTATCCCGAAATACGTTTATTTCATGTTGAACATCAGCTGGCTGATGACGGCGAGCTGGATGATTGCCAGGGAAAGTGGATGGTTTGCAATCCCAAGAACTTATATGATTTCTCAGCTATTGGATTTGTATTCGGTCGTAAATTATATAAGGAGCTACACTCACCAATTGGATTGATTCAGTCTACTTGGGGTGGAACGCATGCCGAATCGTGGACTAAGATGGATGTAATGAAATATAATCCTTTGTATGCCGATGTGCTGAAAGATTTTGCAAAAGAAAATATAAAGCGTTCGAAAGATAAACCAAAAGTACCTTCCACCCTGTGGAACGGGATGATACATCCCATTTTAGGATATACCGTAAAAGGTAATATTTGGTATCAGGGAGAATCAAATGCCATTCGATATGAAAAATACCAGCAGGTGTTTACCAACTTAATTAATAGCTGGCGTAAGGAGTGGAAGCAAGCGGATATGCCTTTTTATTTTATGCAGATTGCTCCGCAATATCAGCAACCGGCTGGCATACGCGAAGCACAGCTCAAAGTATGGCAAAGCGGATTGAAGAATATAGGTATGGCAGTGGTTACAGATGCAGCCGATTCATTGGACATTCATCCCCGTAATAAATTAGTGGCAGGGGAAAGACTGGCGGTCTGGGCATTGGCCAAACAATACGACAAGGATGTACCTTATTCCGGTCCGTTGTTTCAATCCATGCAAGTGAAAGAAAATAAGGCAATCTTGAGCTTTAAATATGCAAATGGTGGTCTGAGCACACCTGATGGTAGTCCGGTGAAGGGCTTTATTGTAGCAGGTGAGGATCGTCGTTTTTATCCGGCTACAGCAATGATTGACGGTGACAAGTTGGAGATTTCGGCTCCACAGGTTGGTCATCCGGTTGCAGTACGCTTTGCCTACTGTAATTTCTTTAGTGTAAATTTATACAATAAAGCTGGATTCCCGGCAGTTCCGTTCCGCACGGATAACTGGCCGGAAGATTCGTATGCGCGCTGGTTTGCCGATTCGGAGATGATCCGTTTCCCGAAGGCCTATCAGTTGGATCACGGCAAGCGATTGTTTTTTGGATATTCACAGGGAGTTGGTTGCTGTGCGATGCTGAAAATGTGGAAAAAAACAGGTGAACAACGTTATTTTAATTATGTGGAAAAATGGGCGGATTCGTTGATTAATGATAAAGGAGAGATCTACTTATATGATTTGGCTGCTTATAATATTGATTTTGTGAATTCAGGAAAAGTGCTGTTTGACTTGTATAAGGAAACAGGCAAGAAGAAATATAAAATGGCGATGGACGTTTTGATTAACCAGATGAAGCGTCAACCTCGTACATTGGAAGGTGGATATTGGCATAAGTTGGTTTATCAGCATCAAATCTGGCTCGATGGATTATATATGGCATCTCCTTTTTTGGCTCAATATGGAGCTGAATTTAATCAACCGCAATGGATTGACGAAGCTGTGAAACAATTTACTATTTGTCAGGAACATACTTATGATGCTAAAACGGGCCTGTACTATCATGCCTGGGATGAAAGTAAAAGCCAACGCTGGGCTGATCCGGTGACGGGGCATTCACCTAATTTCTGGGGACGCAGTATAGGTTGGTGGTTTATGGCAATGGTGGATGCATTGGATTTTATTCCCGAGACGCATCCTGGTCATGCTAAAATAGTAGGCTGGATACAAGGGCTGGCTGAAGTATTACCAAAGTATCAGGATCGGAACGGATTGTGGTATCAGGTCATTGACCAGCCTAAGCGTAAGGGAAACTTTCCTGAAGCATCAGTAACGTCCCAGCTCATGTATGCTTATGCCAAAGCTGTGAATAAGGGGTATATTGACCCGAAATACCGGGAAGTAGCGGAAATAGCTTTTGACGGGTTGAAAAACAAGCTTTTGGTTGAAAAACAGGATGGAACATTAACACTTACCCGTTGTTGTCAAGTTGGCGGGCTGGGAGGAACACCCTATCGTGATGGTAGTTTTGAATATTATATTGGTGAAAAGATACGTGACAACGATGCAAAGGCTACCGGTCCTTTTATTATGGGATGTTTGGAACTTGGCAAATAACTATAATTATAATACGCTGATATCATGAATGCGATCCTGTCTTTAATGAAGTGTGATAAAACTACGGTATTTCATGTGCGAAAGTATTGTGGGATGTTGCTATTCTGCATGTGTTTTTGCGGGAATGCTTTTGCCCAGCATACATCATGGCCGGAAGTGACGACCGAGGCTAAACCCGGTGCCCGCTGGTGGTGGATGGGAAATGCTGTTGACAAAGTAAACTTGACTAAGAATCTGGAAGCTTATGCCAAAGCCGGACTTGGGACGATGGAGATTACGCCGATATATGGAGTACAGGGCAATGATGCCAATGAAATTCCATTTCTTTCTCCTAAGTGGATGGATATGTTGCAATATACGGAAAAGGATGCGTCACGACTTGGAATGCAAATAGATATGAATACCGGCACGGGATGGCCTTTCGGAGGCCCCCAGATTTCTATTGGTGATGCCGCATGCAAGTTATTAATCAGTGAATATGTGTTGAAGAAAGGAGAGTGTCTTTCCCGGAAAGTAGAGGTGGATGATCCAGAGCAACGACCTTATGCCCGTTTAAATCGTTTGATGGCATTCTCCGATCGTAATGAATGCCTGGATTTGACTGCTAGAGTGAAAAATGGGATATTGAAATGGAAAGCACCGAAAGGAAATTGGCATCTGATTGCCGCCTTTTGTGGAAAGACTTTGCAAAAGGTGAAACGGGCTGCTCCCGGAGGAGAAGGCTACGTCATGAATCATTTTTCGGCAAAAGCGGTATCCGATTATCTAAAACGGTTTGATCAGGCTTTTGAAATGGATAAATCTATCCATGCTCCACATAATTTTTTTAATGATTCTTATGAAGTTTACAAGGCGGATTGGACGGATGATTTGTTTGAACAATTTGCTTTCCGTAGGGGATATAAACTGGAAGAGCATTTACCGGAATTCCTTTCGAAAGTAAGAACTGATGCCACATGCCGTATTGTTTCAGATTACCGTGAAACGCTTGCGGAGCTTTTACAAGAGAATTTTACCCGTCAATGGACGGATTGGGCACATCGTCACGGTTCGTTAACCCGTAATCAGGCGCATGGTTCTCCCGGTAATTTGATTGATTTGTACGCTACGGTAGATATTCCTGAGTGTGAAGGTTTCGGGCTCTCAGATTTTGGCATCAAAGGCTTGCGGAAGGACTCTTTGACGCGTCCTAATTTCTCCGATCTTTCCATGCTGAAATATGCATCGTCTGCCGCGCATATAACAGGAAAGCCTTTTACCAGTTCGGAAACTTTTACTTGGCTGACGGAACATTTTCGTGCTTCACTTTCCCAATGTAAACCGGATATGGATCTGATGTTTGTTTCCGGAGTGAATCATATGTATTTTCATGGAACGACTTATTCTCCCGTTGATGCCGTTTGGCCCGGATGGAAGTTTTATGCTTCCATTGATATGAGCCCGACGAATAGCATCTGGCGCGATGCTCCGGCCTTCTTCAATTATATCACCCGTTGTCAGAGTTTTCTGCAGATGGGGAAACCTGATAACGATTTTCTTGTTTATTTGCCGGTATATGACATGTGGCAGGAACAAGACGGGAGATTGTTACTTTTTGATATTCACAAAATGGGGGAACGTGCCCCTCGCTTCATAGAAGCTGTGAACCGTATAAGCGATGCAGGCTATGACATGGATTATATTTCTGATAAGTTTATCAGAAGTGCCGTTTGTATGAATGGTAAAATTGTAACGCCGGGTGGAGTTACGTACAAGGCATTGGTCATTCCGGGTGCACGGTTGATGCCGGCAGACGTGCTGGAGAAGTTGAAATATTTGGCTGATGAAGGAGCAACGATTGTCTTTTTGGATCAGTATCCTTCTGATGTTCCAGGTTATGCACATCTGCAAGAGCGTCGTGCCGCTTTTCAGAAAACGTTGACAGCTATAAAAGCTTATAACGGAAAAGGACGTATGCTTTTTGGAACGGACTATGTGCATACTTTGGCGTCTACTGCGGTTGTGCCTGAAACAATGAAAACGATATTTGGGTTAAGTTATATTCGTCGTTCAAATTCAGAGGGGTATCATTATTTTATTTCTGCATTAAAAGGTGATGATGTTGAGGCTTGGATACCCTTGGCTGTTCATGCTTGCTCGGCTATGCTTTACAATCCGATGGACGGAACTTCAGGAAAGGCTTGTTTGCGCCAGAAAAAAGGTAAAACGGAGGTCTTTATCCGGTTATATTCTGGAGAGTCGGTCATTTTGAAGACATTTACAACTAAAGATGTTTCGGTGCCCGATTACAATTACTGGATACCCGCCAAATCTCAGATAAAAGCGGGTAAAGATGCAAAAACAGCCCCTGTTACTTCAATAGGCCTTCTTAGTAAGTGGAGATTTCATTTTGTTGATGCTACTCCGGCAGTCTCCAATGTACCCGATTCTGTAGCCCTTGGTTCTTGGACGGATTTATCTTTCGATGGAGCTAAGATAACGATGGGTACAGCTTGTTATACTACCCGTCTTATCATAGACAATCCTTCTGCCTATGCTGAATGGATGCTTTCCCTGGGAGATGTTCGTGAGAGTGCGAGAGTGCGTGTTAATGGAAAAGAAGTGGCTACTCTATTCGCTCTTCCTTACCATTGTTTAATAGGAAAGTATTTGCATTCCGGAGTGAATATCATAGAAGTGGAAGTGACTAATTTGGCGGCTAATCGTATTGCCGATATGGACAGACGTGGAATAAAATGGCGTATATTTAAGGATGCTAATATTGTCGATCTTAATTATAAAAAGACTACATACTCAAATTGGAAACCTGTTCCGAGTGGTTTACTGGGACCGGTAAAACTAATTCCAATGGAGCTTTTGGGAGTGAAAGAATAAGGCAGTTGTAAAGGATTATCAAATAAGATACCTTTTCTGCCAAAATTAATATAATAAATAGAGAAGTTATCTCTTATTTTTGTGAACCAAATCATATTTAATATCATGAAACATTCTTTTTTTGCGATTGATTTAGGAGCTACCAGTGGTCGGACAATCTTAGGAACTTTTTCTTCGAAAGGGCTGGAACTGCAAGAAATAAACCGCTTTCCTAATCACTTGATTGAGGCTGGAGGTCATTTTTATTGGGATATTTACGAATTATACCGTCATATATTGGAAGGGCTCAAATTAGTCTCTCGTATGGAAGATGTTCAAATAACTTCTATTGGTATAGATACGTGGGGAGTGGATTTTGTTTGTGTGGGAAAAGATGGGGGATTATTACGGCAGCCTTATTCTTATCGCGATCCGCATACTAATGGAGCGCCTGAAAGTTTTTTTGCCCGTGTGCCACGCAATCGTGTTTATGGATGGACAGGCATTCAGGTTATGAATTTTAATAGTCTCTTCCAACTCGATACTTTAAGGCGCAATGCCGATAGTGCTTTAGCTGCGGCAGACAAAATACTTTTCATGCCGGATGCATTGAGCTATTTGTTGACAGGGAAGATGGTTACCGAATATACTATTGCCAGTACCGCACAGTTGATTAATGCCCATACCCGTAAACTGGAACCAGCTTTGCTTTCCGAGGTAGGCTTAACAGAGGAGCATTTTGGACGTTTTGTTTATCCCGGTGAGAAAATCGGTGCATTAAGCGAAGAGGTTCAGAAATTAACCGGCTTGGGCGCTATCCCTGTTATTGCAGTTGCAGGACATGATACGGCTTCAGCTGTGGCAGCTGTGCCTGCTTTGGATCGTAATTTTGCTTATTTGAGTAGCGGAACCTGGTCTTTGATGGGAGTGGAGACTGATGCTCCTGTTATTACAGCTGAGACAGAATCTTGTAATTTCACGAATGAGGGTGGCGTCTCGGGAACAATCCGTTTGCTGAAAAATATATGCGGCATGTGGCTGTTGGAGCGCTGCCGGGCAGAATGGGGGGAAACATCTTATTCCGATCTTATTGCTGAAGCTGAGGAGTGTGAGCCTTTCCGTTGTTTAATAAATCCCGATGATCCTCTATTTGCTAATCCGGATAGTATGGAACAAGCTATCAAAAGCTATAGCGTAACGCATCGCCAACCTCAACCCGAAACTCGCGGTGAGATTGTACGTTGTATTTTTGAAAGTCTTGCCTTGCGCTATCGTCAGGTGCTGGATAATTTACGGAGTTTATCTCCCCGTCCTGTTGATGTTTTGCATGTTATAGGAGGGGGAAGCCGGAACGAACTGTTGAATCAATTTACAGCAAATGCCATCGGTATTCCTGTTGTTTCCGGCCCGTCTGAAGCTACCGCTATTGGAAATGTTATGATACAAGCTATATCTGCGGGTGAAGCGACAGATGTTGATTCTATGCGCCGGCAGATCAATAGCTCTATTCCTTTAAAGACTTTTCAACCGAAGGATGTGGAAGCTTGGGATGCTGCTTATTTACTTTTTAAACAAATAACTAATATTTAAAATCAGAATATCATGAAAGAAGAATTGGTAAAAAAAGCCTATGAAGTGGCTAAAGAGCGTTATGCTGCTGTAGGTGTAGATGTAGATAAAGCAATGGATGCTTTACAGAAGATTTCACTCTCCCTGCATTGCTGGCAAGCTGATGATGTTGCCGGATTTGAATCTAAAGGTTCGTTGACCGGTGGCATACAGGCAACAGGTAATTATCCGGGAAAAGCACGCAATATGAAAGAACTGAGACAAGATGTATTGAAGGCTGCTTCCTATATTCCGGGTACTCATCGTTTGAATCTACATGAAATCTATGGCGATTTTGACGGAAAGTTTGTTGATCGCGATCAGGTAGAACCAAAACATTTTGAAAGCTGGATTCAGTGGGGTGCTGAAAACAATATGAAATTGGATTTCAACTCTACTTCTTTTTCTCATCCCAAAAGTGGTAATCTTTCTTTGGCTAATCCGGATAAATCTATTCGTGATTTTTGGGTAGAACATACAATTCGCTGTCGTGCAATTGCTGAAGAAATGGGTAAGCGTCAGGGTGATCCTTGTATCATGAACTTATGGGTGCATGACGGAAGTAAAGACATCACGGTTAATCGGATGAAATACCGTGAATTGTTGAAGGAATCCCTTGACCGGATTTTTGCTACGGAGTATAAGAACATGAAAGATTGCATTGAGTCTAAAGTCTTTGGTATTGGATTGGAAAGCTATACCGTAGGCTCTAATGATTTTTATATTGGGTATGGAGTTAGCCGTCAGAAGATTGTGACTTTGGATACCGGACACTTCCATCCGACAGAAAGTGTAGCAGATAAAATATCTTCTCTACTGTTGTTTATTCCGGAAATTATGTTGCATGTTAGTCGCCCGGTACGCTGGGATAGTGATCATGTGACTATTATGAATGATGATACTCTGGATCTCTGCAAAGAAATAGTTCGTTGCAATGCTCTTCATCGTGTTCACATCGGGTTGGATTACTTTGATGCAAGTATTAACCGTATCGGTGCATATGTGATTGGCAGTCGTGCCACACAAAAATGTTTGATGCAGGCTTTGCTTGAACCTCTTGCTAAATTGCGTGAATATGAAGCAAGTGAGCAATTGTTCGAACGTCTTGCCTTACTTGAAGAGGCGAAATCTTTACCTTGGAATGCGGTTTGGGATATGTTCTGCTTGAAGAATAATGTTCCTGTGGGAGAAGAGTTTATTGCCGAAATTGAAAAGTATGAGGCCGAAGTAACCTCAAAGCGTTAATTAGGATTAAGATACTATGAATACGTTAATAGGATTATTGGTCATTGCCATTGGCAGTTTCGGACAAAGCAGTTCGTATGTGCCGATTAAAAAAGTGAAAGAATGGTCTTGGGAAAGCTTTTGGCTGGTACAGGGTATCTTTGCATGGTTGGTCTTTCCGTTACTCGGGGCTTTATTGGCTATACCGGAAGGTAGTTCACTGCTGGAACTTTGGAGTAGTGGTGGCGCTTTGCTTGCCATTATTTATGGCGTATTGTGGGGTGTGGGAGGTCTGACTTTCGGCTTAAGCATGCGTTATCTTGGCGTTGCGCTCGGACAAAGTATCTCTTTGGGTACTTGTGCTGCTTTTGGAACGCTTTTTCCTGCTTTGTTTGCAGGAAAGAATCTGCTGACAGGGGATGGACTGATGTTACTTATTGGCGTATGCATTACATTGGCTGGCATTGCTATTATTGGTTATGCCGGCAGCTTGCGCTCCAAAAATATGACGGAAGAAGAAAAAAAAGCTGCTGTTAAAGATTTTGCTTTGACAAAAGGTTTACTGGTGGCTTTACTTGCTGGTGTGATGAGTGCTTGTTTTGCACTTGGGCTGGATGCAGGGATTCCTATTAAAGAAGCTGCACTTGCCGGAGGAGTTGCTCCTTTGTATGCTGGATTACCAGTAATCTTTTTGGTGACACTGGGCGGATTTTTCACGAATGCGGCATATTGTATCCAGCAGAATATAAGGAATAAGTCAGGAAAAGAGTATTTTTCTGTTAAGGGGAACGTAATGGTTAATAATCTCTTGTTTTGTGCTCTTGCTGGTGTACTATGGTATTCACAGTTTTTTGGCTTGGAAATGGGAAAGAGTTTTTTAACTGGTAGTTCCATACTTTTGGCGTTTTCGTGGAGTATCTTAATGTCTTTGAATGTTACCTTTAGTAATGTCTGGGGTATTTTGTTGAAAGAGTGGAAAGGAGTGAGCAAGTTAACTATTGCTGTACTTGTTTTTGGTCTTGTCGTATTGATTTTCTCGATTATAGTTGTAGCAATGGCTCAGGCATAAAAAATAAATGTGGAGTTTGTAATTTAGTTATTTGAATAAAATATGAAATCAATTCTTGAAAATCGTCCGGCGTTAGCTGCTGAAGTGGATAAGGTAGCTGAGGTGGCCGGATATTTATGGCAAAAAGGTTGGGCTGAACGTAATGGCGGTAATATTACAGTGAATGTTACCGAATATGTGGATGATGAAATTCGCAGCATGCCTGCTATCAGTGAAATAAAGCAAATTGGTACTACATTGCCTTATTTAAAAGGGTGTTACTTCTATTGTAAAGGTACTAACATGCGTATGCGCGATTTGGCTCGCCGACCGATGGAGAATGGTTCCGTAATTCGTATATTGGATGATTGTGCCAGTTATGTTATTATAGCTGATGCTCCAGTACAGCCCACATCGGAACTTCCATCCCATCTTAGCGTGCATAACCACCTGATAAGTAAAGGATCTCCTTACAAGGCTTCTTTACACACTCATCCCATTGAGTTAATAGCTTTGACTCATTGTAAGAAGTATTTAGCAAAGGATGTGGCTACCAATCTTTTGTGGAGCATGATTCCTGAGACTAAGGCTTTCTGTCCACGTGGGTTAGGGATCATTCTTTATAAATTACCGGGTTCGGTGGAAATGGCAGAGGCTACTATTAACGAATTGAACGATTATGATGTCGTGATGTGGGAGAAACATGGGGCTTTTGCAGTGGATTGTGATGTTATGCAAGCTTTTGATCAGGTAGATGTGTTGAATAAATCTGCGTTGATTTACATTGCTGCCAGAAATATGGGATTTGAACCTGATGGAATGACGCAAGAGCAGATGCAGGAACTGACTCGTGTTTTCAATTTGCCCAAATAAATTCTCGCCCCCTGTTTTGATTATCAATTATACTAATAGATCTATGATACGATTGTTTTTTTCTTTTTCCCTATTATTTGTTTTAACCTCTCTTACTGCACAAACGAAGATGACTGCGAAAGAAGCGGCGGTAAAGATTGCAGACCGAATATTGACTACTACTACTTATGAATTTAAGAATGTGAAGACAGGTGAAACTTATAAGTCTGTTAAGAATTTGCCTTTTTCCATGGATGTAAAGGTGTCCTGCAAATACAATAACTGGCACTACACCAATGGGGTTACTGATATTGCCTTAATGGAACTGGCAGATAAAACCGGTGATAAGAAATATGATAAGTATGTACTGAAAAATATGAATTTCGTCTTTAATGATGGAAATTTAGATTTCTTTCACCGGCAATATGATAAAGCCTTTAAAGAGGGAGGTTGGAATGCTATCCGTAAACTTAGCTGGCATATGCTTTTTCGCGGTAAACGCCTGGATGATAACGGCCCGATGGGAGCAAGTCTGATTGATCTACAAATGAAATATCCGGATAAAGCCTTTCTAAACTATATTAATCAAACAGCTGATCACCTTAATTATGCTGAACCTCGTTTGGTTGATGGCACTATTGCTCGTCTCTGGCCCCATGTCAATACCATTTGGGCGGATGATTCTTTTATGGCAATCTCTTTTCTGGCGCGTATGGGAAAATTGACAGGGGTTATAAAATATTTTAATGATGCGGCTAATCAAGTGCTGAATTATACCCGCTACCTCTGGTGTCCCGAGAAGCAACTTTATTATCATTGTTATCATACCGATACCAAAGAACATGGAGTGGCTCATTGGAGTCGTGCTAATGGGTGGCTATTCATGGCTCAGGCGGATTTGTTGAGTATGATGCCTAAAAATCATCCCTTGCGTGCTGCTATTATTAAGAATTTTCAGCAGCAAGCCAGTGGCGTAGTCCGTTATCAGGGAAAAAATGGATTATGGCACCAATTACTTGATAAGGAAGATTCATATGAGGAAATCACAGGCACTGCAATGTTTGTGTTTGGCATTGCCCGTGGGGTGAAAGAGGGGTGGTTACATCCCGATTATATTTATGTTGCTGAACAAGGTTTAAAGGGTATGTTGGGGAAAATTACTGATAATGGAGATGTAACGGATATCTGTGTGGGAACAGGGATTATGCCTTCTTTGACCTATTATTATAATCGTCCTACCCAAGAAAATGATCCAATGGGAGAAGGTCCTGTACTTCGTGCACTTGTTGAAATGATGGATGCTCCCAAGTATACAGAAATTAAGGCAGAAGAACAATACGATAAGATTGTTGTAAATAAATAGTTGTTAGTTGTTAATAAGTCTGCTCTGTTTATTAGTGTGATTTCTAGTAAACAGGGCAGTCCTTTTTTTTTCTGTTTCGCAAATAATTCTTATTTTTGTCGAAGCCTACCATGCTAAACGCGAATTATGACTAAGGATTATAATGATTTAGGATTTGAATTTAAGTATCTGATTGTAAATGATATGGACCGTAAGTTTGGCCTATGGGTCAACACTGTTGGGTTTCAATCAATCCAGCCTAATTCTCCATATCCACTGAGGGATCATCCTACAGGTTACTTTTTTAATGCTCAGAAGGGGCGTGTTTTGCGTGAATACCAATTGGTTTATATTACTAAGGGAAGAGGGCTGTTTATTTCGGATACAACTCCTGAGAAACAGGTTTGTAAAGGGCGTTTGATCGTGCTTTATCCCGGTCAATGGCATACTTATCATCCATATCCCCAAACGGGATGGAACGAGTATTATATTGGTTTTGAGGGACCGGCTATTGATACTTTGGTGAAGGGTGGTTTTGTCTCTAAAGAAAACCAAGTGTTGGAAGTAGGATTGAATGAAGAACTTGTTGCTCTCTTCTCTCGTGCCTTGGAGATTGCAGAAGCCGATAAAATATCTTCTCAGCAATATCTTTCCGGTATTGTGTTACATATGATAGGAATGATATTATCCATTTCTAAGAACAAAATATTTGAGGTAGGTGATGTTGATCAGAAGATAGAGCAAGCAAAAATAATAATGAATGAAAACGTACTTAAAGATATTGATCCGGAAGAACTTGCTATGAAATTGAATATTAGTTATTCTTGGTTTCGTAAAGTATTTAAAGATTATACCGGTTATGCTCCTGCGAAATATTTTCAAGAATTGAAATTACGTAAGGCGAAGCATTTATTGATTAGTACTTCTCAGTCTGTAAAAGAGATCTCTTTTTCTCTTAATTATAAATCAACGGAACATTTCTTTTCCTTATTTAAAAAACGCACGGGTTTTACCCCATTGGAATACCGTTCTTTTGGTAGAGAAACTAATGTCGATGATAAAGATCTGTAAAGTCAAAATCGATATGATAGTGTCAAAAAGATTATTAATCTACTGTATTTCTGATATTTAGTGCTTGATATGCTTCTCCTAAAAGTCAAAAGAGGAAGTGTTTCTATCAAAAGTTGTATTTTACAAAATTGTAGGGTTCTCTATATTTGTGCCCATAAATTCTGTGTCCGATAACGGATGATGAAATTTGTTAGGCTTGAATTTATTTATTAATCAAATATATTAATAATCTATGAGAATTTTGCACAAAAATCTGTGCTTATTAATGATTCTATTAATAAGCTTTCCTTTAAGCATGTATGCTCAAAACAAGACGATTACCGGAACTGTGAGGGATGCCGTTGATGTTGTGATTGGCGCTGCCGTAACTGTAAAAGGAGATAAGTCTATCGGTACAATTACTGATATGGACGGTAACTTCAAACTTTCGGTTC
Organism: Bacteroides sp.; assembly: GCA_022648295.1. Taxonomy (GTDB): domain Bacteria; phylum Bacteroidota; class Bacteroidia; order Bacteroidales; family Bacteroidaceae; genus Bacteroides. Next base: position 194,518 of record JALCME010000001.1, on the reverse strand, counting down.
CTGCTTCTGCTAAAGAATTAGTTGTATCTTTTGTTGGTTACGAAGATAAGGTAGTTGTTCTTGGTAGCAAAACGCATTTTGAGGTAACTTTGAAAGAGTCTTCCGTGATGTTGGATGAAGTCGTAGCCATTGGTTATGCAAAGGTAAAACGTAAAGATTTGACAGCTGCTACAGCTTCTGTTGGTGGTGATGACTTGAAAATTGCTCCCGTGACCACTGCAGCGCAGGCTTTAACTGGTAAAGCAGCTGGGGTGAATATTGTAACTCAGAGTGGAGCTCCCGGGGCTTCTATTAATATTACAGTACGTGGGGGTACGTCAATAACCCAAAGTTCTGATCCTTTGTATATTGTTGATGGATTTTATATGGAAGATGGCTTGAAGAATGTCGATATTAACGATATTGCAACTATTGATATAATGAAGGATGCTTCTGCTACTGCCATATATGGTTCTGCCGGTGCAAACGGTGTAATTTTGATTACAACGAAATCAGGTAAATCTGGGAAAACGGAAGTTAGTTATAATACTTATGTTAGTTTTGAGAAGTTGGGCAAAAAGCTTGACTTACTTAATGTTGAAGATTATGTGAAGTATCAGTATGAATATCAAGTCTTGGGAGGTAATGCTGATAAGTTTGCTGATATGTTTGGCGGTGATGTTACAGCTTCTGATTTCTATACAGGCGCTTATGGGCGTATTGCTAGTGATTATGCTAATCGTGCGGGCATTGATTGGCAGGACGTCGTATTTGGTGGGACAGGATTGAGTCAAAATCATAATGTAAATATATCAGGTGGTACTGATAAAACCAAGTACCTGTTGAGCTATAACTATACAGGACAAGATGGAATCATGTCAAAACATGGATATGATAAGAATAATATCCGTTTGAAATTAAATCATGAATTGTGGAAAGGCATTCGTTTTGATTTTAATACGAATTTCTCTGATACTAAAATAGAAGGTGGTGGCTCTTTGGGAGGCGCTCTCAAAATGACTATTTTGCAACCTGTTACCGGTGGTATTCAATTTACTAATGATCAGTTTATTAATACGGATATTAGTGATGCCATGTTAGAGGCTGACTCTCAATATGATATTTATAATCCTATTATAATGAATGATGCTGTGACGAATATTAAAAAGACTCGTCAGTATTCAGTAAATGCAGGGTTGGAATTTGATCTTTTTAAGGATTTTATGTTCCGTACTGCGGGTAGTTATACTTGGTCCCAGACCCGCTCTGATTATTGGGATGATGGTCGTACTAGAACAGCCCAGAACAATAAAGGACCGTATGGATCAAGAAATAATAGTGAGGCGTATAAATGGCAAATAACCAATACCCTTTCTTGGGCGCATGATTATGGACAGCACAAGCTCAATATTCTAGTTGGGCAGGAAACGACCTACGATGAATCTATCAAATTGGAAAATGAATATCTAGAATTTGATGCAGACAATTTTGGACTAAATAAAGTAAAGGATGCAAAAAAAGTGATTTATGATTCTTCTAAAGAACGTAAGGGGAAGGTTTCATTTTTTAGTCGTGTTAGTTACAACTATGCAGAACGCTATTTGCTAAACTTTACATTACGTGGTGATGGAAGTTCGAAATTTGCGAAAGGTAACCAATGGAGTGCATTTCCATCGGCGTCTGCTGCATGGCGTATATCAGAAGAATCATTTATGAAGGATCGGAATTTATTCCAGCAACTGAAATTACGTGTGGGTTATGGTAAAGCTGGTAATGACCGTATTGGTGATAATATGTATGCTACGGATTATGGTTCCGGACATGTTGCTATTGATGATGCCGATGTCTCTACGCTGAGTCCTGGAAATATTATTGGTAATAAAAATCTGAAATGGGAAACAACTACGACTACAAATATTGGTTTAGATATGTCTATCTTGAATAGTCGTGTTAACTTAAGTCTTGATGTTTACAGCAATCAATCAGACAACTTGCTTATAAAGAATAAGATTCCTACTTCTACAGGCTATAGCTATCAATATCAAAATATCGGTGCTATTCGTAATCGAGGTTTGGAAGTTGTATTGAATACGATGAACGTCAAGACCAAAGATTTTCGTTGGACAACAGATTTCAATATTGCGTTTAATCGTTCCAAGGTGCTAGACCTTTATGGAAAGGACGGAAATGACTATTTCCTTCAGAATGCGAGTTCACGTATCGATTATATGATTAAAGTGGGAAAGCCTTTGGGCCAATTCTATGGTTACCAATATGACGGGGTTTATACGACGGATGACTTTAGCCAAAAATCAGATGGCACTTATGCTTTAAAAGATGGTGTAGCTAGTCTTAAAGGTAAAAACCGTAGCTCAATTAAACCAGGTGATGTAAAATACAAATGTATAAATGGAACAACCGATTCAGAGGGAAATCCTGTGTGGTCCACTGATGACCGTACTGTGATTGGAAAAGCGCAACCTAAATTCACCGGTGGTTTTAATAATACATTTACTTATAAAGGTTTTGATTTGACTGTCTTCATGAATTTTACAGTAGGTAATAAAATCTTTAATATGAGTACGCAACGCTTTATTGGTCCTTATCTTCCCAATCAGAACACTTTGTCAACGATGAACAAACGCTTTGTCTTGGTTGATCCGGTTACAGGAAAAGAGACCACAAACCTGGTTCGTTTAGCAGAACTTAATCCACAACAACACGATAAAGAAGCAATGTGGAGTCTGCATTCAGATAACAAGATTGCTATTACTGATGGTTTGGATTACTATTTGGAAGACGGCTCATTCCTTCGCTTAAGTACAATAACTTTTGGTTATACATTCCCTAAACAATGGTTGCAAAGAGTTCACATTAGCAAGGCTCGTATGTATTGCACTCTAAATAATATAGCAACGATAACAGGTTATAGTGGTTATGATCCTGAAGTAGCATCTTCTTCCAGCTTATTGACTATGGGTATTGATAATTCTTCTTATCCACGCTCTAAAAGTTATGTGGTAGGACTTAACTTAACCTTTTAATAATTGAAAGTAAAAATGAAAAAGATAATTAATATATTAGGTTTGGCAGCAGTTACTCTTACAGTAATTTCTTGCCAAGATTGGCTGGATATGCCTTCTGATACAAAAGTGGATAGTACTACGGTTTTTGAGTCTGTATCCAGAGCAGAGAAGGCTTTGCTAGGCTGCTATTCAAGTACTTTTAATCGTGAGTTATATTATCAATTTGGGATGGGTACTGATGAATGTTTCTCCACTGAGTCGGATAATAACTCTAAAAATAATATAGGCAATTATGTTTATACGACTTCCAATGCGCCTTCATCTACGTATAATGCAATGTATACAGGGATTGAATATGCTAATATTTGTATAAAGAACTTGCCTAAGATGTCGGTCAGTGAATCGGAACAAAAAAGGGTTAACATGTTATTAGGTGAAGCATATGCAATTCGTGCCATGAATTATCTTAATATTGTTCGCTATTTTGGTGATGCTCCTTATCCTACAATACCTGTTGAGGATATCGGAGTCTTTACTTCATCCCGTGTTAGCCGTGACACGATTCTCGATGGATGCGTGAAAGATTTACAGACAGCTATAGACCTCTTACCTTGGAAAAGTGCAGGGATGGTTTCCGGTTCTGAGCGTATCACTAAAAATGTAGCTTATGGTTTACTTGCTCGCACGGCATTGTATGCAGCCGGTTATTCACTTCGTTGGGATCTGACTACAGTTCCCTATGATAAATCGACCGTTAAATTGGCTCAGCGCGATGATCCCGCTCGTATAAAAGCTTTATATAAAATAGCGGCAGATGCTTGTGGTGCAGTTATTGCTCAAAAAGAAAATGGTCTTTTACCGACTTATGAAGAAGTCTTCCGTGATTTGGTGGCAAGCAAATATAATGACGAAACAATGCTTGAATACGGACAATATGGTACTAATGTCAATGGAACAGCTAATGGGTATACCAATGGTATCTTTTGCCATACGAGTTCAATGTATATGAAGAGCCAGCCTGCAATGGCAGCTGTTCCTACTTATTATTTTGATTTTGATGAGAAGGATCAACGTCGGGATGTTACTATCTGCAACTATGGCATTACGTCTAAGAATGTTCGTCAAATGAATCCTTATGGGAATAATACCATTGGAAAGTTTCGTGCAACATGGAAAACGGAAGTGGGTACAGCTGTAAACAAACGAGATATCAATTTCCCGATTTTACGTTATTCAGATGTTTTACTGATGTATGCTGAAGCACTTAATGAATTAAATAACGGGCCAACGTCAGAAGCAATAAAGGCTTATGAGGAAGTTCGCCTTCGTGCATTTGGAAATGATAAGGCTCTGATTGGGACTACGCCTACTACTTATGCAGCCTTTAAGAATGCAGTTATAGAGGAGCGTAAATTAGAATTAGGATTTGAAGGATGGCGTCGTACGGATTTAATTCGTTGGGGCATCTTGTATGAAAAGTTGGCTGAAACTAAGCAACGTTTGTTCAATATGGTCGATCACAAAGGTGAATTTGCAAACGTAGATATCTTTCGTGCTTATAAAGCAGAAACTGCTACTAGTTTTGAAGATCCTGTAGTTGCTGTACCTTTTGTCGGATATAAGGAACATCCTTTAAAAACTGATTCTTTGGAAATGGTAAGTAAAGGCTATACTTGGCTGGATATGACAGGTAGTGTGGCTCCTTCTGGCGGGCGTAAGATTGCAAAGGATATTGATGGGACAGATCAAACTTGGATATTGAACTTGTATCGAGGCATGTGTGGTGATACTCGCAGTATTCAACCTGAAGGTAAGAATAAAGTTGAATGCGTTCCTTTAAATCAGACAAGTATTATTGATATTAATACAGGTCTGACTGGAGAACAGCATCCATGTTATTAGTGATTTGATTACTTTATTATAGGTCAGTGAGTGAAAAGGCGGTCTTTTGTTTAAGACCGCCTTTTTCTTATCATTTTCAACAGACTTAAAATCAGATACTTTACTCTCCCTCTGAATTTCAATATGTTTCTTTGTAGAACTGAATAATATATATACTATGAAGAAGAAAAGGTTCTTTCTTACTATTCTTAGTTGTCTGGCAATTTGTACATTACAGGCACAGCAAACTCAAAAAGTCTATTTATCAGGAACAGGTTTGGGGCATACGGTTACTTGGAAGTTTCGTTGTTCTGAAGGTCGTAATAGTGGCAAATGGAGCAAGATTGAAGTCCCATCGCAATGGGAGTTACAGGGATTTGGAGAATATACTTACGGGCGTTGGTACAAAAAGAAAGGAGTGAAAAATCCGAGTATGGAGGAAGGCACTTACCGACGTAGCTTTAAAGTTCCCGCTGATTGGAGAGGAAAGGACGTTCGTCTATGGTTTGATGGAGTGATGACGGATACGGAAGTGCTTATTAATGGTATTTCTGCCGGTGAGGTTCATAAGGGGGGCTTTTATCGTTTTTCTTATGATGTAACGGGCTTATTGAAGTATGGGAAATCGAATAAGATTGAAGTGCGGGTAAAGAAGCACTCTGATAATAAATCGGTAAATGCAGCGGAACGCAAGGCCGACTGGTGGCTATTCGGAGGAATTTATCGTCCGGTGTGGCTGGAAGCAAAACCGACCTCTCACATTGAACGTTTGGCCGTGGATGCAAAAGCTGATGGAAGTTTAAAAACGGAAGTTTACTTAAAGAGTCTTTCAAAGGGAGAGGAGTTGAGCTTTGAATTAATTCCGCTTACGGCTACTGGAGAAGATGTACATCCTTTGAAAGGACAAATTTGTGACGGAGTGGATGAAGTGAGGGGAGATAAGCCACTTTTGCAACAGGAGCATCCTGTTTCAGCTATTAAAGTCAATTTAGCTATTAAAGATAATCTTGAAATTAAAAGTAATCTTGATGTTGATGGCAATTTGGTGAAAAGTATTGCAGATATCTGTTGGAAGGGTATTAAGGCATGGACACCGGAAACGCCTTATTTGTATACGCTGAAAGTTTCCTTGTTGGATAAAACGGGAAGCATTATTCACACAATGAATACGCGTGTCGGTTTCCGTACTATTGAGTTCCGTCCCCGCGACGGGATCTATCTGAACGGTACAAAGTTGGTCATGAAAGGTATTAACCGACATTCTTTCTATCCTGATGGTGGACGAACGACGAATAAGGAGATCAGTCTGCTAGATGTGAAGTTGATCAAGGAAATGAATATGAACGCTGTACGCTCGCATTATCCACCCGATGAGCATTTCTTAGACGCCTGTGATTCGTTGGGATTACTCTATATTGACGAATTAGCTGGTTGGCAGAATGCCTATGATACTTCTACCGGTAAAAAGCTGGTGAAAGAGATGGTATGTCGTGATGTTAATCATCCTTGTATTGTTTTGTGGAGTAATGGGAACGAAGGAGGGTGGAATACAGCTTTGGATACACTGTTTAGGGCTTACGATCCGCAAAGACGCCATGTGATTCATCCTTGGGCTGATTTCGATGAATTAGATACTCATCACTACCCGACTTATCTTACTGGGGTGGGGCGTTTTACTAATGGCTATAAGATTTTTATGCCGACTGAGTTTATGCATGGAATGTATGATCAGGGACTTGGTGCCGGTTTGGAAGACTTCTGGGCTCGCTATACGGCTCATCCTCTTTTTGCCGGAGGTTTTATGTGGGCATTTTGTGATGAAGCGGTACGTCGTTCCGACCGGAATGGAGAGCTGGATAGTGATGATTATAATGCTCCTGATGGAATTGTCGGTCCTTATCGTGAAAAGGAGGGCAGTTTTTACTCTGTCCGTGAAATCTGGTCTCCACTGAAAGTCGGTTCTTTAATAATTACGCCCTCTTTCAACGGTCATTTTCTGGTTTCAAACCGTTATTTGTTTACTAATTTAAATGAATGTACCATGCATTATCGGGTACTTCGTTGTTCGTCTCCTTTGCTTCGTGAGCACAAGGACGGTCAAATGGCTCAGCATGTAAATGCGATAACTGAAAAGAGTGGAGCAATGATAACGTTAGATAGTGGATCTGTGCAATTGCCGGCATTACTTCCCGGAGAAACGGGTTATGCAAAGATGACTTTACCTGAGGATTTCTTTGAAGGGGATGTACTGGAACTTACAGCTTACGCCCTTGATGGTCATTCGATTTGCACTCGTACATATCCGGTTTTGTCTGCGGGGAATTATTTAAAGCGTGAAGAGCAAAGAGGTGGAAATAGCGTTGACAATGCCGGTATTTATACGGATAAATCGCAGGCAGGAACTGATGCTGCTCATTCTGTGGCTGGGATTGAGGAGACTGATTCTTTAATTACGTTGCGTTCTATCGCTGTTTCTGTTACTTTTCGTCGTGCTGATGCAACGATTGCTTCTGTTGTTCGGAATAAGGACGGTAAGCCGATTCCTTTTACCAATGGTCCGTTGCCGGTTGGTATGAAAGTGCGTTTAATTTCACTTAATACCCGCACAGAGCAGGGTGATGCCGTACTTTGTGCACGTTATAAAGGTGCTGTGGACTCCATCGTTTGGCGAATGCAGCCGGACGGTTTACTTTCGATGAATGCGGTCTTGCTGAATAAAGCATCCGGTGGCGGAGGCTTTGACGATGCTTTTACGGATGAAGCTGTTTATAACTTTGGCTTTACGTTCTCCTATCCTGAAAAGTTATGTTCCGGTATGAGGTGGTTGGGACGTGGTCCTTATCGGGTGTGGAAAAACCGTATTCCCGGTACTAATTATGGCATTTGGGAGAAGGCTTACAATAATACAATAACAGGTGAGAGTCATGGCATTCCTGTAACGAAGGGAAATAATGCTCCGGTTAGTTTGGTATATCCTGAATTTAAAGGGTATCATGCCAATTTGTATTGGGCTACGATTCAAAGTCCGATAGCTCCTTTCACCGTTTATGCTTCTACCGATGGTGTCTTTTTACGCGTATTTACTCCTGAAGAGCCACATGGACGTCAGGACGGAGTTAATACCATGCCTGATTTTCCGGCAGGGGATATCTCTTTCTTGCTCGACATACCAGCTATACGTTCGTTTAAACCTACTAGTCAGCAAGGTCCGCAAAGTCAGCCGGGAACCATACGGATTAAGAAAGGAGATGAAGGGTTAAGATTAGGATTGCTGTTTGATTTCAGAAAAGATTGATTGAGGGAAAGAGTCAGTTGCTGTTGAAAGATGCTTTCCCTATTTACGTTATTTGGTCTTGAGAGACATTAATAATCTATGATATAAAAATGAAAAACTTATCTTTTGTCATCAGCATATTGTTGATGGCGGTATTAACAGGTGCGGAAGCACAACAATTGGCTTTTCCCGGTGCTGAAGGGTATGGCAAGCACACCAGTGGTGGTCGTGGAGGGCGTGTGTTTATCGTTTCTAATTTGAATGACAGTGGGGCGGGGAGTTTCCGTGAAGCAGTGGAAGCTAAAGGACCACGTATCGTTGTCTTTGCGGTAGATGGGACTATTGAGCTGAAATCTCCTTTACGTATCGATAATGATAGCATTACCATTGCGGGGCAGTCTGCTCCGGGGGATGGAATCTGCTTGAAAGACTATCCGTTAATCGTTAATGCCAGTAATGCTATTGTTCGTTACATCCGCGTTCGGGTAGGAGATCATCATCATTTGGACAGTGATGGTATTGGCGGGGGACGTTACGGACAGAAAAATGTTATCTTAGACCATTTATCTGCCAGTTGGAGTATTGACGAATGCTTATCTATTTATAAAACAGAGAATCTTACCGTGCAATGGTGCTTGGTTACCCACAGTCTGAATAATTCTATTCATACCAAAGGAAAACATGGGTTTGGCGGAATATGGGGAGGATATAAAGCTACGTTCCATCATAATCTGTTAGCTAATAACGCCAGTCGTAATCCCCGCTTTTCTTCGGTAGACGGAACCAAGTGGGTGGATTTCCGTAATAATGTGGTTTATAATTGGGGATTTAAGTCGGCTTATGGCGGTGGACATCATGGTGAAATCAATATGGTGAAGAATTATTATAAGCCGGGACCAGCTTCCGAACATCATCGCCTGTTGGATGTTTCGGAAGATGGAACCGGACGTTATTATGTGGCGGGTAATGTGATGGCTGGAGATGATGGTGTCACTCTTAATAATCGCGGAGCGGTGACTGATTGTGCCGGGAAATGCTATATACCGGGAAGAAAAAGTGCAGGTCCGGATTCGGGCATTTCTCCCGAAGCGATTCCTGCACGTGGGGAAGAAACAACTTCTTGCTTGGTTGACACTTCATTTCCTTACGAGCCCATTGAAGAAGATACTCCTGATGTGGCTTATCAACGGGTACTGAAATTAGTCGGATGTAGTTTCTCACGCGATGCTTATGATAGCGAAGTTCTTCGTCAGGTCCGCAAAGGGCTCGGCACTTATGGTACTAACGGCATTATCAACTCGCAGGAAGATGTTGGGGGCTGGCCGACTTTGAGGAAAGGCAAAGCTCCTGTGGATAGTGATGCTGATGGCATGCCTGATACTTGGGAACGTCATCACGGATTAAACCCGGAGGATGCTTCAGATGCTTCTTCTTATTGTTTGTCTAAAGAATATACCAATATTGAGGTTTATCTGAATGGGCTTGTCAAATGAGTAGAGAAGAAGCATTGTAAAAAGTAAGTGGATGGAAAAACAAATCATTTATCATTTCTGCCAATACAATTAGATAGGAGTTCTGTAATAACTGTTATCTTTGTCAAATCTATTAATCTAACTATCTGTAATGATACCATGAGAAAAGTAATTTATTTCTTTCTTGCGGCCCTGATCGTAACAGCTTGCAGTTCGGAGAAACAGCAGGTCCCGATAGATCGTGAGGCTTTAGTAACCCGTAATGATCCTCAAGTTTCTGCATTCGACTCGTTGTCTTCACTCACTGTAGGTAACGGCGAATTTGCTTTCACGGTAGATGCTACCGGATTGCAAACGTTTCCCGAATTATATACACAAGGTGTTCCATTGGGTACACAGAGCCAGTGGGGATGGCATAGTTTTGCCAATCCTAAACATTTTACGCATAATGAAACGTTGAAAGATTATGATTTCGGTCGTGGCCGAATGGAACCGTATTCCGTGGAGTTCAAGGAACCCGGGAGGCAAAAGGAAGCTGCCGGTTGGTTTCGTGCCAATCCGCATCGTTTGCATTTAGGCGTTGTGGGACTCGAATTAGGACAGGATGTGAGCCCTGCAGATATTACCGACATTTGCCAGACACTGGATATGTGGAAAGGAGAGATTAACAGCCATTTCTCATTGAAAGGAGATTCCTTTAATATACAAACAGTCTGTCATCCCAGTTTGGATATGATTGCAGCCCGTGTGACTTCAAAGATACATGCAGGCGTAAAGTTTCATTTTCCCTATCCCACAGGTGGACATAGCGATGATGCATGTGACTGGAATGCAAATGACAAACATTCTACTGATGTTATTCGTCAGGATGCTCACTCAGCATTGATGAAATGCACGCTGGATTCTACTGTTTATTATGTAGTACTTCGCTGGGAGGGTAATGCTGTATTGGCTGAAAAAGAAAAGAATTATTTCACTCTTACTCCACAGCAAGATGAACTGGCTTTTTCTTGCCGGTTTATGGCTAATAATCCTGATGCTTCCGACATAAAACATGCTTTGCCTTCTTTTGCTGAAACGGAAAGTGCTTCTGTGAAGTATTGGGGCGATTTTTGGCGTAAGGGGGGAGTTGTTGACTTTTCACATTGCACTGATCCACGTGCTAAGGAATTGGAGCGCCGTGTTGTTCTCAGTCAGTATTTACTTGCTGTGCAATGCGCGGGGACTACTCCTCCGCAGGAAACCGGTCTGACTTACAACTCTTGGTTTGGCAAGTTCCATCTTGAAATGATTTGGTGGCATCAATCCTGGCAGGCTTTGTGGGGACACTCTGACCTATTGGACCGTACGTTAGGATGGTATGAGAAGGTGGAGCCGGTAGCTCGCGAAATTGCTTCCCGTCAGGGATTTGATGGAGTGCGCTGGATGAAGATGACTGATCCGAGTGGAATGGAAGCTCCTTCTAAAGTGGGCAGTTTCCTGATTTGGCAGCAACCTCACTTGATTTATCTTGCCGAGTTGCTCTATCGTGCCAATCCTTCAAAGGAGGTTATTAAAAAATATAATAAATTGGTGCAGGAGACTGCGGAGTTTATGTATTCTTTTGCAACCTATGATTCTATCAATAAGCGTTATGTATTAAAAGGTATTATTCCGGCACAGGAGACTTTGCGTGCTGCTGAAACTATTAATCCGCCTTTTGAACTTTCGTACTGGCACTATGCTATGAACGTAGCCCAGCAGTGGCGCGAGCGTGCCGGGGAGAAACGGAATAAAGCTTGGGATGAGATGATTAATAAACTTTCTCCTTTGGCATACAATGATGATCACCTTTATTTGGCTGCTGAAACAGCTCCGGAGACTTATAAGGATATTCGTTTTACTTCCGATCACATGGCTGTGTTGGGGGCGCTTGGCATTTTGCCGATGAATAAATTGATTCGTACCGATTACATGAAGAATACGCTTCATTGGGTATGGGATAATTGGAACTGGGATAAGACTTGGGGCTGGGACTATCCGATGACGGCAATGAATGCCGCTCGTTTGGGTGAACCAGAAAAGGCAGTGGGAGCATTGCTAATGGATAAGCGCACCAATACTTATCTGGTGAGTGGACATAATTATCAAGATGGGCGTTTGCGGATTTATTTACCGGGTAATGGCGGCTTGTTGACGGCTGTAGCTATGATGTGTGCTGGTTGGGATGGTTGTCAAACTAAGAATCCCGGATTCCCTAAAAACGGTAAATGGGATGTCCGTTGGGAAGATTTGAAGCCGATGCCTTAATTCTTTGATGACTTTTACTCCTCTTTTTCTTGAGAAGGGGTTCACTTAATCGCTATAAATAAGATTGAATTTAATGAAGCATCTACTCTTTATTATGATCATATCTTTACTGCCTGCTAAGATGTGCGGGCAGTATGCTGCTTCCAATAAGAAAGCCAAAGAGGCAGGTGATCTGATTGAATCAACTTCTTATAATGATGATAAGCGGGGAACCGTCCGTGTGTTACAGTACAGGCCGGATAGAGAAGATTTTGTCTGTGTCAATGGGAAGAACCGTTATACCCGTGCACTATATGGCAGCCATACAGCTTTCCGTCTGGAAACAAGTGACCGTCCTGTTTTTGCCGTATACGAAAAGCGCAATAGCAAGAATATCCGTTTCCGTCTTTATTTAAAGGATGGCAGTTCTGTGGCGCTCGATTCGACCGTGTGGTGTGAGGCGCGTTATACACCGGGGCGGCGGAGTTATCGTGTGAAACATTCGTCGTGGGGGAAAAATGCTGAGTTAAGAATCGATGCTCTTGCTTTACCTGATGAAGATGCGGTAATCTGGAAGTTTGCTCCCGTGAATATGCCTAAAGGTGCTTTTCTGCGTGCTTATCTTTCGGAAATCCGTTTCCCTAAATTGAGCCGTAACGGAGATATGGGCGCTGATCCTCTCGGTTGTTTTGATGCACCTGAGCATCCGCAGCATTTGCAAACGGTGGATATTGCGCTAATTTCTAACAATCAACTTATTGGTAAACATGTTGCTGGTTCCAGTACTTATTTAGATAAAGGAAAGGATGTAAAACAAAAAATAGTGCCAAAAACGAAGACTGCCGGGGCAGCTGTCTATCTGCTTGTCCGCGATTATGCCTTGCAGGTCCCTTCTTTAAAAGAAGGTGCCGGACTATATGCTAAGTCGGAACAAGCTCGTGTGGCTCTTGCTTCACGCATACAAATCAAAACTCCCGATCCTTATTTCAATACTTTGGGAGGTGCTTTGGCGGTTGCTGCCGATGGCATCTGGGATGGGGAAGTCTGGCTTCACGGTGCTGTGGGGTGGAGAATGCCTTTAAGTGGTTGGCGTGCTGCTTATGTGGGTGACATATTGGGCTGGCATGACAGAGCCCGAACGCATTTCAATGCATACGCAGCCAGTCAGGTAACGACTGTGCCGAATACTATTCCGCATCCCGCGCAAGATTCTGCTTTGGCTTTGGCACGTGCGGTAAAGAAGTGGGGAACTCCCATGTATAGCAATGGTTATATTTGCCGTAATCCGCATCGTGATAATCAGATGCATCATTATGATATGAATCTCTGTTATATTGATGAACTGCTTTGGCATCTCAACTGGACTGGAGATTTGAATTATGCGCGTAAGATATGGCCTGTTATTAAACGTTCTCTGGCATGGGAAAAACGGAACTATGATCCTGATGATGATGGTTTGTATGATGCTTATGCCTGCATTTGGGCGAGCGATGCATTGTATTATAATAGTGGAGCCGTTACTCATTCGTCTGCATATAATTACCGGGCCAACCGCTTGGCGGCAATGATTGCGGAAAAGATCGGTGAGGATCCTGTTCCCTATAAGAAGGAGGCGGAGAAGATATTGAATGCGTTGAATAAGCGTTTATGGATGCCTGCAAAGGGGCATTGGGCGGAATATCAGGATTTTATGGGACGTAAGCGCTTGCATGAGAGTGCAGCGGTGTGGACTATTTACCATTCTCTGGATAGTGATATAGCAGATCCGTTTCAGGCTTACCAAGCTATGCACTACGTTGATACGGAGATTCCTCATATCTCCGTACGTGGTACAGGACTGGAAGATGAAGGATATGCCACTGTATCCACAACTAATTGGTTGCCTTATTCCTGGAGTATAAATAATGTGGCTTTTGCGGAAGTGATGCATACGGCGCTGGCTTATTTTCAGGCGGGACGTGATAATGCCGGCTTTAAGTTATTGAAGAGTTCAGTTCTTGATGGCATGTATCTGGGTGATAGTCCGGGGAACTTCGGTCAGATCAGTTTCTATGATGCTGCCCGTGGAGAGTGCTACCGTGATTTTGGCGATCCCATTGGAGTTGCTTCCCGTGCGTTGATAGAGGGGCTATACGGCATTCTGCCCGATGCCATGAACGGGCGTTTGCTTGTGAAACCCGGCTTTCCTGATACATGGAGATATGCTTCTTTGCATACTCCTGATATTGACTTTGATTATGAAGAGGCATCAAGTGGAAGGTCTACGAAATATTCAATCACTCATCATTTGCAGGCGGTTCATACGATGGAGTTGCGTCTTCCGGTGCGTTACCCAGAAATAAAGTCACTCACTGTTAACGGGACTGCCGTGAAATGGAATGCAGTGGAGCATGCTGTCGGTCGTCCGGAAATAACGGTTACATTAGCGGCTCCATCCGATGCAGCAATGAAAGTCCGTATTGAATGGAAAGGACGCCGGATTTCCCTTGATGAGGCTAGAAGGCTTTCTGCTACTTATTTAAGGGAAAGCTCTTCTTTGAAGGAAGGTTCTCCCGTATCAAAGGAAGGTCTTTCTTCTTTGAAATCGAGTGCTTCTGCAAAGACGGGGCATTCGGATGAGAATAATCCGGCAGTTAAAGTCTGTCCGAACTCTGATAAGAGTAAAGCCAAAACTCTTTCTGCAAATTCTTATGACGGAATGGAAGTGGTAGATGCCGCAGTACCTTCCCGGTATATCTCCTCGGACGCGCCAACAAAGTTTGTCCGTGTAAAGGAAGGACAGATGGAGTGGTGGGAACCTGTCGACCGTTGTCAAAAACAACTTGCTTCAGCGGGTAAAGCAGAAAGCTTCGCCCATGTTGTTGCGGATCAGTGCGAACCGGTATCCATGGATGGACAGTTCAATGCTTTGGTAACGGATATTTTTCATAATCAGTATTTATCCCCGCGTTCACCTTATACCACGCTTGAACTTCCGAAACAAGGCATTGGTGAATGGTGTCATCCGTTGACTACTGCCAATATTGATGATTCGGGATTGCGGGCAGGCGTGCGTGATAATCAGATTGATACGGCTTTAGGAATACCGTTCCGTACTCCGGCAAAAGGGCGTAACATTGCTTTTACTTCGTTGTGGGATAATTATCCCGACAGTTTGAATGTTACTCTCAGTGGAAGAGCTTCCCGGGCCTATCTCCTGATGGCGGGAAGTACCAATCACATGCAATGTCATATTGATAACGGACTTATCCGCATTTACTATACAGATGGCACTTCGGATGTGTTGCCGCTCGTCAATCCGGATAACTGGCCTCCTATTGAACAAGTCTTCTTTGAAGATGGACAGGCTTTCAACCGGCATGCCCCTTCTTTGTACCGGCTTCGTTTGAAGACGGGTGAAGTGAGTAATCACTTGGGGGAAGAATTGGGATTCCGTGGAGTTACCCGCATAGTGGATGGGGGAGCTGCCGTACTCTTAGAGATGCCACTTAATTCGCAGAAGACGTTGTCTCATCTCACACTGGAAACTCTTTCGAATGATGTAGTGATCGGCCTGATGAGTATTACTTTGCAGAGGTAATTTGACGGGCCAGTAAAACGATGTCGGCTTTCTATAAATATGTTTTGTCTTTAATTGCAAAAGGACATATTACTCCTGTGTATAGCAGATTAGGTATCGTTTGGATGCTTTGTAAAGGGAAGCAGGAGGGGGGATAGAATGTATAGTAAACAAGGAAAGCTTTCTGTTTGCTGTATACTGAATTAGAAAATATGAGTCATAATGTGTGAACCTTTTCCTGATATAGTCAATCATGTTTGTTCCAACGGTCACGCACTATCTCGTAAAGTACAGCATAAACTCTGTTTCCTATAGGAAAACAAGTTATTTTGTCTTTTAAAACACTTTGTTTTGACCGTCAAAACAAAGTGTTTTAAGTATCAAAACAGAGCATTTGAAATAATAAAAAACAATCAAACTAAAGAAGAATCACTAAATTGGTTCTTTTGCATGAAGTAATTCTTCGATAGTATGAGGAAAATCTTCTCCCATACTTTTTCGGTATTCAATAATAAAAGTTGAATAGATTTTCGACAGATTTTCAAAATCATTTAAATTCTTATAAGAGTGAACGCAATAATATAACGCCTGCTCATTCAATGGATCTCTTTTCAGGATAACAAAACAGATACGGAGGACATAAGAATACGCGTTCTGCTGATAATAGGTCGGCAAATCCTTTGGTAACAAAGACAAGATAATATTCTCTGAATTTTGCTTATACTTATCGAATAGAAGACTTTCTTCACTTTCTAGAAGTTTGCCTCTTTCCCATATTGGGAGAAGTATGTCACAAGACTGCGGATGATTTGTCCAAGAAGCATACATACTAAAATAATCACAGAAGCAAATATCTTCTTTAATCATAATACTGAAAACACCTTTTTCATTTAAAAGTTTAATTCCATCCAGCTCCATCAGTGCCTTACGCAAATTACTAATCGTTACCCCTTTTAAGTTTTTGGCCTTATCCTCAGACTTATCCGGCCAAAAAATCTCATTCAAAGCGTACGAATGAACTCCTTTCTCTCTTCCCGTGCTATTTAGTAAAATATACAGGAAAAGATACTTTAGCTTCTTGCTAAACAAATAAGTTATATCTCGCCCCGACCTATTATAAATTGTAAATATCCCATATATATAAATTCTATTGCATTCTTTTTCTTTTCTTTTCATTGCAACCTGAAGAGAAGCTTTATTCAATAGAACCTCATGATTTCCCTCATCCATAGAAGCTTTATGATATATTTTGTCCGGTACAAAGTCAGGCACATCGTTTTTCCTTCTCTGCCTTTTCCTACGATAAAAAAAGATCCAGACTCCTAAACTTCCCGAGATGACAATACATATTCCCAACAACAATATCCGGCTCAAGCCAGAACTTTTATTTTTCACGGAATAATATTCCATTTTTGCTCTGCTGACTGGAGGCGCAGATAACTCATAAACATTAGCTTTCACCCAGTTATCATCTTCATTAACTTCCTGAGTAACACAATAGAATTCCTTCAATATCGGATTATAATATAACGATACAGTAGAAACGATTGATCCCGAAACAAAAGGAATAGAATCGCCCAATTGCTCCATTTTACCATCAGCAATAGAAATTCGGTAAAGCTGTAGACTTGTATATTTAATATATTGTGCATACCGAATCACATAAAGTGATTTTCCATCATCCGATAAAATCATCTGTTCGGAAGGTACGCGTTTTTCATCTATCGGATGATTCCAAAGTAGTTTAATAGTATGCCGTTCCAAATCGATCCGATACAAATCGTTATAATAATTCTGCCCAATGCTTTGGTCCCCCGATTCATTACCTACCCCTCCATAAATATATAAATAATTGCCTTGCTTGGAAGGTGTCATGGAAGAAAAGAAACGCGGTGTCAGTTTATCACCTTTAAATTGAAGTGTATCCCATCGGTCGGAAATCTGATTATAAGTTAGGAATTTGTTACTGTACGATCGGCTACCAAATCCTCCAAATACCATATAGCGATTCCGGTGATTATCCCACAAGCCATTATGATGATGTAGCTGAACTTTGGTAAACGCTCTCCCCACCGGTTGCCAAAGAAGTGTTGACAGATCCAACGCAGCCATTGTCAGGCTATTAATTGGAAGATTATTAATTTCATAAGCGTACAATTTCCCATCGGCCCCATTAATGAAACTCGTCCCCAGCAACATATGGACAGGCATACTGTTTGCATAAGGCTTTTTTAGAGAATGTTTGGCATTCACTTGATAAATAAAGAGAGAATCAGATGTTATAAACTCTATTTCTTGTCTCTTAACATTGAATTTGGAGCCCATACACGGGGAAGTTACAAACGTGGCGACTTTGGTCCAATGATACGAATCATTAATTAACCAATAAGGATTTACCACCGTCCCCTGAATATCACCGTTACTATCGTGTACTTCGTGTCCTATACTCTCATTCAATTTGAAAAAGTAAGTCTGTCCTTTACTTGATATTTTCAACTTTTGTATAGAGAAAGCAGGAACATCTACCAGATATTCCCGACGACCAAAACTTAAAATCGGCTGAATTTTTTGAGGGCGATTCGCTAAGCGAATTACTCCTTTTGCAACCTTAGTTCCAATAGTGAGTACACTTCCTCCCGTTTCAAAATCAATATGCAATTTTACAGGAAGCCATTGAGATATTACGGAGTCATTAAGAAAGTTCATGGATATATGATTGACTTTCCCTTCGGTATTAAACTTAAACACGCTTGTTTTATCGTTTACATAACTATAAGTTAAACTATATGCATCATTATTAGCAGGATTAACCATGTGAAACAGATAACCAAAAGTTCTACTCTGAGAAATTCTCAAACTAAATTCAATATCAATATAGTCAGAAAAAACAGGCAGAAACTCTTCATTAAAAAGCTTATAAGAAGTACGTTGCTCTATAGGAACTTTATTACCATAGAATCGCAACCCTTGAGCACACAAATAAGGGCTTGCGAATAAAATGATAATCAACACAATAACCATAGACTTATTTCGTGTGCATTCTATCATATTAGTAAAGCTTACATTTGCGGGTATAAAGGTAATATTTAATATTATTATATTTTATGAAGAAACAATTATTTAAAAATTAGTTAATGTCATTTTCTCACAAAAAGAGTCAAGTCGTTAAAACCTGCAAAATATTAATAAATTTCTTCTATTAATTAACCCGATTTTAATCTTCTCATTAATACCAGAGGTCTTTTTTTGCAATTAATTAATCTTTAAGAAAATAATTGTGATGAGAAAAAAACGCCATATGGTATCCTTGTTATACTCATTCTTACTTCTGTTTATTTGCGAGAATGGTATGGCCCAAAAAGCGAACCCAAGACAACAAGTGAACTATGCAAAATTAGTAGACACAAAGATTGGAAGTGAAGGCAACGGATTAAGTTGTGGATATACATATATCGGTGCAAGTTACCCTTTTGGGATGATACAATTTACCCCTGCTTTTTTCTCACCCCAAAAAGGAATAGTGATCAATCAAATGTCTGGTTCCGGATGCCCTCACATGGGCAATTTTCCTGTACTTCCCATTAGCGGAAGGATAATGGGATCACCTAAAGATATGGATGATTTTCCCCGTTATCAAGTTGTTAAAGAAGCAACGGCAGGCTGCTTGTCCATAGAAATGAAAGATGAGGTTATCTGTCATATAACTACATCCAGGCGAAGCGGAATCGCCCGTTTTATTTTTCCTGCCAAGAAGAAGGAAGGTACCGTTTTAATCGGTTCTGGAGTAAGTTCTACCGAACTTACCAACGCTTTTATTCGAATCACCTCTCCTTCTTCTTGCGAAGGATATGCGGAGGGAGGCAATTTTTGTGGCTATAAAACAGATTACCGTATATTCTTTGCCGCAGAATTCAATCACAAAGCTAAAGAATTCGGCACATGGAAAGGTAATAATCTGAAAGAAGGAAGAAATCAAATCGGAGGAACCCAATCCGGAGGATACTTTACGTTTGATACAGAGAAAGATCAGAGTATTGAGTATAAAATTGCCATTTCCTATGTTTCTATTGAAAACGCAAAAGAAAACCTCCGTGTAGACAACAATGGACGCAACTACCAACAAGTGCTGTCAGATACACAAAATGAATGGAATAAACAATTGGGGAAAATCGAAGTTCAATCTGAGAACGCGGACAAGCTTGCCCAATTCTATACGCATTGGTACCATACGTTAATTCATCCCAATATATTTAATGATGTGAACGGAGAATATATTGGAGCTGACTTTACCGTTCATAAAATTCAACCGGGAAAAGAGCAGTATACTACTTTTAGCGGGTGGGATACTTATCGTACTCAGTGCCAGCTGCTAGCCATGTTTTACCCGAAAGAAAGCTCCGACATGATGCAGTCTGCAATCGATTTTGCCGAACAGGCGGGAGGATACGGAAGATGGATTGCTGCCAACATAGAAACCGGAGTGATGCAAGGTGATCCTATGCCTATTATTATTGCAAATACATATGCTTTCGGTGGACGGAATTTCAACATTCAAGCCGCTTATAGGCATATGAAACAAGCAGCATGTACTCCGGGTGTATTTTCGCAAGATGTAGAAGTCCGTCCCGGGTTGTCTAATTATATAAATAAAGGTATAGTAAATGCATCCTTATGCCTTGAATATGCTTCATCGGATTATGCTATCGGACAATTTGCTTTGCAAGCTATAAAGAATAAGCAAGATGCCTCCTTTTTTATGGAACGTTCTCTTAATTGGAAGAATCTATATGATCCTTCCACCAATTGGCTACGCTCACGTCGTACACAAGACCTTAGCTGGAAGAATCCGAACGATGATTGGCGCGAAGCGACCAAAGAAAATTATCTCTGGATGGTTCCTCATGACTTGAAAACATTGATAGATACAATCGGAGGAAAGAAATTCGCTTCCAAACGTTTGGATAGCTTATTTGTACGATTAGATGCCGGATATAACGACCATTATTTTGCAGCAGGCAATGAACCCGATTTTCAAGTTCCCTGGATATACAATTGGACGGATCGTCCGTATAAAACATCCGAAACAGTACATCGAATATTAAATGAAATGTATACATCAAAGCCTGACGGACTGCCCGGAAATGACGATTGCGGTTCGATGGGATCGTGGTTTGTTTTTGCTTCTATCGGCCTCTATCCAATGATTCCCGGAGTAGCTGGGTTCAGTATTAGTGCACCCTATTTTGAGAACCTTACATTGCATCTTTCTAAAGGGACTCTTACAATAGAAGGAGGTGGCATATCTAAGCCTTATATAGAGAGCATGAAAATCAATGGAATCCCGATGAAAAAGACTTGGATTGATTGGTCTGAAATCGAAAACGGGACTTCTATCAAGTATAAGACGAGCAATAAAATTTATAAGAAGTGGGGATTATAATTATATACGCTATTTGAGGTTTTACTATAGATGAAATGGATATTTATTCTATTATACAGGAGTAAGTGAAGCTTAAAGAACAGAGTCAGAAATTATCTTTTATGCTGAATGTATAGTGAGTTACAAGGAACTGCATAATAAAGGCACCTTTGATTCGAATTAATTAGAAAGAAACAAAATAATAATTTATTTCTTCATTTAATTAACCGGGAATTAACCTTCATTTTAATGCCGCGCTTTTTATTTCGCAACCATTAAATAGAATCCTTGCAATAGCAGATTTTTCCGTTTCTCATGTCGGCATAGTATTAATACACAATAAGTAATGTAGGAACGGTTCTAAAAAATAATGAAATGATGTGCATCATATATATTAAGAGATCTTTTTAATTAACTAATGATTTAATTATTATGAAAAAAAAAGAAAAGCTGAAGATCAAACTAAGAAAATGGAGATTCGTAATACTTCTGATTGCTTGTATAGTGCAGTCTGGAAATTTAAGGGCTGAATTTCATGAGATTGCTAATGCAATGAGCCCGATACAGTCTGAAGTTACGGTCAAAGGACAAGTTAAAGATCAGAATGGGGACGTTCTCCCCGGAGTTAATATTATGGTAAAAGGCTCTCGCGGA
The DNA here is from genome assembly GCA_022648295.1 of Bacteroides sp. GTDB lineage: Bacteria > Bacteroidota > Bacteroidia > Bacteroidales > Bacteroidaceae > Bacteroides. The sequence continues at coordinate 172,986 of JALCME010000001.1, read as the reverse complement.
GTTGGAACAATAACGGACGTTGACGGTAAATTTACGATGAAGGTTCCATATGAAAATGCGAGTCTTGTCTTTTCATACGTAGGTTATCAGCCTAAAGAAGTGCCTTTACAAGGTAAAAAAGACCTAATTGTAGTACTTGTTGAAGATTCTAAAGCTTTGGAAGAAGTAGTCGTAGTAGGTTATACGACACAAAAAAAGGCTACTATAACAGGCGCTGTGTCAACTTTGACGACTAAAGATCTGGTACAAAGTCCAACAGCTAATTTAAACAATGCTCTAGCAGGACGTATGCCTGGATTAATGGTCAATCAATTTAGTGGAGGTGAACCAGGAGTAGATATGTCTGATATTAATATCAGAGGAGTTGCAACATATGGTGACAGTTCTCCAATTGTTATTGTTGACGGGGTAGAGCGCGATATGTCTTATTTAGCACCTGAAGAAATAGAGACTTTTACTATATTGAAGGATGCTTCCGCTACGGCTGCATACGGTATTAGAGGAGCAAATGGAGTTATAATTGTGACTACCAAACGTGGAAAAGCCCAAGAACGGGCAACTGTTAATTTTAAAGCTTCGTTCGGTTTAAATAAGCCGATTAACCTCTCGGAGTATTTGGGCTCTGCAGATTATGCCACTTTATATAATGAGGCTATGATTAATTCGGATCCGAATGTTAGCAGTTCCTTTCTTTTTAGTAATCAGCAGATAGAAAATTACCGGAAAGCGAAGGGAGATAATTCCGATGGCTTAGGTTATAATTGGGATTACAGGGATTATGCATTCAAATACGGAGCCCAACAAGATTATAGCTTATCGGTCCGTGGTGGTTCGGATATTGTTCGATACTATGTTCTTGCCAATTACTACAAGCAGGATGGAAATTATAAACACACTACTGAAGGTTCTTCTAATGACATACAGGCAGTATTCAAAAGGTATAATTTTCGTACCAATATGGATATTGACATCAATAAAAATTTTTATTTAAAGATAGATCTTGGAGCCCGAATTACAGATCGTAACGCTCCGGGAACCACTGCTTCACGGATTGTAGATATCGTTAATACTCAGCCACCTTATCTGCCGATAACTCTCCCTGATAATGGAAATAGTGCGAATGAAAGCTATGTAATCAATAATCCCTATGGATTACTGTATGGTGATGCCATTCATAGATACAATCTACTTGGTGAGTTGTCAAGAACTGGCTATCTAAATGAAAAGAATACATATTTAAATGGTTCTTTTTCATTAGGGCATAAACTTGATTTTATAACAAAAGGACTTAAGGTTGAAGCTACTTTTTCATACGATGCTTCGGAAGGCAGATGGATTAGGAGAGTTCTTGAAACCAGAGGATCTGGCTATGCTTCGTACGGACGGTATGCGACTTTTCAACCTTCAGAAGGCAGCAACGGAAGTTATTATATGAATAATAATGAATATGATGGCAAATACATATTGGGAAATCCTTGGTATGACCAAGATGAAACAATTAGTAATTCTCTTTCTCACAACTCAACAGAGAGTAAGACATACTACCAGTTGAGATTGGATTATCAACGTAAGTTTGGCATTCATAATGTTTCCGGATTACTACTTTTTAATAGATCGGAGAGGACGTATGACAGTAGAGTTCCTTATCGCTATCAAGGTATGACAGGAAGGGCCACTTACGGCTATAACAACAAATATTTGGCCGAATTTAATTTTGGCTATAACGGCTCTGAAAATTTTGCACCGGGTAAGCGATATGGATTTTTCCCTTCCGGAGCAATTGGTTGGGTCATTTCGGAAGAACAGTTTATGAAGAAAACTAAGAAATGGCTAGACCATTTAAAGTTAAGAGCTTCTTTGGGCTGGGTAGGAAGTGATAAAATATCCGATAATAATGATGACCGTTTTGCCTATTTGCAGTTTTATGGAGGAGGTGGTGGCTATTCTTTTGGAATAGATAATTTTTCTAATTCAATAGGAGGTTTAGCTGAAGGTAACTTTGCAAATCCCAATTTAACTTGGGAGAAAGCCAGAAAGTCCAATTTTGGATTAGATGCTGCTTTCTTTAATAATAAGTTAACCTTGACCGCAGATCTGTTTTTTGAACATCGGTACAACATTATAACGAATTTAAGAGATGCCAATAAACTGGGATTCCCCGATATTGTAGGAAAAAGTGCTCCTTTTGTGAATTCCGGAATAGTTGATAATAAAGGTATTGATTTGGAGTTATCATGGAATGGACAAATAGGTAAAGATTTTCGCTATTTCATCAAGCCTAATATGACCTTTGCGCGTAACAAAATTAAATTCATGAATGAAGTGGAATACGATTATCCTTGGAGAAGATCTACGGGACGTCCGGTCGGGGAACATTTTGTGTATGTAGTTGATCATTTAGTATATGATCAGGCTGAAGCTGACAGATTGAATGCTTCTAATGAAGGTGATGGTTATCAGCCTTGGGGCAATCTATTTCCGGGAGATGTAGTTTATAAGGATTTAAATGGAGATGGAAAGATAGATTCAGACGATAAAACCCATAGAGGATACCCAAGAACTCCGGAAATACAGTTTGGTTTACCTATTGGTTTCCAATACAAAGGATTTGATTTCACACTTCTACTTCAAGGTGCAACTCGTAGCAGTATATTACTCAATGGAGCCGCAGTCTATGATTTCCCCTCTTTTGGACAAGATCAAATCGGCAAAGTCAAAAAACTACATTTGAATCGCTGGACGGAACAAACCAAAGATTATGCGACTTATCCTCGTTTGACTTATGGAGCTAATGAAAATAATAAAAATGCTGAAAGTAGCTTGGCTTTATTCGACGGTAGCTATGTACGCGTGAAGAATATTGAAATAGGATATTCCTTATCAAGAAAATCTTTGCGGTTTGCCAATTTACAATCTTGCAGGTTTTATTTTCAAGGTATGAATTTACTGACTTTTGATAAACTGGGAGATATTGATGTAGATCCTGAAATAAAGGAAGGCAGAGGAGATTGGTATCCTGTACAACGTGTATTTAACTTTGGAGTAAGCATTAACTATTAATTATAAATCTTCATAATATGAATAAGTTTAAATTTTATATATTTTCATTTGTTCTTATAGCATGTTGTTCTTGCGAGAGCTATTTGGATAGAACTCCTGATGATAAGAAAAATGAATCGGAAATCTTTTCAAGATATAGTTATGTCAACGAATTGGTTACAGATTTATATGCAAATGCAAAAGGGGCAAACAGTCCTTTACTTTATTTCAATCACTTTTCTTCTTCAGCAATAACAGATGAGTGCAGTGCCAGCTCTCATGAAAAAGCTATCCCTCACCAATTTTGGATTGGCAATTATGGACCAACTCAAGGTATGCCATCTTCGAGTGGTAGAGGTCAGTATTGGGACGGATTATGGTCGAAAATAAGAAAAGCAAACATCATTTTATCTGGGGTTAAAAAGTATAATACTCCTGATAATCCTGAGGCTTCCGGTGAAGGTGATATCACACGTCGGGTTGGTGAAACCTATTTTTTAAGAGGTTACTTACATCTCTTATTAATTCGCGCATATGGAGAAATACCTTATTTGGATTATTTGGTAGATCCATCGGATGATATGGGATTTGTTAAGCTGTCTGTACATAAAGTCGTAGATAAGATTTGTCAAGATGCCGATTCCGCTTATGCACGCGTAAATGCTTCTTATACAAACGACGATTTTGGCAGAGTTGACAAAGGAGCTTGCTTAGGCTTGAAAGCGATGGCTCGCTGGATAGCTGCAACGCCAATGTGGAATGGAGGAAATTTCCCCAATGATACTAGAGTTTATAAAGATGAATACACGTATGACGCATCTCGCTGGGAAGCTGTAAAAGTAGCGGCAAAAGCTGTCTTAGAGTGTAAAGACAATAGTGGGGAAAAACGCTATAAATTATATACAAGCTCTGACAATACGGACTTTGGAGATCTTGATGGCAACAATACCAGCAACAGTAAGGTATATAAACGCTTGTGGAACATGTTTTATGATATGAGGGCGATGCAACAAGAATGGGTATGGTTTGTAACTCGTGACAAGGATACAGGTTGGTCCGGCGATGTGCTACCTCCTACCGATGGAGGTCATGCACGCCAACGACCTCTACAGGAACAGGTTGACGAATATGAGTACATTGCTCCTGACGGATATGGCTATCCCGTCTATTCAAAAAGAGCGGCAAATGATGGATATGATGACGCAAATCCTTATGAAAGTGTGAAACGTGACCCTCGCTTTTATCGGGACATTCGCTATATGGGATCTACTTATAATGGAAAAGTCTTGAATACGGCTACTGGTAAGGATGCTGTGGGGACAAGCTATCTGACTGCTTCATCACATACCGGATATTATATGCGTAAATTTTATAAAGATGGTTGGATAAAGGGAGACGGAGGGCATGTTATAAATGGCCCAGCGATATGGAGGCTTCCTGAATTCATCTATATGTATTGTGAGGCTGTGAATGAAACAACCGGACCTACCCAAGAAATATATGATATGCTCAACGAGGTCAGGGCACGCTCATTTATGGCAAAGATACCACCTACCGCATTATCCAGTAAAGAGATTATGAATGATTACATTCAACGTGAGCGGAGAGTTGAACTATTTTATGAAAATCATAGAATATGGCATACACGTTTATATTTGGAAGCTGATGATGCAAAGCAATTATCACTTGAGAATAGCTATACAGACGCTAATAGTTGGCCTTATCCCAAGACCCAACGATGGTCACATGGAATGAAGCCTATAGAAGATCCAAATGGAAAAATTGTTGTAGATGGCAAAAAGTATAAAATGGTACGTTTTGAAACAAGTGATAATCGCGTATTCCAAACGCCACGTTCCTATTTATTTCCTATTTTGACAGAAGAGTTGAAACGTACTCCATCTATTGTGCAAAACCCAGGTTGGTAATAATTTATAATAAATAGAGTAATGGATTTATTACTATAAAGAAATATACTATCTTGGTTTTTGTTTATAATAAGTAACTAATATTTATCATTTATATATAGGCAAAAGATGGGATACGTAAGACCCTAAAAGCAAATGTAGACTCTGTCTTTTGCCTATAATTAAAGACTCGTTCAAAATAGTAAAAACCAACTAAATGAGAAAACAACTAAGTCTAAAGTTGCTAAGCTTTCTATTAACTATTCCCATGATGGTGCAAGGTAGTCCTAAAAGTAATATCTATCATAGAGGCTGGATTGACTTCAACAAAAATGGCAAAATGGATATTTACGAAGATCCATCAGCTCCAATAGATGCCCGCGTCAAAGATTTATTAAGTCAAATGAATATGGAGGAGAAAACTTGTCAGATGGCAACTCTATATGGTTCGGGACGGGTACTTAAAGATGCACTGCCTACGGAAGAGTGGCAATCGGAGGTTTGGAAAGACGGCATTGGGAATATCGATGAAGAACATAATGGCTTGGGAAAGTTCGGTTCAGAGTATGCTTTTCCTTATTCCAAGCACGTGAAAGCAATTCATACAATCCAACGTTGGTTTGTCGAGAATACTCGATTAGGCATTCCTGTAGATTTTACCAACGAAGGTATTCGTGGAATATGTCATGAGAAAGCCACCTTCTTCCCCGCCCAATGTGGACAAGGAAGCACTTGGAACAAAGAACTGATTGCCCGTATTGCTGACGTAGAAGCTACGGAAGCTTCTGCGCTTGGCTATACCAACATTTATTCTCCTATTCTCGATATTGCTCAAGATCCCCGGTGGGGACGTGTGGTAGAATGTTATGGCGAAGATCCTTATCTGGTAAGTCAATTAGGCAAACAAATGATCCAAGGGCTACAAAAACATAAGTTAGTTGCTACACCAAAACATTTTGCTGTATACAGCATTCCTGTTGGCGGACGTGATGGAGGCACTCGTACTGATCCCCATGTAGCACCTCGCGAAATGCGAACACTTTACCTTGAGCCGTTCCGGGTTGCTTTTCAAGAAGCAGGAGCATTGGGGGTGATGAGTTCATACAATGATTATGACGGTGAACCAATTACCGGCAGCTACAAATTTCTGACAGAGATCTTGCGTCAGGAGTGGGGGTTCAAAGGATATGTAGTTTCCGACAGCGGTGCTGTTGAATTTATTAATGGAAAACATAAAACAGCTGAGAATTATGAAGATGCAATAGCACAAGCTGTGAATGCCGGGCTCAATGTTAGGACTAATTTTAGTCCTCCGGAAGAATTCATAATACCTCTACGTAACAGCATTGCCAAAGGCAAAATTTCTCAGGAGACAATCAACCAACGTGTAAAAGATATATTGTACGTGAAATTTTGGTTGGGACTATTTGATAACCCGTATTCGGGAGATGGGAAGTTAGCTGATAAAATAGTACACAGTGAAAAGCATCAGGCAGTCGCCTTGGAAGCAGCTCGCCAGTCTATTGTCCTGCTAAAAAATCAGAACAACATATTACCACTAAAAAAAACATTAAGGTCTGTTGCGGTAATTGGACCAAACGCTGAAGAGCAGAAAGAGCTGATTTGTCGCTACGGCCCAGCAAATGCACCGGTTAAAACTGTTTATGAAGGTATTAAAGAAGCGTTACCCCAGGCAAATGTAATATATAAGAAAGGATGTGAGATTATAGATCCTCATTTTCCTGAAAGTGAGATCTTGACTTTCGACAAAACGAAAGAAGAACAGCAAATGATGGATGAAGCTATAGAAGCATCCAAAGCATCCGAAGTTATCATTATGGTATTAGGAGGCAGTGAGGTTACGGTACGTGAAGAGCGTTCACGAACCAGCCTCAATTTGCCCGGTAGACAAGAGGAACTGTTACAAGAAATCTGTAAATTGAGAAAGCCCGTCGTTCTGGTAATGATCGACGGCCGCGCTTCCAGCATTAATTACGCAAAGAAGCATGTTCCGGCCATTCTTCACGCATGGTTTCCCGGAGAGTTTTGCGGACAGGCAATTGCGGAAGTCATTTTTGGTGATTACAATCCGGGCGGTAAACTGGCTGTCACTTTTCCAAAATCCGTAGGGCAGATTCCATATGCTTTTCCATTCAAACCCGGATCCGAGAATTCATGTAGCACTTCGGTATACGATGCATTGTTTCCTTTTGGGTATGGACTCAGTTATACGACCTTCGAATACAGTAACCTGGAAATTTCTCCAGAAAGGCAAAATGTACAAGGAGAAATTGAAGTAAGTTGCATCGTTAAAAATACAGGGAATAGAAAAGGCGACGAAGTCATTCAACTCTATTTAAGAGATGAAGTAAGTAGTGTGACCACCTATACCAAAGTATTACGCGGTTTCGAACGAATCACTCTGGAACCGGGAGAAAAGAAGAAAGTCTCTTTCACACTCCGTTCACAAGACTTGGCGATCTGGGATAAAAACATGGAGTTCCGGATAGAGCCAGGCACATTCAAGGTGATGATTGGTGCTTCATCAAAAGATATAAAGTTGGAAGGCCAATTTGTAATTCAATAAGTTAATTAATCAATTATAGAACAAAACAAAAGTATGAAAAAGAAAATTATATTACTGGCTTTACTCTTGGGGACGGTTGGAATGAACTTGGCTACAGCCCAGAAAAAGTATAAAGCATATATAGTCTCCAATGCACATTTGGACACTCAATGGAACTGGGATGTACAGACTACCATTAATGAATATCTTAAAAACACGCTGGTACGAAATTTCTATTTATTCAGTCATTATCCGGATTATCTATTCAATTTTGAAGGCGGAGTGAAATATAGCTGGATAAAGGAGTACTATCCATTAGAATATGATTTACTGAAAAAATATATAAAAGAAGGCCGCTGGCACATTGCAGGGAGCTCGTGGGATGCTAATGACTCTAATGTACCTTCTCCCGAATCTTTTTTTCGAAACATTCTACTCGGTCAGCAATTCTATAAAAAAGAGTTTGGTGTCACTTCCACTGATATCTTTTTACCTGATTGCTTTGGGTTTAGCTATACACTTCCTACCGTTGCAGCTCACTGTGGACTAATCGGCTTTTCTACACAGAAACTCCAATGGAGACATCGGAATATGCATGGTAAATCAAAAATGCCCTTCAATATCGGACTCTGGCAGGGAGTAGACGGTTCACGTATCATGGCAGCACTTAACGCCAAAAACTATGTTCACGAATGGGATGGAAGTGATATTAGTACTGATCCGGATTTAAAAAACACGGCGAAAAATGGAGTAAACAACACAGCTTACCGATACTATGGGACAGGGGATCGGGGAGGTTCTGCTCCCATCACTTCTGTGGTCTCCATAGAAAAAGGAGTCAAAGGCAAAGGAGAGATTGATATTATAAGTGCTGCTTCAGACCAATTATATAAAGATTACCTGCCTTTCGAAAAACATACAGAGTTGCCGGTTTACAACGGAGAACTTCTAATGGATATACATGGCACAGGGTGTTATACCTCGCAGGCTGCAATGAAACTTTATAATCGTCGTAACGAACAATTAGGCGACGCAGCCGAACGCATTTCTGTAATGGCGGATTATATAGACGGTGCCAAATATCCTGCAAATACGCTAACAGACGCATGGGGCCGTTTTATTTGGCATCAATTCCATGACGATCTTACTGGAACCAGCATACCTAAAGCGTATACATACTCTTGGAATGACGAACTAATCTCACAAACACAATTCAATAACATTATTTCTACCGGTGCAGGATCAATCGCTTCTTGCTTGGATACAAGAGTAAAGGGAAATGCTGTTATCATCTATAATCCTATGGCTACAGAACGCAGGGAATTAACAAATGTATTTGTCAGCACTCCTAACAAACCAATTGGTGTGCAAGTCTTCGATGCGAAGGGAAAAGAAGTACCGGCACAACTGTCGGATTGGAAAAACGGCAAAGCTAATATTATGTTCAGTGCCTCTGTTTCTCCACTAAGTTGTTCTGTATATGATGTTCGTTTCAAAAAAAGCAACAAAACGTCTATTCTAAAAGCGACCAAAAACACATTGGAAAATCGTATTTATAAACTAATGTTAGACGCTAACGGAGATATTGCTTCTATCATTGACAAGCGTACGAATAAAGAGTTAGTGGAGCAAGGTAAAGCCTTTCGTTTAGCATTGCTTCTTGGAAATGAATCCAGTGAATGGCCTGCATGGGAAATTCAGAAAAGCACGATCGACAAATCATCTACAAAAATTTCCGATAATGTGAAAATAAGTATTGAAGAAAAAGGCTCTTGCTTTGCTGCACTTCGGATAGAACGAACTTACAAGACTTCCAAATTCGTTCAATACATTCGCATGAGTGAAGGTGCAAATGACGAACGCATAGATATTCTCAATGAAGTAGATTGGTCAACGAAAGATGCTCTATTGAAGGCTGAATTTCCAATGAATGTTCAAAATAAAGAAGCGGTATATGATTTAGGAATTGGAACAATTAGACGTGGTAATAATACCGAAACGGCTTACGAAGTATGTGCACAGCAGTGGGGGGACATCACAGCACCTGATAATAGCTATGGGATTGCTATTCTGAATAACTGTAAATATGGGTGGGATAAACCGAATGATAATACATTACGTCTGACTCTTCTTCATGCTCCATCTGTTAAAGATAGATATAAATATCAGGAAACCCAGGACTTCGGACATCATACATTTACTTATTCAATCGTAGGTCACCAAAGTGAAGCACAGCAAGCAGGAATCACTCAACTGGCCGAATCATTAAATTCTCCCCTCGCTACATTTACTACTCCGAAACATAAAGGCAATTTAGGACGTGATTATTCATTTATTAGAATCAACACACCTCAAGTAGCCGTTCGATCATTAAAGAAGGCGGAGGAGAGTGACTTATACATTATCCGTTTTTATGAGACGCAAGGCAAAGCAGCCAAAAATGTGGAGGTTGCATTTCCAACTGCTATTGAGTCTGCATATGAGGTGAATGGATTAGAAGAGAACATTGGAAAAGTCGCTATTCACGACAATAAGCTTTGCTTTAATATGCAGCCTTACCGTCCCAAAACGTTTGCTTTATGCTTAAAGAAAGGGAACGTAAAAGCTGCTCCTATAAAGAATATTCCGCTTCAACTGGCTTTCAATAGCAAAGCTTTCACACCAGAAAACTTCGGTTATACGGTTTCATTTGATGGGAAGGGGAATAGCTTTGCCGCCGAATTGATAGGTGATAAAATAACGAGCGATAACGTTACATTCCGCATAGGAAATTATGAAGAAAAAAATGTAATCAAATGCAAAGGTGATACCATTCAGCTACCTAAAGAGTCAGCAGGAAAGAAGTTGTATATATTGGCTGCTTCAACCGACAAAGACCGCAAGGCCTCGTTCCTGATCAATGGCAAACCTTACGAATTTGAAGTACCCTATTATTCCGGATTCTATGGTCAATGGGGGCACACTGGTGTAAGTGACGGATACATTCGCAATGCCGTTCCCGCCTATATCGGTTCTCACCGTCACACCGAGAAAGGAAACGATGCCTACATCTTTACCTATATCTATAAATTCGGAATTCAACTTCCGAAAGGAGCACATTCGTTAATACTTCCCAAGGATGAACATATTGCTGTATTTGCCATTACGATGTCGGACAATTATATAGATAATATAAATGTAGCCAATGAGTTGCGTGCACTACCACTGGACACGAGAAAATGAAACTAAAAAAATCAAATCATGAAAATCAAACTAGTATTTATCATTGCATATTTATTCCTTACGTTCTCTGTTTCAGCCTATAACGGAAGACATGGCTGGTTTGTGCAGCAAAGTCCACAACATATAATCATTTGCAATGGCGAAGGACTAAATCAACCTGAAAGTATGCTCCTGGAATCGTTATCAGGTTTATGCGGACAGGCTGTCAATGACGGCTTATTTGATGAAATGGTTTGGATTGACTTTGATAATGAATCCTACAAGCAAATTCTTCAAAGTTCACTAAAAAGCCTGAACATCTGTACCCCCAAAAAGATGGATGTATGGGAATTATTGAAATATTTAGAAAGTAAGAAGATTGTAAAAGGATACATTTTATATAAAGAGGATAGATCGAAAGGCGACAATTATACCAAACGGGAAGGAATAAACTATTCTTCTAATGTAGCGACTGTATATGCCGGACTACTAAAGGGAATTCTTGTGGAAGAATCCTTGGAGGCACAGATAAAAAAGACAGGCCTCAAGAGGTTAAAAGATGTCCGGTATGAATCTCCGGACATCTGCTTTGCCTGCTGCAAAGCTTTGTTGAACAGAGGTTCCGCTATCAGTATTGATCCTAAGGTCAGCAACTGTCGAGATATTGCCATTGCCCAAAAGTTAATGACATATTATGGAAACGGACGTTCTTCGGAGCAGATTTTGGAATGGGTCACTCCACTGTCGCCCATATTAGGATGGAACTGTGGTAATGAGGACGAATATACCGGCGCTATTACCCGTTGGGGGCATTACAATACCGCTTCCAACTGGTGCCATAACCTTCCTATCATCATGGCGGCTTCTGATAAAATGAAGCCGCTAGCTGTTCATGAAAAACAGCAAAGCAACATTCAACTGAGCGATACAATAGCATACCATTCATTTGTCGTCAGTGACGGTGACAATATGCAATGGGTTATGGGGAATTTTCTCGATAATTCTACATATATGGGTAATAAAGATGAAAATCCTTCTGCTGTATCATGGACACTATGCCCTGTTAACCTGTCAGTCGTAAGCACCTCGACTTGGAATCGTTTTGTGTCTATGAAAAAAGATAATTCCAGTGTTATAGAGTACGGTGGAGGCTATCAATATCCAGATGAATTTGCCATAAACCGCCCGAATAGAGAAGAGCTCCTTACCGAATTTGCACGTCGCATGAATTGGCATTTCAAAAAATTGAATATTAAAATATTTGGATTCATCTGCAAAGATGTATTCAGCAAAGAGGCTAGACAGGCTTATGAAATTTATGCACGAGAAATAGAAGGATTGACTGGCATGATTGCTATTCAATATGATCCATACAATATAGGTGGAGATATCATATGGGTAAAGAATAAAGAGAACGTCGAAATACCAGTAGTAACTGCAAAATTTGCGATATGGGCGAATTTACCCCATAATCCTTTATCTGGGAGTCCTGATTATGTAGCTACATTGATTAATCGGGACGCTGCACAAGTTGTGAATCAAAAAGATAAGCCATTGTCTTGGACAATCATACATGCTTGGTCAAATTTTAGTAAGAAGAATTCGTTTTCAGCACAACCGATCAAGGGGTATAATGCAGGCAAAGCCTCAGAATGCCTACTATCACCACAGATTAAAGCTGTTTCATTAGAGGAATTATTATGGCGTATACGGGAAAGGCACAATAGACTAAAAAATATTTCAATTAGATAATTAATAAAATGATATCAATTGAAATGCTAAAGTTACTATTATTGGTATTCTGTTTTATGGCTATGCTTAATAGTGGAATGGAGTAATATTATGGGAAGGATTTACATTTCTTATGCATATCTACGGTGTGAATGAATTTTTTCCGTATTTTCGTCAATGCTTGCTTTATTCCGATTGTGGCTGCAACTTTCGAGGTGTGATTATATCGTTGAATATGAAGCAACATGATCGTTATCTCTAATTTAATTGCTGGCTTATGAATTTATATACCTCTGTTGATTTGCCCGACAATCTGCCCCGAATCACTCAAAACAACCACCTTCTGTTGATGGGTTCCTGTTTTTCCGTAAACATGGGACAATTACTTGTTGATGCCAAGTTTCCTTGCGATATTAACCCCTTTGGCGTTTTGTACAATCCTCTCTCCATATCGACGGCATTACGTGAGATCGCAGGAGACAAAATATACAGTCGTGAGGACTTGTTTTTCTATCGTGAGTGTTGGCATAGTTCCATGCATCACAGTGATTTCTCTTCTCCCGATATGGAAGAAACATTGCAACATATTAATGCTCGTTTAGCAGGTGCCCGTGAAGAAATGCCACGGCTGGACTGCATATTGTTGACTTTTGGCACTGCATGGGTTTATGAAGACAATAAAACCAGCAAGGTGGTTGGTAATTGCCATAAGCGTCCCGAATCAGCCTTTACCCGTCGTCGGCTTTCCGTTGAAGAAATTGTAACTGATTACAGTCAGTTATTCTCCCATTTACTGGAAGCAAATGCACAGCTGAAATTTATGATTACGGTTAGCCCCATCCGCCATGCACGTGACGGCATGCATGAAAACCAGTTAAGCAAGGCTACGTTATTACTTGCGGCGGAACGTTTGCAGACTGATTTGCCGGGGCATGTTTTTTACTTTCCTGCCTATGAACTTCTTATGGACGAATTGCGCGATTATCGCTTTTATGCCGAAGATTTGGTACATCCTTCATCGGTAGCTATACAATACGTTTGGGAAAAGTTTGCGTATTGCTGCTTTACTAAGGAAGCGTTACTGATTATGGATGAATGTGAAAATATCCGTAAATCATTAGAACATAAACCTTTCCATCCGGAGTCAGAAGGATATAAAAGATTTTTAGAACAAATAGTGTTAAAAATGGAACAACTTAACCAAAAATACCCGTACTTAGATTTTCAAAAAGAGAGAGATTTATGTCATATACGATTACAAAAATAGCAGAACTTATCGGTGCGCGCCGTGTAGGAGATTGTTCTGCAACTATTGATTGGTTACTTACTGACAGTCGTTCTTTATGCTTCCCGGAAGAAACTTTGTTTTTTGCTTTAACAACTAAGCGCAATAATGGTGCTCGCTACATCCCTGATTTGTATGACCGGGGAGTACGCAATTTTGTGATTAGCGAAGATACCGCTGCCGAATCTCAGTTGGCTTCTTTCAACATTCTGTTTTATAAAGATGCTAACTTTTTAATTGTTTCCAATGCATTAAAGGCTTTGCAGAAGTTGGCTGAACAGCATCGTGAACAGTTCCAGATTCCTGTAATAGGTATTACAGGTAGTAACGGAAAAACGGTGGTAAAGGAATGGTTACATCAGTTATTGAGTCCCGATAAGGTTGTTGTTCGTTCACCCCGTAGCTATAATTCCCAGGTTGGAGTACCATTGTCCATTTGGCAGATGAATGCACAGTCTGAAATCGGTGTCTTTGAAGCCGGAATTTCAGAACCAGAAGAAATGCGTTCACTTCAGAACATTATTCGTCCCACCATTGGTATTTTGACGAACATAGGCGGTGCTCATCAGGAAAACTTTTTCTCGTTGCAGGAGAAATGCATGGAGAAGTTAGCGCTGTTTAAAGATTGCGATGTGGTGATTTATAACGGAGACGACGAATTTATTGGCAATTGTGTATCACATGCTATGCTTTCCGCTCGTGAAATTGCGTGGAGCCGTAAGGATGTGGAACGTCCTCTATATATAAGCAAGGTAGATAAAAAAGAAGATTGCACTGTGGTGTCTTACCGATACCTTGATATGGAAAATTCCTTTACGCTACCGTTTATAGACGATGCTTCCATTGAAAACTCCCTGAATTGCTTGGCGGCTTGTCTTTATCTGCTGTTACCTGCCAAGCAAATTACCGAGCGAATGGCTAAGCTGGAACCGGTGGCCATGCGTCTGGAAGTAAAAGAAGGGAAAAACGGTTGCCTGTTGATTAATGATAGTTATAACTCTGATTTGGCTTCGCTGGATATAGCACTTGACTTTCTATATCGTCGTTCCCTCTCAAAAGGGCTGAAGCGAACCCTCATTCTTTCGGATATACTGGAAACCGGGCAGAATGCTCCTACGCTCTATCGTAAGGTAGCTCAGCTTGTGAAGAATCGTGGAATAGAGCGCATTGTCGGGGTAGGACCGGAAATAACTTCTTGCGCTTCCCGTTTTTCCATAGACAAAGCGTTTTATCCTGATACTGAGGCTTTGATGCGTGCCATTTCCCGAGGAGAGTTACGTTTGGAAAATGAAATTATCCTGATAAAAGGTGCACGTCGATTTGGCTTTGATGTATTGACCGAAGAATTGGAGCGGAAAGTGCATGAAACTATTTTGGAAGTGAATCTCGGAGCAATGATTGCTAATTTGAATCATTACCGGAGTATGCTGAAGCCTGAAACCAAAATGGTCTGCATGGTGAAAGCTTTCGCCTATGGAGCAGGTTCTTATGAAATAGCCAAGAGCTTGCAAGATCGTCATGTTGATTATCTTGCCGTGGCGGTTGCAGATGAAGGTTCTGAGTTACGCAAAGCCGGTATTACAGCGAACATTATCATTATGAATCCCGAAATGACGGCGTTCAAAACGATGTTTGACTATATGCTGGAGCCAGAGGTTTATAGCTTCCATCTTCTGGATGCCCTGATTAAAGAGGCGGAAAAAGAAGGTATTACCAATTTCCCTATTCATGTGAAGTTAGATACCGGTATGCATCGTTTGGGATTTGCTCCGGAAGATGTACCGCAACTGATTGAGCGCTTAAAAGGGCAGAATGCCGTTATTCCACGTTCCGTCTTTTCACATTTTGTAGGCAGTGACTCTCAGCAGTTTGATGCCTTTAGTCGTCAACAAATCACGGTATTTGAGAATGCATCTTCTCTTTTGCAGGAAGCTTTTCCGTATAAGATATTACGGCATCTTTGCAATTCAGCTGGCATTGAACGTTTTCCTGGTGCACAGTTCGATATGGTTCGGTTGGGGATAGGGCTCTATGGTATTAGTCCGATAGATAATTCCATTATTAATAACGTGAGCACGTTAAAGACTACCATTTTGCAAATACGTGATGTACCTGGGGAAGATACAGTGGGTTATAGTCGGAAAGGTCATTTGACCCGTGCTTCCCGCATTGCTGCTATTCCTATTGGCTATGCCGATGGACTTAACCGGCATTTGGGAAATGGACATGCTTATTGTTTGGTTAATGGGAAACAGGCCGTATATGTGGGCAATATCTGCATGGATGTCTGTATGATTGATGTTACGGATATTGAATGCAAAGAAGGAGATTCGGTAGAGATCTTTGGAGACCACCTTCCCATTACAATATTGTCCGATGCACTTCAGACCATTCCCTATGAAGTACTGACAAGTATATCTACACGGGTAAAGCGTGTGTATTATCAGGATTAGCGGAAGGTATTTAAAATTTCCTGTATTTTTGGAGAATACTTCATTGATATTCCTAATTAAAACTCTATTTTTGTGCTAAATTATAAAGGAGTACAACTATGACGAACTTACTTTTATTAGGATTTTTACCTAGCGGTTCTGAATGGATTATCATTCTGATTGTTATCTTGTTGTTATTTGGCGGAAAGAAAATTCCAGAGCTGATGAAAGGTCTTGGCAAAGGAGTAAAGAGCTTCAAAGAAGGAGTAAACGAAGCTAAGGATGAAATTAATAAAGCCAAAGAAGACTTGGATAAACCGGAGGATAAGGACCAAAAGTAAATACCTTCCTTCATTGGCATGGCAGACAAAGAACTGACTTTTTGGGATCATTTGGATGTATTGCGCCGGGTGCTGTTTCGCATTATCGGGGTATGGTTTGTATTAGCTGTTGGTTACTTTATTGCGATGCCGTCATTGTTCGACAAAGTGATATTGGCACCTTGCAATAATGATTTTGTCTTTTATGATGTCTTGCGGGATATTGGGGAAACCTTTCATCTGCATGATGATTTCTTTACCCAGACATTTCATGTCAAATTGGTTAATATCAATTTGGCTGCCCCTTTTTTCATTCACATGTCCACTGCTTTTTGGATGTCGGTGGTGACGGCTGCTCCTTATTTGTTTTATGAAATATGGCGCTTTGTCAGTCCGGCCCTCTATCCTAGTGAACGGCGTGGAGTGAAAAAGGCCTTCTTTGTAGGTACGGTAATGTTCTTTATTGGGGTGCTGATGGGGTATTTTATGGTTTATCCGCTGACCCTTCGTTTTCTCTCTACTTATCAACTAAGCGCGGTTGTTGAAAATCAGATCTCATTGAACTCTTATATTGATAATTTCATGATGCTGATTCTTTGCATGGGCTTGGCATTTGAATTACCTTTAGTTACCTGGTTGTTATCACTGATGGGTATAGTCCATAAATCATTTCTACGTAAATACCGTCGTCATGCCATTGTGATTATTGTTATTGTGGCAGCCATCATTACACCTACAGGTGACCCGTTTACACTTACCGTAGTGTCTGTTCCGCTCTATTTACTTTATGAACTTAGTATTCTGATGATTAAGGATAAGCCTGTAGAGGCTGATGAAGCCGAAACAGAATGAATTTAAATGGTTTATATGTTAAAAAAAATATAATTGTAACTGACTTGATTGGTTTTTATTATAGAAAAGTTATTTCTTTATAAAATTATTAATATAAAAGCTATTCTTATGAAAATATTTTGTTATGCATTTTTGATATTCATTACATCGTCTCTTTTACCTACATTTACTTCTTGTTCAAATAATGAATATGTAGACTCTAAATCAACGACTGAATCTGTTGCTGTAGACACATTTAAAATCTTAGAGAAATATTCGTCATCTATTACGAAAAGTATATATGAAAAAGCTTATGATAAAAATAATGAATTAATAGATTATGAAAAAGCTAAAGAAATTATGCTAAATTACAAATTTGAAGATAAAAATATTGATTTATCTCCATGCTTTTCTCCTACTTATACTCGTTCCACTGGAGAAGTAAATATAAAAGATTATCTATCAGAAGGACAATATAAAATACTCGAAACATATTTATTAAAAGATAAAGTCACAGATCAAGATCTTATTTTAGCAAAACAAAATGCTGCTTTGTTGCCAAATGATGAACAACAGATAGTTATTTATATAATTGACGCAACTACGAGTATAACAAATGGAATATTCCAAGAAATTTCGAATTTAACAGTGAATACTAGAGCAGCTAAAAGAGAGTCTGTTACTTTTGTCTGTAACTTAGGAGCAGGAATGATTGGAGCAGTCACGGGCTTTTTAGCGGGTTGTTTTACAGGACCGGCTGCTCCTTTAGTAGGAAGTATTGTTAGTACTGCTGTCGGAGCTTATATCTCGACAAAAGCATGTTAATTCTAATTTATAAAAAAAATGAAAGTAACTTTTAAAATATTCAGTCTATTTTTTTTTGTTATAGGGATATTATTTCTGTATTTCAATCCCAATAATGCATTAAATAAATTATTGTTTTTCATTTCATTGTCATTGGCTGTGGGGATTAGTCTTCTTACAAAAAAAAAATATTATAAGGGTTTAAATAGAAAACAGAATGTTTTACTATTAACTGTCATAGTCAGTTTAGGATTAGCTTCTACTTGTATGTCGATCTTTTACGGTTCTAAATATCCGTCAATAACAACGATAATATTCATCTTATTTGTGATAAGTGTTCTTTCTTATATTCTTGTAAGAAAGAAAGGTAAAGTTAGAAATAAATAAATATTTGCTTTGTTTGGCAATCAATGGTGACATACACAAGTTCATGCAGATTTAAATAAAAAAAATATTTTACTTTTCTCACGCTTTTGTCAATTAGTTGTGATTGCATATGAGAAGAGGGCAGCTTTGATTAAGTCTTTTTCCCTCTTTTAACTAAATTAACTGACTATGCCTCATTTTGGTATGTTCTTTGCGGCCTTTATGGAACATATTATGTTTTATTTTTAAATAAAAGGAGGTTTATTATGGGAGCTGCAGGTAATAAAAAGCCTAAAAAGCTGAAGGAGAAAAAACATGTCCCGGCTTACGAGAGGGATGAAGTACTGAATGAGGTAGATAAGAAAGCAGGAAACCCCAAAAAGTAATCTCTTTTTCCGTACCTTTGCTGTATGGAATATGAGGTGAAAGAATCTTTTGATTTGCTACTTGCCATCAGCAGCGATGAAACAACTCCGCTGGTGGCTGCTTATCGTCAATTGCGTGATTTGTTGGAGCGCCTCTGCCGTAAAGAGATGTCGGAGGGTAATCTCCAAATAACCGATCTTTCCGCCCGTATTAGTTTTGTAGCATCCAAGTTAAGCCTTTCTTTTAGCGAACAAAACCGTTTACATACTTTCCGACTGACATCCAATGCCATTTTAAATGGTGATACAACGCATTCACGGGAACATTTGCTTCGTGATATTAAAACATTGACTTTCTTTGTGAAGCGGATTACGGGAGCCAATATTCCGGATGAGTTGTATGATTTACTTCCCCGTGCCGATGCCGCATATCTGGTTGCACCGTTTGCCAAAGAACGAAGAAAGCGGATACGCGTATGTTTTCAGTATGCTGACGACACCTATTTATATGTGAATCCCATTGATGAGATAGTGGGAGAATTGCTTCGGGTACGTTACAATATTCCCGAGATTAATGAAGAGTTTGCAGAAACCTGTAAACTGCTGTGGTGCCATGCCCGATTGAACTTGTTGGATGTTGCCGTTGACGAGGAGGGAATCCTCACTCCCTCTTTTATTATTTTGGAACCGGATTATTTAATTGATATTAGTTCATTGGCGGAGTGTTTTAATGCTTATGGGCATCATCCGGCAAATTACCTGTTGAATCGTCTGCGCTTGTCGGAAAATACTCGCCCTTTGTTGCTTGGTAACATTGCCAATCTTTTTTTGGATGAATGGATTCATGCCGAAGGAGAACCGGATTACCTGACATGCATGAAGAAAGCATTTCGTACCTATTCCATAGAATTGGCAACTTGTCCTGAACTGTTTGATAGAGAAAAAGAACGGGATTTTTTTGTCGACTGCAAACGCCACTTTATGCATATCAAGCAAACGGTGCAAAATGTTTTTCCCACTCCGGGATATGAACTGGACAAAACAGATGCCGTGCTGGAGCCTTCTTACATTTGTGAGGCACTGGGCTTACAAGGACGTTTGGACTATATGCAACGTGATATGTCTTCGTTCATAGAAATGAAATCGGGAAAAGCCGATGAATATGCTATTCGTGGTAAGGTAGAGCCCAAAGAGAATAATAGGGTGCAGATGTTACTTTATCAGGCTGTATTGGAATATTCCATGGGGATGAGTCATCGTCGGGTAAAGGCTTATCTGCTTTATACCCGCTATCCCTTGCTTTATCCGGCACGCTCATCGTGGGCAATGGTTCGTCGTGTAATGGATGTACGTAACCGTATTGTTGCCAATGAGTACAGTATTCAATTACATAATAATATAGCCTATACTTCCGAAAAGTTGGAAGAGATCAACCCGGAAACATTAAATGAACGCCATTTAAACAATACGCTTTGGAAACGATACCTCTATCCGGTGATTGATGATATTCATCAACACATCAAGACTCTTTCTTCAGTAGAGAAATGCTATTTTTACTCACTTTATAACTTTATTACAAAGGAATTATATACTTCCAAGACGGGTGATGTAGATTATGAAGGACATTGCGGAGCGGCTTCGCTCTGGCTTTCTTCGCTGGCGGAGAAGAAAGAGTCGGGAGAAATCTTATACGACTTAAAGATTAAGGAAAGTCATGCTGCAGATCCTCATAAAGCTTATATCGTTTTGTCACAAGCTGGTAAAAATGATGATAGATCAGAGGCCGGTTCTAGCTTAAATGGAGCTCTGGTGGAGTCATTGCCGAATTTTAGAAATGGTGATGCCATTGTGTTTTACGAACGGAATGAAGAAACTGATAACGTGACTAATAAAATGATATTCAAGGGAAATATAGAGGATATATCCGATGCGGAGATACGAATCCGGCTTCGTGCTTCCCAGCAAAATACATCCGTTCTCCCACCGGATAGTTCCTATGCCATAGAGCATGACTATATGGACACTACTTTCCGAAGTATGTATGCTGGTCTTTCTGCTTTTCTTTCGGCAAATCAGGAACGTCGCGATCTGTTGTTGGGATGTCGCAATCCACGTTTTGACACGTCTTTAGATGCTCGTGTAGCTTCTGCACAGGATGATTTTTCACGGGTTGTGTTGAAAGCTCAAGCCGCTGAAGACTATTTCTTACTGGTGGGTCCTCCCGGTACGGGAAAAACATCACGTGCCTTACGTGGAATGGTGGAAGCTTTTCATCGTGAAGGAAAACAAATCCTGCTTCTTTCTTATACCAATCGGGCTGTGGATGAAATCTGCAAGGCACTTTCTTCCATTACTTCGGAAATTGATTTTATACGCATTGGTAGCGAGCTCTCTTGTGATACAGTTTATCGTTCCCGTTTGATAGAAAATGTGTTGGAAGCATGCTCTACACGTAAAGATGTTCAGGAGCGCATTACCGGGTGTTCTGTCTTTGTCGGTACAGTAGCGACTCTCTCTTCTAAAACAGATATTTTTCGGTTGAAAACATTTGATGTGGCTATTATAGACGAAGCCAGTCAGATCTTGGAACCCCAATTGTTGGGACTGCTTTGTGCACGAGGGATGGATGGAGGTGATGCCATCAGAAAATTTGTTCTTATAGGAGATTACAAGCAATTACCGGCTGTTGTTTTGCAAGATACCGCGCAATCAAGCGTGCATAGTGAATGTTTGAATGCAATCGAGCTGCATGATTTGCGTGATTCCTTGTTTGAACGGCTCTATCGATATGAAAGCAAGCGGAATAAAGCAGTTGAAACGGCTTATATTGTTGATAAGGGAGTGGAGAACCGTTCTTTTGATACACTTTGCCGTCAGGGACGGATGCATCCGGAGATTGCTTGGTTCCCGAACCATGCTTTTTATGGGGGATGTCTTAAATCTCTTGGACTGCTTCATCAACAGGGTGATCTTGTCCTAGTACCTGAATTGCAGGCCAATGAGTTTGCTTCTGCTCTAATTCATCGCATGGTTTTTATACCTTCAAATGCAGAATTACCTATCCATTCAATAAAAATCAATCATTCGGAAGCTGTAATTGCTGCACGTTTAGCTGCCGCTGTTTATAAACAGTATCAATCCTCATTTGAACCGTCTCATACTTTGGGCATTATAACACCATATCGTAGTCAGATTGCATTAATAAAATCTGAGATTTTGTCTCTTGGCATTTCAGCTTTGAATAATATAGTAGTAGATACAGTAGAACGATTTCAGGGAAGCGAGCGTGATGTCATTATTTATTCTTTTTGTGTGAACAGAAGTTCTCAGTTGACACAATTGTCCAACCTCATGGAAGAGGATGGTGTGTTGATTGATCGCAAACTAAACGTCGTTCTTACCCGTGCTCGAAAACAACTTATCTTAATAGGAGTTCCCTCTTTATTGGATAAAAGTCCGCTGTATAGCGAGCTTTTAAAGGGAATTTGGCATCTGGAAAAGGCTATTTAGTAAATCTTAAAGATTAAACTTTCCTTTATATGTTTTATTAATACCTGTACTTAATATAAACCTATATCTTTGCACTACGTTTTTTTCATAGAGATTTAGATTTAAGGTTAGAAAAATTGTGGAAGTCGTGAGACTTCCCTTTTTTATTGTATCAGAGTGTAGAATACTAGTTCCCATAGATATAAAAGAGGTTACCCTTTAAGGTAGCCTCTTTTTCTTAGGACATATATCTTATTCTAAAATAATAGGTTTGTATTTAGGAACCAAAATCTTCATTACGGTCCAACCGATGAGATAGGCTACTGCGCATATACAGAATATGATGAAGTATCCGGCCGCTTTTCCATGAAATCCCATAAATACCATATCGGTATCTCCAGAGAAAGTAAACAGCATTCCAGATCCTTTATTAATAAGGAAGGAACCTACACCTCCAGCCATACCGCCTATTCCTGTTACTGTTGCAATTGCACTTTTGGGGAACATATCACTTACAGTAGAGAATATATTTGCTGACCATGACTGATGAGCTGCTCCTGCTATACCGATAATGATGATAGGATACCAATAAGAGTAAGCACCTAATGGTTGAGCAAATAGAGCTAGAAGCGGGAAGAAGGCGAATATTAACATCGCGCGCATGCGCGCCGCATAGGGATTTAATCCCGTCTTATTGATAATGATAGTTGGTAATTTACCTCCGTAAATAGATAGCATTGTGATAGCGTACAAAACAAAGATGAGTAGCATGGCTGTGTGGCTATCTGATGAAAAACCATATACGTCACTGATATAGGCTGGAGTCCAGAAGAGGAAGAACCACCATACGCCATCAGTCATAAATTTGCCGAAAGCAAAAGCCCAAGTCTGTTTGTAAGTAAAGCATTGCTTGAAACTCATTTTCTTTTCTTTTTTCTCTACTTTAGCCTCCTGCTGTCCTTCTTCATCCTTGTCTTGTTCTATATATTTCAATTCAGCTTCGTTTACATGTTTGCTTTTAGAGGGTTCCTCATACATAAAGACCCATAAACCCATCCAGAGGAAACCAAGTGCTCCGATAACGATAAAAGCCATTTCCCAACCATTTCCAACTCCTATGCTTTTAAAGTAATTAGCCAATGGTGGAATAGTAAGAGGTGCTCCGAGGGCACCTACTGTAGCGCCGGCATTGAATATACTGGTGGCGTAAGCCCTATCCTTCTTAGGAAAATATTCTGCGGTGACCTTTATAGCGGCAGGAAAGTTTCCGGCTTCACCTAATGCCAATACAAAACGGGCGGCAATGAAGAAATACACGCTTACCGTTGATATGGTTAGTGCTAATGCCGATCCTTTTTGAATTTCGATCATGGCGTCCGGATTGTTCAAACCTACCCACATTTCCGTTGCATAGCCGCATAATGCGTGAAGGCAGGCACCCAATGACCATATTCCTATTGACCATAAGTACCCTTTGCGGGTTCCCATCCAATCAATGAAACGACCTGCAAATAGCATACCTACAGCATAGATAATAGAAAAGATTGAAGTGATTGTGCCGTAATCATTATCGGTCCAATGGAATTCCGGGGCAATAAAGTCTTTCCACGTTAAAGAAAGCACTTGCCGGTCAAGGTAGTTTACTGTTGTCGCAAAAAATAACATCGCACAGATTGCCCATCTGTAGTTGGTCATTTTCTTTAGTACATTTTGATTTGTAATCATGATACGTGACTTAAATTATTAAAATACTTAATTCTTGAGGCCAAAAATACATAATACTTTGGTGTCTATCAATAGATTTTTGTCTATTTTGCTAAGATTTTTGTCCTAAGGTTATAAATAAAGACACAAAAAACGTTATCGCGCACGGCAAATGCTGTTTCCGTACACGAATTCGATCGATTTTTGAAATACATAAGATAAATAATACACTTTTTCAGTCGAAAAATCGACAAAGAAGAAAAAGGGAATGGTTATTTTTGCACAACAACCACGGAAATCTATTTTCCAATAATAAAAAAGTGAAATGAAGAAACTGTTTTGTAAATCTATTGCACTAGGTGTGATACTTGGCTCTACCAGTTTGTTGGCTCAGCAGGTCAATTCTTATCAACCTTGGTCTGTACGAATGGTACAATCGGAAATGATTCGTTGCCCTGAAGCTTGGCAACTTGATTTCCAGAAAACATTGAAATGGGATTATTGTCATGGATTGGAATTACAATCAATGCTTGATGTATATGACACTTATGGTGATTCTAAAATATTTAAGTACGCATTGGCTTATGCTGATACGATGGTACATGATGATGGAAATATTGAAACTTATAAATTAAAAGAATATAATATAGACCGTTTGAATTCCGGCAAATTTTTGTTCCGTATATACGAGCAGACAAAAAATGATAAGTATGGAAAAGCACTTGATTTGCTTCGCAGTCAACTAGATACGCATCCGCGTAATGCGGACGGAGGCTTCTGGCACAAAAAAATATATCCACATCAGATGTGGCTTGACGGACTTTATATGGGAACGCCGTTTTATGCGGAATATGCTTTTCGGAATAATAGAGTGAAAGACTATCAAGATATCGTTAACCAATTCTTGACTGTAGCCCGTCATACTTATGATTCTGAAACAGGGCTCTATCGCCATGCGTGTGATGTTAGTCGTCAAGAGCGTTGGGCTAATCCTGTAACCGGACAATCCCAACATAGTTGGGGACGCGCTATGGGGTGGTATGCTATGGCTTTTGTAGATGCCTTGGACTTTATTCCAAAACATGAAGCCGGAAGGGATTCTATGTTAGTGATTTTAAATAATATAGCATTTCAATTGAAGCGTTTGCAAGATCCTAAAGCCGGGGTTTGGTATCAAGTATTGGATAAGAGTGGAGAAAAAGGTAACTATTTGGAGTCTTCATGTTCTACCATGTTTGTTTATGCTTTATTTAAGGCCGTCCGTATGGGATATATTGATCGATCATATTTGGAGGTAGCCATTAAAGGTTATCAGGGAATTCTCAAGAACTTTATTAAAGTAGATAAGAATGGTCTGGTTACAATAACCAAGGCATGCGCTGTTGCTGGTTTGGGAGGAAAGAATTACCGGATGGGAGATTATTCTTATTATATACATGAAACCATCCGTAGCAATGATGCGAAAGCTGTTGCTCCGTTTATTATGGCGAGTTTGGAATGGGAACGCCTTCAACAGGTGAAAGAAATTGTTAATCAAAAATAAGTATGAAAAAGATTTTTTTGTGTTATTGGCTCATTGGAGTGGAAATGTTATTTAGCGGGGTACTACCGCTGGCTGCAAAAGATCAGTGGAAGGATACAATTGTTGTAGCTCGTGACGGTACGGGGGATTATCGGACTTTGGCCGAGGCAATGGAGGGTATCCGTGCTTTTATGGATTATAAAGTAACGGTTCGCATTAAGAATGGACTTTATAAAGAGAAATTAGTGGTTCCCTCTTGGTTGAAAAATGTAGACTTCATAGGTGAGAGTGCAGACAAAACGATTATCACTTATGATGATCATGCTAACATTAATAAAATGGGAACATTTCGTACTTATACTGTCAAAGTGGAAGGTAGCAATATTACTTTCAAGAATCTGACGATTGAAAACAATGCTGCTCAGTTGGGGCAAGCCGTTGCGCTTCATACGGAGGGTGATAGACTAGTCTTTATTAATTGCCGTTTTTTAGGAAATCAAGATACAATTTATACCGGAGCTGGTGGTACTTGTCTCTATTTTTTAGATTGCTATATTGAAGGAACCACTGATTTTATTTTTGGTCCTTCTACAGTTCTTTTTGAACATTGCACTATATACAGCAAGCGTAATTCTTATGTTACGGCCGCTTCTACTCCTAAAGATGTGGAGGTAGGATATGTCTTTAAAGATTGCAAGTTGACAGCTGCTCCCGGTGTTGATAAAGTCTATTTGGGACGTCCGTGGCGTCCATATGCCTTTGTTGCTTTTATTAATTGTGAGATGGGCAAGCATATTTGTCCGGCAGGTTGGGAGAATTGGAGAAATCCGGAAAATGAAAAAACAGCCCGCTATGCTGAATATGGGAGTACGGGAGATGGTGCAGTTTTTACAGGTCGTGTAAAATGGGCTAAGCTACTTTCTAAAAAGGAAGCAGCAAAATATAGCGATCCCGAATATATCTTTAGCATGTGTAAGAAATGGAATCCTTGCCGGTAAAAACAAGTGCACTTTATAACACTGTCTTTTTGTTAAAGTTTAAGGAAATCGGCTCTCATGGGACTAAAGCAGTCTATTAAAATGCCTGCTTCCAGACAGATACAGCCATGTTCTGCATCAGGTTCCATGTAGATTCCGTCTCCGGCCTTTACAATTTGCTTTTCACCATTAACGGTGAATTCAAATACGCCACTTGCCACATAAGTAGTTTGCGTGTGATAATGGGTATGTGGAGTTCCAATGGCTCCCTTGGTAAATTTAACTTTTACTAGCATGATTTGCCCATCATATCCCATAATTTGGCGGGTGACACCTTCGCCGGCAGGTTCCCATGCTGTTTCTTTTTCTTGGATAAAAGAATGGCTTCTTGTTTTTTTCATTGGATGTGTTATTTTGTTCCTTTTTGTGCAAAGATATAATTAAAATAACGTTTTTACTATTTGTGAGCTCTTTTAGTACGTTATGATGTATAATGTGGAAACTGGCAAGATTGATGATAGTTATATAGATTATGAGACAGAAGTTGATATTATTAGCAGGCTTATTTTTCTTATTATCGGCTTTTAAAGCTGATGAAAAGTCCACAATCACCATTTTTATGATAGGTGATTCTACAATGGCAAACAAAGTGCTTACCGGTGGTAATTTGGAAAGGGGGTGGGGACAGATGTTACCTGGTTTCTTTTCTGAGAATATTCAGATAGATAATCATGCGGTAAATGGCCGAAGTTCGAAGAGCTTTATTGATGAGGGGCGTTGGGAGCAAGTGATTTCCCAAGTTAAAAAGGGGGATTATGTGTTTATACAGTTTGGACATAATGACGAAAAGCCGGATGTAAAACGTCATACAGATCCAGGAGGTACATTTGATGTGAATTTAAGGCGCTTTGTGAACGAAACAAGGGCTAAAGGAGGTATTCCGGTCCTGTTTAATTCAATTGTTCGTCGTAATTTTGGAGGAAACACTTTTTCTGCTGTAACAGTCAAAGAAGCAGTACAACAAGATGATTTTCGGAATAGTGTCTCTGTGAAGGAGAAAAGATCATCTGAAGACTCGATCACCGGAACAGGTGAAAAACTTATTGATACTCATGGAGCTTATTTGGATTCTCCACGCAATGTAGCGGAAGAATTAAATGTTCCATTTGTAGATATGAATAAGATTACCCACGATTTAGTAGAGGGCATGGGCCCGGTTGAATCTAAAAAACTTTATATGTGGGTTCCTGCTAATGAAGTACTTGCTTGCCCAAAAGGTCGTGAGGATAATACTCACTTGAATATTCATGGTGCGCGTTTGATAACTGGACTTACTGTCGATGCTATAGCAAAGGCTGTTCTGGAGTTAGCTCAATATATTCGTCATTACGATTTTGTTGTAGCTAAAGATGGAAGTGGTGATTTTTTTAGTATTCAGGAAGCTATTAATGCTGTACCTGATTTTCGAAAGAATGTACGTACTACCATATTAGTCCGTAAAGGAGTGTATAAGGAGAAAATCGTGGTGCCGGAAAGCAAGATCAATATTTCTTTGATAGGACAAGATGGAGCTATTCTTTCTTATGATGATTATGCAAATAAGCCAAATCTTTTTGGAGAAAACAAAGGAACCTCCGGCTCATCTTCCTGTTATATTTATGCACCGGATTTTTATGCTGAAAACATAACCTTTGAAAATACTTCCGGACCAGTGGGGCAAGCGGTTGCCTGCTTTGTGAGTGCGGATCGTGTTTATTTCAAAAATTGCCGTTTTCTCGGCTTTCAAGATACACTTTACACTTATGGGAAAGACTGCCGTCAATATTATGAAGATTGTTATATTGAAGGGACAGTTGATTTTATATTTGGCTGGTCTACAGCTGTATTTAATCGTTGTCATATTCATAGTAAGGGCGACGGCTATGTTACAGCTCCCTCTACCGATCGGGGGCAAAAGTATGGCTATGTTTTTTATGATTGTACATTGACTGCTGATGGTGGAGTGAAGAAAGTTTATCTATCCCGTCCATGGAGACCCTATGCACAAGCCGTTTTCATTCGATGTAAGTTGGGTAAGCATATTGCGCCGGAGGGATGGAATAACTGGGACCAGAAAGATACCGAGAAGACTGTTTTCTATGCAGAGTATAAAAGTTCCGGTGAAGGGGCTAATCCTAAGGCACGTGTTTCATTTTCTCATCAGTTGAAAAATTTAAAAGGTTATGAAATGGATACCGTATTGGCTGGAAATGACGGTTGGAATCCTATAAAGAGCGGGAATCGCTTATTGAATATAAAACGTTGAAAATAAAAACCTTCTAAATTATATATCAATGAAGAATAGAATAAAAAAAGAGATGTTTGTTTTCATGTTGATGCTGACATCTTTCATAATGGGGATACACGCAGAAAATTATCCTTATAGAAGTGATGTGCTTTGGGTTACTGTGCCCAATCATGCCGACTGGTTATATAAAGCAGGTGAAAAGGCTACGGTGGAAGTAGAGTTTTACAAATATGGAATTCCACAGGATGGAGTGACTGTGGTCCGACTACCAGCTATGCTGTATACAATGTTTTAGCTTGTCCTAAAGAGGCTTTGATAACCCCTATCAATGAGCATTGGACTTCTGAAGATACGGAATATGGTCATTTACTCTGGATCAAAAAGCATCTTATTAAATAATCACTGATTGTTTAATAAGATAAAGTGTGCTACCTTTTACACCAAAAGTTTATCTTTTGTCGTAAAAGGTAGCACTTGCATAAATGCAGCTTTTGTAGACTGAAGTTCCTAATTTTAGAACTTTATTTTAACCATTTATCGAAGAATTCCAAAGTCTCTTTTTGCATTTGTTTATTGAAAAAGTGCTTCTCGTCCCATAGTTTAGTGACTAATTTGTAGTCAGTGTGCTGACTTTTCCAAACGGCATGCATGGTAGCATATGCATCTTCTACTCCATTTACAGGAAATAGTTTGTCCTTAGTCCCATTAAAAAATAAAGCAGGTTTAGGACAGGCTATGCTTGCGGTGTGTGGATAGTCCATATATCTACGAATATTGGGAATTAGCATTGAATAGGCGGAACCACCTTTATTTTGATTATTGGTTAGAGTCATTAATTCTTCTGTTGTGTTCATCCAACAAATAGAAGCCGAAGCTTTTATGCAGTCTGTCAAAGCAGAAAGCATCCATGAACGGTAAGCTCCCATTGAAAAGCCTAAACAACCGACTCTCTCTTTATCAACAAAAGGAAGAGATGACAAAAATTCGGCGCTTCGTACATCATCCATACTGATAAAAGCAGCCCATGATCCTCCCATCTGTAAAAAATTGGAAGCAAGAGCTTGCTGTCCATCATAGCTGATTCCCTCTTTCCGTCCCCGTTCTCCCCAGAATAAGGCATCAATGGCGAGTACAACATAGCCGTGCTGGGCGAAATAGTCTCCTGTATATTGCCCTTCGTAGCACCGTATAGCCCAATCGTTTGCATCAGCCAAGATTTCCGGTTTTACATCGAAAGGACGGATCATCTTTTCTTTTCCTATGGAAAAATGAGCGCCATGATCATGTAGCATTACAATGGCAGGAAATGGTCCTTTTCCCTCTGGTACTAATAGATAGGCTGGCACTTGATACCATTCTGATACATTAAATAATATTTTTCGAGCTTCATATCCATTGCGCTTTTCCACTGCAATGACTTTCATTTTATAATTTTGAGGTGCAGGGGGAATATTTTGCATGCATTCCATTAATACTTCTCTAGCTTTGGTGCGCCATTTACCAAATTTTTTCTCTGGAGCATTCCCCCATGCCATAGGAAAGGTGAGTTGTTGCTTCAACTGTTTGTAGAAAGTTGGCATGTTATTCGTTATGCCGTAAGCTATGGTGTTGGTTTGTGCATGTGCGGTAAAGCAGCTGCATAATATTGCTAAAAAAAGGACTGTAATATGTCTCATAGCTGGTAGTAGTTAAATTTGTAACAAATATACGTAAATTTTGTCTGAAATATATATCTTTACCCCATAGAATCGAGTTATTATGATGAACAAAACTTTATACTTACTGGTTGGAATCGTTTTTTCTCTGCAAATAGATGCTCAACCTAATTGTATCTTTACTCATTATTCTTCAGAAGATGGACTTTCTCAAAATACAGTGATGAGCATATTGCAGGATCATAAAGGAAATATGTGGTTTTCTACGTGGGATGGACTTAACAAATTCAATGGCTATACTTTCAGAACTTATAAGGCTCAGTTTGATAACAATATTGCACTCAGCCATAATAGAGTTGATTATATAGGTGAAGATAAATACGGGTATTTATGGTTGCAAACTTATGATGCTCATGCCTATCGTTTTGATCCGCGTACCGAGAGCTTTGAACGTGTGCCTGCTGAAGGTACAGAAGGAGATGATGAAGTCCACGTTACTAAAATAGAAATGCTTCCTGATGGGACGGTATGGGTCTTGGGTGAAAAAACGGAAGGAATTATCAGGGTTCTGACTGATCCTCATACTTATAAATTGTCTGTTTCTTATTTTCCTTCAAGAACCGCTCAGTTTCCATTATTAGGCGTAAGACGTATCTGTCAGGATTTTGCGGGTAATGAATGGATACTTTCTGATAATGGTTTAGGAATGATAGCTTGTGGTATGAGCCATCCTGTTGCTTATTTTGTAGAAACAAACGGGAAGAAAAAAGGTAAGCAACAGGCCTTTTATAATTATTTAGAAAATGGGAATAACATATACTTTGGGTCTAATAATGGGCATATTTGGCGTTATCAGAAATATAGTGGGCAGTTTCTCTTGTTACAGATGCCTACAGTGTCATCTATTATATCCATTAATAAGATTAGCGAGAAAGAGTTAATTGTAACTACTGCAACAGATGGCTTTTTTATTTACAATCTAAAGACGAAAAAGATTGATCACTTTCCGGCTTCCCGTTTTCCTGATGCCGCTATTCATTCGGTATATGTAGATAAGTATGATGAGATTTGGTTTGAGCAACATGTATCAGGTACTGTTGTTCATTTTAACCCGCATACACGTGTTTTAAAACTTGAACAGATACCTGTTGAACCAACTAGTACGGATCGTTCGCGTCCGGCTTTCCATATTCATGAAGATATTAATGACAGGCTTTGGGTTCATCCTTACGGGGGAGGCTTTTCTTACTTTGACCGGAAAAGTAATTGTTTACGTCCCTTTTATGATAGCTTACAAGGGGATGATTGGCGCTTCTCCAATAAGATTCATTCTGCTTTTTCCGACAGACAGGGTAATTTATGGTTATGTACGCATTCAAAAGGGCTGGAGAAAATCACTTTCCGTCCCTCACTATTTCGTATGGAAACTTTAGTTCCTCACAATTATGAGTCATTGAGTAATGAGGTACGTGCTCTATATGAAGATTCGGATCAAAATTTGTGGGTAGGGGTGAAAGATGGAAAATTGAGAGTTTTTGATAAACAGAGGAAAGACAGAGGATACTTGACTGAAAATGGAATTGTGTCCCATTCCGGATCTCCTTTACGTGGTAATGTTTATTTTGTGATGCAGGATCATAACAAAAATCTTTGGATTGCAACAAAGGGAGATGGTCTTGTTAAAGCGGTAAGGCTTAAAGAACCTTATCATTATAAGTTGACACGTTACCAATATCATGAAGATGATATTTACAGCTTAAGTAGCGATGATGTCTATTGTATTTACGAAGATAGTCATGACCGGATATGGATTGCTACTTTTTCCGGTGGGGTTAATTATTTAGCTCATAGTCAGGGAGGACGGGATGTTTTTATCAACTATCGTAATAATTTGAAGGATTACCCTATAGATTGTTGTTATAAGGCTCGTTTTATTACCAGTGATCATAAGGGACATATTTGGATTGGAACAACGGTGGGAGCTTTAATGATTGATGAGAATTTTAAAAATCCTGAAGATATTAAATTCCATCATTACATTCGCATTCCTGATAATGCAAATAGCCTGAGTAATAACGATGTGCATTGGATTACGGTGACAAAGAAAGGTGAACTTTATATTGCTACGTTTGGGGGAGGACTTGATAAATTGCTCTTTTTAGACAAGAATGGTAATGCTAAATTTAAGTCTTATACAGTGGCTGAAGGGTTGTCTTCAGATGTCATTCTATCTATACGGGAGGACCACAAAGGATATCTTTGGATGAGTACGGAAAATGGAGTTAGTCAGTTTATTCCTTCGGAAGAAAAATTTGAGAATTATGATGATAAGGGTATTTCATTTCAAGTACGTTTTAGTGAAGCTGCATCAGAGTTTACCTCATTTGGAGATATTCTTTTCGGATCAAATAAGGGAATATTTATTTTTAATCCGGATTCCATTAAGAAAAGTAATTATGTACCTTCTATTGTCTTTTCTAAGTTACTGATTGCAAATGAGGCGGTAACTCCAGGCGAAGGTAGCTTGTTGAAATATGCTTTAGATGATACATATAGCTTAAAGCTTTCTCATAAGGAAAACGTAGTTACGATACAATTTGCAGCACTTGATTTTTCTGCTCCTCCTGAAATACAATATGCTTATATTTTGGATGGATTTGAACAAAACTGGAATTATGTAGGTAAGCAACGCATTGCTACTTATACAAATTTACCAAAAGGACACTATGTTTTTAAAGTACGTTCAACTAACGGTGACGGAGTATGGACAAATAATACCCGAACTTTAGATATTGAAGTCCTTCCTTCATTTTGGGAAACTCCTTTAGCCTATTTTTTGTATGTGTTTTTTGTTATAGCAATAATTGTCATAGCTGTATATATTCTATTCACAATATATAGATTAAAGCATGAAGTATCAATGGAGCAGCGAATGACTGATATGAAATTGCGGTTCTTTACAGATATTTCTCATGAACTTCGTACACCTCTCACTTTGATTTCTGGTCCTGTAGAATACGTATTGGAGCATTCTTCTCTTTCTAAAGAGACCCGTGAACAATTGCAAATTGTGGAGAAAAATACCAGTCGAATGCTTCGTCTTATCAACCAAATTCTTGATTTTAGAAAGATACAAAATAAAAAAATGAGGATGCAGGTACAGCGTGTCAATGTAGTGTCTTTTATTCGTCAATTGATGAAGAACTTTGATTCTATAGCTGAAGAGCATCACGTTGATTTTTTGTTTGAAACGGAAAAGGACGAACTATTCCTTTGGGTTGATGTGGATAAGTTGGAAAAAATAATGTTTAACTTGATATCTAACGCCTTTAAATATACTCCAAATGGAAAGATGATTATCATTTTTATCCGGGAAGATAAGGATACTGTTTCGATTGGAGTACAGGATCAGGGAATTGGTATTCCTGAAAATAGAAAAAAAACATTATTTGTACGATTTGAAAATCTGATGGACCACACACTCTTTAATCAATCTAGTACAGGTATTGGCTTATCTTTGGTTAAGGAATTGGTGGAAATGCATAAGGCTACGATTTCTGTGGATAGTAAAGCCGGGGAGGGCAGTTGTTTTAAAGTAGATTTCTTGAAGGGAAAAGACCATTACGATGATACGGTAGAAGTTTTGCAAGATGATATAACGGCAGGTATGGAATTTGTTAGTGAGGAGGTTGTTAATTCAGAAGAAGAGAAGGAAGATCTCTCTTCTTCTAATGAATTTAAAATGCAGCCGGTTACTAAGAATATAATGTTGCTTGTTGAAGATAACCATGAACTACGTCTGTTTTTGCGTACTATCTTTTCTACTGAGTTTCGAATAGTGGAGGCTGCAAATGGTATGGAGGGGTGGAGCAAAGCCTTAAAATTTCTGCCTGATATTATTATTAGTGATGTGATGATGCCTGAAAAAGATGGCATTTCAATGACTCGTGAATTGCGTGCGGATATGACTACAAGCCATATACCTATAGTACTGCTTACAGCTAAGACTGCTGCTGAAAGTCGGATTGAAGGGTTGGAGTATGGTGCAGATGATTATATAACAAAGCCTTTTAGTGCTACTTATTTAAGGGTACGTGTAAAGAACTTGTTAACCCAGCGTCAAAAATTGCGGGACTTATATCGTCATAATTTAACGATGGGTGATAGCTCATCGCTTCAGGAAGATGAGGATTTTATAAGTGATCACGGTCCTGAGATGTCTCCTAATGATTGTAAGTTTATGGATAAATTAGTGGAGCTGATGGAGAAAAATATTGATAATGGAGATTTAGTTGTGGATGATTTGGTGCAGGAATTAGCAGTTAGTCGTTCTGTCTTTTTTAAAAAATTAAAGTCATTAACAGGATTGTCTCCTATTGAATTTATAAAAGAAATGCGTATGAAACGTGCTATAGAACTAATTAAAAAGGGAGAATTTTCTATGGCGCAGATCTCCTATATGGTTGGTATTAATGATCCAAGATATTTTAGCAAATGCTTTAAGCAAAAAATGGGCATGACTCCAACAGAATATCGTGATAGCATTTTAAAAAAGTAATATAGTAGCCACTATTCAATGTTCTTTTGATAAGTATAATAACGTGAGTTCGATATAAATACAAGCAACATTGACTGTTTGCATAAGGCAAACTCGAATCTTTGAAAATATGGGGCGTTTGTTTCTTTGTTTGTAATTCTTTTTAGAGAAAAGAAGAGTGCCTTTAAACAGAGCCAGGCAAAGGTAGGAACTGAGGTAGGCACAGTTCCTACCTTTGCCAGCCTCTGTCCCTACCTTTGCTTACCCCCCTTCAGAAGCTTTCTGGGTAGGGAGTAGGTGGCTATTTTTTTTCAATCATATTTAGCTTATTCTATACTTAATTCTTCAAACAATAGAGAGGAGTGGATGCAGTTGGTTCATCCAAAGTGAAAGTGAGTAGAAAAGATGGAATGTATCTTCTATTATCCAACGTTATAATATATGTTTTGGCTAATAAAGTAATATATGTGTATATGTAAAGCAGGCATTAGTATAATAAATATAGCTAATGCCTGCTTGATTATATTTGTATCTAAAACGTTGAAATCAGTTTAGATACATTACTCCTTATTTATCTCCACCGTGAAGCTCCGATTCCCTTAGTGATGAGGTCCTCATTAGAGATTGTAAAATCTCCATTATCTGCATCTTTGAAGCCCGGATCAAATGTTGTTGCGGAATCGTCGAATATTAATGAAGTAGTACTTCCACCTGTAAATAATGCTGGAGAATTAAAATAATTGTTGTTCTTAAATGTAGGTGCAGAAGTGTTCTTCTGATTGGAAAATTCGGCTGCAGTATCGGTTATCAAGTTATTCGTGAAGTTGATCGTATTATTTTTAAACCGAACATATAGAAGGCGTTTACCCGTTGTGTTACTTACATTAACTAACGTGTTATTCACGACATTTATTATAGGGGAAACATCCGGAAAATTACTAGATTTGTCATCGTAACGAATCATATCACGTTCTGCGCAACTCTTATAAACTGTAGTATTGGAAAGCGTTATTTCTTTAATAGCCCCTGCACGGCAATCCATGAAATCACCTCCACTGCATTCTATGTTGTGAATTAAACAATTTTCAATGGCTATTTTATCAATTGTTGCAGCTACATTTACATAATATAATCCTTTCACGTAATTGCGAATTTCACAATCATCCATAACTAATCCCTTATAGGTAGTAGCTGCTTTAAATTCAATGGCCTGACTGCCATCAGTGTTTACCCCATCCATAATAATTTGCTTCATCGTGAGGGATGCACCTGCATTCAAGAGAATGCAGCCATTCAGAATAGGCCGATCGCTTGGACGTACAGCCTTGAATTCAATATTAGCAGCTATTGTTATTTTGTCAATGCCACCTTCTGCACTTGGTATAGAATAAGTTCCCGGATAAAAGGCGAATGCGTCGCCATCTTTTGCATTGGCTAAGATTTGGGCTAAGTCATCTTCTGGATTGACAGCAATTGCACCACCTAAATCAATTAAAGTAGTAAATTCTGCCGAACCACGTGTCTTTGTTCCTTTCATCAATTTGGCTGTATATTTTGTTTCAGGGGTTAAGCCTTCAATGGTTGCCGCTCCGTTGGTTATCTCGTCGGAGGTCACCGTATGGTGAATATCACCTGGGTTTACGATGATTTCTGTTGCTGACTGATCTGCTGGCCAGTGAAGAGTTACCGATGTGGCAGATAGATCTTTTTCTACTACATCCGAAAGAATTTGTTCTGCGTCCGTTTTAAAATATACTCCACTCCATTTTGATTCCGGAATGCTGTCCCCTACCGCTTTTACTCGTGCAGAGTATTGAGTTTCACTCTCTAGCCCTGAAATAGTATATGGTATTTGGTCATAGGTGATGTCATTTAGTGTTTCGACGGGATTTCCGCTAAATGACAAACTATCATTTTCGTAAAGTTCAATAATGTAACTGTCAGCTCCTGAAACTGCTGTCCATTTCAATTTGACATTAACCTTATTCGAAACTGTAGCGCCCAAATTGATTGGAGAGAAAAGTCGGTCATAATTTATGCTGGTTAATTCTGCATCTTGATCACTACAAGCTGTGATAAAGATGCTGGCGAAAAAACCTATAGTATATATATATTTCTTTAAATTGCTCATAACGTTATTATTAGATGTTTTATAATATTTACTCGTTTGTCAATGTTCCGTTACTACTGTCAATGAATGTCTGCCAAATTGGCCAAAATTGATTTTTATCCGGGTCTTTTACGTATAATATGTCTATGAGATCATCTGCTAACTTGTCTGTTGAAATCCATGTTTCATTACTTTCATAACCTAATGCGGCTCCCTGACTATCTGTATCTCCGTGATTTAATCCGTAAATAGTAAGAGATTCACCATCTTTTGCTGTTTGGTAATAAAGCTTTTCAGGCAGGTCTGAATAAGTACCTTCATGTCTTGCTAGCTGTTTCATCTTTACTTTAGCTTCATCTAATTTCGTTTTTAATAAATTCCAGCGAATAAGATCGGCTTTCCTTAACGATTCACCTGCAAATTCGAATGCGCGCTGTTCTACAATAGCATTAAAGAAAGCTTCCTTGCTGATTGTGGCCCCGTTCATGTAGGCTGTAACTTTTGATGCCGGTAATGCGCGGTCTAATATTGGTTTCATATATGGAGCTGCAGCAGATGGTCCATCGAGTTCATTGATTGCCTCAGCTGCCATCAGATAGACATCAGCCAATCGCATGTATTGCCAGTTAACGCCATCATCATTAGTAGAAGTAACAATACGGTCCATCCATTCGTAGCGCAGTTTTCCAAAGCACCAGTTTTTTAAACTTCGTAGTTGCTGTTTAGCATTTCCATCAACCAAGTCTTTAGACCATTCATAAGGCACACAAGTGACATCACGGCGGATGTCATCTACGTCGTAGTCATAAAACAGGTAGGGTAGTGGGCCGTTAACACCACCTTGGGCTTGTTGTGTGTATTGGTCTTTTGCGTTATGTTTTACGCCAAATGTATAAAGTACACGGCCACGCCCATCGGAAAAAGGTATTTCCCATAAAGATTCATATCCAGCTGTAACATCATCTTTGCAAAGTCTTAAGAAGTTACTTTTAAACTCGCCTAGTTGATTGCAGTTTTGACTAATGACATCCACACACTCATTTTTTGCGATGGTATACATTGCCGTTTGACCTAGTTCCGGGTCATTGCTTAGACGAATGCCGTCAGCTCGTTGACTATAACCTCCGGCATAAAGAGCAACGCGTGCGCGGAGGCCTTTAACAAAGGCTTTATTTACACGCTCCGTATTTTTTGTTATTGTTGTTTCATTAGGCCATCCTACGTAATCTTCGGCTTCAAGTAAATCGGCTAAAAGTTGTTTGTAAATAACATCTCTGTCTGAACGTCCCAAATACATTGTTTCTGAAGTAATAGGAGCAAAGCGGGCAGGAACGTCTCCCCATCCTTTTATTAAATCTAAGTATAGAACAGCACGCAAAGTCAGGGCTTCTCCTAATAATTGAGCCATATCTGAATTTGTGCTTATATTCCCATAGGTGCGTAGTCCTTCAATAGCTTTATTTGCTCGTTCTATGCCTTCATAAAATTTAGCATAGGCGTTATTATCTGTATTCATCTGAGAATTTGCAGCAGTAGCTGTATAGGTACATAAATCAAATTTTCCACCATCGTTTATTTTGGTGGGATCCATCCCATTGATCCATTCTATATCTGAGTTTATTCCATAGTATGGTAAGAAACGTCCGCGATAAGAGTTCGTTTCACCGAATGATTGATGGATACCCATAACAGCAGCTTCTGCCATGGAATAGTTGGAAAAAATGAGTGATGAGTCCATGGAAGACTGCGTAGGTGCCTCTAGGTCGCAGGAGGTTATTATGCCTGTAAGAGACAATGACAAGAGGGAGATATATAATATGTTCTTCATATTTTTCATATTCTTTGTTTTTTTATTTAGAAATTCAAGTTTACACCAACAACAAACTGACGACTCTTGGGATATGCTGAATAATCAACTCCAGGTGTTAAGGTCGTTTGACGCATGGTAGATACTTCCGGATCATAGCCTGAATAACTTGTTAAGCAAAATACGTTGTAGGCTGTGACGTAAAAGCGCAGGCTTTGAATATGTCCCTTACTAGTTAAATCTTTAGGTAAGGTATATCCCAATGTTAATGTGTTGAGACGCAGGAATGAGGCATCTTCCACAGCCCAGTCAGAGAATATCATCCTTTGTGTATAAGGTGACCACATTGTTGTATTAGCATTTAAGGCGGCTAATTGTACAGGGTCATTGCAAAGTGTACCATCGGAATTTAAGTTGGTCCAACGTTTACCATCCGCCATTTCTGAGATCATATTGCGATATTGATATTTTCCGGTAGAGGTAAATTCTATTTTGTTGGCATTATAAACATCATTGCCATAGCTCCAGTCGAAGTTTGCACTTAGATCAAAGCCGTAAGCGCGGGTATTAATGCTGAAACCTCCTGTATGCAATGGATTAGCATCACCAATAATTTCACGATCTTTATAGTCATTGGTTACCGTATGGCTTCCATCAAGATCCTTCAATTTCATCATACCGGGGCGAAGGGTACCTACTACTGCGGAACAATCTGTAACTCCTTCTTTCAATACCCATTTTTTTGTAGTTGCGTTGTATCCTTCGAAATCATCTACTTCATAGCGACCGTCGGAACGATAGCCGTACATCTTGCCTACGGATCCGCCTTTAGATATCCAAAAGTCGTATCCAATTTCGGATGATGCCCAATAAGAATCTTTGCCAAAGTCCTCCATAATTCCGAGATCTTTGATTTTATTTTTGTTGAAACCGATATTAGCACTAAGGCTTAAACCAAATTTTTTCTTATTGATTATTGTCCAGTTAACGCTTGCCTCTATTCCTTTATTTTGAGTTTTACCCATGTTGCGATACTGGGTATCATACCCTGTGCCGCCTACGGGAAATTCTATTAATAAATCTTTGGTCGTATTTAAGTAGGCTTCAATAGTTCCATTTAGCTTGCCTCCTAATGTAGTGAAATCTAAACCCAAGTTACGAGTAATTGTCGTTTCCCATTTTAATTCAGAGTTAGCCATGACTTTACTCGGTGCCCAGTAGCTAGAAAAACCGTTAATCCAAGAAGTTGTATTACTTTGGTAGCTCTGTGTCATTTGGCCTGAGGGTATATTATTGTTGCCGGCGCTACCATAGCTAAAGCGTAGCTTTAAATCATCCAGCCAGCTTTTGGTAGATGCCATAAAAGATTCGGAAGATATACGCCATGCGACTGCTGCAGAAGGAAAATATCCCCAACGATTATCTTGGGAAAATTTGGAAGAACCATCGGCACGGAATGTGGCGCTAACTAAATATTTGCTTTCAAAATCATAGTTTACACGTCCGAAGTAGGATAATAGTTTGTCGTCAGGATTTAGATAGTTCTCAATATTATAAGGAGTCGTTCCTTTAAGATTAGTCAATTTCCAGGCTTGCTTAGAGGTAATCCAATCAGGAAAGCCGTGGACTTCATTTGTTAATTTGTTTGACTTCGTGATAATCCACTCTTGTCCAAGCATGGCATTTAAGTGATGTTTATCATTCATAAACAATTTAGAGAAATCATAGCTGATTGTGTTTGTATTGCGGAAGATATGACGGAATGTGTTTGTTATGCGGATAGCAGGATGTCCTTGGTTCTCGGAGGAAGGTACATTCTTAATGTAATAGGTTGTAGTTCCCCAAAAGCGCTTGTCATTATTACGATAGTCGTCGTAGCCAAGTTCTGTTTTTATTTTAAAGTTTTTGAATATTTCCCAACCGAAACTTCCGGATATATTCAATGTCTTGCGTTCTTGCATACGATCATTGTCTGATATGGAAGTCAGTGGATTATATAAGTTTCCGAGATCATCATCCGCACTACCTGAGTCAGAATTCAGGTTACTTAACGGCATCGGGGTATAGATTACAGCGTATTTTAATCGTTTGTCTGAGTCGTATGTGCTGGTTGCATCATTCGCACCACCACCTGCAATGTCTGCTTGAGAGTAACGTGCCTGAAAGTCAAGGGTTACATTCTTGAGAGGTTGGGTGTTTAATTTCAAACTGAAATTATCACGTTTGAAAGAAGAACCTTCCATTATGGCTTTATCATTCATATGGGCGTAGTTAAAGGCATATTTTATTTTCTCGCTACCGCCGTTGATACTCAAGTTGTGATTAAAAGTATGTCCTGTACGGCCGAATGTCAGATTTTGCCAATCATTGTAAGGTATGTTATCATACATATCTAAATCTTGGTATTTTCCAAAATAGTCTTCGTAGGAACTTAAATCATCTTCATCTTTCAGAAGAGCCAATTCATACTGCCACTTTGCATAATCTTTTGGGGAAAGTACATCTAATGTTTTGGCTATCTTCTTCCAACTATAATAAGAATTATAGCTGACATTTATCTTACCGGCTTTACCTGATTTTGTCGTAACAAGGATTACTCCGTTGGCTCCACGAGATCCATAAATTGCTGTAGAAGAAGCATCTTTTAGTACAGTCATATCTTCTATATCAGATGCCGGTATATCGGCTATGGATTCTACAGGAAAACCGTCAACGATGAATAATGGGGTATTATCTCCTGTGATTGATCCACCTCCTCTGACACGTATTTTTAATTCTGCATCTGGAGAGCCTTCTGTTGTTGTTACTTGTACACCTGCCAACTTTCCGGTTAAAGCTTCTGTGGCTGAGGCTACTGGTACAGCAGTTAAAACATCTGAATTAACAGTCGCTACGGATCCTGTAATATCTTTCCTTTTTACCGAACCATATCCAATGACCACTACTTCTTCCAGAGCTTGAGCATCGTCTTCTAAGATTACGTTAAGTATTTTTCTACCTTTTAGAGGTATTTCTTGGGATTTCATGCCTACATAAGAGAATAATAAGGTAGCATCTTTTGAAATCTTAAAGGTAAAATTTCCGTTTATATCGGTAATAGTGCCATTTCCGGCTTTTCCTTTTTGGACTACAGAAGCTCCGATTATCGGTTCCCCTGCCTTATCTTTCACTATTCCCTTTACGGTGACATCTTGTGCAAATACATTTGATGTTGCTGTGAATAATGTAAATAGCAACATGATGCACATGTTTTTCATACTGTTAGACTTCTTTTGCATAATATTGATTTTATAATAATCTTTATTGTGTGTTCGGACACACTGTTAACTTTCTATTGCAAATGTATTGTTATGTAAAAGTATTGATGTGTAATATTTGTTTTTAGGCTAGTAAATTTTGATTTCTATTGTTGTTACCAGTGTTGCGATAACCTATCGCTTATTATTATTGTCTGATAACTAATAAAATAAGTCCTTGCAATAAAACGATAAGCCTTTACCTAAAGTTTATATGCTCTTACAATAAAATTATAAGCTCTTACTCTAATTTTGTAGATTCTGGCAATGATATAATTCTTGCTCTTTCTTGCTATGATGAGTTTGTCCAGTGCTGTGTTTTTGAAGGAGGTAGTATAAGTTTCCTGTACAAGATATATTGTATGGTAATATTTATTGTCTATAATGGACGCTATTTATGATATTCTCCTTTTTTATTAAAGCGTGAAATTGCGTGAAAATGCGGAAAATGCCATTTTTAAGGTTTTTTTTGAACGTTCAGCATTCAACAGTCATTAAGCGCCCCTCCGCGCTTATTCATAAATATATTTATTCAGTATATTGCTGGTATTTAGTTATATGTATTAATAGTTGTAAAATAATACGATATAAGTCACATTTGGCGGATATGTTTGGATGACTGTTGTAGCTATAAAAAATAGATGTGTTAAAAAAATGAGAGGTAATGCATCTTTTGGGGAAATAGTTTGACGATAGTAGATATTAAAGGCTATTCGTTTCATTATAGTTGTAGTTTGGTATGTATACCATCTGCATCATTTTACGAGAAAGTAAAATAACATTATTGTTTGTGTTAATTTTATCTGTTTATTTGTGCGTAGCGGGACGTTAAGTGACTGTTGAATGTTGACTGTAAAAAAATAGCCGGTTTAAAATTTAGTTGTTTTTTAATTTATTGATTGATAGATAGATGCTTTTCCTATATGTGGGAACATAACATTCATTACGCTTTTTCCGCTTAAGATTTATATATAAAAATATATTTAATTACTTAGTGTTAGTATGATTACAATTTTGCAACGGATTATTTTTGAAGGATTATTGATAATATTTCTTCGGCCCGGTCAACGAGGTAAGTAGGATGAAATTCTTCTAATTCACGTTTTGGGCGGAATCCCCATGTCACTCCGCACGAAGTAACTCCTGCGTTACGTGCTGTTTGCATATCTACAGCCGAGTCGCCTATGTATAAAATGTCCTCTTTGCTTTTTCCCGTACTGCTTAATATTTCGTATATGACGGAGGGATCAGGCTTGGCTGGCACTCCTTCACGCTGGCCAAGCACTGCACTAAAATGTATCTTTGGAAAATAATGTTTGATGAGTTTGGTAGTGGCAGACTGATATTTGTTGGAAGCCACAGCTATCTGATAGCCTTTATCTTGAAGGGTATCCAATAATTGGGAAATACCGGGGTAGGGCATACTTTTGTCTGCGTTGTGCAGATCGTAGTAGGGAATGAACTCCTTGCGTACGCGCAGTATGTTTGTTTCATTCCGCTCTTGTTCGGGTAGGGCACGTTCAAAAAGTTTGTTGATGCCATTGCCTACCATAAATTTATAAGCCGGTTCTTCATGGGTTGGGTATCCTAGAATACGTAGTGCATGGTTGGTACTTTGTGCCAGATCTGCTATTGTATTAAGTAAAGTTCCATCCAAATCAAATATAATCAGTTTTTTCATCTTTCTCTTCTTTTTGGTTGTTGCAAAAGTAAAAAAACAAAATACCCGCTGCAAATATTTGTTTTTGCAGCGGGTATTTTTGTCGTTTTTTTGTTCTTTTTTATTTTTTTGTGATGCGGAACCAGTCCACATCTACCCATCCGCCATCATTGATGACCATACATGGACGCGTACAGAACATGCCGACTTTGGCCCCGATCCATTGTCCTTCTTTGGCCTGAAATGATTTGCCAAGCGGGTGGAACTTCTTGCCATCAGTGCTATAACTGAAATGACATATTACGGCAAGATCACTATTGGCTTCGCTACCTTTAATTTTGCTACCGTCACTGGTGAATTTTACTTTTAGGTAAACTGTATTGTTTTGTAAGCTTGCTGTTTCATTAACCTGTTCAGACTCGCCTTTATTGGCCCTCAAACAGGAAACTTGTGATAAAACTAAGCCATTTTCCGTATTTTCTAATATTAATCCGGCATAATCCATACCCATAACAACCAAGCCGGTACGTTCACCTCTATATTTTGGACTTGGTTCAAAAGTTAGTTTCATTGTTACAGTGAAATTATCCGATGGAGTTTTTTGCAGT
The DNA here is from genome assembly GCA_022648295.1 of Bacteroides sp. Taxonomy (GTDB): domain Bacteria; phylum Bacteroidota; class Bacteroidia; order Bacteroidales; family Bacteroidaceae; genus Bacteroides. The sequence continues at coordinate 128,487 of JALCME010000001.1, read as the reverse complement.
AACAAATTAGCTACATCCCATAAATTCTTATAATCTTTTACGACCGGATAAGAGTAGAGCCGTACAATGCTTTTGTCTCCTGCATAATATGCCCATTTTTCATTGATGTTAGCTTGCCATTGCCATTGCGGGGACAGGGTGTATCCCTCAAATTCATCACTTTCCTGTGGGGTGCAGATGGGATACGTTTTACCCACATTAGGCTTTTTATAACTCGCGACGGGTTCTCCGCATCCGTCTCCGTCTTTATCAACGCCAATAACAGGCCAGTCGTTGATCCATTTCATCGGTTCTAAATAAACTACACGTCCGTATGCACCTATGTCTCTGAAATGCAGAAACCAGTCTTCACCAGTTGGCGTATCAACCCATGCTCCCTGGTGAGGACCATTAATTGAGCTCTTTCCTTGTGCCAAAACTATTTTCCATTCGTATGGCCCATAAACATTTTTAGATCGTTGAACAACCTGCCAGCCAGCTACAACTCCACCTGCCGGATGAAAAATATAATAGTAACCGTTACGTTTGTAAAATTTTGGGCCTTCACTGGTCTCATTTCCTTTGTGTCCGTCGAAAATGATTCGTGATTGCGTGATAGCTTTGCTTGCATCAGCACTCAACTCGCATATTGCAATAACACTTTTCAATCCGGCACGGCTACCTGCATAAGCGTGTACCAAATAGACTTTCCCATCATCGTCCCATAAAGGGCAGGTATCTATGACTCCTATTGCCTTTTTTACTAATACTGGTTCACTCCAAGGTCCTTCCGGCTTTTGGGATTTGACCATAAATACTCCCTGATCAGGATCTCCCCAGAAAATGTAAAATTCTCCATTATGATATCTGATACTTGGAGCCCAGACGTGATTCCCATGTTCAGGACGTTCGGGAACTATTTCGGGAGATAATCCGTAGGGAATAGCTGCACTAATAATGCTCCAGTTTACCAAGTCCTTAGAATGGAGAATTTGTAATCCAGGGAGGCAATTAAAGCTGGAAGAAGTCATATAAAAGTCCTCTCCCACGCGGCAAGCGTCGGGATCGGAATAGTCTGCATAAAGGATGGGATTACGATAGGTTCCGTTTCCTTGATCCGCAACCCATACCTGAGACACGTCATTTTCTTGTTGTGCCACCAAGGGTAAGCTTAATCCTACAAGTAAACTGAATAAAAGGCTTTTGTTTTTCATGATATAAATTGGTCTATGTAAATTTTACTTTAGCTTTACAGTTACAGGATGTTCAAGTTCTTCTTTCCACTTGCGTATATAAGTAAACCATGCTTCAGGCGTTTTATATCCGAAGGTTTCTTTTAAGGATGTAAATGTGACATAATGATTGAAGTGAGTGCTACCCTTTGCGCCAATGGTATATAAGTAATTTGCCTGATCTTTTGCTTCTGCTTTCACATAGTTTTGGGGAATATAAGTGGCTAAACCGATGGTTTCCTTCGGATGGTTTATGGTATCGCCTTTTTCCGGCCAGTCTGTTCCCCAGCAAGCTACTAATCCTTTGTGGTCGGAATAAGAAGTAGAGCCTTTGATGTCTACCACACCGGTACAGAATGTTTCATCTTTGAGAGGTTTTTCAAAGATTGTTTCTACCTGTACATCACGATGACCTCCATAAAGAATGTAGCGATTGGTCATATTCAATTCGGCACCTTGATATTGCCAGTCGTATACTTCGATATCTACAATTGTACGCACCGGACCGTATGAGACAATGCGTTCGGTTTGTGTTGCCACAGGTTCAATGTGTGTTGCTTCTTTTCCATTCCAGCCTTTTAATGCTCCCACACCGCAACTTGTACCTACCCAAAGCACATCATTTCCAAATCCGCGGGCCAACTGTTCTTTATTGGGATAGAATTGTGATTCTTTGATTTCAAATCCTTTGTTGTATTTACCGTAAGCATCTACTGTTTGCCTTTTGTCGAAATAGATGCGGTAGGCGACTAGCTCTGATTCAAAAGCCGGACCGTGGTGATGCATTTGGCTATATATATTGCTGGTTCCAGGAATTGTTACGGAAATAACAGGGACATGTTTTCCCTTCTTATCACTAACCAGCATTTCTGCATAAACGCGTGAAGGATAAGTTTTATCACTTTTCGTTGATGAGAGTGTAATGGTGAAGGTTTGTTTACCCTTAGCCGGAATGTTAGTTAGAAAGGCCAATTCGTCTGCATGATGATCTCCGTTCAAATCGTCCAGTTGAGAAGGAATTTCTTGATCTCCACACATCACCACAGCAGAGAGGACCCGAAATTGCAGGTTGATTTTATTTAGCTTTATTACAACGGGCTCGTCGGTTTTTGCTTCACTCCAAGTATTATTCACTTCTACAGCAATTTTCTTTTCGGCATTTTGTGCTTCGGCAATCACTGGTAAGTTACAAAAAAACAGCAATGCTATAAAAATATTCTTCTTCATGGCTTTAATGTTACTAATGTTTGTCACAAAATTAGTGTAAACCTCCGATATTATCTTTTTATTTTTTGATTTAAATACTATTGGCTTTGTATTTATTCTTTCCATCCTGCCTTTTCAAACGATTCTATTTTGAGTCTTTCAGGGTCTATACAAACATATTTGATGCGTTGCCTTCTCCATGTATATACAATGTGCACTTTGCCATCTTTTCCCTGAATAACCGAAGGGTAGGAGTATTGGTTTATGGGGGAATCTTCTAAGATCAAAGCTGCTTTCCAATGGATTCCATCGTTGCCAACGGCCACATTTAAAGGAGTCCTTTCTTTACTTTTTCCATTAATATACCGATAATGATTATAGACCAGTAGAAAACGTCCGTCTTGCAGGGTGACTCCATCAATACCAGAATTGTTATTGGGTAAATCAATAAAGGTCAGTTTACTCCATGTTTCGCCATTATCATTGCTCCATGTGGTGGCTACCGAACCGTTGTTTTTGGTACGGCACAAGGCCTGTAAGCGTCCGTCTCTATGTACCAATATGGTAGGCTGTATGACTTGTATCGTCTTATGCTGTTGATCACTGTATTTTATTTTCTCAGTTTCTATGATGTCAGAAGCTGCTACAGGTTCTGTTTTTCTCCATGTTCTGCCTTCGTCATCACTAATTTCGAAATGTACTCTCCATCCGTCCTTACCTTCCGTACTGCTGGGACAAACCATCCGTTTGCCTATCCATACCGGCTTGTTTTTAATAGGACCTAGAATCCCCTTTGGGAGAGCTTTCGGAGCAGTCCACGTTTTTCCTCCATCTTCCGAATAAGTGACGTATCCGCTCCATCCAGCTACATTTACACCTACTTTGTAGTAGAGTTGCAGTTCGCCGTCCGGCGTTTCGGTAAGCACAGGATTCCAACAGGCATATTTCGTTCCGTCTATTATGCCATCCGCTACCTTTTGAGGTGTAGTCCAGCCTCTTTCAGTTTTATGACTTACCCAAATACAACAATCGGGATTCCCTTCTTTAGTACCTCCAAACCATGCGGCTACTATGCCATGATTGGTTTCGACAACTGTTGAAGCATGGCTTTCCGGAAAATCGGGATGTGCACAAATAAATTCATTTGCCAGTAATCCCTGTTTCTCTGTTCCATACGTGATGTCTTTTTGTGTAACAAATTGATAATTACCCGAACCTATTTTGCAGACTAGATAGCCTTTTTCTTTCCGGATAATTTGTAATCCTTGTACTTCTTTTAGCTTCTTTCCGCTTTCTGTAGTTGCATTTGCCTTCTCGTTGGGTAGCCAGATTGTAGCTTTTGTATTTACCGGGACTTCAATATTCCATTTAAACTCATTTGCAGTTTGTGACCAGTTGCTCTTTACTTTGCCGTAGGGAGTCATATAAGATGCATGAATGAATCCGATCTCTTGTAGAATAAAAGCAGGTTTCATATCTATCTCTTTGAATCCTGACGTAGCAGCCTGTATACCAGCCAGATGTTGATAGCAGAATGGGAGTAAATCACCAAGAAGCATGACATGGTTTCCACTATTCATTGCCGGATCAGCCGTATTTCCGTTCCACAATTCCCAGATGGTGGTTGCCCCGTTGGCAACCATATATCCCCATCCCGGATATTTAGTGTGGGTCGATAAAACATAAGCCACATCCGTTCGTCCCATTTTTACCAGTTCGCGCAGAAGCCATTGTACCCCAATAACCCCGCATTGAATAGTGGCACCGTAATAATTGACTGTCTTTTGAATAATCTGCCGGGCTACCATATCTTTCTTTGCGTCCGGAACCATATTGAAAGCCAGAGGGAGAAGGTTAGCCGTTACGGTGTTGTTATCGTAACAATTATTCCTATCATTCCAAAATATTGTATTAAATCCTGTCTTGACGTGTTCAGCCAAATCCTGATATTCCAAAATGTCTCTTTTCAGATCTTGTTGCCTGCATTTGGTTTCCGAACTATCGGACGATGGCATATCTGCCTGCAGACGTGCAAATTTGATTAAGTGTTGCAGGAGTTTATAGTAATAGGCTGTGGCTATAAGCTCTCCGTTTGTAATACGTGCAGGGTCTTTGGAATGAATTAGTTCTGGTGATTCGGGTGGCAAGCACCAATCTCCGTAACGATCACGTGTGATGATGTATGCTGAATTCATGTATTCTTTACGGATATGCTCCATCCATTTTTTCATGCTACTATAGTGTTCAATGATGGGACGCATATTGCCATATTGTTCATAAAGCATATCACATATTATAAGATAAGTAGAGGGCCAGGTGACATTGTCCGTATAGTAGTACCAATAGGCCGGTGCCACATCAGGAATACAGCCGTCCTCACGCTGTGATTCTGCAATATCATTCATCCATTTGACGTATAATGCCTCGTTATTCATCAGAAAACTTTCTCCCAAAGCTCCTATGGCACGATCGCCTAACCAGGGTTGGCGTTCGTTACGCTGCGGACAGTCTATTGGTATTCCTTTGTAGTTACCCCGTATTCCCCAAAATGCATTTTTAACGAGTTGGTTTAAAATAGGATTATCACATTCAAAACTTCCTGTGACTGGCATATCGTCATTGACCACTTCTCCTATTACATCTTCGAGTGAGGCTGAATCCGGGCAGGTATAGATTTCCGCATAACGGAAACCATGGAATGTGAAACGGGGAGCCCATTCTTCAATGCCATCTCCTTTCAGCAGGTATAAGTCTGTCGCTTTTGCGTCACGAAGGTTGGCTGTGTATAATTCATTGTCCGATTTCAGTGTTTCGGCGAATCGAAGCCGGACGGAATCTCCTCTGTTTCCTTTCACTTTGATGCGTAGCCACCCCACCATATTTTGCCCCATGTCAATGAGATATCTGCCATTTTGGGTACGATGAATTGATTGAGGTTTAAGTGTTTCTACTACTTTTATTCCCGGCATCATTTGCCCTTTTGGGTATCCGGAAGGAATGATGACGCGTTCCGCTTGCAGCCAATGGCTGTCGTTGTATTCCGGTTCTGTCCATTTACCTAATTCCTTGCGGGCATCATATTCTTCTCCGTCATATTCGTTATTGCTGCGGATAGGCCCGTTTGCCGTTAGTTTCCAATCAGGGGTTGTGGCTATCGTTTCGCTTGTACCGTCCGTGTACTCAACAATTAGATTCATCCGGACTTTAGGATAGCCGTAATTGCTTATTTTGTAGGTCTTATAATGTTGCCTTGCAGTGTAGTATTTCCCGTTGCCGAGAATAATACCTATAGCATTGGCATGCTGAGAGTGAAGGAGATTGGTTACATCATAACTGTTATAAAGAATGGTTTTCCGGTAATCGGTGGGAGCAGGTGATAATACAAGATTCCCAACCTTTTTGCCATTGATGAAACATTCATAGAGTCCTAATCCATTTATATGTAAGGTTGCCTCCTTTATGATTTTATTGAGCTTGAATTCTTTTCGGAGATACCGTGCGGACAGACGTGAAAACTGGGTTTCACTGTCCCAGGGCATTGGCTTATCCAGGCCAATCCAACGTCCTTTCCAATGAGTTTCTCCCATAAGTCCCATTCCCCAAAAAGCGCTTTCACTCCAACAACTTTCTCCGGTATTTGCTTTAGCATATACTTTCCAGTAGTAGCGTTTGTTGGGTTGTAAAGATGGTCCATTATAGTTGACCCAGACAGATTGGCTTGAATCTACGATCCCGGAATCCCAAATGTCTGCATGGTTATTCTGGAGTAGAGCTGGAGAAGAAGCAACAAGTATGCGATAGGCTGTTTGGATTACATTTCGCTGAGAATGATGTAACTGCCAACTTAAACGTGGTTGAGTGATATCCAGTCCCAAGGGATTCTTTAATTCTTCAGTCCGGAGTTCTGTGATAAAAAAGGGATTGCTCCAGGCTGCTTGGCTTAGTAAGCAGCATAGAGCAAATACCATGGCAATTTTCTTATTTATTTTCATATAAATATGCTCCCTATTTGTTATAGATCGATATTTAAAGTTTTACCTGATGGGTTGTTATATGTTTTTCCGTTGATTTCTATGTCTTTGCTATTTTTAATTTGCAACGTATTTCCTTTGCTTTCCACTTTTACATTTTGAATCATCACATTCTCTGTCTGACTGATGATGACGCCTTGTTCGGCATTTGTAATGATTGCATCTTTTATCTGCACATTACGAATAGGCATTTCGGGTAAACCGTTGAAAAACATAGCACGTCCCGCTCCTCTACATGTGATATTTGAAATATAAATATTACGAAAGGAGGGGGTCTCTTCCGTCACTGGGGGAACCGGGGCTTTCATACGTTCGGCTAATTCTGCATCTGTTTCTTCACCGGCACCTTTACCTCCATAGAAGAGGTCAAATAGTAATGCTTCATTCGGAATATTTATCATATTAATGTTGTTGATATAGATATTCTCTACGACACCTCCGCGTCCACGGGTACTTTTGAACCGGAGACCAACGTCCGTTCCAAGGAAGGTACAGTCTGTTACATATATATTCTTCACGCCTCCTGACATTTCACTACCAACAACGAATCCACCATGACCGTGTAATATGGTATTGTTTTTTACGATTACATTCTGGCATGGCTCTGCACGTTTTCGCCCATTTTCATCTTTTCCTGATTTGATGCAAATAGCATCATCTCCGGCATCGAATATATTATTTATAATAAGTGCATTCTTGCAAGATTCCAAGTCAAGTGCATCCCCATTTTGAGAATACCACGGATTGAATACTTTCACTTTATTTATGGTAATGTCTTCACATGATAGCGGATGTAAGCACCAACTGGGAGAATTTTTAAAGGTAACTCCTTCTAATAAAACTCTGTTTGATTTAACTATATTGAGTAAAACCGGACGTAGCCATGGGCGTATTGCATTCCACTCCTCTTCTGTTTCAATACCCTCTGGGTTATTAAATTCTTTTGTAGACATTGCCCCTTTCAAGGCTCCGGAGGTAGGATACCATATCTTACCACTTTTATCGACTACTCCTCCCGAAGCAACTAAGCTTTTCCATTGTGTGGTCGTTAATTTGTCTTTCTTTACGGGACGCCAGCTATCACCAGCACCGTCAAAGACTCCGTATCCTGTAATTGCAATATTCTCGGCATTTTGAGCGGAAATGGGAGATTGACAACGACGGGTATCCAAACCTTCAAAAGATGTTTTTATGATAGGATATGCATTAAAATCATTGGTAAATAAGATGAGCGCGTTTTGTTCTGTATATAAGTTCACATTACTTAATAACTCAATTGGACCAGTTAACCACAATCCCTCGGGTATGATAACTTTGCCGCCTCCCTTAGTGTTTACAGCTTTAATTGCATTATTAATAGCTTCGGTATTCAAAGTAGTTCCGTTACCTTTTGCTCCGAAATCCAGAATATTAACGGAATAATCGGGAAAGGAAGGTTGTTGTACCTGCGGCATGTTAAAAGGTAGATTTTGATAAATGCTATTATCTATAAGATTGAAAGATTGGGCGTATACTCCACTGAAAGAAGGCAGTACTGCAATTAATAAAAGGATGAGCCGCAAAACTCTTTTTCTTAGTGTGTTCATTCGGTGATATTGTTTAAGTTATATAATTTAGAGCTTTTGATTAAAGACGGTTTGATCGTTATTCTGTATGGTTGCTTTAACATTTATTATTCTTATCGCAAGTTACTCGTGAGGAGTAACTTGCGATAAGAAATAATAAGTGATTCATGTTAACCTAATTCTAACCTTAAATAAATATTATGAAAAAACCTCTTATAATACAAGTCACAAAAGTATCGGGCTTTTGGCAAAAACATGTGTACTATTTGTTAGTTTAAGTGTATTTTTTTGCCATTTTGGCCTTTTCTTTGCACACTTTCGCCCTTTTTATGCAAAAACTTCCTATCTTTGCTCCCTTCAATATTTTAAAATAATAGGTATGAGCTATAATTTATTAAAAGGAAAAAGAGGCATTATATTCGGTGCTCTGAACGAGCAGTCCATTGCCTGGAAAGTTGCAGAAAAAGCTGTGGAGGAGGGTGCTGTGATAACATTGTCCAATACTCCGGTTGCTGTACGTATGGGAGAAGTCTCCGCCTTGTCCGAAAAACTTCATTGTGAAGTGATTCCAGCTGATGCAACAGATGTTAGTGATTTGGAAAATGTGTTCAAACGCTCTGTAGAAGTGCTTGGAGGGCAGATAGATTTTGTTCTTCACTCTATTGGTATGTCTCCTAATGTACGTAAAAAGCGTACTTATGATGACTTGGATTACGATATGTTAAATAAAACATTGGATATCTCAGCCGTTTCTTTTCATAAGATGATTCAAGCTGCCAAGAAGTTGGATGCCATTGCCGAGTATGGTTCTATTTTGGCTTTGAGTTATGTTGCTGCCCAACGTACATTCTGTGGTTATAATGATATGGCGGATGCCAAAGCTTTATTGGAATCTATTGCCCGTAGTTTCGGCTATATTTACGGACGGGAACATCATGTTCGTATTAATACTATTTCTCAGTCTCCTACGATGACTACTGCTGGTTCCGGAGTAAAGGGAATAGATCATCTTTTTGATTTTGCCAATCGTATGTCTCCGTTGGGAAATGCTTCTGCGCAGGAATGTGCCGATTATTGTATTGTGATGTTTTCCGATTTGACTCGTAAAGTGACGATGCAGAATCTTTATCACGATGGAGGCTTTTCCAGCGTGGGTATGAGTTTACGTGCTATGACTACTTATGCCAAAGGCCTGGAGGAGTATCAGGATGAGTCCGGACATTTTATTTACGGTTGATAATGGAAATAGCGCTTTATCTTTTACCGGTAACTTTAGGCGATACTCTTCTTGAAAACGTACTGCCTCCTTATAATAAGGAGGTGATACATGGTATCCGTCATTTTATAGTGGAAGACGTGCGTTCGGCACGCCGTTTTTTAAAGAAAGTAGACCGTGAGATCGATATTGATGCTTTATCTTTTTATCCGTTGAACAAACATACATCTCCTGAAGAAATTTCAGATTATTTGAAGCCTTTGGATGAAGGTTTTTCCATGGGGGTGATATCTGAAGCCGGTTGTCCGGCGGTTGCTGATCCCGGTGCGGATGTGGTGGCTATTGCGCAACGGAAAAATTTAAGAGTGGTTCCCTTAGTGGGACCCTCTTCTATTATTTTATCTGTCATGGCCTCTGGGTTTAACGGGCAGAGTTTTGCTTTTCATGGTTATCTTCCTATTGAGCAAGAAGAACGGATTAAAAAATTAAAAGCGCTTGAACAACGTGTTTATTCCGAACATCAAACTCAATTGTTTATTGAAACGCCTTACCGGAATAATAAAATGGTAGAGGATATTTTACAGGCATGCCGTCCACAAACCCAACTGTGCATTGCTGCTGACATTACTTGCGGAGATGAGTATATCCGAACTAAAACATTGAAAGAATGGCAAGGAAAAATTCCCAATCTATCTAAAATTCCTTGTATTTTTCTCTTGTACAAATAATGCTTTTCAGGTAGTCATATTCGTACTCAAAGCAACTGCTAAAGAAATTCTTATTCAAGTTAAATTCTATTTGCTGAAGTGTCCATAACTTTCCTTCTTTTAATGAGTCTTGTATAATTATTTCGTCTTTTATATCTAATAAAAATAGATAAATAAGTCTATTTGTATCTTTATTTTCAAAATGATACATAATGCTGAAGTGTAACTCCTTTCGTGAACTTGTGGGAAAAGCTTGAGTGAGTAGCCTTTCAACACCCTGCTCTAATGTTTCGCCATATAAGAGGTAGCACTCCAGGGGAATATCTATTTTATTTTTATCCATTATACATCTTTGTGAACGTGGCTGGAGGTATAATAGATTATCATAAGAAACGGCTATTCGTATAACTGGATTGATGAATGTGTTTTTTTTATTGATAGCATCCGTCGCTAAGCATTTGCCTACCACATCCCCTTTGGTATTGACAATTGGCATGAAGATGTTTTGCTCCATGAAACGATTAAAAAAGTGAATGCCAAATTGGTTGAATAGTATACTTAGTAGAAATACAGCAGGTGGACAAACTTGAAATAAAATTGTCTCTGTTGTATTGCTCAGGGGTTGTGCAATGAGTAAGGTAATGGCTATAGCTACAAAATGGAATATTGCAATAATAAGAACCACGCGTGTAGATACAGTAGCCGATACTGCCCCCTGTGATAGTTGTTGTTTACAACATTTGTTTAAATGATTTTTACGATGACCTATTGATGCTTTTCTATTAGCATAGATAAAGAAAGCCGGAATGATGGCACTTATCTCTAAAGTAAGCGGGAACATTCTGGACGGGCAGCAATTACCAAATACAAGCGTAACCAATGCCAATAGTAAAAGCATTATAGTTGTTCCGTAAAGTAGAAAGTGTGGAATACGATTTCTTCTTTCTATAAAAGTATATATGCTGTAAAGGACTCCTGCACCTGCGCCTATATAGATAGAAATGTCTTGAGTTATAAATTCATATAACAAGATGGATATTATTACGGGAATAAATCCAAACGACATATTAAATTTAGATGATAGGACTCCTTTATGGCTCATTGTTCACACAATTCAGTACTTTCCTTAAATAACAAACAATAAGCAGGATGGTTCTTACATTATATTTTCCTTTTATAAAACCGGATGTGCTTCTCCGCATGATAGGAGGAACGTACTAAAGGAGCGCTTTCTACCTGTTCGAATCCTTTTGATAATCCTATTTCTTTATATTTGGCAAATTGTTCAGGCGTAATATATTCTGCTACAGGATAATGCTTGTGAGTCGGTTGCAGATATTGGCCTATAGTTAGTATTTGGCAGCCAACTCCGATCAGGTCATCCATTAGTTCTTCTACTTCGGATGGAGTCTCTCCTAGGCCAACCATAATGCCGGATTTTGTGGTGGTACCGCTTTCTGAGATTTGTTGTAACACTTTGAGGCTTATATCATAACGGGCTGCACTGCGAACTGATGGAGTAAGGCGTTTTACGGTCTCCATGTTATGAGATATAATTTCGGGACGGGCGTCAATAATTTGTGCGATGAGTCCTTCTCTTCCCTGAAAATCAGGAATAAGTACTTCTATGGTGGTCTCCGGATTGATTCGTTTGACCTCTTTTATGGTGTTTACCCAATGTGTTGCTCCCAAGTCCGATAGATCATCCCGGTCTACCGAAGTAATGACGGCATGTGAAAGTTTCATTAGTGCAATAGATTCTGCCACATGAGTTGGTTCGTCAGCATCAAGGGATTTGGGTTTACCCGTCAATGTATTGCAAAATTTGCAGCTACGGGTACAGATCTCTCCGCCGATCATAAATGTGGCTGTTCCTTTGCCCCAACATTCTCCCATGTTGGGACAACGTCCGCTACTACAAATTGTATGCAAGCTATGTGAGTCAACTATATGTTTGGTCTCTGTATATCGTTCGTTGGCCCCAATACTAATCTTGAGCCATTCCGGTTTACGTATTCTTGTCACTTTCTTTATTATTTAAGTTATAACTTCTATGCTTTAAAAGATGACCATCTTAGTCCTGTTTTAAAGGCAATAAGATTTACTGTTTGAGATTTTGGTCAAAAAAGTTCGTCAGTTTAGTATATAGATGTAAACGGGTATTTCCACCATAGATGCTATGGTTACGATTAGTATATACTTGCATGTCGAATTGTTTGCCAAGCTGGACTAAATGTTCAGCATATTCGGCTGAGTTTTGAAAATGGACATTATCGTCCGCCATGCCGTGTACTAGCAGCAGACTGCCATGAAACTTATCGGCACGCGTAAAGGTGGATGCATTTTTATAACCTTCAGCATTTTCTTGAGGAGTGCGCATGAAGCGTTCTCCGTAAATGGTGTCATAATAGTTCCAGTCTGTTACGGGGGCTACGGCAACGCCTGCTTTAAAAACGGGAGTTCCTTCGCTCATACTCATTAATGTCATATATCCACCGAAACTCCATCCCCAGATACCGATGCGCTCTTTATCTATATAAGGTAAACTGGCTATATATTCAGCTGTTTCTACTTGATCTTTTGCTTCTTTTACTCCTAGGTTTAGATAGGTGCATTTCTCAAAGGCGGCTCCTCGTCCTCCTGTTCCACGACCGTCTACACAGACAACAATGTATCCGCGGCTTGCCATATAAGTTTCCCAACTAATTTTCCAGGAATCAACTACTTCTTGTGATCCCGGTCCACTGTATTGATACATCAACGCAGGATATTTTTTGCTCTCGGAGAAATTGACGGGTTTCATTATCCATCCGTTGAGCATTACTCCGTCTTTCGTTTTGAAGGTGAAAAATTCTTTTTGTGGTACGCTATATTTCGCTAACGTCTGTTTAAGCTTCTCATTGGTGATCAGCGTACTCAGCACTTTGCCCTGATTATCATTCAGCGTGATGACGGTAGGGGTATGCAAATTAGAATAGCGGTTCATAAAATATTTCATGTCCGTACTGAATTGTGCATCATTTATACCAATTTGCGTCGATAATTTTGTTTTTCTTCCTTTATGATCTATTTTATAAACAGCTTGTCGTAACGGACTTTCTTCGTTGCTGATATAGTAGAATGTGTTTTCGCTCGCATCCCATCCTAAGAATTTCTTTACTTCGTAGCTGCCGGAGGTGATTTGTTTCACTAAGTTTCCACCTATGGTATACCAGTATAAGTGATTGTATCCACTCTTGTCACTAACAAAGCTAAAATATTCGGGATAGAATATGATGTTGTCAAAAATGTCTTCCTTAATATAGGTATCGCTTTCATCCCGCAAGATGAGTTTACATTCTGTGGAACGAGGATTGGCCAGGAACAAGTCAAAACGGTTTTGATGCCGGTTTAGGGTAAAGATTGCTAGTTTATCAGGGGATTTAGTGAAGCGTATGCGAGGAATGTATCCACCGGCATCTAATGGTAATTTCACCGTACGGGTTACTTTACTCTTGATGTCGAAAGTCCTTACGGAAACCATGGAATTCGCTTCACCTGTTTTGGGATATTTATAGGTATACTCTCCGGGATATTTCTCATAGGCATTGATATGAGGTTCTTCTCCGGCAAATACAGGAAAAGAATAAGACGGTACGTTTGTTTCATCAAAACGAATATAGGCTAGCATTTGGTTATCCGGGCTGAATTCCAGTGCACAGTTAAAACTAAATTCTTCTTCATAAACCCAGTCGGGAATGCCGTTAATAATAGCATTTCGCTTGCCGTCTTCCGTTATCTGGCTTTCACTATTCCCGTATAGGAACTTTACAAGAAAGATGTTGTTGTTGCGTACAAACGCTACCATATTGCCATCCGGTGAAAAAACAGGGGTTTGTTGGGGACCGCCGTCGGAAAGCTTTTCCACTACGTTATTAATCTTTCCATCCAAATTTCTTTTTAAACTGTAAGTGTAGTATACAGCTGTGTAAGAGTGACGGTAGATGGGAACCTTTTGAGTGGCAATGAGTAATTTCCCTCCATCCGGTGAGAAGCTATAACCGTCGAATTTTTTAAAAGAACACTCGCGTGCTGTTTTAGCATCAAACAAAACTTCCACCGACTTTCCTGTTTTGAATGAGTATTTAATGATTTGTGTGCCTTCGGCATTCATTTGAGAATAATGTTCACCATCTCCAGGAATGGGGATCACTCCGTAAATGTTTTCCGGACGGAATTTTCCTCCTACAATATCTTTTAGTTCAAGAGCTTTCCCTCCCTGTGCAAAACTGAACAAGGTGCATAAGCAAAGGATGAGTACTATATTTATTCGTTTCATATTCATTTATTTTCTGCGGAGCAAAGATAACCAATTGCAGTTAAGCTACCAATTGAAATCTTTTTTTCTTTGTTTAAAATGGTTTTCTCTTTGATGCCTTTCATCATATATTTATCTTTGCACTGATTTACTAAGAATGATTTTATGGAATGAGTGCGAATACACTGTTATATAATGAATTTCCGCAATTTTTGAAGCGGTATTTTCCCTATAAAGTACAAAAAATATCATTAAATGCTGGTTTTACCTGTCCTAATCGGGATGGGTTGAAAGGTTATGGAGGGTGTACTTACTGTAATAACCAATCTTTTAACCCGGATTATTGCCGGACGGATAAATCAGTAACGCAACAACTTGAGGAAGGAAAAAGCTTCTTTGCCCGTAAATATCCCGATATGAAATATCTGGCCTATTTTCAGGCTTATACCAATACTTACGATGAATTGGATGCACTGAAGCGGAAATATGAAGAAGCTTTGTCTGTGTCGGGTGTTGTAGGTTTGGTCATTGGTACACGTCCGGATTGCATGCCGGATGCGTTGCTTCATTATCTGGAAGATTTGAATAAATCGACTTTCCTGTTAGTGGAATATGGTATTGAGACAACAAATGAAGAAACCCTCCGGAGGATTAATCGCGGACATACTTATTGTGATACCGTAGATGCTGTGGAGCGCACAGTTGCGTGTGGCATTCTGACCGGTGGGCATGTCATTTTAGGACTTCCGGGAGAAAAGCCTGAAATGCTGGTGGAACAAGCGGGCATTATATCGCGTCTGCCACTCACTACGCTGAAAATGCATCAGTTACAGTTGATAAAGGGAACGCGTATGGCTCGTGAATATGATCTGCATCCCGAAGAGTTTCATTTGTTCAAGGTAGATGAATATGTGGATTTGTTAGTGGATTATATTCAGCATTTGCGCCCAGATTTGGTGTTGGAACGTTTTATTTCACAATCTCCCAAAGAATTGCTGATTGCTCCTGATTGGGGGCTTAAGAATCATGAATTTAATCACTTGGTACAAAAAAGAATGCACCAACTTGATGCTTATCAGGGAAAGAAATATGAAATCTAAGAAAAAAGATTTATTTTTGCACCAGCTTATTATTCATACTAAATATAAATAATAGAAATATGAGTCAAAAAAGTGTTGTGAGGGGAAAGATTCACTACGTGGGCGTTAACGATCGTAATAAAAGCTTGTTTGAGGGGCTTTGGCCGTTACCTTACGGAGTATCTTATAATTCCTATTTAATAGATGATGAAACAGTGGCGTTGGTTGATACGGTGGATGTCTGCTTCTTTGAAATATTCCTCGGTAAAATAAAAGCGATTATTGGTGAGCGTCCTATTCAGTACCTCATTATTAATCATATGGAGCCGGATCATTCCGGTTCTCTCCGTCTAATAAAGCAGCATTATCCCGATATTATCATCGTAGGCAATAAGCAAACTTTTGGGATGATTGAAGGATTTTACGGTATAACAGGTGAACAGTATTTGGTAGATGATCGGGATTTTCTGGTTTTGGGGCATCATAAGCTACGTTTTTATTTGACACCAATGGTGCATTGGCCTGAAACGATGATGACTTTTGATGAAACCGAAGGTGTTCTGTTTTCCGGTGATGGTTTCGGCAGTTTTGGAACATTGGATGGTAGTTTTCTTGATACTCGTATTAATACTGACCGCTATTGGGACGAAATGATACGTTACTATTCCAATATTGTGGGCAAATATGGCTCTCCGGTGCAGAAGGCTTTGGAGAAACTCCAAAATTTATCTATTAAAGTGATTTGCTCAACGCATGGTCCGGTCTGGACTGAAGAACATATCAGCCGGGTAATAGGTATTTATGATAAGCTAAGTCGTTATGATGCCGATGAAGGCGTAGTGATTGTTTATGGTACCATGTATGGCAATACAGAGCAGATGGCGGAAGTTATTGCTGAAGAAATAGCCGGAGAGGGTATCAAGAATGTAGTGATGCATAATGTGAATAAGAGTCATCCTTCTTATATTATATCTGATATATTTAAATATCGTGGATTGATTATCGGTGCACCGACCTATAGCAATCAAATTTATCCAACGGTAGATTCTTTGCTTTCTCAGATATTGGTACGTGATATGAAAGGGCGTTATCTTGGCTACTTTGGCTCATTTTGTTGGTCGGGAGCTGTTGTACGTCGGATGGCAGAGTTTGCTACAAAAAGTAAGTTTGAGATAATCGGAGAGCCTGTTGAGATGAAACAAGCGATGCGGGATATTTCTTATAAGCAGTGTGTGAATTTGGGACATGCTATGGCAGAGCGTTTGAAAAAAGACCAAAAGTAAACGAAACAGGAGAAAATCAAAAATATACCCCCTAATTTATTAACTAATAAAACCAATCACAATGAGATTAATTATTCAGCCGGATTATCAATCCGTATCCAAGTGGGCAGCCCATTATGTAGCTGCTAAAATTAAGGCTGCTGATCCGACATCAGAAAAGCCGTTTGTGCTGGGATGTCCCACAGGGTCTTCACCTTTGGGAATGTACAAGGAGTTGATTGATCTGAATAAAAAAGGCCTTGTTTCTTTTAACAATGTGGTGACATTTAATATGGATGAGTATGTCGGCTTGCCAAAAGAGCATCCGGAAAGTTATTATTCTTTTATGTGGAATAACTTTTTTAGTCATATTGATATCAAACCCGAAAATACGAACATTTTGAATGGTAATGCTCCCGATCTTGATGTGGAGTGTGCCCGTTATGAAGAGAAAATCAAATATTACGGAGGAATTGATTTGTTCATGGGAGGGATAGGTCCTGATGGACATATTGCTTTCAACGAACCAGGCTCCTCCTTGTCTTCACGTACCCGACAAAAAACCTTAACTACCGATACCATTATTGCTAATTCTCGTTTCTTTGATAATGATGTAAATAAAGTGCCTAAAACAGCATTAACAGTTGGGGTGGGTACTGTGCTTTCAGCCAAAGAGGTGATGATTATTGTAAATGGTCATAATAAGGCCCGGGCTCTTTATCATGCGGTTGAGGGTCCAGTGATGCAGATGTGGACGATTAGTGCCTTACAAACTCACGAGAAGGGTATTATTGTGTGTGATGATGCTGCAACTTATGAATTGACAGTGGGAACTTACCGCTATTTTAAGGATATAGAGGCTAATCATCTTGATCCGGAGAATTTGCTGAAATAAGTTGATAAAAGAATACAATTAAAGAGAGGGTGTTGACTTTGATACATTCTCTCTTTAATTTTAATTTCACACGAACCGTCTTTCTTGAATGGTTGATGAGTTGAAAATGCTCAGATAATTATCCTTCGTCTAACTCGCCTTTTCCCTGTCGCACGATTTCTGCTTCTCCATTTGTGCAGTCTACAATAGTGGATGGCTCAATTCCGCCTATTCCCCCGTCAATAACAAGATCAACCATCTCTCCAAACTTTTCTTCAATGAGTTCGGGATCGGTACTGTATTCTAAATCTTCCTTTTCATTGTGTGGCAGAGTAGTAGTCATAATGGGAGCATTCAGCAGACGGGTTATTTCCTGAATGATGCTATTGCCAGGCATGCGGATACCGACTTCTTTGCGGTTACGGAAAATTTTAGGAAGACGATTGCTTCCGTTCAGGATGAAAGTGAAAGGTCCCGGAAGATTACGCTTCATGAGTTTAAAAGTAGTGTTATCTACTTTAGCATATTCACTGATAATGCTTAGGTCGTAGCAAATGATTGATAGATTATTTTTACGAGGATCGATATCTTTAATGCGACAAATGCGTTCAATGGCCCGTTCCTTTAGCCCATGACAGCCGATGGCATACATGGTGTCGGTGGGATAGATGATAAGACCTCCATCGTTTAGTATGTCAATAATTTGTTGGAGATCTTCGGGATTGTTATTATTTTCATAAAGTTTTAAAAGCATAGCCGGATTAATGTTTAAGAAATGCATTGAAATTATACAAATATACATAAAAATATCCGGATACTTATCTAGGGTATAATTATTTTCATAACTCTGGGAGAGAAAGGTGTGATATTGGTTTCTAATGCTTCTTTGTCGATCGTTTGCGAAGTTCTTCTGCCAAACGCCATTGTAATGCGGCTTCGGTCTCTTTGCCGGCTTGCATCAGGGCATCACCGAAGAGTTCGTGAGCATTGGCGTGCTCTGGCTTTAAAGAGGTTGCTTTGTCAAAGTCCGCAATGGCGGCTTCTGTTTCTTTCTTTTTTAGACGTAGTTTACCGCGATTATAAAATGCTTTGAATTCCGCTGGACGTATTTTAATAGCACGGGTGAAGCATTCTTCTGCTTCGATGTCGTTATCTTCATTGGAGAGGGTAATGCCTTTTCGTATCCAGGCATCGGTATATTCGGGGTAAAGTTCAAGAGCTTTGTCATAGTTGGCGAGTGCAGACCGGGTGTCGTGAACTTGAGTGATGCATTCGTTACCCATGAGATAATATTCGCGTGCATACCGCTGAAGACGTTTTTGCTGAGTATTCATTTCTGCTGTCAAGCGGGCGTTATCTTCTTTAAGCTGATTAATAATTCCTAGCTTGCGACGGATAAGACGCTGAATGTTTGGCTTCTCGATGTCGTAGCGGGAATGGATGGCTTTAAAGAATTGTTCAAGGAAGGTTTCAAAGTTTCCTTCATCGAAAGCTTTGGCTGCCTCGGCATATTGTACGTCTGCTTGTGCTTGTTTCAGGGCACGGTCTATGGTCTGACGGTTATTGAAACGTTCGGCAAAAGTCACAATTTCGGG
Source organism: Bacteroides sp. (assembly GCA_022648295.1). Classification (GTDB taxonomy): domain Bacteria; phylum Bacteroidota; class Bacteroidia; order Bacteroidales; family Bacteroidaceae; genus Bacteroides. Next base: position 109,444 of record JALCME010000001.1, on the reverse strand, counting down.
GCGGACAAAAATATCGGCGCGACTAATGGGCTTTTTGAGTTGAATGCCTTCCAGTGCCGTGCAACGGCTTAAAGCTACATAAGCCTGCCCGCCTGCAAATACTCCTCCGGTGAAGTCGATCACTACCCGGCTGAAGGTTAGTCCCTGGCTCTTATGAATAGTGATGGCCCACGCCAAGCGTATGGGGTATTGCGTGAAAGTACCCAATTCTTCTTCTTCAATTTCTTTCTTCTTTTCGTTGTATTTGTAGCGGATGTTACGCCATGAATTCCGTTTAACGTCACATTCCTTACCGTCGTCGGTGATGACATAGAGCGTTTCTTCTTTTTCGTCGAAGCCGCTGATTACACCGATTGTTCCGTTGACCCAACGTCGTTCAAAGTCATTTTTGATGAAGATGATTTGTGCACCAGGCTTTAAAGTCAGCTCCAATGAGGTCGGCAGACTGCTTTCCGGAAAATCACCTGTGATTTCTCCCTGAAAGGTCATCGGGTCACCTGGAAGTTCTGTCAGTTTACGATCGTTTATATGGTCCACATTGTCACGCCGGGTGGCAAGTGTGATGTACATATCCTCTTCATTTTGCTCAATGTCCGTTCCGTATCGGGTATTGAGGAGTTGAAGGTCGGCAGCTCCAGCGGTATTGGCACGGATGTGATCCAATACATTGACAAAAACTTTATCTGTTTGCCGGTATACTTTCTGCAGCTCTATGGAGACGAGATCTATTTGATTGAAGACTCTTGCCGAGAAAAAGTAAGGGGTGGGATAGAAGCGGTTCAGTATTTCCCGTTCATCACCTTTTACGACAGGTTCAAGCTGAAAAACATCGCCTACCAGCAAGAGTTGTTTCCCTCCGAAAGGTTCCCGCAAATTGTGGGAATAAACTCTTAATATGCGGTCGATGGCATCAATGATATCTGATCTGACCATTGAAATTTCGTCAATGATGACCAGTTCTAATTTTTCCAGCAGCTTGCGATGAGGCTTGGTATATTTGAAGAATTCGTGTATGCGTCCCCGTTGCAGACTTAAATTTGGATCATCCGGCAGTAACGGATAGAAAGGTAGTTTGAAGAAACTGTGCATGGTGCTGCCACCTGCATTGATGGCTGCAATGCCTGTAGGGGCGAGTACCACATGTTTCTTTTTCGTATTTTCACAAATGTACCGTAAAAACGTAGACTTACCTGTACCCGCTTTTCCCGTTAAGAAAACGGATTGCCGGGTATACTGAATGAGATTCAATGCATCTTGAAACTCTTTGTTATCGGTGTCTATTGCAAATGCCAAAGCTGGACCTCCTTATTCTATGATGGAGAAATGTTTCAAAGCATTAGCTATCCCATTGTCATCTATCGAAGTAGTTATATAATCGGCATGGTTTTTCACCTCGTCGCTTGCATTATCCATTGCTACCCCAATAGCGGCGTGGCGTAACATGGCAATATCATTTCCTCCATCGCCAAAAGACATTGTTTCTTCCAGTTGTATGCCGCAATAGCGGATGATTTCGTCAATTCCTTTCTGCTTGGTATTTCCTTTGGCTGTGATGTCTGCAAAGGCCGGAAACCATCGTCCCGATTCACAGTGAGGCATTTGAGGTAGTATTCCCAGCTCTTCTTCTGCTGTGAAGAAGGGAGTCATCTGGAAGATTTCTTTTCCTTGTATGGCTTCTTCTACCGTTTTTACGGGAAGTTCATCTACTTGCAGGTATTCATTGAATATTTGTCTGACCAGATCACTGGGATTGCATACGCAAACATTATGTTCACCTACAAAAATACAGGGAAATCCTTTCTCTGTGGACAAACGCCCCATTGTTTGTACATCTGAGGTTGGAATAGGACTTTTGTATATCACATTTTTACCCACGAAGCAGTAGGCTCCGTTCATGGTGATATATCCATCTATGAGGTTTCTGCTTTGCAAGGCGGCAAGATTGTTAATAATTGTGGCAGGGCGGCCTGTAGATATGAATATCTGTAAACCCCGTGCTTTTGCAGCAGTTATTGCATCAATAGCGGATTGCGGTATAGCATGTGTCTTGAAACTGACTAGCGTGCCGTCTATATCAAAGAATAAGGCTTTTATCGTAAATTTTTCTCTATTCATGTGTGCAAAAGTACTTAAAAGCAGGGATATTTTGTATTTTTGCTTCGTTTTTTAGATTATGTATAAATAAACATGATAGATATGAAATATAATTTTGACGAGATAATTGAACGCCGTGGTACGGACTCGGTGAAATGGGATGGGGTGAAGAAGCTTTGGGGACGTGATGATTTATTGCCCATGTGGGTGGCTGATATGGATTTCCGTACTCCTCCTTTTGTAATAGAGGCTTTGCAGAAACGCTTGGATCATGGAGTGTTGGGATATACGTTTGCCTGTGAGGAGTGGTATACTTCCATTTGCTCATGGTTGCACAGACGTCATCAATGGGAGGTTTCCCGTGAGATGTTGACCTTCGTTCCCGGAATTGTGCGGGGACTGGCTTATGCGTTGCAGTGCTTCACTATGCCGGCAGATAAAGTGATGGTGATGACGCCAGTTTATCATCCGTTCTTTTTAGTGAGTCAGCATCTTGGGCGGGAAGTAGCTTATTCTCCTTTGGAATTGCATGAAGGGCAATATCAGATTGATTTTAAGCGTTTTGAAAAAGACGTGCAGGGATGTAAAGTGCTAATCTTGTGCAATCCTCATAATCCGGGTGGACGGGTTTGGACAGCGGATGAGTTACGACAAGTAGCTGCTATCTGTAAGGAAAGCCATACACTGGTGTTCTCTGATGAGATACATGCCGATTTAACATTGCCTCCCTATAAACATCATCCGTTTGCCAGTGTGTCCATCGATGCGGCTCAAAACTCGCTGACCTTTATGGCTCCCAGCAAAGCATTCAACATGCCGGGATTGGGAAGTTCATATGCTATTACCCTAAATGAAAATATTCGTAACCGCTTTAATAGTTTCATGGAAGCCGGAGAGTTCAACGAAGGGCATCTTTTCGCCTATACTGCTACTGCTGCCGCATATACTTATGGTGAAGAATGGCTGGGACAAATGCTTGATTATCTTCAGGGTAATATAGATTTTACCGAACGTTTTTTAGCTGCTAATATTCCGCCAGTTAAGATGATACGTCCGCAGGCTTCGTTTCTTATCTTTTTGGATTGCAGGGAGTTGCATTTGACACAAAACGAATTGAATGATCTTTTTGTTGACAAAGCACATCTGGCGTTGAATACTGGTACTACCTTCGGTGCACCTGGCGAGGGTTTTATGAGATTGAATATTGCTTGTCCACGCACTGTTTTGGAACAAGCTTTGAAACAATTGTGTAATGCGATAATGCATTAAATATCTATGAGGTTATGTCTTTACTGTCTGTAAAATAATAGAGATAGTTTATGCTGTGTATGGTAAATCAGAAGCTGTTTGGAGAACCTGTAAAGTGAAGCAGGAAGGAATTGAAAGGAATGTATAGTAAATCAGGAAAGCTTTCTGTTTTCTGCATACTGAATCAGGAAATATAAATCATAAGGTGTGAAGCTTTTCCATGTATAGTCAATTACTTCGTTTTCAATACTTGGAAACGATCGTTCCCACTAAGGGAAACTACAATTTCCAACGGAGAAACTACAGTATCCTTTAGTGGGAACTGAAACAATTGACTATCCTTTGTATTGTACTGGAAGTAGTTGACCACTTCGTATGTTATACCTAAATTAGTTCACTCAATAGTTTTCTAAACCTGAAAAAGTTCACTTTCTATTCTTTTACGCCTAAAAAAGTTGTCGCCTAAGTGAGTTTTGCAAATATATGCCTCTTCTCTATATATGTAATACCCGATAAAGATGCGATTCTGTTTAGCTATTGCCTTGCTGCAATTCGCCGTATAACGCTTCCCAGTTGTCACAAAAAGCTTGCATGGAAGGAAAAAGGATGTTTGCACCGGAGTCTAACAGTATTTGACCATCAATAGGTCCGGTATTGACAGCTACGGTAAAGATACCGGCTGCTGCACCTGCTTGCACACCCATTGGAGCATTTTCGATGACTATGGCTTCGTTAGCTTCTAAATTACCCTTTTGTAAAGCCATCAGGTATGGCTCTGGATTCGGTTTACCGTATTTCACATCGAATGCGGTAACCATTAATTCCCGGGTGAACATTCCAGGGAAATTATGAGCCAGTCGTCCCAGCAGCGAGTGTTGACCGGAACCTGTTACCACCATAGGTTGCAGTCCATTGGCTTTTATTTTCTGGAGTACCTCCCATGCACCGGGCATCTTTTCCGGTTCGGGATTTTTATTAAATTCAGCGCTTTTTTCTGCATAAATAGCTTTGACCACCTCTGGACTTGCTTCTTTATGGAACTGTCGTTGATAGACAATGTTGATTGTAGCTGCACCTGTTCTGCCTTCGTGCAGGTAAGCTTCTTCGCGACTGAGATGTAATCCGTGGCTTTCCATTACCTTGTGCCAAGCGTCTGCATGGTAAGGCATGGAATTGAATAAAACACCATCCATGTCGAAAAGTACAGACTTTAAATTGATATCTTGATACCCGTTTTGGTTGAGATAGCGGGCTATAGCTTCTTGAAACATATACCTATTGCTTTTTATGACTGCAAAAGTACAATAAAATTTTTATTGTAATATGGATTTCAAACAGTTGTAACATCTTGATTGTTATTTTGTTTATTGAAAGAAACTTTAATGTTATAATAATGGTAGGTCTTTTTAATGATTGCTTTCCTCCGATAATGGATGGAGTGTCTTTGACTACGCAAAATTATGCACAATGGCTGTATAAGAAAACAGGCAATGTTTGTGTTGTTACCCCTAAATCTCCTTATGCTAAAGATGATACTGATTATCCGGTGTTTCGCTATTCTTCTCTTCCTATTCCCATGCGGAAACCTTATCGGTTAGGCTTCCCCCGTGTCGATTGGCCTTTTCATGAGAAGATCAATAAGCTTTCTTTCGAGTTGGTACATGCCCATTGTCCTTTCTCATCAGGAAATCTGGCCATGCGCATAGCCCGCGAACAGAGAGTACCAATAGTTGCTACGTTTCATTCTAAATACCGGGCCGATTTTGAACGTATCATTCCGAGTAAAGTCATTGTAGACTTGTTTTTGAAAAACATTATTCGTTTTTATGACATGGCGGATGAAGTCTGGATCCCTCAGGCCGCTGTTGAAGAAACCTTGCGTGAGTATGGCTATAAAGGGAAGGTTGAAGTAGTGGATAATGGGAACGATTTTGCGATGGAACGAGATATTCGTGCTTTCCGGAGCGAAGCTCGCAGAGATTTAAACATTGGCTCTGATGATTTTGTTTTATTATTTGTTGGTCAACATATCTGGGAGAAGAACTTAAATTTCTTGCTGGATGTCCTGTCTGCAATTCGCGACGTTCCTTTTCGGATGTACTTCATTGGGACTGGTTATGCCGAAGGGGAAATAAAAAGGAAGGCGGAAAAGTTGAATTTGCTGGATAAGGTTAAATTTGTGGGCGTATTGACTGATAGGAAGGTATTGGAAAAGTATTATGCGGTTTCCGATTTATTTCTTTTCCCTTCCTTGTACGATAATGCTCCGTTGGTGGTGCGTGAAGCGGCTGCGTTGTCCACACCCTCTGTTTTAATTAGAGGGGCGACTTGTGCAGAGGTTGTTGAAGATGGTTATAATGGTTTCTTGTCCGAGCATTCAATAGATGCTTTTTCTCATAAGATCAGATGTTTAGTCAACTCGCGGGAAGAAATACAATTTGTCGGAAAGAATGCTTCACAAACAATTGCCCGTTCGTGGGAAGATGTAGCGGAGGAAGTCCATGATCGTTATATGAAATTGATAAAGCGAAAAGCATGCGTGTAAATGTTCTCAAAACGTATTATATTGTTATTCCCTCTATTATAGGCCTGTCGGTTATAGGATGGCTGTTTTGCCGTGATTTCGATTCGGACTTATTTTCTGGCCTTTGTCTTTCTACTAATGCATTATTCTTTATTTTGCTAGCTTTTCTTTGCATTGCAGGTAGAGATATTGGGCAAATCTATCGTTTTCGTATTCTTTCTGACAAAGCATTGAATTTCAAACAATCTTTTCGGGTAAATATGCTGTGTGAGTTTACTTCTGCAGTTACGCCTTCCGTGGTGGGTGGTAGTAGCCTGATTGTTTTATTCTTAAATAAGGAAGGTATTAATGCTGGCAAGGGGGTTACCATGATGATGGCTTGTTTGTTTCTTGATGAACTTTTTCTTACTTTAGCCTATCCCATAATATTACTCTTTTTACCCTTACATCGTTTGTTTGGTTCTGTGGCTGTTTTTTCTTCCGGTATGCAAATTTTGTTTTGGACGGTTTATATTTGTATTCTCGCATGGACTTCTTTGATATACACAGCTTTATTTCATAAGCCTCATTGGGTAAAAGCTTTATTGGTTGGTCTATTTTCTTTTCCCTGGCTGAAAAGGTGGAATGGGCGTGTGCAAGAATTGGCAGATCATTTGATTGTAAGTTCCAAAGAGATGAAAAACAGATCGTTATTATTCTGGCTCAAAACATTTGGTTGGACTTGTTTTGCCTGGATATCCAGATATTTGGTGGTCAATGCTTTGTTATTGGCTTTTGCGATAACCGGACATGCTTTTATCGCTTTTGCACGTCAGCTGGTTTTGTGGATTGTGATGATTGTCAGTCCTACTCCCGGAGGAAGCGGGGTTGCGGAGTATATGTTCAGAACTTATTATGGAGACTTCTTCGCCGTGTCAGGGGTGGCGCTCCTTGTTGCCTTTCTTTGGCGTATAGTGACTTATTACCCTTATTTGATTATTGGAGCAATTATTCTACCTAAGTGGGTGGGAAACTTAGCGACTTCAACTAATTCTTCTAAAGACTGATTCTTTAAGATAGAAAAAGAAAAGGCTATCCCGAAAGTTTCATCTTTGTGAAATTACTTTTCGGAGTAGCCTTTTTTCTATAATGTTGTTTATTACCAAATAACTATTTAGCTTTTAAACTTCGTTTCGCTAAAGTTTTGCCTGGATTGCTTTTGACTCAGCTTCATATCCGGGTTTGTTCAGCAGAGCAAACATGTTTTTCTTGTAAGCTTCTACACCTGGCTGATTAAAAGGATTAACTCCCAGTAAATAACCGCTGATGCCACAAGCTATTTCAAAAAAATACATCAACTGGCCAATGTTATATTCGTCCAGTGAAGGTATTACAATACGGATATTGGGTACGCCGCCGTCCACATGAGCAAGCTGTGTTCCAAGTTCTGCCATTTTATTAACTTCATCTACACGCTTACCGGCCAAGAAATTCAGACCATCAAGATTGGCTTCGTCTGAAGGAACTTCTAATTTGTGGTTGACTTTATCTACGGAAATTACGGTTTCGAAAATGCTGCGTTCTCCTTCCTGTATCCATTGTCCCATAGAGTGCAGGTCTGTTGAGAAATCTACCGCAGCCGGGAAAATACCTTTGTGATCTTTTCCTTCGGATTCTCCGTAAAGCTGTTTCCACCACTCACTTACATAATGTAGTTTTGGGCAAAAGTTAACCAGGATCTCTATCTTCTTGTTCCGTTTGTATAATTCATTACGGGTAGCGGCATATTGAGCAGCCGGATTCTCTGCAAACGGCACATTGATTCCACATGCTTTTTCCATATCGGCTGCGCCGGCAACCAATTTTTCTATGTCATATCCTGCCACTGCAATAGGCAACAAACCTACCGGAGTTAGCACAGAGAACCGGCCTCCTACATTGTCCGGGATAATGAAAGATTTATATCCTTCTTTATCCGCAGTTACACGGGCTGCACCTTTCTTTGCATCGGTAATGGCAACAATTACTTTTTTAGCCATTTCCTTGCCTCGTTGAACTTCGCATTGCTTCTTCAGCAGACGGAAAGCCAAAGCTGTTTCAGTTGTTGTACCTGACTTAGATATATTAATGACACCGAACTTTTTGTCTTTCAGGTATTCGGTGAGTTCGTACAAGTAGTCTTCGCTAATGTTGTGTCCTGCATAAATAATAGCAGGTGCAGATTTCTTTTCTTGCAACCATGTGAAACTGTTTGATAGAGCCTCGATTACTGCACGTGCGCCAAGATAGCTTCCACCAATACCGGCAATAATGACAACTTCACAATTATCGCGTAGTATCTGTGCGGTAGCTTTTAAGTCGGCCAGATGCTCTTTACTGATAGACGAAGGGAGGTGCAACCAGCCCAGAAAATCGCTTCCTTTTCCGGTACCATCTTCTAAAGCTTCTTGTGCAGCCTTTACTTGCGTTTCATAAGCGGCAACGGAAGCTTTGGAGATGAATCCAAAAGTCTTTTCAATGTTCAAACTAATCATATTCAATAATATTTAAAGGTTTAAAGAGTCTCGTTCATTTATTTAGCAAGCAATGAAGCTTACCTTAGCGAGTCAGTTAATAGTTTTATTTCAATCATTGGTGAAATTCGCTCGTAAAGTATATTATATACAGCATCCAATATTGGCATATTGACATGATGATGTTTGTTGATTTCTTTAATACATTTAGTCCCATAATAGCCTTCAGCAATCATTTCCATCTCTATCTGGGCACTTTTCACAGAGTATCCTTTCCCTATCATTGTTCCAAAAGTACGGTTACGGCTGAAGTTTGAATATCCGGTTACTAGCAGGTCTCCTAAATAAACAGAATCATTCACGTTTCTGTTCAATGGATGTACGGTTTGGAGGAATCTGTTCATTTCCTGCACGGCGTTGGACATCAGTACGGCTTGAAAATTGTCTCCATATTTAAGTCCGCTACAGATGCCAGCACAAATGGCATACACGTTTTTTAAAACAGAGCTGTACTCAATGCCTATAACATCATTACTTATCGATGTTTTGATGAAAGAGCTGGCCAGAATGCGGGTTACAGCGCATGCCTTATCTCTGTCTGGACATGCAATTGTCAAATAAGAGAGCCTTTCCAACGCTACTTCTTCTGCATGACATGGCCCGGCTAATACTGCGATATTTTCTGGTGGAACGTTATACTCTTTAGTGAGATATTCAGAAACAATAAGATTATCATCAGGAACTATACCCTTTATAGCTGTGATAATAAACTTGTCCCGTATGCGTGTTTTGAGCTTTTTTAGGTGAGATTTTAAATAAGGTGAAGGAGTAACCAATATTAATGTATCCGATTCCTTCACCACATCATTGATATTGGGGCTGAAATTGATCTTCTTTACGTCGAACTTAACGCTTGTCAGGTAAGCTGGATTATGCCCTAATCGTTTGAATTCGGCTATACGGTCTTCACGACGCATATACCAATTTATAGATTCAGCTTGAGCTAATACCATTTTGGCGATTGCTGTAGCCCAACTTCCTCCACCCAATATTCCTATCTTTCCGGGTAATTTCATAAATAATGAATGATTAAAAATTAAAGATAGAAGTGACTGCTTTTATGGATGGGCAGCCTCTTCTATGTTCAATTTGTCATTTCTGATTTAATTTGCTTACCCAGCCGGCCACGTCATCCACAGTCGGGTTGGTGAGTTCTAATTTATATTTTTTATTTATTCCACAAATATCCATATGTAATTTTTGTGGATTTATGTCTTTCATGTCTTCAACAGTATTGTATCCGGCTTTCTGAATTGCCGGTATCCACTCTTCCGTAATGCCCAGTTCCGTGTATTTGCTTGTCGGGTCCTTCTTTGTCACCTTTTCCGGGCGCATTTGCGGGAAGAATAATACCTCCTGAATGGTTGTTTGACCAGTCATTAACATTACAAGACGGTCCATACCTATTCCCATACCAGACGTAGGAGGCATACCGTATTCCAAGGAGCGGACAAAGTCCATATCAATAAACATGGCTTCATCATCACCTTTCTCACTTAAACGGAGTTGATCCTGGAAGCGTGCCAATTGGTCGATCGGATCATTTAATTCGGAATAGGCATTGGCTAATTCTTTGCCATTGACCATTAGTTCAAACCGTTCCGTCAGATTTGGATTGTTGCGATGACGTTTACAGAGTGGTGACATTTCAATAGGATAATCTGTAATAAAGGTTGGTTGTATGTAATTGCCTTCACAGAACTCTCCGAAGATTTCATCAATGAGTTTACCTTTACCCATTGTTTCGTCAATTTCCATATTCAGCTTTTTGCAGACTTCGCGAATCTGCTCTTCGTTCATTTCACTCAAGTCATATCCCGTGAACTCTTTAATCGAGTCGAGCATGGTGATACGTTTATAGGGCGTTTTGAAATTGATAACTTTGTCGCCCACTTTGAGTTCGGTGGTACCATTTACATCTAAGCAGATTTTCTCAATCATGTTTTCAGTAAATGTCATCATCCAATTATAGTCTTTATAGGAAACATAGATTTCCATAGCAGTGAACTCCGGATTATGTGTACGGTCCATTCCTTCATTACGGAAGTTCTTAGAAAATTCGTACACTCCTTCAAATCCACCGACTATGAGGCGTTTTAAGTAAAGCTCATCTGCAATACGGAGATATAATGGTATATCAAGTGCATTATGGTGAGTAATGAAAGGACGTGCGGAGGCGCCACCGGGAATAGCTTGCAGTATGGGCGTTTCAACTTCTAAATAGCCACGCGTGTTAAAATATTCACGCATGGAAGTATAGACTTTGGTTCGCTTGACGAAGATCTCTTTGACCCCATCGTTAACAACAAGATCTACATAACGTTGACGATAACGCATTTCAGGGTCTTCAAATGAATCGAAGGCTATTCCATCCTTGTATTTTACGCTTGGAAGAGGTTTAATGGACTTTGAAAGTACAGTGAGTTTCTGCGCATGAATGCTAATTTCACCCATCTTTGTACGAAAGACAAACCCTTCTATGCCGATGAAATCACCTAAGTCGAGCAGGCGTTTAAATACAGTATTATAAAGCTCTTTATCTTCTTCTGAACAGATGTCATCGCGGGTGATATAGACTTGGATACGTCCTTTCGAATCCTGAAGTTCTATGAAAGATGCCTTACCCATTACACGACGAGTCATCATGCGTCCGGCAACGGATACCTGACGGGGTTCAGCGTCATCTTTAAATTCCGCTTTTATATCTGTGGAAAAAGCATTGGTTACATACTCTGCTGCAGGATAAGGCTCAATGCCCATCGCACGAAGTTCATTCATACTGTTACGTCGAATGATTTCCTGTTCACTTAGTTCTAATACATTCATTTCGTTGTACATTAACACAATTTGGGACAAAAATACGAAACATTTTTTATATAATGGCATGGTGAATAGTAGATTTAGGAAAAGTTTCAAACTAGTTGACTTTGTGAGAGTAAAATCATTTTGAATTCATCTTTTAAAAATAGTCACATTATTTTTTTTTGTTATTCCCTTTTTTTATTTTTGCATATCAATATGCCAAATAATCGAAGCTATGGATAAAAAGTATGTTGTAAATATCGGTCGCCAATTAGGTAGCGGAGGAAGAGAAATTGGTGAAAAGTTGGCCGCGCGTTTAGGTATTGATTTTTATGATAAAGAGTTGATAACCTTGGCTTCCAAAGAGAGTGGCTTGTGTCGGGAATTCTTTGAGAAGGCGGATGAACGTGCTTCCCAAACAATAATTGGGGGATTGTTAAGTATGCGTTTCCCTTTCGTTACCGATGGTGCGGTTTCTGCGTCCAATTGTTTAAGTAACGATGCTCTTTTTAAGGTTCAGAGTGATGTGATAAGAAAGTTATCTTCTGAAAAATCTTGTCTTTTTGTGGGAAGATGTGCCGATTATGTTTTGCGTGATCATCCCCGATGTGTTAATATCTTTATTTCATCTTCACGAGAAGCCCGTATTGCACGTCTTTGTGCAAAGAATGAAGATATGACAAAGGAAACAGCTGAAAACGCAATAGATAAAATGGATAAAAAGCGCGCAGAATATTATAATTATTATAGCTATAAGATATGGGGAGCTGCGTCTACTTATCATTTATGTATTGATTCGTCTAAGTTGGGAATAGAAAGAACAGTGGACTTTATAGAGAAATATGTAAGGGTAGTGATTGGAAACGAGTAATTGATTTTAATGAAAAGAAGTTTTGTGAAAGTATGAAATAAAAAAGGTCCTCACTATGATACTCTTTTAGTGGGGACCTCTTTTATTAAGTTAAGATTTTGAGGATGTTTACGATTTAACTCATCTTCCCTCTATACCATTAATAAAAGAATTATTTGTCCCGCTAGAATACGCAAAAACATTGTTAAAGGATAAACCGTAGAATAACCAACAGCAGGAGCATCATTCCCTGCCGTTTGATTAGCATATGCCAATGCAGGTGGGTCGGTAGTGCTACCGGCTATTAGTCCCATTAAGGTATAATAGTTTATCTTGAAATAGAGACGTGCAATAATGCCAATTATGAGTAATGGAACTACGGTAATTAAAAAGCCGTATCCCACATATAGGAGCCCGTCTCCCTCTACTACTGTCTGTACAAAGTGTTCGCCTGCTTCTATGCCTACACTGGCAAGAAAGAGGACAATACCGATTTCCCGTAACATTAAGTTGGCACTCATCGTGGTGTAAGTCACTAATTTGAATTTATATCCGAAACGTCCGATAAGAATGGCTACAACGAGAGGACCGCCTGCCAAACCTAGTTTGACCGGAGTTGGCATTCCCGGGAATGCAATGGGTAAGCTTCCTAATAATATTCCGAAAAAGATTCCTACGAAAATAGTGACAATATTCGGGGTGTCCAGACGTTTAAGTGAATTTCCTAATACGCAAGCTGCGCGTTCTACGGCGTCTTGTTGTCCTACGACCATAACACGGTCACCGACTTGTAGTGTAAGATTTGGGTCTGCGAAGAGATCCATTCCCGAACGGTTGACGCGTGTTACATTTACACCGTACAGGCTACGAAAGTGGAGGGCTCCAAGTCTTTTTCCGTTTATATCTGATTTTGTTACCAAAATGCGGCGGGAAACCATTGGCATGTCTTGGCTTTCCCAATCTACTTGTATTTGCTTCCCGATGAATGCAGATATTGCCTCTGCGTCTTCTTCGGAGCATACTATAAATAGTTGGTCGCCGATATTGAATACAGTTTCGCGATCGGGTATACTGACATGTCCATTATGACAAATGCGTGAACATACGAAAGAACGTCCAATAACATCTTTTATTTGGAGCAGTGTTTTTCCATTAATGGATTCGTTCCGTACTTCCAAATGCAGCATGTGGGGTTTATGTTTCATGTCAGATTCCTGACTCTTAAGTTCCTCTTCTTCTTTGGAAAGGTTAATCCGGAAAATGTAACGTATAACAATGATGGAGCCTATAATACCAACTACGGCAAGCGGATAAGCGCATGCATATCCTAAGGCAATAGGACTTCCTGTGTAGTGTAATTGGCTTAATGCTTCTTGAGCAGCTCCAAGACCAGGCGTGTTGGTCACAGCCCCGTATAAAATACCCACTATCATTGGAAGTTCTATTCTTCCATTGGAGATGAAGTAAAGGCCGAGTGCTACCGCAATATTTAAAAGTACAATGCCACCGGCAAGCATATTTAACGTCATTCCCCCCTTTTTAAAGGAAGAGAAAAAGGATGGTCCGACTTGCAAACCGATGCAAAAGACGAATAGTATCAATCCGAACTCGCGAATAAAATGCAGAATATGGGTTTCTCCGGTAAATCCAAAATGTCCCATGAGTATACCAACGAAGAGCACAAATGTCACACCTAGGGATATTCCAAATATTTTAATTTTTCCTAGTAGTACTCCCACTGATATTACAAAAGCGTATAAGAATACAATATGGGCGACAGAAGTAGGGTCCCATAATAAATTTTCTAACCAATCCATAGATGTTTTTGTTTATATATTTTATGTTTATATTGAATTTTCTCGCAAAGGTAGTTAATCATAATAAGCTGGCAAAGGCATTCTTGCTTTTTTTCTTTTTTAAGAAATATGTTACTTTATCGAGATATGTTTTCTTGCTTTGGCAAAGGCTTTTCAGAAGTGATTTTGTCGTGCGAAATTTCTCTAAAAATATAGTTAATTCCTAGTAATTAACTATATTTGCCTGTCTTAACCTTGTATGCACAAGGTGAGATGTCGATAAAAGTAATAAAGAGATATAAATTCATCTTTTTTTAATTTTTAAATAAACTATGGCAGACAGTAAAGAAAAACTCTTCTCAGATTTTCCCCCTGTTTCTACAGATCAGTGGATGGGGAAAGTGATTGCTGACCTAAAGGGAGCTGATTTTGAGAAGAAACTCGTTTGGAAAACAAACGAAGGATTTAAGGTAAAACCTTTCTACCGGATGGAAGATCTTCAAGGACTCAAAACAATAGATGCCCTTCCTGGTGAATTTCCTTATTTGAGAGGTACTAAGAAAACTAATAATGAGTGGCTTGTTCGTCAAGAAATTGTGGTTGAGGATTACAAAGAGGCCAATAAAAAGGCATTGGATATCCTTAATAAAGGAATAGACTCTCTTTCTTTCCATTTGGATGCGGACGGACTTAGTACTGATAATATTGAAACGCTGCTCGATGGCATTTGTGCAGAGGCCGTTGAGCTTAACTTCTCGACGTGTCAAGGGCATGTCGTTAACTTAGCAGAGCTTTTGGTAGCCTATTTCCAAAAGCACGATTATGATTTAACGAAGTTGCAGGGTTCTGTCAACTACGATTATTTCAATAAAATGCTAACTAAAGGCAAAGAGAAAGGCAATATGGTACAAACAGCAAAGGCTCTGATTGAAGCTACTGCTGCGTTACCCAAGTATCGTGTGCTGAATGTAAATGCCTTAACCTTAAATAATGCAGGTGCCTATATTTATCAGGAAATGGGCTATGCATTATCTTGGGGAAATGAATATATGAACCAATTGACAGAAGCTGGTATTCCGGCTGCTGTGGTAGCTAAAAAAATTAAATTCAACTTTGGTATTAGCTCCAATTATTTTCTTGAAATAGCAAAATTCCGTGCTGCTCGTATGTTATGGGCTGACATTGTTGCTTCTTATAGTCCTGAATGCTTACGCGATTGTGAAAATAAGGGTCCGAAAGGGGAATGTCGCTGCGCCGCTAAAATGCGTGTACATGCTGAAACTTCCACTTTTAATCTAACGTTGTTCGATTCTTATGTTAATTTGCTACGTACCCAAACAGAAGCAATGAGCGCAGCTTTGGCAGGAGTTGATTCTATGACAGTTGTTCCTTTTGATAAAACTTATGAAGGGGCTAATGACTTTTCGGAACGTATGGCACGTAACCAACAATTGTTGCTGAAGGAAGAATCCCATTTTGATAAAGTAATTGATCCTGCTGCCGGTTCCTATTATATTGAGAATCTGACTGTTTCTATTGCTAAACAGGCTTGGGAATTGTTCCTTGGTGTGGAAGACGAAGGTGGATTCTATGCTGCGGTAAAAGCCGGGACAGTGCAGGCGTCAGTCAATGAGAGTAATAAGGCCCGTCATGCAGCAGTAGCTAAGCGTCGGGAAATATTGTTGGGTACTAATCAATATCCTAATTTTACTGAACAGTCTGGCGGAAAGAAACCTATAGAGGCCAAATCTTGTTGTGGCGGTGGTGATCATTGTCATAAGGATGCTGCCGTGCTGAATTTTGATCGTGCTGCATGTGAATTTGAAGCGTTACGCTTGGAAACGGAAGCTTCTGGCAAACGTCCGAAAGCATTTATGCTAACTATGGGTAATTTGGCCATGCGTCAGGCGCGTGCCCAGTTCTCTTGTAATTTCTTGGCTTGTGCGGGATATGAAGTGGTTGATAATTTGGGCTTTGAAACTGTTGAAGCCGGTGTTGAGGCTGCAATGGCTGCTAAAGCAGATATCGTAGTACTTTGCTCAAGTGATGATGAGTATACACAATATGCTATTCCTGCTTTCAAAGCACTAAATAACCGGGCTTTATTTATCGTAGCAGGTGCTCCTGCTTGTATGGATGAGTTGAAAGCTGCCGGTATAGAGAATTTTATTCATGTCCGTGTCAATGTACTGGATACATTAAAGGAATACAATGCTAAACTTTTGAAGTAAAATGAGAAAAGATTTTAAGAATTTAGATATATATGCCGCTTTTAAACCATCAAATGGTATGGAGTGGCAGAAGGCTAACGGCATCTCTGCTGATTGGAAGACGCCGGAGCATATTGAAGTTAAGCCAGTTTACACGAAAGAAGACCTTGAAGGTATGGAACATCTTGACTATACGGCCGGTATTCCTCCTTTTTTACGTGGCCCCTACTCTATGATGTATACTTTCCGTCCCTGGACAATTCGTCAATATGCCGGATTTTCTACTGCGGAAGAATCCAATGCCTTTTATCGTCGTAATCTGGCTTCCGGTCAAAAAGGCTTGTCTGTTGCATTTGACTTGGCTACACACCGCGGTTATGATCCCGATCATGAGCGTGTGGTTGGTGATGTCGGTAAGGCGGGAGTATCTATTTGCTCTTTGGACAACATGAAAGTTCTATTTGATGGAATACCTTTGAATAAAATGTCTGTGTCCATGACAATGAATGGTGCTGTGCTTCCTATTATGGCATTCTATATTAATGCCGGATTGGAACAGGGAGCTAAGTTGGAAGAGATGGCCGGTACTATTCAGAACGATATCTTGAAGGAATTTATGGTGCGTAATACTTATATATATCCACCTGCTTTTTCCATGAAGATTATCTCTGATATTTTTGAGTATACATCTCAAAAGATGCCGAAATTTAATTCTATTTCTATTTCAGGTTATCATATGCAGGAAGCCGGGGCTACGGCAGATATTGAATTGGCATATACGTTGGCTGACGGGTTGGAATATATCCGTGCAGGAGTTGCTGCCGGTATTGATATTGATGCGTTTGCTCCCCGCTTATCTTTCTTCTGGGCTATCGGAACAAACCATTTTATGGAGATCGCTAAGATGCGTGCAGCCCGTATGTTGTGGGCCAAAATTGTGAAGCAGTTCAATCCGAAAAATCCTAAATCTTTAGCCTTACGTACTCACTGTCAGACTTCCGGTTGGTCGTTGACTGAACAAGATCCTTATAATAATGTGGGACGTACTTGTATTGAAGCTATGGCTGCTGCTTTAGGACATACTCAGTCGCTACATACTAATGCGCTGGATGAAGCTATAGCATTGCCTACTGACTTTTCTGCACGAATTGCACGTAATACGCAAATTTATATTCAGGAAGAGACCAATATTTGTAAGAATGTCGATCCATGGGGAGGTTCTTATTATGTAGAGTCGTTGACTAATGAAATAGCCCATAAGGCTTGGGAGCACATTCAGGAAATTGAGAAACTGGGTGGCATGGCAAAGGCTATTGAGACTGGCATTCCTAAGATGCGCATTGAAGAAGCGGCTGCTCGTACACAAGCACGCATTGATAGCGGGGCACAAACAATTGTCGGAGTCAATAAATATCGCTTGGAGAAAGAAGCTCCGATTGATATTCTTGAGATTGATAATACGGCTGTCCGTAAGGAACAGATTGAAAATTTGAAGCGGCTTAAAGACGGACGCAATCAGGCAGAAGTGGACAAGGCGCTTGATGCGATTACCGAATGTGTGAAGACAGGAAAGGGTAATTTGCTGGAATTGGCAGTAGAAGCAGCTCATGTTCGTGCCACTTTAGGTGAAATTTCTTATGCTTGTGAAAAAGTAGTGGGTCGTTATAAAGCAGTAATTAGAACAATATCAGGCGTGTATTCATCAGAAAGTAAAAATGATAATGACTTCAAACGTGCATGTGAATTGACGGAGAAGTTTGCTAAGAAAGAGGGACGTCAACCTCGTATCATGATAGCTAAAATGGGACAGGACGGTCATGACCGCGGTGCTAAAGTAGTTGCGACCGGATATGCCGATTGCGGCTTTGATGTGGATATGGGACCTTTATTTCAAACTCCTGCCGAGGCGGCTCGGGAGGCAGTTGAGAATGATGTGCATGTGGTTGGCGTATCTTCACTTGCTGCCGGACACAAGACACTGGTTCCGCAAATTATTGAAGAATTAAAGAAATTAGGTCGTGAAGACATTGTAGTAATTGCCGGTGGAGTTATTCCTCCGCAAGACTATGATTTCTTATATAAAGCCGGTGTGGCGGCTATTTTTGGTCCTGGTACTCCGGTAGCTAAAGCTGCATGCCAGATTTTGGAAATCCTGCTGGATGAAGAATAATTTTTGCTTTTGAATTTTTCGTCTTAAGAGGAAAAGAATTATTTAATAGAGGAGCTGTCTGATACAATATCGGGCAGCTCTTACTAATTTATAGGTACCTCGTTCTAAGAGTGCTAATTGAGGGCGAGGCTTGCTAATCTGATTATAAGGAAGTGTCAAGCTTAAAGCTTTTGAAGTATAGTATTTGCATATTCTTTCTATTTTTTGTATATTTGCATTATCAAAAGGTATAAACAGGTTGTTATAATGCATCAAATACCGTTTTTTTGTTGTTCATAGAAGGGATAACTTCTCAAAATATTATCGCTTTTTTTTCTACCCAGCCTGTTAAAACAATATTTTATTAATTATTCGGGTACATTCAAAGAATGTTCTCGTGTTTAATCAAAACTTTATGATATATAAGGCAAGATTTATTTTTTATTTTTTATTCTTATGGTCTTCCGTCTTTTCTGTTTCAGCACAAGATAAGCCGAGTTTAAAGATTGGAGGTGCGCTCCGGTTTAATTATAATTATTCTGATTGGAAACCCGCAAATAAAACTCGTGGTGGTGACTTCGGTTATGATATGTTTCGTTTTAATGTAGATGGTTCTTATAAGGACATTTTGTTATCTGCTGAATATCGGTTTTATGCAGAATCTTCAGGAGGAGGTATGCTGAAATCCGGTTGGATTGGTTATAGATTAGATGACTCCCAGCAGATTCAATTAGGTTTGACTTCAGTCCCCTTTGGAATTATGCCTTACACGGCAAATAGTTATTTTTTCAATATTAATTATTATTTGGGACTGGAAGATGATGCTGATATGGGGTTGAAATACTTGTATCATAAAAAACATTTGGATTTGGCATTGGCTTTCTTTAAAAATGCTGATATACTTGATTTTGGGGAAACTTCTGAAATATCCGCTGATCGTTATGCCTATGATGTATCCGGGCGGAACAAAGAAGTGAATCGTGGAAATGCCCAGCTTATTTATCATTGGGGACATGGATGGAAACAACAGTTGGGAGTTTCTGCCATGCTGGGTGGACTTTATAATTTAGATACCGAGAAAGTTGGGCTCTATAAGGCAATGGCTTTGCACTATATGGTTAATTATAAAAATTGGGATTTTCGTGCCCAATATACAACTTATCGAATGCATCCTCAGAATAAGGAAGGTGAGAGTCGGGCAAAGGTGAGTATGTCGGCGTATGGTGCACCATATCAAGTGGCGGCTAAGGCAGATACATATATTGCAACTTTGGCATATACTTTTTCTGTTAATAGGGGGATACTGGATAGTGTGCGCCTTTATGATGATTTTAGCCTAATGAATAAAAAAGAGTCGGATTTTCATGACAGCTATCAAAATGTACTAGGTTGTTTGGTTAGTATGGGACCGGTTTATACTTATATCGACTTTGCTATGGGAAAGAATCATGCTTGGTTAGGTGGGGATTGGAATCAATCTTTTGCAGAAGGTGAAGTCTCTGCAGGTTGGCATACCCGCTTTAATATGAATATAGGCTATTATTTTTAATAGATTAATTCTTTTACTTATGAGCAAAATAGAAATAAAAGATCTGTACCTGATATTTGGCAATGACAAGAATAAGGCTTTTAAATTGTTAAAGGAAGGTAAGACAAAAAGTGAAATTTTAAAGGCTACGGGATGTACTGTTGCTGTGGAAAAAGCTAATCTTTCTGTCAATGAAGGAGAAATATTTGTTATTATGGGCTTGTCTGGTAGTGGTAAATCTACCTTACTACGCTGTATCAATAGATTAATAAAGCCTACTACCGGAGAGGTTTTAATCAATGGTAAGGATATATCAAGAGCTTCTGACAAGGAACTATTGGAAGTTCGGAGAAAAGAGCTGGCAATGGTTTTCCAGGACTTTGGTTTGCTTCCGCATCGCTCTGTATTGCAGAATATTGCGTTCGGCTTAGAACTTCAAGGCGTAAAGAAAGAAGAACGCGAAAAGAAAGCAATGGAAGGTATGGAGCTTGTTGGATTGAAAGGATATGAAAACCAGATGGTTGCTAGCTTGTCAGGGGGAATGCAACAGCGTGTCGGATTAGCCCGCGCTTTAGCTAATAATCCGGAAATCCTATTAATGGACGAAGCTTTTTCGGCATTGGACCCATTGATTCGTGTGCAGATGCAAGATGAATTGCTGGAACTCCAGGCTAAAATGAAAAAAACGATTATATTCATTACCCACGATTTGAATGAAGCGATTAAGTTAGGTGATCGTATTGCTATCATGAAAGATGGAAAAATAGTGCAAGTTGGTACCTCAGAGGAGATTCTGACAGAACCAGCTAATAACTATGTTCAACGTTTCGTTGAAAATGTGGATAGAACAAAGATTATTACGGCGGGTGCCATTATGATAGACAAGCCATTGGTTGCTCGTCCTAAAAAAGAGGGACCAGAGGTCTTGATTCGGAAAATGCGTGAAAGGAACTTGACAGTATTGCCTGTTGTTGATACCAATGATATATTGATTGGTGAGGTTCGTCTGAAGGATTTGTTAAGATTACGTAAGGAGGAAATCCGATCTATTGAGTCCGTAATAAGGCAGGAAGTTCATTCAGTGCTGAGCAATACCATATTGGAGGATATTTTGCCTTTACTAACAAATACAAATTCGCCTATTTGGGTAGTAAATGAGAATCGGGAGTTTCAGGGGGTGATACCTTTGTCTTCTCTTATTATTGAGGTGACCGGTAAGGATAAACAAGAAATTAATGATATTATTCAAAATGCTATAGATTTATGATAGATATAGGGAAATATATAGAATTTGCAATTAATTGGTTAACTAACCATTTTGCGCCATTTTTTGATGCAATGAGTGTAGGCATAGGTGGGTTTATTGATAGTTTTCAACATATTTTATTTGCCATACCTTTTTATGTCACTATATTGGTTTTAGCTGTTTTAGCTTGGTTTAAAGCTGGCAGAGGGACGGCTGTCTTTACATTGTTGGGCTTGTTATTCATTTACGGTATGGGGTTCTGGGAAGAGACTATGCAGACGCTTGCTTTAGTACTTTCATCTACTTGTTTAGCTTTGCTTTTGGGCATTCCTTTGGGCATATGGACAGCTAATAGCGACCGTTGCAATAGGGTGATGCGTCCAATTTTGGATTTTATGCAAACCATGCCGGCTTTTGTTTATCTCATCCCGGCTGTTTTGTTTTTTGGATTAGGTACGGTTCCAGGAGCATTTGCCACTATTATTTTTGCAATGCCGCCAGTTGTCCGTCTTACGGGACTGGGTATTAGGCAGGTCCCTGCAAATGTAGTGGAAGCTTCACGCTCCTTTGGTGCTACTTCTTGGCAATTGCTGTTTAAAGTGCAGTTGCCTTTGGCTATGCCTACTATTTTGACAGGTATAAACCAAACCATTATGATGTCACTCTCTATGGTGGTGATAGCTGCAATGATCTCAGCAGGTGGACTTGGAGAAATTGTGCTAAAAGGAATTACCCAAATGAAAATAGGGTTGGGATTTGAAGGTGGCATTGCAGTGGTGATTCTTGCTATTGTGCTTGATCGTATCACGCAAGGCATGGCACAGAGAAAAAATAAATGAACTTTAAAATAAGAAATGTATGATGAATAAAACTGGTTTAATAGGGATTCTATTGAGTCTAATGGTATTGCTGGCTTCGTGCGGCGGTGGAAAGAAGAGTAAGGAAATAAGCATTGCATATGTCAATTGGGCTGAAGGTATTGCTGTGACTAACTTGACTAAAGTTATTTTGGAAGATCAAGGTTATGATGTGAAATTGCTGAATGCTGATTTAGCGCCTGTCTTTACGTCACTATCGCGCAAAAAAGCTGATGTTTTTATGGATGCCTGGATGCCAGTAACAATGGCTGATTATTTTAATCAATACGGTGATAATTTGGAATATTTGGGTGAGGTTTATGATAATGCACGTATAGGTTTAGTTGTTCCAGACTATGTAACTGTCAACTCCATAAAAGATATGACTAAGGACAAAGCTCGTTTTTCTGGTGAGATTGTGGGCATTGATGCTGGTGCTGGTATTATGAAAGCTACTGATCAAGCCATAAAAGAATATGGGATAGGGTATAAGTTATTAACTTCGAGTGGTCCGGCAATGACAGCTTCGTTGAAAAAAGCTATTGATAAGAAAAAATGGATTGTGGTTACTGGATGGACTCCTCACTGGATGTTTGATCGTTTTAAGCTTCATATGCTTGAAGATCCTAAAAAAATATATGGTGAAGCCGAGAAGATTTATTCTATTGCTTGGAAGGGGTTTACTAAAAAAGATCCCTTTGCGGCAGAATTAATTAGGAATATTCATTTGAATGATGAGGAAATTAGTTCGCTGATGACCGCTATGGAAGAAGCACAAAATGATGAATCTGCTGTAATCCGTGCTTGGATTAATGAGCATTCGAAGCTGGTAAATAGTTGGATACCTGAACGCTAGAATAGAAGCAAGAAATAAAGAGGTATATTAGCAGGAGTATTCCTTGCCATCGTGTCATACAATCCACCGGTTTTTTGGACAATATCATTGGGGAAGCGCTCGCAAAATAGCAATAATAGGTTGAGAGGGAATTC
Organism: Bacteroides sp.; assembly: GCA_022648295.1. Taxonomy (GTDB): domain Bacteria; phylum Bacteroidota; class Bacteroidia; order Bacteroidales; family Bacteroidaceae; genus Bacteroides. The sequence continues at coordinate 86,598 of JALCME010000001.1, read as the reverse complement.
ATACCATAAATATTTAGCTATAGTTCGTGAGTTTGTTCCATTTTTTATTAATTTTGTTTGTTTTGTCTATTAATTGCCTTTTGCGTGTTGATGGACAAAACAAATGGTTAACTTTATTATTAAATCAATAAATTTTATGTTAAAGTCGTCTTAGGAAGTTTTTTCTGTTTTTTTTCGTATTGTGTATTTCGCATATCATTGCGAGATAATTATTAAAAGTAGGAAGATTATGAGAAAACAACTTGAGCAACAACACAACAAACAGCTAACACTAATGGAATCACTCAACACTTTTGTTTCTTTGTTGGTGAACGATCTTACCCTTGTTGGGCGTCATGGAACGGCCCATTCATACCGTTCTTCGATAAAGCGCTTAGTTCGCTTTACGGGAAATTCCCAATTGTCTTTCAGCGCTCTTACCCCGTATTTGTTGAAACGCTACGAGCAGTATCTGCTGTCTGAAGGTTGTAAGCGTAACACGGTGTCTCTCTATTTACGTATGTTGCGCTCCATCTGCAATCAGGCTGTCCGGCGTGGCATAGCTCAAATCCCTCCGGATTTGTTCGACGAAGTGTTTACCGGAGCAGATAGTTCCGAAAAGCGAGCAGTGTCGCTTTCAGTAATTCGTCGCTTGCATAATGCAGATTTAAGTACTCATCCCGATTTGGAAGTGAGTCGCGATTTGTTCTTACTGTCATTTTATCTTCGTGGCATTCCTTTTGTAGACCTGATTCGTTTGCGTAAAAGCGATATTAGCAGGGGAGTTCTCCATTATCGTCGTAGTAAAACAGGTCATCTGCTTACAGTAGCTATTGAACCATGTGCTAAAGCAATTTTCAAGAAGTACATTTCACGGAAGAAACATTCTCCATATCTGTTTCCGGTCATAACGAGAGAAGGGAATGAAGGTTATCGTCAATATCAAAGTGCTCTTAGACGCTATAATCACCATCTTGAGCGATTATCTTCTTTATTAAGGCTGAAAGTGAGACTAACTTCTTATGTGGCACGTCATTCATGGGCTACGGCTGCTTATCGGCAGGGTATTCCTGTGTCAGTGATTAGCGAGTCGCTTGGGCATGCATCGGAAAAAGTGACTTATACTTATTTGGCTTCTTTTGATAACCGTACGTTGAATCGTGCAAACCGTAAGGTGATTGCCTTGGTTACGCAAAATTCCTTATCTTATAATAGGCTGTTCGGAGAAGATGAATTGCGAAGATATTCTACTTAAATAATGAGTAAATAAAAGGTGCTTTATGTGTGAATAATACTTTATAGAACTGAATCCGTTCTGCTAAATTTAAATAATTTGAAGTACAATAAATGAACGTTATATGGCTTTATAAACATGCCGTTACTTTACAGGTAACGGATTGACTTATGGATGCAAATATTGAAATATTTTCATTATTAACCAAATAAAAATGCAACAAATTTATGCTTAGGGCAAAAAAAACTTGATTTTAGATTATAAATTGCATTTTTTGCATCCAGTTATTCAGTTCGAATGTATGTATGATAATATTTCTATTCACTCTATTTTCGGTATATAGACATTTTTAGTCTTTATACCTATCCTTTGTTTTGTTTTTTTTAGCAATAATAACTAAATAATCTCATTCTAAAAGAATGATTCTTCTGGAGTAGCCTTTCTAAGAACGAGTTAGCATGGTATGTATCGGCTTCCCTTTTTACTCTTCTATTTATTCTTGGCATTTCATTTTAGTACATACCTATTTCTTCTCATTCGGTGTATATTGAGTGTCACCAAATGAGTGTAACGCTTTTATACCGCTTAAATTCCCGTTTATGGCTTTTGAAATGTACATTATCTCTTGACCAATCCGTTACCTGTAAAGTAACGGACAAATTCTTTAATGTTGAAATTTTGTTTAAAAACGAAGGATCTGTATTTAGGTGTGATACTGTATATTCCGATATTAATTAATAAACATAAGAGAAAATGAAAAAAACATGTGTATTTGCCTCAGTACTCTGCATAATGTTATGCGGGTGCTCCAAAAATGATTCACCTGCTGGTAATAGTGCAAAGACTGCTTTGAATATTTCATCAGCTTCTTTGAACTTATTTATGACCAGGGGAACTGATGCGGAAGATTTGAAGACCGAAGGTGCAGCCATAGGTCTGTTTTGCAATGCTATTACGGGTTATGAAGCAAGGAATAATGTGAAGTATGTGTATTCTGGTTCAGGCTCTCCGCAATGGAAAGGGGAGGCTGAGAGTGATATTATTTATTTGAATGATAATAATGCTCAGCTGGCTGCATATTACCCTTATGAAAGTGAACATCCTTTAACAACATTTACATTGTTCGCTCAAGAAGCTAATGCTGCTGCTGATCTTTGCTACAGAAAGTATAATGATCTTAGCAGTGACCCGCCTTTGAACAATACGTCAAATACAGTATCTCTTCTCCTAAGCCATGCTTATGCTAAGATTACATTTAAAATTACCAGAGATGTTAGTTATTCGAGTACTTGTAAGATTAGTGCAATCAAAATAGAGGATGGTACTAATGCAGGAACAAAGCTTATTCCTGCGTCTGTACTTAATATAGAAGATGGAAGCTACAGTAATGATGCTGCTGGAAGTGTTAGTTGTGATATTACTACCATAGATGCAATTCCTGATGTGTCTGTTCCTGGTGAAGCTTCCGTATTTATGATACCTGTAGCGGTTTTGGATGATACTACTATATTTACTTTTACAGTGGATGGAAATGAAATGGCCACAACATTTGCAACAGACGAAGAAAGTTCTTTGCATGAATTGGCTGCTGGGACCAACTATAATCTGAACGTCACCATTAAAGGAGAGGCTCTTGGTATTACTTCTGTCTCTGTTTCGGATTGGAATGATTCTCCTATAGCAGAAACGTTGGAGCCAAAAATATAGTGAGTAACGGTGATTTATGATGAATAAGCATTGTTTTTTTAGTGTCTAATATTAAAGTTTATACTTTTTATTCTATCTCAGATGTGTTATCATTAGGCGGCATCGTGATGATGCTGCCGATAACACTTTTATTACTTAATTCTTTTAGTTATTAAATGGTTTTAAAAGTGAATTACATAAATGAATATTAAAATTACAAATAGATTACTGGCAGAACTGATTCTATCTTGGGGAATATTTTCCTCTTGTACTTCGCAAGATACTTCGGTTACTTCCAATCAAGAAGGGAAGGTGCCCTTACAGGTTTCTTCAACTCACACATCTGCCGAGATTACCCGTGCAGTCCTCACTTCCGGAGCTATTGGAATCTTTCAGACTAAAACAACGGATGGGTACAGTTTTGTATGCAATCGGAAATATTCATATACATTGGATCAATGGGAAACAACAGAAGGAGATATTATGCTAAATAATAATAATGCAGCTCTTTGCGCTTATGTTCCCTATAATATTGCTATTTCCGATTTTACAGCTATTCCTCTTTATGCGGGTAAGTTTACCGAAGAAGGAGGGCAGTTAGCTTATTCTACCATTATTACAGATCCGGTGAATATGCTTAATAATGTTGTTAATTTTTATATGGAGTATGCTTATTCCCGCATTTCTTTAAAGATAAAACGAGGTACTTATAGTGGAACTGGAGCTATTTCAGATATAACTATTAAGGGTAATGGTATTTATTCTTCCGCCAATTTGAATATTGCGTCCGGCATTTATACAGACTTGGTATCTGGTGAAGTATCATATAATCCTGAAATTTCTTCTATAGGGAATTCTGGCGATGTTATAGAAACAGGGTTTCAAGTAATTCCTTCGGAGTCTTTTAGTAATGGAATTTATTTTTCTTTTATAGTAGATGGCTATCATCTTAGTGCTAATTCTTCTTTTACAAAATTAGAAGCTGGAGTCAATTATGTGGTAACAGTTGAACTTAATGGTACAGCTGTTCTTCCTTCTATTTCAATGACTGATTGGACGGTTGTTCCTTATGATCAAGAATTCGAATCTGGCGTTAGTATATGAATAAAGTTAAAGAGCAAATATTATAAATGAAAAAGAAAATGAATAGATTTTTATGCCTGTTTTTTCTCCCAATGTTACTCTTTGTAGCGTGTGATGGTCAGGATGATGATCTGCCTTCAACGGAAAATTATACAATGATTAGTTTTCAGATACCATCTGTATCAGTAAATACCCGCTCAGAGGTAGGGTTAGTAGAGGGAACTAAGGTTATGGTTTATGCTTATGAAATAAATTCTGGCGTGGAATCAACGGAATGTGAGCAAAGTAAAGAATACATTACTCAATCGGATGGCTCATTATTGCCTTCGGACGGTAATAATATGAGCCTTTCTACTGGTCTTACTTATGAGTTTTACGCTGTGTCTCCAGCTCATGACTTCATAAGCGGAAGTGATAAAACTTTTAGTTTGATTAACTCCGTGAGTACTGATTTGAAAGTTTCTTCTTTGCAAGCCACACTCTCTTCTGCTACTGAAGAACTGACTTTTAGTGCTTTTCAGTTGGAATATTCAGCAATTGAGTTAACGCTTAAACGAGATCCTTCTTCAGTGAAAATAACTTCTATTGTTCCCACTTCTACTGGTATTGTGTTTTCAGAATTAACTCATACACCTTATAAATATGTATTAGGGGATTCTGGTATTGATGCCTCCACATCCGATGTCGATGGATCATTAAATATTCCGGTGGATGAAATTGTAGCCTCAGAGGTTGGAAACCTCTATGTGGGTACGGGCTATGTTTTGCCTAAAAAATCAGCTTCGTTTCATATTCAGGCTGCTATAGTTGCCAATGCTTTTGTTTCTTCTGTCTTTTCTGCTGAGATCCCTGATATTGCTTTTCTTCCTGGTAAAAAGTATACGTTTACTGTACTGTTTACTGATCCGAAGGTTTATCTTACTTTAAGTGTGTCGGAATGGGATGGAGTGACTACGACCAATTTTGTTGGTGGAGATTCTGAGACTGCAGGAAATTCAGTGACTGTAGGTGGCTGGAGTACAGATGAATGGGATTCCGGGGCATTGGGTACTGGTGTTTCAAATAATACCTTTTTGATAGGTTCATGGGATGTTAGTAGTTGGGATGCAGGTGATGTAGGATATGGCACTGGCAATACCCTATATATTGGTGATTGGAATGATTCTTCTTGGGAAACTGGCAATGTAGGGTCTGGTTCCCCGAATATTTTAGATACCAACGAGTGGATACAGAATCCTGCTTGGAGTTCCGGAGACGTAGGCAAGGGGAATAGTAATACTTTTAGTAATCCAACTGCTTGGAGTACAGGTACACAGGATACCGGTGATATGGGTGCCGGGGCAGTCCAGCAAACTTTTGGTACGAGTACTTGGGGAACAGTATCCAATGATATGGGGAATATGGGCGAATAATAAAATATTTTAATTATAAAAAGCAATGAAAATAACTAAATTGAGTTTTATACTGGTATGCATTTTGGGTCTTGTCGCATGCTCGGAAGAGCAAGATATTGGTACCGTTGTGACTAGTAAATCAACTACTTTACGCTTTTCTTTCGGAGTATCATCTATGAAAGAGGCAGATGAAACGGGTTCCACTTCCGATATGTGTTGTTCCACACGTTCCGCAGATCCTTCTAGTGTAAATGAAGATGCCATAGACAATTTGTGGATATTTCAATTTGTAGATGGTGTTTATGTGCGTGGACAGTATTTTAGTAAAGTTAATTCAGATATGTTGGACATTGATCTTTCTGTTAATTCTGAAGGTCAGACGAGTGATCTTTATTTTATTGCCAATATGGGCGAGGAGACTTTTAAAGGCAAGACATTTGCTTCAGAATCTGCCTGTAATGATTTTGCATATGATGTTACTTCAGAGGAGTCTATATTGCCGACAGCTGGCTTTTTGCCTATGAGCGCGATATTGACAGGCGTTAAAATACCTGATGATTTTCAGAAATCAACAGCTATAGTACTTACCCGTATGGTTGCACGTGTTGATTTGAATTATTCTGTGACGAGCTCTATGCCTGCGGGCTTTAAGTTAACACATGCTCGCCTAGTCAATGTTGCTGCAAACATATATCCTTATGTAGTGACTGGCTTACCTCTTGTGTCTTCTACGGTGGTGGACTTTGACTACACGGCTTTGGCTACTCAATCGGGTGAGTTGACTTTTTATCTTCCTGATAATCATCGGGGAAAAGGTACTAATGGAACGGCCGATGTTACAAAGAAAAATGGTGTAGCCAATGCAACTTGTATTCAATTAATTGGCTACAAGGGGGGCGATGAATTTACTTACAGCATCTATTTAGGCAATGATGATACGAATGATTACAATCTTGCGTATAATACGCATTATACCGTAACAGCTAAATTAGATGGCATATCCGATACTGACTTACGTATGAAGAAAACTCCTATAGCCAATACCTATATGGTTAAGCCGGGCAGTTACCTGCATATTCCGGTAAAACGTGCCAATCAGAGTGACTTAGGGGAACAGTTGGCTGATGTTACTTCCGGTTGGCATTCCGAAGTGATCTGGCGTGATAATTCTGCTTTGACTATTACAAATGACGATGCGCTGAAATCAGTAGGTTTTTTTGAATTGAAAGCTACTGATGCTACGGCAGATGGAAATGCTTTGGTCTGCATAAAAGATGACGAAGGTAATATTCTTTGGAGCTGGCATATCTGGGTGACGAATTATGATCCTGAAACGGATAATGAGACTTACAATAATTGTACGTGGATGGATCGGAATCTTGGTGCCACTAATGATACTCCGGGTGATGTAGGTGCATTGGGCTTGATGTATGAGTGGGGACGTAAGGATCCTATTGTCGGTTCGAGTGTGGTTTCTGGTAACGACAGTCCTAAAACTCTTTATTCCGGTGATTCCGGCAATGAGGTATATAGTGTTCCTAAATCTATTTATTCTGTTGCCTCTGCTAATAATTTGGAAATATCCGTGCGTAATCCGGCGGCATATTTATGGGGAGGACGTTATGATTGGTATTGTGGAAGTAGTGAAGAGCATAATAATACATTGTGGGGTACTACTAAAACGGTGTACGATCCTTGCCCGTCGGGATGGAAAGTACCTGATGAGGGCTGTTGGGCTTCAACTGAAGATGTTAGTGACTGGGATGATGAACACCATGGGTTTACGATAACATCTGTTTCTGGTTCGTGGTATCCGGCTGCAGGCTGTTATGAATCAGAATATGATGAACTCTATGATGCGGGAAAGTATGCCGATTATTGGCTTTCTTCTGCTGATAACGCAGATGCATCTGAATTTGCATATCACCATGAATATTCAGTGAAGGGAGTAAGCAAAAACCCTTATCGTGATTACGGTTATCCTGTGCGGTGTATAAAAGAGAATTAATAAGATAATAACATAAAGTAGATTATGAGATTAAAGATTTTAGCCTATTTAGGTATTTGTGCAGTTATATTTGCGGCTTGTTCAGATGAACAGACGGATATTAGCATTACCGGAGGCAAAGATGTACAGGTACATTTGGACTTCAGGTCGGCTGAGATGCAGGAGGCTGGTTCTTCCAGCCGTTCTTCGGGTGAAGTAGTCTTGAGTCTGGGTGGTGGTAACACTTCTTCCACTATTTCGAGTCTTGTGGATACGCGTTCCTATAATGCTTCTGATATTAATGATGCTACAATTTCCAATCTTTGGGTATTTCAGTATGCCAATGGAGTTTTTGTGCGTAAACAATATTTTTCAAAAGTGGATGTAGCGGATTTCAATGTGGATCTTTCTTCTAATATATCCGGTCAAACCAGTAATCTTTATTTTATAGCTAATGTAGGTGCAGATGCTTTTCCAAATTTACTTGCCACAGAGGATGCATTTAAAGCTAATTCTTTAAAAGTGACCGATGAATCTTCTCTCTTTCCATCGTTAGGTTATATTCCCATGTCAGGGTGTTTAACGGATCTTTCTATTCCCGATGATTTCAAGGGAGGTAAAATGGTAACATTGACCAGCATGTTGGCACGTGTTGATTTTAGTTATACCTTGGGTTCGGATATTCCAAATGGATTTAATCTGAAATATGTTCGTTTAGTAAATATACCGGATGGTTCTTTCCCGTATGTTGCATCAGATGTAACGATTTTTCCGGCTAACGAAAACATTAAAGTGAAGTCTTTCGATTATGAGGTGATTCCCGGAAATAGTATGACTTTCTATCTACCGGATAATCGACGCGGGGATGGTAGCAACGAAGGAGGAGAAGTTTCTGGTAAATCTGGTATAAGGAATGCTACTTGTATCCAGTTGATTGGCTATTTAAACGGAAATGAAATTATCTATAATATTTATCCTGGCAAAGACGAGATAAATAATTATGATATTGTACGGAATACCCATTACACTATAAAAGCAAACATTACAGGTATTTATGGGACCGATGCGCGTGTAACGGAGACTCCATTGTCCAATGCTTATATGATTAAGCCGGGTGATTGCATTCATATTCCGGTGAAACGTGCCAATCAAACAACAGAATTAGGAGAACAATTGGCTGATATTACCAGTGGTTGGCATTCCGAAGTGATCTGGCGTGATAATTCATCTTTAATAATCACAAGCAACGAGGATGCGTTGAAGTCAGTTGGTTTCTTTGAGGTAAAAGCTGCTGATGCTACGGCATGTGGAAATGCTTTGGTTTGCATAAAGGATGATGATGGTAATATTCTTTGGAGCTGGCATATCTGGGTGACGGATTATGATCCTGACGCGGATAATGAGACTTACAATAATTTTACGTGGATGGATAGAAATCTTGGTGCAACTAATGATACTCCAGGTGATGTAGGTGCATTGGGCTTGATGTATCAGTGGGGCCGTAAAGATCCGTTTCCGGGAGCAAGTACAGCTACCTATGATGTCGAAAGTGCTGCTGCTTTGAGGTCTCTTTATGCTGAAGGTTCGGGTAATACAACTTATTCTGGAATTACGGCTGTTTCAACTTTTTCAAGAGACAATTTGGCAAATTCAACACAACATCCAAATTTATTTTACATCAGTACCACTGAACGTAAGGGCGACTGGTATGTTGGTAGCAATGGTACTCAGAATAATGCTTTGTGGGGTGCTACCAAAACTGTTTATGATCCTTGTCCGCAAGGCTGGAAAGTGCCGGCTGAAGGTAGCTGGGCGGAATCGGATTTTGGCAATTGGGATACGACCTGTGGAGGGCGTACAATCACTTCCGTTTCCGGTTCTTGGTATCCGGGTGGTGGCTATCTTAGTCCCACTACCATGACTTTTGTCAATGTTGGAGCACTGGGGTGTTATTGGACGTCCACTGTAAGTGATACCTCGGCTTACTATTTATACTTTCTAAATTCCCGTAAAGTTCCCAATGGAAGTACTAATCGTGCAGCAGGACAATCGGTTCGTTGTATAAAGGAATGATCGGCAAAATGCTAATATAAAAAGTATATTATGAGATTAAAAAATTTAGCCTATTTAGGCATTTGTACAGTTATATTTGCGGCTTGTTCGGATGAACAAACGGATGTCAGCACTACTGAAGGTAAAGAAGTGGAAGTTCTTTTGAATTTCAAGGTAACTGAGATGCAAGAGGCCGGTTCTTCCAGTCGTTCTTGTGGTGAAGTAGTCTTAAATTTGGGTGGTGGTGATGTTTCTTCTTCTATTTCGAATCCTGTGGATACACGTTCTTATGATGCTTCTGGCATAGATGATGCTACAGTTTCCAATCTTTGGATATTTCAGTATGTCAATGGGACATTTGTACGTAAACAATATTTCTCTAAAGTGGATATGTCGGATTTCAATGTGGATCTTTCTTCTAATGCATCCGGTCAAACCAGTAATCTTTATTTTATAGCTAATGTAGGTGCAAATGCTTTTCCCAATTTACTTGCTACGGAAGATGCATTTAAAGCTAATTCGTTAGAAGTAACCGATGAATCTTCTCTCTTTCCATCGTCAGGTTATATGCCTATGTCAGGAAGTTTGACAAAACTTTCTATTCCGGATGACTTGAAAGGAGACAAAACAGTAATGTTAACGAGTATGTTGGCGCAGATTGATTTAAGTTATACGTTAGGGACGAATATGCTGAGTGAGTTTAGTCTTAAATGCGTTCGTTTGATGAATGTGCCAGATTGCTCTTATCCTTATGTAACATTGGATGCAACAGACTTTCCAACGATGGGGGAGGCTAAAGTACAGACATTCGATTATGAGGTGATTTCGGGAAATAGCATGACCTTTTATTTGCCGGATAATCGACGTGGAGATGGTAATAATGAAGAAGGAAAAGCTTCCGGTAAGTCTGGTATAGCTAATGCTACTTGCATTCAATTGATCGGTTATTTGAATGGTGATGAAATTATCTATAATCTTTATCCGGGTCAGGATGAAATAAATAATTATGATATTGTACGTAATACTCGTTATACTGTGAAGGCAAATATTACGGGAACTTCTGAAGCCGACAAGCGCGTAAAGAAAACATCGTTGGCTAATGCTTATATGGTGAAGCCGGGTGGTTTCCTTCATATTCCGGTGAAGCGTGCCAATCAAAGTGGGCTTGGTGTGCAGCTTGCCAATTTGGATGAAGGGTGGACATCGGAAGTGATCTGGCGGGATAACAACGCCTTGACAGTAACTACTGACGAGGCTTTAAAATCCGTAGGCTTTTTTGAGGTGAAGGTTACGGATGCTGCGGCCGTCGGTAATGCCTTGGTTTGTGTAAAAAATGATGAAGGCAAAGTCCTTTGGAGTTGGCATATCTGGGTGACGGATTACGATCCTGAAACGGATAATGAAGTTTACAATAATTATACGTGGATGGACAGAAATCTTGGTGCTGTTAATGATACTCCGGGTGATGTCGGGTCGCTGGGATTATTATATCAGTGGGGACGTAAAGATCCTTTTGTAGGTGCAAATGCCACGACGGTAGGTAATGCTACGCTGCGAACACTCTATAGCGGCGGTTCGGGTAGTGTAGAGTATAACACAAATTCTTCAGTTTCTACGGACCCTGCCAACACGTCGGTTGCACCGACAGATGCAGCAAATAATTTGGCAAATGCTATTCAGCATCCGGGAGTATTTTATTATAAGGGTGCCTCTTCTTATGACTGGTATTGCGGTAACAGTACTATTCAGGACAATACTCTTTGGGACGCTTCTAATAAAACCGTCTATGACCCTTGTCCTGCGGGTTGGAAGGTACCTGCTAATGAAGCATTCTCTACATGGTCTACTAGTACAGTGACTTGGAACGTCACATATTTGGGTTGTACGATTAATGATGTTTCCGATTCTTGGTTTCCGGCTAATGGCAGTCGCCCTGGAGATACGGGGACGTTAAGTGATGTGGGTGTACGTGGTTATTATCGATCGGCTGCATATTCCTTTGCTAATAATTTACGCTTTATCAATAATGGTGGTGAATTAGCTGTGGAGACGCGTGACACCGGACGTCGAGCATCGGCTATGGGAGTCCGCTGTGTGAAAGAATAATTTATATTCATGCAGGATAACTTTACTTATAGAAAATATAATATAGAAATAATAATGAGAAGAATATGTTCGTTTTTATTGATAGTATCATTATTTCTAGCTTCTTGTAGTTCTGATATGAATGTTTCCGGAGATGTTGTGACTCGTTCTGAAACGAAAGTTACTTTATCGTTGAAAGCTCCGGTTGCATATCTTAATGTTGATAATGCACAAGCTGCAAGTCGCGGCACCGATGTTTCGGAGGTGAATGAGGAGGGTTTAGATAATGTATGGGTACTACAATTTATTAATGGTCAGTTTGAGAAAAAGGAATATATCAAGGATGGCCTTACGACTACTCTTGATGTAGAATTGTCTATCAATAAAGCTGATGAAACCAGCGATATTTATGTAATTGCTAATGCTGGAGAAACCGCTTTCACTTCAAATCCTCTTTCTGAGTCTGATTTTAAAACTACTTACTGTACAGCTTCTACAGAGGATGCATTACAGTTTACTTCCGGTTATTTACCAATGGAAGGAGAATTGTCCGGCTTTAAAGTAACGGGGGCAATACTTAAAGAGGAAGTTGAATTGACACGTATGCTTGCTCGTATTGATGTACGTTATGCCTTGTCCACACCTCTTGCACAAGATATGGTGTTGGTTTCGGCAAGGGTATGTAATATTCCTGATTGTGTCTATTATGTATCTCCTGCAAGTGATACACTTTTCCCGGAAACTTATACCTTACACAATAGTGAACTAACTGATTTGTCTGGAAATACGGAAGGTCTGCTGACTTATTATGTGCCTGATAATCGTAGGGGTACAGGAAGTAATGAGGGAGGAGAAGATAGTGGTAAAGCGGGCGTTAAAGATGCTACTTATGTAGAAATTATAGGCTTCTACCGTGGGGAGGAGGTCGTTTATCATATCTATCCGGGGGCGGATGATGTGAATGATTATAATGTGAAAAGGAATACTTATTATGTAATGAACTTGAAACTTTCCGGTGTTTATGATACCGATAAACGTGTTCAACGGATAAAGACTTCCAACTGCTATATGGTAAAACCAGGGGGGATAATTTATATTCCGGTGCAACGAGTTAACCAAACGATGGCCCTTGGCGAGCAATTACCCGATTTGGCTTCAGGTTGGACTTCTGCAGTCATATGGCGTGATAACCCGGCTCTTTCTGTTACGGTCTCTGATGAGTTGAAACAATATGGGGTGCTTAGAGTGGTGACGACAGATGATACAGCCCAAGGTAATGCTCTGGTTTGCATCACCAATGATGAAGGTTCTATTCTTTGGAGCTGGCACATTTGGGTGACGGACTATGATCCTTTAGCCGATAATGAAACGTATAAAGATGAAGTTTGGATGGATCGTAATCTGGGGGCAACAACAGATGTTCCGGGTGATGTTGATGCTTTAGGCTTGATGTATCAGTGGGGACGTAAAGACCCATTTGCTGCAGCAAATGGGATAGTCGTGGGAACAAGATCTTTAAGAGTTCTTTATTCAGGCTCTTCGGGTAATCTGGTTTATAATTCACTAGGGACAGCACCTGCTAATGTAGCAGTTGCTCCTACGGGTTCCGGCAATAATAATCTTGAGAATTCAGTTCGTAATCCCGGTATATTCTATTCTTGTACATCTCCTTCGGGTGATTGGTATGTGAATAGTAGCTCTGAATCCAATAATACGCTATGGGGGAATGTGAAAACGGTTTATGATCCTTGTCCTTTAGGGTGGAAAGTTCCGTCGGTTGAAGATTTTAGTGAATGGTCTGCTAGTGCGACGACATGGGATGAAACCGATCTTGGAAGAAGTGTAATTTCTGTTTCAGGATCGTGGTTTCCTGCATCTGGTTATCGTACTTCTACCACAGGGGCTCTGGACACCGACGGATCTTTTGGTCGTTATTGGTCTTCTTCTGTGGATGGAGTTTCCGCTACCTGTTTAGACTTTGATAAGGATGTGGTGAATTCAACCGCTAAAAATAACCGGGCATGTGGCTTTGCAGTGAGGTGTGTACGGGAATAATTATAAAAAATGGATGGCATGAAAAAAAGTTCTTTATTCTTATTATTGACAGGTTTTGTCTATGCAGGATGTACGGATGAAACTCCAAGTGTATTACAGGACAATGTCGAATTGTCTGTAACGCAAACCCGAAGCATACAAACTGTTTATACTTCGAGTGACAAAGATGTTTGTTTTGGAGCATCGTTGAAATATGATGATGGTCAGGAATCTGATGTGGCGATCAATGCCAGTCATTCTCTTTTAGAAGTACATGAAGGTTTACCACCTACTTCCAAAATGTGGTTTCATGTGGGGACTGCGGATGGAATGACTGTTAACTGGTCGGGAAGTAAGCATTATGATGATGGGGTGGATCCTTCTGTCTCTTTGAATGATAATAACATTGCGGTTGAGGTGCATCGGGGTATTTCAAAAACAATATCCAAGAAACTTGTGAAAAAAGGATGGCTACGGTATTATACGTTCAGCAGCTATTATAAAATGTGGTATCATGTGGGAGTGTTGAATGGAACTAAAATGAAGTGGGGTAGTAGTGTTTCTTATTCTAAAGGGGAAGAGCCGGATGTTGCTCTGAATAATAAAGGCTATTGCGTAGAGGTACATCGTTCGGATAATAATCTTTTCTATTGCATTGGTAAAGTGAATACCAACAAGAAAAGAATTGATTTTAAAAATGCTGTTCGTTTCACGACCAGTGCTTCTGAACCGAAAGTTGCAATCAACAATAATGATAAGGTAGTCTCCCTTTATTATAAGACAGGGGGGAAAATATATTGTCGTGCCGGGCAAATCAAAGGAGACTATAATTCTATATCATGGGGAAATGAATATTATTTGGGTAAAGGCGATAAGTGCGATGTGGCATTATCTGATGCAGGCAATGTTATATCCACTTATGTCTTGAATGGACAGCTTTACCAGATAACCGGTGTACTTAATGGATCAAATAAAAGAATATCGTGGGGAACATCTACTTTATTTGATAAAGGTACTTATATTTACGAGCAACGTAAGTTGATTTATCCAGCTGTTGCTATAGCTTCCGATGCTTCTCTTGCCGTGCAGGTACATACCGGCAGAAGTCTTAGTCAGGCTCCTAATTTGGAATACTCTACTTCTTTATTTCTGGATCGTATGAACTGGATGAACGAAGCCGGGTTGGGAAATAAAAAAATAAAGCAAATCTGCTTACCAGGCAGTCACGATAGCGGAACTTTCTCTATAAGTACTTCCAGTGACAAAATTACCTGGGATAACGGAACTTATCAGGATGAATCCAAGTTGGCTAATTCTGTTGCCGCTCCTTTTGCCAAGACACAGGATCAGACTATACTGGAACAACTTAAGAGTGGTACCCGTTTCTTTGATTTTCGCCCCTATTATAAAGGAACAGGAGATCGCATTTATGCCAGTCACATGTTGGTCGGTGAATCGTTTAAGAAAATGCTTAATGATGTGCGCATTTTTATGAATAGTACTAAGGGTGAAATTGTAGTTCTGAATATTAGTCACTTTACTAATTTTGATAATAGTGATTATTCGAATCCAAACCTCAATACGTGTGTACAGAATCATACCGTTTTAGCTCGTATGATCAATAATTATTTGGGGCACTATCTCTATAAAAATACTAGTCATGTTTCATTAGGCAATCTTAGTTATAACCAGATTGTAAGTCAGAACAGTAGGAGTTCCAAAGTTATTGTAATTTATAAAAAGGTTTCAGGTCTATCGAATAGCTTTTATTCAGAAAATGGATTCTTTACTTCTGGAGAAGCTAATATTTATGATAATTATGCTAATACTATAAATTATAAGGAGATGCGTATTGATCAGTTGTCTAAATTGAAGCAATATTCCGGTTCAAACCAGTTATTTTTACTTAGCTGGACGTTGACCGTTAATTTTGACAATGTAGATACAGCTGCTAAATCACTGGCTTCGATGCTAATGAGCCGAGATATGAGCGGGTTATCTAATATTTGCAATATGGAACTTGGGAGTTTTATGGCAAAAGATGGAAGTCCGTATTGGATTAATGTTCTCTTGACTGATTATGTTGAACGGTCAAGGGCAACGGATTGTGCTATTCTATTAAACTGCAATTAGAAGTACAGTTTGAATCGCTTGTGGCAAATAAAGTAAGTGAAGAAATTGCTCATGATGTGAATCACGGCAATAAATTCTGATTAAATAAAATATGGAGTGCTGGCTCATGATGTGAATCACAGCCATGCTATTGAGACTTTAAATATTCCTGTGTCTATTATTGGGACACAGGAATATTAAAGAGTGAAAACTTAAACCTTAATTTTCTGTATTGTTTTGTGAAATCTTAGGGCAATTTTCTTGATGTATCTCCTCATAAAGATCTTTTAAAATGACCACACCGGATGCCGATGTGATATTGTTGTCCGGTGCTTTTGTTTGTTTGTTTGTTAGAGTTCCCCGGTGCAGGCGTGCACGGGGAACTTTTTAAACGTCAAAATTAAAACGTATTTAGAGATGGAATATAAATCAAGTTCATAGATCATGGGATTTAGATGGTCTGTTGCACCGCAAGAGATAGTCAGTTGAGTGCCGATAGATAATCTGTTAACCTGTGATAGATAGTCTGTTGATACTTAACAGACGGTCAGTTTGCCACAACTCTCTTGTGACAGTAACGGTGGACAGCTAAAGGAGATTGAATAAAAACTTAGTAGAAAAATAAAAACTATACTATTGTGGAATGTAGTGAAATGCCGGATACCAGCGTCCGGAGTGATGATTGTTTGTTGAATGCGGATATTGAAGAACTGGAAGCCTGCCTGAAGAAAAAAAAATTGCGTTATGCCTGCCAGCAAGAACGGCTGGAACGTTTGCAGCAAACCCTGAACAATACCCGGGAAGATATACGGGTGTTGGCCACGATATTGCATTATGTGCAGATGCACCATCCCATGGGGTGTTATCATCGTTTCGCCGCTTATAAAGATATAGTTCACTTTTTTATTCGTGCTTCCGAGGTGTATGATGAGCTGTGTCACCGGCTTCATTGCCACATCAATTACCGATATTTTTGTATGGTCATCCATCTGTGCTACCATCTGGACAAGTTGTGTCCCGCGAAAGGGGCACGGCAGCTTGTCGGTTTACACCATACTGGGCTATTTTAAACGGGAGAAAGAGGAATAACTTTCTCCTGTTTTTTTCTTTAACCCCAAAAAATGTGTTTATATTTTTGGTTTCTATATACTGATAAAATATTGATAATTTAGCAGTATATTAAATAGTAAATAAAGTGTATGATATGAAAACACTAAATTACGATTGGTTATTTACAGACTGTCATTAGGTATCTCAAGTTGCTTCGGTATATTTTCCGAGTAGTTATTCCACATCCAATGCACGTTCTCTGCGGCGGTACATTAGGAGGCATCCCGATTTCTATGCCGATTTGCTTGAAGCGGGATACGATGAACGGGATATGTTCTTAACTCCGATGCAGATTTCCATTATTGTCCGTTACATGGGACTGTCTGAAGTGCCTCCAAAATGAGGCACCGGATAAACTTTCTTTTTTTTATATTTTTTCTTTGAATATATTTATTATATTATTATATCGTGTCTCGTTTGTTGTACGGTTCATTGTACGGTCTCTGTGCTAGTTGCCTGATAATTAGCTACTTAATATGTACGTTTCAGTGTACGTTTTGTGTACGCCTGTCTTTTGTAAAAATAGTGGAGCAATTTAATGAGCCGGACTTTCCCTTTACTTATCTGCCTTATGCTTCTTTATAGTTCGTCATACTTGTTTAATTTATGTATATTCCTGTTTATTTATCTTGTTTTTTGTGTGATTTTAAACCATATGAACCATATAAACCGAAGCATTAGGATAAGCTTTTCTGATGTGCTATTTTTGAGGCGTAATGTATTAACGATTAATTGGAATTGAATAATTATGGAAATAAAAGTTTTCTCTCATATCATCTCCCTATACAAACTCTTTGTCTTCGTTTTCAATGGAGTCTTCCTCATCTCTGTTTTGTTCCGTCTCTTCATCTGCAAAGGGATCAGGTCGTTGAGGCCCGTAGTTCATAAAAATCACAGCCGACAGCGTTCCTATGATTGCTCCACTTAGATGTCCCTCCCATGAAGTGCCGGCTTTGGCAAAAAATGGAAACATATTCCAAATAAGTCCGCCATACAGGAAAGTGACTAGCAGTGAAATGGCTATAAGTGGAATATGCTTGCGCAAGATGCCACTAAAAAAAAGGAAGAATGCCAGTCCGTATATTATGCCGCTTGCTCCGATATGCCATCCGGGAGTTCCTATTAAAAAAGTTAGCAGTCCGCAACCAACCCAGATCACAAAGAGAATATAGGGTGCAATGTGTCGGTAGAAGTAAAATAAGCACCATAACAAGAAAAATAAAGGGAACGTATTTGCGAATAGATGAGCAAAACTTGCATGCACAAGTGGATGTGCAAAAATGCCAAATACTCCCCGTTTGCTCATGGGATATACCCCCAAATGAGTAAAATCCCATCCCATCCCCACCTCAAGGAATTTGAGCAGGTAAAGAATAAATACGAGAAATAGAGGGATGACCGCGGCTAAAAATATGCGGCGTATATCATGTTTCATTTATTCAGCTTCAATAATTTGGTTACAATGCTACGAATTATTTAAGTAAAAACGAAAATAAACAAGTTTTTTATTTTGCGTATAACCATTAATTTGTATTTTTGGGCATATGATGCTTACCGGCATACAGGCTTGTTGGGCGGGTGTGTCAAGTATGCAGATGTTTGGCTAATTTAACCTTATAATTCTACAATATATGAGTTATTTACGATTTGACAAAACTACGATGATTAACCTGGAGGAATCGTTACCGAAGGAAATACTCCGGACGAATAAGTCGGGTGCTTATCATTGTACAACAATAGTAGATTGTAATACACGCAAATATCATGGACTATTAGTTATTCCGGTTCCTAATTTGGACGATGAAAACCATGTTTTACTTTCTTCTTTGGACGAAACGGTCATTCAGCATGGAGCAGAATTTAATTTGGGTTTGCACAAGTTCGGAGGAAATGTGTTCAGTCCCAATGGACATAAGTACATCCGTGAGTTTGATTGTGAACATATTCCGGCAACAACGTATCGGGTAGGAGGGGTTATCCTTCGTAAGGAGAAAATTTTTGTACACCATGAAAATCGTATCTTAATTCGATATACATTGGTGGATGCCCATTCTGCGACAACATTACGTTTCCATCCATTTCTTGCTTTTCGCAGTGTGCGTGAGTATACCCATGAGAATGCACAGGCCAACCGGGACTATCAGTTAGTGGAGAATGGCATTAGGACGTGTTTGTATCCCGGTTATCCAGAATTATTCATGCAGTTGAATAAAAAGAATGAATTTCATTTTATGCCTGATTGGTACCGGGGAATTGAATATCCTAAAGAGCAGGAGCGGGGATATGATTTTAATGAAGATTTATATGTGCCCGGCTATTTTGAGGTAGATATAAAGAAGGGGGAAAGTATTGTGTTTTCTGCCGGAATATCGGAAACTTCACCACGCAGATTGAAGCAGGTTTTTGAGGCGGAAGTAGCTGATCGTACTCCTCGCGATAGTTTTTATCACTGTCTCAAGAATTCGGCGCATCAGTTTCATAATAAACAGGGAGATGATCATTATATTTTGGCTGGTTATCCTTGGTTTAAATGCCGCGCCCGTGATTTATTTGTTTCATTACCGGGATTAACGCTTGCTGTGGATGAACAGGATGAATTTGAAGATGTGATGAAGACAGCAGAGAAGGCTCTTCGTGAATTTATGGAAGGCAAGCCACTTTCTTACAAGATCTATGAGATGGAAGACCCTGACGTACTGCTTTGGGCGATTTGGACCTTGCAGCAATATGCCAAGGAGACTTCACGCGAACAATGTCGGAAGAAATACGGTGGATTGCTGGAAGATATAATGGACTATATACGTAGCCGGAAACATACCAACTTGTTTCTACATGAAAATGGCTTACTTTATGCTAATGGAACGGATAAAGCGGTGACTTGGATGAATTCATCGACTAATGGTCATCCGGTAATTCCGCGGACGGGCTACATCGTGGAGGTGAATGCGCTGTGGTATAATGCATTGCGATTTCTTGCCGATCTATCGCGCGAGGGAGGAAATATTCATTTAGCTGATGAATTAGATGCTCAGGCCGAAATAACAGGAAAGTCATTTGTGGAAGTTTTCCGTAATGAGTATGGTTATTTGTTCGATTACGTTAATGGTTTCATGATGGATTGGAGTGTTCGTCCTAACATGATATTTACTGTTGCTTTTGACTATTCGCCTTTGGATAGAGTGCAGAAAAAACAGGTTTTGGATATTGTGACTAAGGAGTTGTTAACCCCGAAAGGATTGCGGACATTAAGTCCTAAAAGCGGTGGATATAATCCGAATTATGTGGGACCACAGGTCCAGAGAGATTGTGCTTATCATCAAGGTACGGCCTGGCCGTGGCTAATGGGCTTTTATATGGAAGCTTATTTACGTATTTATAAGATTAGCGGCATTTCTTTTGTGGAGCGCTATCTAATTGGCTTTGAAGATGAAATGTCTAATCATTGCATTGGGTCGTTGCCTGAGCTTTTTGATGGTAATCCTCCGTTTAAAGGTCGCGGAGCGGTGTCTTTTGCTATGAATGTGGCAGAGATTTTACGTATCTTAAAGTTATTGTCCAAGTATAATTTATAAGGAGAGAGGACGGAAGATGAAAGTTTTAATGTTTGGATGGGAATTTCCTCCTCATATATTAGGAGGCTTAGGGACGGCCAGTTATGGATTGACCAAAGGAATGTCCCTACAGGAAGATCTGAAGATCACTTTCTGCATCCCTAAACCATGGGGTGATGAAGATCAGAGCTTTTTACATATCATTGGGATGAATAGTACTCCCATAGTATGGCGGGATGTAAATTGGGACTATGTTCAGGGTCGTGTTGGCTCTTATATGGATCCGCAATTGTATTATAATTTGCGTGATCACATCTATGCGGACTTTAATTATATGCATACCAATGATTTGGGCTGTATCGAGTTTTCCGGTTGCTATCCTTCCAATCTCTATGAGGAAATAAACAATTACTCTATTGTGGCAGGCGTTGTAGCCCGTCAGCAGGAGTTTGATATCATTCATTCTCACGATTGGTTGACATATCCTGCGGGAATTCATGCTAAAGAGGTCTCAGGCAAGCCATTGGTGATACACGTACATGCAACTGATTTCGATAGGAGTCGTGGCAATGTGAATCCTACGGTTTACGCTATTGAGAAAAATGGAATGGATCATGCCGACCATATTATGTGTGTAAGTGAGCTGACCCGTCAGACTGTTATTCATAAGTATTTTCAAGATCCTCGTAAAGTGTCCACCGTTCATAATGCCGTTTCACCTCTTCCACAGGAAATTTTGGATATTGTACCGGAAAAGAAGCAACATGAAAAGGTTGTAACTTTTTTGGGACGTATTACGATGCAAAAAGGGCCGGAATATTTTGTGGAAGCAGCAGCTCTGGTATTACATCGTACGCGTAACATCCGGTTTGTCATGGCTGGCAGTGGTGATATGATGAATCAAATGATACGTCTTGCAGCAGAGCGGGGGATTGCCGATCGTTTCCATTTTCCCGGATTTATGAAGGGTAAACAGGTTTATGAGGTGTTGAAAGCAAGTGATGTATATATCATGCCTTCCGTTTCAGAACCTTTTGGTATCTCTCCTTTGGAGGCTATGCAATGTAGTGTTCCTACTATTATCTCGAAGCAGTCTGGTTGTGCAGAAATCTTAGAAAAGTGTGTCAAGACAGATTATTGGGATATTAACGCTATGGCGGATGCTATCTTTTCCATTTGCACTTATCCGGCGCTTTATGAATATCTGCGTGATGAAGGTAAGAAGGAAGTAGATGCGATAAAGTGGGAGGATGTTGGTATGAAAGTACGCCGCATATATGACGAGGTTATTAGACGTTATAGAAAATAAATATAAATAATATAGATATGAGAACGATTTGCCTTTATTTTGAAATACACCAGATTATTCATTTAAAGCGTTATCGCTTCTTTGATATAGGCACTAATCATTATTATTATGATGATTATACCAATGAAACCAGTATCAATGAAGTAGCAGAGCGCTCTTATATTCCTGCGCTAAGTACATTGATTGAAATGGTGAACAAATCCAACGGAGCATTTAAGGTTGCTTTATCAATCTCCGGGGTGGCATTGGAGCAATTGGAAATACATGCTCCAGCTGTCATTGATTTGTTGCATCAGCTTAACGATACAGGGTGTTGCGAATTTTTGGCGGAGCCTTATTCTCATGGCCTCTCTTCGTTAGCCAACGAAGACTGCTTCAAAGAGGAAGTGATGCGGCAAAGTGCTAAGATGAAACAAATGTTCGGCAAGGTTCCTAAAGTCTTTCGTAATTCCAGTTTAATTTATTCTGATGAAATAGGAGAAACTGTAGCAGGAATGGGCTTTAAAGGTATGTTGACGGAGGGAGCTAAGCACGTGTTGGGATGGAAGAGTCCCCATTATGTGTATCATTGTGCCTTAAACCAGAATTTAAAGCTACTGTTGCGCGATTTTAAATTATCCGATGACATCAGTTTGCGTTTTTCCAATTCAGAATGGAGTGAATATCCTTTGTTTGCAGATAAGTATATTGCCTGGATTAATGCTTTGCCGCAAGAGGAGCAGGTGATTAATATTTTTATGGAGCTGTCTGCTTTAGGGGTGTCGCAACCACTTTCTTCCAATATCCTTGAGTTTTTGAAGGCGTTACCGCTTTGCGCTCAAGAGAAAGGCATTACCTTTTCTATGCCGACGGAAATTATTACTAAACTTAAATCTATTTCCCAATTGGATGTCACTTATCCAATGTCGTGGACGGATGAGGAAAGAGATACTAGTTGTTGGTTGGGGAACGTGATGCAGCGCGAAGCTTTTAATAAGCTATACAGTGTGGCTGAACGGGTACATCTGTGTGATGATCGTCGTATTAAGCAAGATTGGGATTATTTGCAGGCAAGTAATAACTTTCGTTTTATGACAACTAAAAATAACGGTCTTAGTTTTAGCAGGGGGATTTATGAGTCGGCTTATGATGCCTTTACCAATTATATGAATATTCTGGGTGATTTTATTAAGCGTGTAGAATCTCTTTATCCGGTGGATATAGACAATGAAGAACTAAACGCGTTGTTGACTACTATAAAAAACCAGGGTGATGAGATTGATGAATTACACCGTGAAATAGAAAAGCTCCAGACTAAATTGGAGAGAAAAGAAAATATTAGTAAAAATGGGAGAAAAGGGAATAAAAAGCCTGTAGTGGAGGCTGAAGAAAAATGCACAACTCCTTCTAAGAAAAAGGTTACAAAATAAAATAGTATTAATGTAGATTCTGTTTATATTTATAAAAATAGAGTGGGCTAACTCTGAAAAAGAGCTAGCCCAGTTACTTTATAGAAAAAGATATTTTTCTTTTATTTGGAAGTAGAATAAGTAATTTCTAATTTAAGCTTATTCGTTTCTCCTTCCCCACCTTTTAGTTTGGCATATCCCGGCTTCAAGTCATTCTGAACGCCTGTTAATATTGGACGTTGACCACTTGTGTCATAAGTTGCAGTGACGGGAATTAAAATCACTTTATTCCACTCCGTATCATTTTCCCATTTTGTCTCATTCCACGTACTCCCTGCAGCTGCTTTCGCTGCATTCTTCTCATTGATGCAGGTTGTTACCAAACGAGCTATATTATTAAAGGTATATTGGTTGGTTGCTACATTATTGTGAGTTACAGCGAAAGATGTTACATTATCAGGGAGTTGGCTCTCTTCAAAGAAACTCTTGAAATCTTTTTTGCGTAGTAACAGAACATTGTTTGGAACATCCATGCTGTATTTATAATCACTTTTCTGGGCATAGTTTGTAAATGTCAGTTTTGCAGCATTCAGTGTATCATTGGTCAATTGCTGAACTATTGCATCATAAGGTAATGTTGCTTCTGTAAAAAGACCGGCCGGTGACTTTATATAAGTACATGTTTTATCCTCGAGCTTTTTCTTTATCAAGTCTGAGTTCAAAAATTGATTAGCTTGAATTACTTCTTTGGTAGATGAAAAGACTGTTTTCCACGCGTAATATGTCGAGTCCTGATCCGTTTTTCCCGTTTCTTTCTTTTTATAAGGAATATGAGTAGAGTCGTTTAATGTATAAAAATTAAATTGTACCTGAAGGGCAACTTGATCAATGTAAAGTATTGTTCCGTCTCCTTTCTCACATTTGGCATATATGCCCTTAAATACGTGATTGATAAATTCATCGGAATTCTTAAAATATTCAGGATGTTGTCTATTTAATTTTAGCAATTTATCTCCAAACTCTTTACTTAGGGTAAAGGATATGTGTGGCGAATATAGAGCATAACCGTTTGCATCTGTTCCATATCGTACATTATCAGATATTGCTTCATCATGGGCACTATAAGCTTTGGTACCTAATAATGAATTGGAATCATATTTATTATAATATTTTTCAGGATCAATATTGGTATAACGATCTTTATCCAGCTTTTTGTTTAATTCGTAAACGCTCATGCGGCAGGCATTCAAAGAATCACCGAACCATTTAGAGTAAAACAAGACTAATCGTGCACCGGTAATTGAATCTCCCGTGATATATCCTGTTTTCTTCTCTGGATCGTATACGGCAGGAAACGTGAAATTATCCGTACAATTCAATTCCGTCAGAAAGCTGGCCTCATAGTATCCAAAATTGGGATCACTGAAGCGTCCTATATATCCCGTGCTTGTTCTGGCATATACAGAGTCTGCAATTATAGTTTGCGTAGTTACATCAAATGTCTTTGTCTGAGTCTTGATTCCATCTGAATCAGGTAACATGCCTATTCCTAAAGACCCAGTGTTGTCGTCGCATCCCCATAGACTTAGGAGTATTGTTACAAACAATAGACTTATATATTTCGTCTTCATACTATGAATTCTTGTTAGTTTAACTTTTTTGTTTTGTATCCCATACTTCGTCATAAAAATTATTGCATGCATCGGCAAAAGTATCAGAGGATTGATAGCTCATCACTGGTCTTCCGCATTGTTTGGCATATTCTATTATTTCTTCATTGACGTTTTTACTTTGTTGAATAACTCCATCTGAGTAGTCTATTGCCAGCTTGCATAGTCTGGTATAGTCTATTGGTTCCTTTAAATTGGCTAGATCATCTTTAGTAACGCCTTTCAACATAAGCCTGCTGGTAAAGTCTGCATTGAAAGGTTGTTTAAAATCATTGTCATAGACAGAAAAAACGATTTTGGAATCACGGAAAGATGGTTCGTCTTTGTACGCCTTTTTTATGTATAAAGGGGCTAAAGCAGTCATCCATCCGTGACAGTGAACAATATCCGGACACCAACGTAGCTTCTTTACTGTTTCTAATACGCCTCTGGCATAGAAAATAGCACGACTATCATTGTCTTCATATTCAAGACCATTTTCGTCAGATGTTTGCATGCGGTTTTGGAAATAATCATCGTTATCTATGAAATAAACTTGCATTCTTGCGGATTGGATAGAAGCAACTTTAATGATAAGGGGATGGTCGGTATCGTCAATGATTAGATTCATACCAGAAAGCCGTATTACTTCGTGTAACTGGTTTCTGCGTTCATTAATATTTCCCCATTTAGGCATGAATGTTCTAATTTCTCGGCCTTTCTCTTGAATTGCTTGTGGCAGATGTCTGCCGATAAGGGCCATTTCTGATTCTGAAACGTAAGGACTAATCTCTTGTGTTATAAATAAAACCTTGTTTGCCTTTGTCATAATAACAATGTTCTCAATTATTCTGCAAAGATATAAAAAAAAACGTCCACTTAAGCAAATATGTCTGGGCTATAATTCCTTATGATATGTTAACTTGCTGTTTTTCACTGTAGAATTGGCCTTTAGCAGGTGCTTTCAGGAGTATACTATTTGCATTAAATTGCGATATTTCTTCTTTATATGGCAAATAATGGTTTATTTTGCAACGTTTTTGCGAAGAGCAATGTTATTATATTAATAGAAATGAAAATAGTACATACTATCAAAGATTTGCAGGTTCTGCTTTCTAAGTTGAAAATCCAGGGTAAAAAGGTGGGTTTGGTTCCTACTATGGGGGCTTTACATGCTGGGCATGCGTCATTGGTGAAACGTTGTGTTGCAGAAAATGATGCAGCTGTGGTTAGTGTTTTTGTGAACCCTACTCAATTTAATGATAAGAATGATTTAGAGAAATATCCGCGTACGTTAGATGCAGATTGTTTATTATTGGAATCGTGCGGAGCAATGTATGTTTTTGCACCTTCTGTGAGAGAAATGTATCCTGAAGAGGATATGCGAACGTTTAGTTACCCTCCTTTGGATACAGTGATGGAAGGAATTTATCGCCCGGGTCATTTTAATGGAGTGTGCCAAATTGTGAGTAAACTTTTTAATGCCGTACAACCGGACCGTGCCTATTTTGGTGAAAAAGATTTTCAGCAGTTAGCTATTATACGTGAGATGGTGCGTCAAATAAAATATCCCATAGAAATAGTAGGCTGCCCGATTGTTCGTGAAGCTGATGGATTGGCTTTGAGTAGTAGAAATGCTCGTTTGTCTTTTGAAGAGCGTAAGAATGCTTTGAAGATATCACAGGCTTTATTTGAAAGTCGGACTTTTGCCACTTTACACACCGTATCCGAAACACAAAAACTAGTAGAGGGTGCTATTGCCGATGCTCCAGGATTACGTTTAGAATATTTTGAAATCGTGGATGGCAATACCTTACAGAATATTGCCGATTGGACGATGTCAGGGTATGTAGTTGGATGTATTACGGTGTTCTGCGGTGAAGTTCGTTTAATAGATAATGTCAGGTATAAATAGTTATGATTTAAAAAAGGAGTTAAGCTTTATGATGATTGAAGTGTTGAAATCGAAAATCCATTGTGCCTGTGTCACAGAAGCTAACTTGAATTATATCGGTAGTATAACGATTGACGAGGACTTGATGGATGCTGCCAATATGGTTGCCGGGGAGAAAGTTCATATAGCCGACAATAATAATGGTGAACGTTTTGAAACTTATATTATTAAAGGGGAGCGTGGGTCTGGAAAAATTTGTTTAAATGGCGCTGCTGCTCGGAAGGTGCAGCTCGGTGATATTATTATCATTATGTCGTATGCTTTGTTAGACTTTGAGGAAGCTAAAAATTTTAAGCCGACTATTATTTTTCCTGATTCAACTACGAACAAAATTATTTAGTATAAATATTAAAGAGAACAGAGGGTAAAGGCAACTTTTGAGTTGAATTTATCCTCTGTTTTTGTAGTTTGGGTAGATATTACAGGAATTTCTTATACCTTGAGTGAATTTTGTAATTGAGAATTCATAGATGCGGCTGCTTTGCGTCCATCTCCCATTGCTAAAATAACTGTTGCACCTCCACGTACAATATCACCTCCTGCATAAATCGCTGCGATAGATGATTGCATACTGTCATTCACGGTGATTGTTCCCTTACGGCCCAATTCCAATCCTTTAATGGAATGAGGTACAATTGGATTTGGTGAAACCCCAATGCTGACAATTGCTAAATCGATGTCAATTGTTTCCGTGGCTCCTTCAATTGGAACCGGGCTTCGGCGCCCAGATGCATCTGGTTCCCCTAGCTTCATCTTCTGCAAAACAATTTGCTTCACTTTTCCTTGTTCGTCGGGTATATATTCTATGGGATTATGCAGAGTCAAAAATTCTACACCTTCCTCTTTTGCATGTTTTACTTCTTCAAGACGAGCGGGCATTTCCTCTTCCGAACGGCGGTAAATAATCATAGCTTTCTCTGCTCCCAACCGACGGGCTGTACGGACTGAATCCATTGCCGTATTACCGCCACCTATGACTGCTACACGTTTGCCAAAAGGTACAGGTGTGTCAGAGTCCTCACTGGCAGCATCCATTAAATTTACGCGTGTTAAATATTCGTTGGAGGAAAGAATATTAATTGAATTTTCACCGGGTATATTCATGAAATTCGGTAATCCTGCACCGGAAGCGACAAAGAAACCTTTAAAGCCATCAGCCTGTAACTCTTCCACACTGATGGTTTTTCCGATGATGCAGTCTTTGACAAAATGAACGCCCATTTGCGAAAGATTGTCTATCTCGGTATTTACAATCTTATTGGGTAGGCGAAATTCAGGAATACCATATTTTAAGACGCCTCCAATTTCGTGAAGAGCTTCGAATACTGTGACGTCATATCCAAATTTGGCCATTTCTCCTGCAAAAGAAAGGCCTGCAGGCCCGGAGCCTATAACTGCTACTTTAGTGTTCTTCTTTTCTTGGATTTCCGGTACTGAAATTTTTCCACTTTCACGTTCATAATCGGCAGCAAAGCGTTCTAAATAACCAATAGCTACCGGTTGCTCATTCATCTTTAGATGAATACATTTCGATTCACACTGCTTTTCCTGGGGACAAACGCGTCCGCATACCGCGGGCAGCGCGCTGGTCTCTTTTAATGTTTTAGCTGCTTCGAGGAATTCACCGCGCTCTATATTTTTAATAAAACGAGGTATGTCTATTCCTACGGGGCATCCTTCCGTACATCCGGGATTAGCACAGTCTAAACAGCGTTTGGCTTCCGTGAGTGCCTGTTCTTCTGTTAAACCTAAGTTAACCTCTTCCTTACGATTATGAGAACGATATTCAGCATCAAGTTCCCGCATTTTTACACGTGGAATGGAAGTGCGCTCTTTGGGCTTCATGGCCTTACGAAGTTCCTGACGCCATGTAGCATTACGGCTTTTATCATTAGGTATCTCTTGGGATTCTACTTTGCAGGAGAAGGGCTCATCTAGTTTGTGCATCTCTTCCCGCTCAATGCTTTTAAAAGCTCCCATGCGCTTTAGCATTTCATCAAAGTCCACTTGATGCCCGTCAAATTCAGGCCCATCTACGCACACAAACTTTGTTTTTCCACCTACTGTGATGCGGCATGCACCGCACATACCGGTGCCATCTACCATGATGGTATTTAGAGAGACATCTGTCGGTATATTATATTTCTTAGTCAGTATACATACAAATTTCATCATGATGGCTGGACCGATGGCAAAGCATTTATCTACTTTTTCCCGTTTTATTATGCTTTCCACTCCTTCAGTAACTAATCCTTTATTGCCATACGAACCGTCGTCGGTCATAATAATCACTTCGTCTGAATTTTCCCGTACCTCTTTCTCTAGAATGATAAGTTCTTTGGAACGTCCGGCTAATACACTGATAACGCGATTGCCTGCTGCTTTCAAAGCTTGTATAATAGGTAATAAGGGAGCTGTACCAACTCCTCCGCCGGCACAAATCACAGTTCCGAATTTTTCAATATGTGTAGCTTGTCCTAATGGACCTACTACATTTGTAATGTAGTCACCTGCCTTTAATTCGCATAGACGCGTGGACGAGAGGCCTACTTCCTGTACAACTAAAGTAATCGTACCTTGTATGGGGTCGGATCCTGCAATGGTCAATGGCATGCGTTCTCCTTTTTCTCCTACACGAACAATTACAAAATGTCCGGCCTTTCGTGATTTAGCAATTAAAGGGGCTTCGATTTCGAATTTATAGACTTTCTCAGAAAAATGCTCTTTACTGATGATTTTATTCATTGTTGTAATTCAGTTGGTAAAATTACGTATTTTGCTTTCAAAATGGTAGCTTTTACAAAGATACGGCTTAATTGGTAAAAACAAAAAGACCTTTTTGGAAAAGTATTGTTATTAGTGTGTTTTATTTATATAACTTACCCCTATAGGTTTGAATATAGTGCTGTAGGGGCAAGCTTGTATATAGCGCTAATCGATTAGATCAAATCCTGTATATGGTACTAAAGCCTTAGGGATGCGGATGCCTTCCGGTGTTTGATTATTCTCCAGAAGAGCAGCAACGATACGGGGTAAGGCCAAAGCCGAGCCGTTTAAAGTATGGCAAAGTTCTGTCTTTTTTTCTGTTGTGCGGTAACGGCATTTCAGGCGATTAGCCTGATAAGTGTCGAAATTTGATACGGAACTAACCTCTAACCAACGCTTCTGAGCTTCTGAATAGACTTCAAAGTCGAAACACAGGGCGGCTGTAAAGCTTATATCTCCTCCGCATAAACGTAAAATACGATAGGGCAATTCCAACTTTTGGAGCAATCCTTCTACATGATCCAACATTTCCTGATGGGATTGCTTGGAGTGCTCCGGTTTATCGATGCGAACTAATTCTACTTTTGAGAATTCATGTAAACGATTTAGTCCTCTCACGTCTTTACCGTATGAACCTGCTTCCCGACGGAAACATTGTGTATATGCACAATTCTTGATCGGAAGGTCTTTCTCGTCTAAAATGACATCCCGATAAATATTAGTTACCGGCACTTCAGCTGTGGGAATAAGGTATAGATCATCTACTTCGCAATGGTACATTTGTCCTTCTTTATCGGGAAGTTGACCTGTGCCGTAACCGGAAGCTGCATTTACAACAGTCGGAGGCATGATTTCGGTATATCCTGATTTGCGTGCTTCATCCAAAAAGAAGTTAATCAGTGCGCGTTGTAATTGTGCTCCTTTGCCTTTATAAACCGGAAATCCAGCTCCTGTTATCTTTACTCCGAGATCAAAGTCTATCAAATCATATTTCTTTGCTAATTCCCAGTGAGGTAGTGCGTTTTTTGGTAGTTGGGTTTCCAACCCGCCCATTTTTTCTACAACGTTATCTTCTGCTCCAAGACCTTGCGGAACGCTGTCATAAGGGACATTAGGTATGGTATAGAGTAAATTCTGTAATTCTTCTGATGCCTG
This sequence comes from Bacteroides sp., assembly GCA_022648295.1. GTDB lineage: Bacteria > Bacteroidota > Bacteroidia > Bacteroidales > Bacteroidaceae > Bacteroides. The sequence continues at coordinate 56,070 of JALCME010000001.1, read as the reverse complement.
ATCCATGGAAGATTGTAATGTTTTGTTGGCTTCCTTTAGCTCAGCTACGCGATTTTTAGCAGTTTTTGCCTCTTCTTTTTTCCCTTCTTTCATTAATTGTCCTATTGACCGGGATAAGGCATTTACTTCTGCTAAGTTGTTATCTAATAGATTTTGAGAATTGCGTCTTCTGTTGTTAGCTTCCAATACCTGCTCAATTGTTTCTTTGGCTTGTTTGAAGTGTTTTTTCTCCAGTCCTTGAATAATGGCATTGGTATCTTCTGTTATTTGTTTAATGGTAAGCATGTTTTTACACTTATTTGATATTACTCTAGATTTTGTGAGTGCAAAGATAAATAAAAATAAGATAAGGTGTCTTTTTTGAGATAAAAAGAAAGGGATGCAATCACTTGGATTACATCCCTTTTCTTGTTTTCTTTTAGCACCTGTTTCTTATGCTTCTTTTTCTTCAGCAGGACTAATAGAGACATATCTTCTGCTCTCTCTGCCCACTTTAAATTTTACTGTTCCGTCAATTAAAGCGTAAAGAGTATGGTCTTTTCCCATTCCCATGTTTTTACCCGGATGGAATTCAGTACCTCTTTGACGAATGATGATATTGCCTGCTTTGCAAGCTTCTCCACCAAATATCTTAACGCCTAATCTTTTACTTGCTGATTCACGGCCGTTCTTAGAACTACCAACACCTTTTTTATGTGCCATTTTCTTCTTACTTTTTAATTGATTAAGCTACTACTTCCGTAATTGTTAACTCTGTAAACTGTTGACGATGACCGTTCAACTTACGATGGCCTTTTCTTTTCTTCTTATGGAAAATGAGAACTTTATCTCCTTTTACCATATTCGATACTATCTGGCATACAACTTTTGCCCCCTCTATAGTCGGAGCACCTACGGTAATTTCTCCTTCTTTTTCTACTAAGAGAACTTTCTCAAATTCTACTGTCGTACCATTTTCCGCATTTTGGATATGGTGTACAAACAATTTCTTGCCAGCTTCTGCTTTAAATTGCTGACCGTTAATTTCTACAATTGCGTACATTTCTTATATTTAAGTATAAGTTAGCTCCGCCAGGTGGTTTCTATCGTTTAGAATACTCTTGATTGAACCTGTAACGGAATAATCGGGCACAAAGGTACATTTTTTATTTTTATTAGCCAAGCTTTTACTGTTTTTTTAGAAGTTTAGTTTGTCTGTCAGGGATACAATTGCTATGATCAAAATGGCTACTATTATTGCTACTAATATAATAATGAGCAGGCTGTAGAAGAACATTAAAACGGTATGGAAGAAACTTTTTAGCCAAGTGGTATGAAATAGCTGCTTATAATCCCACCAGAATAGTAAGAATATGCTCCAAGTGGGAATGTCGTATAAATCATCAATGGCTGCTTTTCCATTAAAGGGCAAGTATATAATGGTTAGGAGTAAAATCTGGGCAGCTATATATGTTTGTATAAAGACGTGTTCGGTGATATTGAAATTGATGCTGTACTTGCGCTTTCTAAATGCCATACGGGTGGCTAGGGCGAAAAGGGGTAGGGTATAAATAATGCTTGCCGCTTTATTGCCATGTGCCCAGGAGTGTAACAGATCCCATACTTTTCGTAAAAAAGGCATTACTTGAAGTTTCTCACCAATATGTTCCATTTTACTGGTAGCATGATTTAAATCCGCAATGAAATCTTTTTTGTTTGTTTTCGCTTCTTCTTCATTGAGCAAAGATTCTCTTTTATCTTGAATTTGTTTAATGTCTTGTTTTAATCCGTTAAGAACTCCGGAGACAATTTCCTTTTTTTGTTTATTTTGTATTGTATCAAGTTGTTGTTGCAATTGATTTTTGGCGATGGTTAGTTGCTCTATTTTAGAATTTGGGGACGTTTCTTTTTTTAGAGCCTCCGGATCTATGAGTTGCACTAAAAGAATATAAATGGCAGCTAGGACAAATAGTGTTTGGAACGGGCGAAAATAATGTACCCTTTTCCCTCTGATAAAATCATTTATCATGTATCCCGGACGGTACAATAGCTCAATTAGTGTACGCCAAAAGCCATTATCTATGTTACTTATGCCTCCTAAGGCGTTTCTAATGATATAGCGAAAGGAGAAACGTGCTATTTTTTTGCTTTGTCCACATCTGTTACAATAGTTGCCTGTATATTTATTGCCGCAATTGCGACAAGTTGTTGTGGCGGTGGAGTTTATGGGGGGCCGGTTGCCCCTTGTCTGCTTGATGCGCAATATGCGAATATATTTTTTGTACCATTTGGCTAAAGAAGAACTAAGTTTGTTGAGCCTTGGGGATAATCCCTTGTTTCGTATTTGTGATATAAGGATGATGATACAGACAAAGGTGAGATAATACGAACCAAATACGAAAATTTCTGTGATTGCAAATAGTATTAAGAGTGTTAGCGTTATTCTTTGTGATAAACGATTGTGTTTCTTACGAGGTTTGTCCTTTCCAATATTGCTTTCCGGGGTAGGCGGATTATCTTCATTTGGCGAATCTTCATTCTTATTTTCTAGTAATTCGTTTAAGGTCTTCATTATTTTCTTATGGGGAAAGACCTTAAGTTCTTCTTCTGTGGTCATTCCGTGTAATACTCCTGCGAAATCAACTTTGGCAGCTTTTGCCGTCTCAGCGTCTACAGTACTATCGCCAATGTATAATGTTTCCGCTCTAGTACAGTGTAGTTGCTTTAAAGCTAATAGTATACCTTCTGGGGACGGTTTAGCGGCAGTCACGTCTTCACCGCCAATAATGATATTGAAGAAATCACTTGGAAAATGCTGCTCGAGTAGTTCCTTAATCCGATAGCGGTATTTGGTGGAAATAATACCTATGGATGCTCCTGCGTCTTTTAGTGCGGTTAGTACCGATTTCGTTTCGAGGAAGAGCACGGTGTTTCCTGTCATGTGTGTATCTGCTTCTTTTACATATTCTTTTTTGAAGTTTTTTAGCTGCTCTTCATCTTTAACGCCGGTCAGAATAGAAAAGGAGTCTTCTAATGTTTTACCTATAGTGCGTTTGATCGTTTCATCGGAAATGTTCATGTATCCGTGCCGTGTAAGCACATTGCGAAAACAAATCACGATGCCTCGTGAGGAATCGGCAAGTGTATAATCGAAATCAAAGAGATAGGTGTTATAACTCATTTGTTTTAGTCTATTGGCGCTTCTTTTTGCATTCTGTGTTTCACAAATTCAATTTTCAGGTTTGCTTCCTTCTTCTCTTTTTCTATTTCGGTGATGGAAGTAAGTAATTGTGCCAGTTCATATACGTTGGTTAGTGCAATGAGATCTGCCGATCTCATTTTTATTGTATAAGGATGATCTCCAAGGTAATCAATACGGATTGCTTTATCTTTATTCAGATATAAGAATTTGATCACATCGCCATCTTGTCCGAGCTTGTAATCTGCTTTTTCAATCTTTTCTCCAAGATCTGTCGTTTCATAACTGTCCTTAGACGGAGGAGTTTGTGCAAAACTATTGTCTGGTGCAGTGACTTTTATTGCTGTGTGGTGGATATTATAACTGCCACAGTAGATCGATGTCATACTCATGACACCGGTTTCATCTACCTGAAATCGGAGAAAAGAGCGATGGATGTTTTTTTCTATGGTCTGAGATGGATAAAGATAGTTCCCCGTTTTTTGATATTCAGCATCTTTTTCAAATGTAAAATTGCCTTTAATGGCATTTACTTCTTTTTGTTTCACCTGTAGCATGCTGTCCATGTAAATGAGGCTCTTTTGTTGTTCTCTGAGTTCTATCTGCAACATGAGTTCGATACCTTTTCGGCGCGTGTTAAAAGCTTTGGGGTAAAGAATCTTTATGCTGTCTATTTGTAGCTTGGCTTTATTGTAGTCTCCTTGTTCATAAGCCTTTTGAGCCTCAGTGTATTTAGTCTCTGCCTTTTTCTCTACATTGTTGCATGCTACGAGTGCATAGCATAATCCTAGCAATAACAGCACTTTCTTCATAATCGCTCTTCTTTCGTTTATGAGGCAAAATTACAAATAATATCCGTATCTTTGCAACCTCGAAAGAAAAAGTAGTCGTATTGTATCTTAACTACTTGGTAATATTATGTTAGAGTTGACGAAGGAAGAATTGAAGAAATATTTTAGTGAAGATATATTTGGGTTAATCTCGGAAACAGCGGATGAGATGGGGCTGGAGTGCTATGTGGTAGGGGGATATGTGCGTGATATATTCTTGCAACGTCCTTCAAAGGATATTGATGTGGTAGTAGTTGGCAGTGGCATAGCGATAGCTCAAAGTCTGGCAAAACGGTTAGGGCATGGGGCCCATGTTTCTGTTTTTAAAAACTTTGGGACAGCACAGTTAAAGTATCGCGAATTGGAAGTGGAATTTGTAGGTGCGCGTAAAGAATCCTATCAACATGATTCCCGTAAACCAATCGTAGAAAACGGAACGCTGGAGGATGATCAAAACCGGCGGGACTTTACTATTAATGCACTTGCTGTTTGCCTGAATAAAGAACATTTTGGTGAGTTGGTTGATCCTTTTGGGGGAGTAAATGATTTGAAAGAGAAAATAATACGTACTCCTTTGGACCCGGATATTACATTTAGTGATGATCCTTTACGGATGATGCGTTGTATCCGTTTTGCAACTCAGCTGAATTTTTACATTGATGATACAACCTTTGAATCGTTGTGTCGTAATAACGAGCGCATCTCTATCATTTCCAAAGAACGTGTGGCAGACGAGTTAAACAAAATATTGCTTTCTCCTGTCCCTTCTAAGGGTTTTATTGATTTGGATCGTTCTGGGTTGCTTCGGTTAATTTTCCCTGAGCTTGTTGCTATGCAGGGAGTTGAATGCCGTAACGGCCATGCGCATAAGGACAATTTTTATCATACGCTGGAAGTGGTCGATAATATTAGCCGGGTCACGGATAACTTATGGCTGCGATGGGCAGCATTACTCCATGATATAGCCAAACCTTTGACTAAACGTTGGGAACCTAATATCGGGTGGACATTTCATAATCACAACTTTACCGGCGAAAAAATGGTTGCAGAGATTTTCCGTGGTATGAAACTGCCCATGAATGAGAAAATGAAGTATGTTCAGAAGTTGGTAAGACTTCATATGCGTCCTATTGTGATAGCTGGTGACGTGGTTACAGATTCTGCAGTTCGTCGTTTGCTGTTTGAAGCAGGAGATGATATTGATGATCTTATGACATTATGCGAAGCTGATATTACTTCCAAAAATATAGAGCGCAAAAAACGTTTCCTTAGTAATTTTCAATTAGTACGCCAGAAATTAAAAGATCTTGAAGAACGTGATCGTATACGCAACTTTCAACCTCCGATTAGCGGGGAAGAAATAATGAAGACATTTAATCTTCAACCTTGCCAGCAAGTTGGTGTATTAAAAAGTGCTATAAAAGATGCTATTTTGGATGGTATCATTCCTAATGAGTACGAAGCTGCACATACTTTTATGTTGCAACGTGCCGAAAAGATGGGGATAAAACGTCCGTAATCCAATATAATAGGGTTACGGACGTTTTATCCCCTTAATTTCTCCAGTTTCTTCTCTATATCTTATTCCACTGTCTGGAATTTGCGACTTACTTTCATTAAATTGATTGTATAGGTTACTACATTCTGGGCTTCTTGTAGCATCGTTAAATAAACCATGCTTACTTTTATACTTCCCGATTGTCCTTGAATTCGTTGCAGTTCTTCCCGTTTCAAGTGGGCCAGTTCACCATTGAGGTCATTTGCTTTCCGAATGTCATTTTCCAGATTTTCGTAATTGTTGTTTTCTACTTTATGACGGCAAACTTGTAGCAAATAAGTAATGTCTTCGGTCACATCAGCAAATTCTCCTTTCTGGATAACGTCCATAGGCTTGAAATTATTATCAATATGTTCCAGACAAGGTTCACAAAGTCGCCCGATGCTATAGACCAATTCGCTTGCGAAGTCATTACCCTGATAGTAGTAAAGGCCTTTTTCTAATACGGTATTATTATCCAGACGGCACATGGCAAGGGTACCGTTGCGCTTCATTTGTTTTATGAGCTGTTTCTCAAATTTGACGGAGCCCATTGCACGGCGTAATCCACGTAAGTTCTCATGTAAGAATGAGGTTACGGTACGCTCAAAGTTTTCTTCTGTAAATTCCAATACTTTGATAAGCTCTTCACGGGTATGTTGACGCATTAAATCTAATATCTCGTCATTGTCTGTACTCTGCATAAGCTGTTTGAAAGTTTCACTACCTTTTTCTTTTTCTTTTCTCTTTTTATAAAGTATCTGGCTGCGTATTAAAATAAAAACGCCGAGCCCTATCAGTACTATTATGGCGGTTGTTCCACCAAAGTAGATAATATTGGTTACAATAAAGCAAATGGTGAAAGCAACTCCTGCGGTAATGAACCATCCTCCAATGACACTTAAAACGCCGGTTATGCGGAATACAGCCGAATCACGTCCCCATGCGCGGTCGGAAAGTGAACTACCCATTGCCACCATGAACGTGACATACGTAGTGGAAAGAGGAAGTTTGAGTGAAGTGCCAAGGGCTATAAGGAGACTGGCTAATACTAAGTTTACGGATGCTCTGACTAAATCGAAAGCTGCTCCGTTGGCAATGATCGCTTCGTCTTTCTGGAAGCGGGTATCAAGCCATTTTCTACCGCTTTCCGGTATTATTTTGTTAATTCCGTTGGCGAGTGAAAGGCTATAGCGTACCAATGTACGCGCAATGGGGGTACTGCCAAAATATTCTTCTCCTTCGTCTTGGCGGGCTAAATCTACAGAAGTCTTGATGACGCTATGTGCTTTCTTTGAAGTGGCTAATGCATAGACCATTATGCCCCCTGCTGCGAGTAGAAAATACCATGGGGTGTGTGCCGGGTCAAGAAGAGATGTCATCAGGTAGTGATCAGGAGCAACTCCTGCACTATTTGCAATATAATCTGCGTAGGAAGAATATCCGGCTAAAGGAACACCGATGAAATTAACCAAATCATTCCCGGCGAAAGCTAAAGCTAAGGCAAATGTACCCATGAGCACAATGATCTTGAAAACATTAACCTTTAGCCAGTGTAATGTTTGCATCAGAATACTTGAAATAACAAAGCTACAGAGAACAACCATCATCGTGTTGTCTTGAATCCAATTTTTGTATTCTGCCGTCATAAAAGAACTTGATTTTAATCCACTAATTAAAATGAAGTAGATGATAGCTGTCAGGGCAACTCCACCAAAAAGCCCGATGCTGTATTTCATTTTTTTAGTGTAGTTGAAAGTGAAAATGACACGGGCAATCCATTGGACTATCATTCCGCAAAAGAATGAGATGGCTACTGAAACAAAAATTGCCATAATTACCGATAAGGCTTTGTCGGTGTTGATTAGATCTACCAAGCCTAATGAATTATTATTGTACACTTTTATTAGAGACAATGCAAAAGTCCCTCCCAATAGCTCAAATACCATGGAGACTGTTGTAGATGTGGGCATTCCCATTGTATTGAATATATCCAAAACGATGACGTCAGTCAGCATCACACCCAGGAGAATGCACATTATCTCACTCAGGTAAAAATGCTCTGGCTGATAGATGCCATGTCGTGCAATGTCCATCATTCCGTTGGATAATGATGCGCCAATGAACACTCCTATCGCCGCAATAAACAGGATTGTTTTGAAAGAAGCAGCTTTAGCTCCTACGGCTGAATTTAAAAAATTCACAGCATCATTACTTACGCCGACCATCAGGTCGAATACTGCAAGTACCAATAGAAAGATGACAATGCCTAAATAAAGTGTTTCCATAAATTTTATCTCTATTATATTTTCGACTGCAAAAGAACGAAATCGTTATTGCATGAGAATGTCATACATGTTACAGAAGTATTACAACTCTTTCTGGTTTTTGTCTTTGAGATAATCGTAGAACGTATATTGTGAACGTATCTTTTCTTTTTGAGGATGAGCTGATTTCCAACAATTGCATAAATGTTCATCTACGAAACAGGCCTTGTGTTTATCACTTAGTTGTATAGTTAGCATATCAATCAATTCTTGTTTCAAGTCTTGATCTAATATCGGAGTTACAGCTTCAATTCTGCGATATAGATTGCGTTTCATCCAGTCGGGTGATCCGAGAAAGAGTTTGGGAGCGCCATTATTGCCAAAATACCAGATTCTGGAATGTTCCAGAAATGTATCTACAATACGCGTAATGCGGATATTACGGCTGTATTTTTGTCCGGGGATTAGGCAGCATATTCCACGTACAATTAGATCTATACTGACTCCAGCTTCAGAAGCTTCATAAAGCCTGTTTATCATTTCCGGGTCTTGTAAGGCATTCATCTTTAGTATAATCCGTCCGTGTTTTCCTCTTTTTGCCAAGTCTATTTCGTGATCAATAAGGCGGTTCAGTTCAGGTATAAGATTGAATCGGGCCACCAATAGTTTATGAAAGGTGGGATTTTCTTTACCTTGTAAGGTGCGGAATAGATTATGAAGATCATTTACTATTATCCTGTTGCAGGTGAATAAGCCGCTATCTGCATATAGTGTAGCCGTCTTTTCATTAAAATTGCCCGTGCTGATGTATGCAAAACTCGTCATCTTCTTTTTTTCCCTTCCGCGGCGCAGGACAAGGGCTACTTTAGCATGTACTTTTAGTTTTGGTATGCTATATATGATGTTAATACCCGCAGATTTCATCATTTCCGCCGTGGCAAGATTATTTTCCTCATCGAAACGGGCTTTCAACTCAACGAATACTGTTACTTTCTTTCCGTTTTGAGCGGCTGCAATCAAGGTGTTGATTACGGCCGAATTTTCCGCTACGCGGTATTGGGTTACCATAATCTCACGTACGTCTGAATCATGTACAGCTTCATATAAGAAGTGAGTGAAATGTTCGAATGAATGATATGGGTAATGCAATAGCAAATCTTTTTTTTCCACATAATGGAAGATGGATTCTCGTTCATCAAGGCAAGTCAGCTTCATAGACTGTGGCTTTTTGATGGGACGTACCATGCGATTAGGTTTGGGCAAGTACCGTAAATCTTCCATATTGAGATGTTTATCGCCTGGTACCAGTTCTCTGGGGTCTATCTGGAATGCATCTACTAAAAAATCAAGAAAGTCTTGTGGCATATACCTGTCGTATACAAAACGGCAGACAGCGCCTATTTTCCGCTTTTTTATTTTGGTTTTTACCTGTTCTATAATTTCAGGAGTATCTGCTGCATCATCTATTAAGATGTCGGCGTCACGGGAAATTTTTATGCAATAACTACTTTCTACATCATAACCGGGAAATATGGTATCTATATTTGCCTTGATAATATCTTCAATGAACATGATATAATAGTTGCCGTTTACCGGAGGCAATTCAATGAAGCGCGGAACTTTAGTGTAGGGGAGCTTCATTACGAAATATTGAGGCTCTGTACTACATGAACATTTATCTTTTAAGTGAAGCCGTACAGCCAGATACAGTCGTTTGTCCCGTAAGAATGATATTACTTTATCTTTGGAGACGGGAACCGGTTGTAGGAAAGGAAATATTTCTTCCCTGAAAAAGCGGCGGACAAATTCATGGTGGAAGGGTTTCACGTTGCGGCTTTGATAAAATATGATGTGGTGCTTTTGGAGTGCGGGGAGTATTTTTTGTTCGTATATGCGGATGCGTTCTTCTAGCTGCCTGTTTACTTCCCGGTTGATTTCATCCACCAGTTCAACAGCAGATTGCACACTTTCCTCGTCGCTTTGGGTAACTCCGGTTGCTATGGCCTTGTGATCAGCAACACGTATTTTATAAAATTCTTCGAGGTTTGATGAATAAATGGAAATGAAATTGATTCGTTCGTATAAGGGTAACGTATCGTCTTCTGCTTCAAGTAAGACGCGATAGTTGAATGAGAGCCAGCTAATATCACGTTTAAAATATTGATATTGGTTTTCCATGTTTCATTAAGATTTGCCCAAATATAATTACCTTTGCCAACATAAACAAAAGAAAATGACAAAAATAGGTTTATTATCGGATACGCATGGTTATTGGGATGAAAAATATCTGCACTATTTTGAATCGTGCGATGAAATTTGGCATGCCGGTGATATCGGTTCGTTAGAGGTCATACAAAAGTTGGCGGCGTTTCGTCCGGTACGTGCGGTATATGGCAATATTGACGGACAGGATATCCGGCAGCTTTATCCGCAGGTTAATCGTTTTACGGTTGACGGTGCCGAAGTGCTTATAAAGCATATCGGTGGTTATCCAGGGCGTTATGATCCTTCTATTCGCGGTAGCCTCCTTACCCGTCCGCCTAAACTTTTTATCAGTGGTCATTCACATATTTTGAAGGTAAAGTACGATAAAACGCTTGAAATGCTTCATATAAATCCGGGTGCTGCGGGCATTGCAGGTTTTCATAAGGTACGTACAATGGTGCGTTTTATCATTGACAATGGTGTTTTTAAAGATTTGGAAGTGATAGAATTGGCAGGTTAATTTTTCCCGTTTAATTTTGTTATGTCATAATTCTTTCCGAAATTTGCCCCACTGACGAATTCATTAAGGTGATAAATCATAATAATAGACGTATGAAAGGAATTATTCTTGCTGGCGGAAGTGCTACGCGGCTGTATCCTTTATCAAAGGCCATCTCCAAACAAATTATGCCTGTATATGATAAACCGATGATTTATTACCCTCTCTCTACTTTAATGTTGGCAGGTATCCGCGAGGTTTTAATTATTTCCACTCCGCGTGATTTGCCTATGTTTGTAGAGTTGCTGGGTACCGGTGAAGATATAGGAATGTCTTTTTCTTATAAGATACAAGAAAAGCCAAATGGTTTGGCACAGGCTTTTGTGCTGGGAGCTGATTTTCTAAATGGTGAACCCGGATGCCTCATTCTGGGGGATAATATGTTTTACGGGCAGGGTTTCTCTGCGATGTTGCGTCGTGCTGCAACTATCGGGCGCGGAGCTTGTATTTTTGGCTACTATGTGAAAGATCCGCGTGCCTACGGGGTGGTTGAATTTGATTCTACCGGCAGGGTCATTTCTCTGGAAGAAAAGCCGCAACATCCTAATAGTAATTATGCCGTTCCAGGTTTGTACTTCTATGACAGTACGGTGACTGAGAAAGCTTCCTCTTTGCAGCCATCGGCTCGTGGGGAATACGAAATAACAGATCTCAACCGGTTGTATCTGGAAGAAGGAAGCCTGCAGGTAGAACTCTTTGGACGTGGTTTCGCGTGGCTGGATACAGGTAATTGTGATAGTTTGCTGGAGGCATCCAACTTTGTGGCAACCATTCAAAATCGTCAGGGCTTTTATGTTAGCTGTATTGAGGAGATTGCATGGCGTAACGGTTGGATAGATGCGACTCAACTTCGGGTATTAGGTGAAAAACTGGGAAAAACGGAGTACGGCAAATATCTTATTGAACTAACTGCTTCAGGCAAGTAAATATAAATAGAAACGCAATGAAAACTTATTTAGTAACCGGTGCTGCCGGATTTATTGGAGCCAATTATATCAAGTATATTTTGGCAAAACATGATGATATTAAGGTGGTGATACTTGATGCTTTGACTTATGCCGGTAATTTGGGAACTATCGCTAAGGATATTGACGAAGAGCGGTGTCTCTTTGAAAAGGGTGACATTTGTGATCGGATATTAGTGGACGAACTCTTTGCCAAGTTTAAATTCGACTACGTGGTCAATTTCGCAGCAGAGAGTCACGTGGATCGTAGCATTGAAAATCCTCAGTTATTCTTGCAGACCAATATTCTGGGAACGCAAAATTTGTTGGATGCCGCCCGTTGTGCCTGGGTGACCGGTAAGGATGAATATGGTTATCCTACCTGGCGTAAAGGGGTGCGCTATCATCAGGTTTCTACTGATGAAGTTTATGGCTCTTTGGGTGCAGAGGGCTATTTTACCGAGGAAACTCCGCTTTGTCCTCACAGTCCGTATAGTGCTTCCAAGGCCAGTGCCGATTTTGTGGTAAAGGCTTATCATGATACTTATAAAATGCCGGTCAGCGTTACGCGGTGTTCCAATAATTATGGTCCTTATCATTTCCCGGAGAAGCTGATTCCCTTGATTATTAAGAATATTTTGGAAGGGAAGAAATTGCCGGTTTATGGAGATGGTAGTAATGTACGTGATTGGTTGTATGTGGAAGATCATTGCAAGGCCATCGATTTGGTAGTGCGTGAAGGCCGGGAAGGTGAAGTGTACAACGTGGGCGGACATAATGAGAAGTCAAACCTTGAAATTGTGAAATTAACAATTTCTACAATTCATCGCCTGATGGTTGAAGAGCCCAAGTACCGTGAGGTTTTAAAGAAGAAGGTGAAAGATGCCAATGGGAAAATTTCTGTTGATTGGATCAATGAGGATTTAATTACTTTTGTGAAAGACCGTCTTGGACATGATCAACGTTATGCCATTGATCCTGCCAAGATTACCAAGGCCTTAGGCTGGTATCCCGAAACGAAGTTTGAGGATGGCATTGTAAAAACCATAGAATGGTATTTGAATAATCAGGAATGGGTGGAAGAAGTGACCAGTGGTGACTATCAACACTATTATGAAGAAATGTATGGCAAACGTGGATAAGGAACGGAGATACTTCCGTTTTTAGCCTATAATAAGTCCTATGCTTAAGAATATTCCTAAAAGCAGCATATTGCGTGAAGTCTCACCCAGTATGCTGTTTAATTTTTTACCGCTTCTTATTCCAATCATCCGCTTCCATGTGCGGATATGGAAATAGAGATAGAGCTGCGGGAGAATGGCTGCGATAAAAAGCCCCTGAGTGACAAACCAAAGGCAAAGGACGGATGCCAGGCAGCCGGTCAGAAGGTAGAAATAGCTTCCAAAGCTTTCTCCGAACCGGACGATTAATGTACGTTTCCCACTTACGGCATCTTGTTCCCGGTCTCTATAATTATTCACAATGAGTAGTGTATCTATTGCCAGCCCGGAGATGAGTGAAGCTATTACTGCATCTGTGTTCAGATGTAGAGCTTGTACATAATAGGTACCACCTACCGGTACGAAACCAAAAAAGAGAAGTACCAGCAAATCGCCCCAGCCATGGTAAGAGAGGAAAAATGTATATAAGAAAGCGAAGACGACGCAAAGTATTCCTATTATAATCAGTGTCCATCCACCATAGGGAAGCAAACCGCAACCAAAAAGACAAGAAACGGCAACAGTGAAGATGATGCCCTTTTTCATTGCCCGGGGGGTGATCCATCCTTGTGCACATGCCCGCTCAGGGCCTAACCGATCTTCCCGGTCGGTACCTTTTAGGAAATCATATAAATCGTTTATAAAATTGGCTGCTATTTGCATGCCACAAGCAAACATCAAGCAGAGGATAGCCGGCATGAGGCGGAAATATCCGTGGGAACAGGCCACTGAACTTCCTATTAGCACGGGTATAATTGCCCCGGTTAGTGTTTTGGGACGTGCTGCCAGTATCCATGCGTGAATTGAATTTTGCTTGATATTCTCCATTTCTGTTCATTCTTTAGATAGATGATTTGCAAAGATACTCTAAGGAAATAGAAAAGAGAATAAAATACTGGAAAATGCTTCGTCTGGGTGATAAGAGATGCGACAGACATTCACCTTGGATGTAAATGGGAAGGGTAGATAACGATTTGAGGAGAGGCATAACCTCTCCTTTTATAGTGTAATGTAAATAATCTCGCTTCACTGCTATGCTATCTTTTTGGATGAGAGTCATAACGTTATTATCCCCCCTCAGAAGCCTCCTGAGAGGGGGTATGAACAGTATGGGACTGAGGGTGACTCAGTATAGGAGTGAGGCACCCTCAGTATAGGACTGATCCTAGGTCAGTATGCTACTGATTTGAGCTCTTTTTGAACTGTCCATTTAATTTGTCCGATTTCAGCTAAATATGTATCCATTTTTTTTGCTCACAATATGAGGGGCGTTCTTCATGGAGGGCATGGAGCGGCGTTATGATACCTTGCCTGCTTATCCTTCATTCCTTATTTCTGGCTCTCCTCGGGCAGCATAACAATGCCTTCTTTTTTCTTTCCGTCCATCTTTACTATCATGGGTTGCTCAAAGTGTATGTGACGGATATATTTTGTTTCATATACGGCTGGTTGTCCATTTAAGAAATCCTGATTGTACAGACCGTCATTCATAAAAGCATTGATGGTAAAGTAACCCACTCCAAATGAGGTCAGGTTCTGAAAGAAATGTGTCCCTTGACTGGGGTCTATGCGGTAATTATTCAGCCCAGCTTCTACAATGATCCGCGCAGCCGAGATATGGGGCCACTTTACCGGTATGCCAAGGCTGGAGTCACTACTACCCCAACGACCCGGACCAATCAGAATATAGTTTTTACCTTTGGCTTGGAATTCCCGGTTTAGCAGTTCTATTTCTTTTGCAATCTTCTGATTGTTGGATGCACTGTAATTGGCTGTTTTTATATATACTATATCATATAGATCGTTGATGATGCCATGTCCGAGGGAATTGTTGGAGCGAAGTAACAGGTTTTGATCCGGTATCTTATTGAGGTCCTCATCCAGAATTTCCTTACTGTTTACTATCGGGCGGATTTGGAGCAGATAGAAAGTGTTCTTTTCGCTGTTATCCTGATTGATCGTTACTGCAAACTCCAATTCCACCGGGCGGCGCATTTCTTGTTCACTGTCTTTTAAAACCAGTTGCAGAATGTGGGCTAATGGAAACACATCGTGCTGTAGAATGTTGGCAAAGGTGATGACTTTGCGCCCACCCGTGCATAGCTCATCGCGGATGAGATCGTCGTAGGGGTCGTAGGTAGAGGCAATGTACATGAGCGATCCGTCTTTTTCCGCCTCTTTAACAGGTAGCTTCAACAGGTTAAAGCCATCATCAATGGAAAATATCTCTCCTGTATTGTGCAGATCAAGTGCATAAAAGCTGGTCTGAGTTTCTTTTAGGGCCAATTCCGTACTGCTGGTTTGCAAGATGTGTTTGGGGTGATAAGGAGAAAATCGCAGGGTGGTGCCTCCATCCACTATATATTTTCCTAGTCCCAAGGCGAGGTTTACTACTCCTTCCTCTGTCTTTTCGTCTCCTATGGGATAGTAATTGAGCGAGCGTGCCACACCTGACATGGAAGGATAGTAGCGGTCTCCGTATTGGTTACCTACGACTTCTTGCAGGATAACAGCCATTTTTTCCTGATCAATGACGTTGCTGGTAGCTTGCATGTAAGCTTTGCTGTCACGAAAGTAGACCGAGGCATATACTCCTTTTATTGCATCGCACAGCATATGAAGCATTTCATATTTGTCGTCTAAAAAGGGAATCATATAGGTGTTGTATATGCCGGCAAAAGGTTGGTAGTGTGAATCTTCAAGCAGCGAAGATGAACGGATGGCAATAGGAGATTTCACTACATCAAAAAAAGTGAAGAAGTCTTCTATTAAGCGGTCCGGTAGTTTGGCTTTTAGAAAATAGCGCAATATGGTGTCGTCATCTGTATCCGATAGAGCTATCTGATACAGATTATTTGTTTCCATGAACTCATCGAACACATCGGCACACAGTACCACTGTTTTGGGGATGGCGATATGCGCATTCTCCAGTTCGTCTAATTCGGAGTGGCGTTTTACCATGTTGTCTATAAAGGCAAGTCCTCTTCCTTTACCCCCCAGTGAACCGTCGCCAATGCGGGCGAAATTGGAATATCGGTCGAAACGGTCACGCTTGAATACTGCCACAACTCCCTGATTTTTCATCTTGCGGTATTTGACAATGGCCTCGAAGATAATTTCCCGATGGGCATCCACATCTTG
Organism: Bacteroides sp.; assembly: GCA_022648295.1. Taxonomy (GTDB): domain Bacteria; phylum Bacteroidota; class Bacteroidia; order Bacteroidales; family Bacteroidaceae; genus Bacteroides. The sequence continues at coordinate 40,189 of JALCME010000001.1, read as the reverse complement.
CAGACTGTTCCAGGTGATGGGCTTCAGAAATTCGCCAACCGGAAACATGGCACGGGAATAAAGCCACCGGCTGATATGGTTGCGGCTGATATGATAAAGGAAAGATTCGGCTGGTACGGCAAAGAGGATGTTTTGTAGTTCTTTGAGGTTTTTTACACGGGCAATCTCTTCCATGGTGTCGGGGTTACGAAAGACGAAGTCGCCAAAGCCAAAGTTCTCTGATACAATACGTCGGAGATCCACATCCATCTTTTTGGAGCTTTTATCAATAAAAGCAGCTCCATATTTAGTTGCGTATGCCGCGTTTCCCGTTTCGGAAGATTGGATAATCAAAGGTACAAACGGGTCCTTTTTACGTATGCTTGCGCAGAGTTTAATGCCGGCTAGCGAGTCTTTCGCTCCATCTTTCGGAAAACGTACGTCGGTGATCACTCCTAATACGTTATTCATGTATTTGTCGTATATGGCTGTAGCTTCTTCGAAAGTACGTGCCAATACTATTTTAGGCCGTCCACGCATACGCAACGTGCGTTGATGGGCGTTGAGGGCTTCGGTGGAAAATTCCTGACTTTGTTGAAGTACAAATTTATATAAGTTGGGTAGTATAGACGAGTAAAAGCGAATGCCATCTTCCACTAGCAGAATCAATTGCACACCTACCTCTTTTACATCATTTTCAAGGTTCATCTTATCCTCTATCAGTTTAATGATAGAGAGCAACAGATCTGTATTTCCCAACCAGCAGAATATATATTCAAAAGGACTTAGGTCTTCGTGTGCAATGCGTTTGGTGATACCATGGCTGAAAGGCGTTAGTATTACCATAGGTATTTGCTTGAACAAATTTTTTATATGCCGTGCTACATCGAAGCTTTCGTTATCTCCCGTTCCTGGCATATAAATAATGAGATCGTATGGTATGGTAGAGAGTTGTGCTATGGCTTCCTCGCAAGTAGACACCTGACTAAATCGGGGAGGATAGCGTAGGGAAAGGGAAGTGTATTCATTAAATATTTTTTCGTCTATGCGTCCATCATCTTCCAACATGAAAGCATCATACGGATTGGCTATTAGGAGAATATTGAAGATGCGCCGTGTCATTAAATTGGCAAATTGCGTATCTTTGAAGTAAAGTTGGTTGAGCTTGAATTTACTCAGCATATCTTTTATATTTAAGTATTTTATTTAAGGGGGAGAGTCCTTTTTCTTCCCGTATGCTGACAAAGTTACATTTTTTTGTTTCATTATATACTGTTTGTTACTTTTTCTGTAGCGGAGAGGTTGTGAGGTTGTCTTTTATATAATAATAGCCGGTTTATAGAAACCGGCTATTATTATATAAAAGAGATTATTTTATTTGCTGACTTTATTCAAACCAGCTATTCTTATCGGAAATACTGGTAATGAACCGAGGATATGCTCCGTCTATCATTTTATATCCACATTTTCTGTAAAGTATTGGGAGATCCAATGGTCCTTCATATACTATGCTTTTTGTGGTGGTAGTAGTCTTTTTAGGTCCGGGGATAAGCGGACTGTAAGCCAGGACGTGGCGGATACGTGCTCGTTGGTCTGATGTGAACTGGTCGGAATAACAGACTTCGTAATCCATTATATTGCGTCCTATGAATTCTTCGCTTGTATTGCAATCTTCGCGAGTAGCTGCTTCACTCATTGTAACATTACTTTTTTTGAGAAGCATCGCTAGTACCTCTCCGTATGCATTTCTATCATAGGTAGGTGTATCATCGCAATAATCCGAATTGATGCAATTCGGATTTAAACTTCCATTTGCATTTTCGGAGAAAGGGTGGTGAAGTCCTATATAATGCCCTAATTCATGGGCTAAGGTCACTGTTGCATCGGCAGAATTATAGTATTCACCGGACTCCTCATAGATATATAAGCTGTTGATTGATGCGCAATAAGGAAAGGCTAAATTACTTTTGACCAAGGATGTTTGCGATATGGAACTAAGTCCTTCTAAATAGGTACTTCCTTTAGTCGAAAAAGGTAAGTGGGTAATACCTAATGTTATGCTCCCTGAATTATCTGAGGTAAAATTATAAAGCATCACATTTATGTATTTGTTTGGATCCCATAATAGCGATACATATTGACCTGTGTTATCACTCATAAAAGAGGAACAATCCATTGGAGTGTTTGCCCAGTAAACGTATTCCACTCCCGGAGTAGCGAGCGTATTTCCATTTTCATCAGTGGTGGCTAATGTAAATTCTAAATTCATGTCTACACTGCTTCTTGAATTTTGATACAAGTTATTAACAGCATTAAGCAGGTATGCCAAGCGTTCCTGTTTGATATATTGCAGCGTATCATTCTCGTCTTTATACAGTACATGGAAGATGACGGGTAATCTATAATGATATTCCGCTTCTTGAGTGATGGTTATAGTCTGGGACAATTGGTCTTCTATGCTAATCGTTACATTAGCTGTCCGTATTCCTCCTTCGTTATTTTTGATAACTATTTTTATAGAATCGTTTCCAGTTCCACTAGTCTTAGAAGGAACACACCATGATGCATTACTCGTGACGGTCCAATTGCTGTTTGAAGCAATGTTAACAATAGCTTGAGCATCAATATAAGAAAGATTTTTAAACTCTGTTTGTGAGAGTTCAAGCGTGGGTGATGTCTTATCACTACAACCAATAACTAATAGTAAAAGCATTGGCAGAAGGACGAATTTAAATCTGATACGTTCCATATATTTTATATACTTCATGTTTAAATTAAGAGATATCTGGTCAAATTTAAATAAATATTTCCGATATATGCTAATTATTTCTACCTTTAGGCACATTTAATAGATAATCGTCCGGTTTAGAGGACGGTCTATGATAAATCATATTCAAAATATGAACAACAAAAATCTTTTTTTATTAGCAATTGGCCTCATGATGATGTCCTGTGCAGAACAACAAAAATTGATGTACCCTAAAACTGCTACGGTAGATTCCGTAGATGTTTATTTTGGAGAAAAAGTATCCGATCCTTATCGGTGGTTGGAAAATGATACTTCTGCGGCTACGGCGGCGTGGGTAAAAGCAGAGAATAAAGTAACCAACGATTATTTTTCTAAAATACCTTTCCGTAAGGCTTTGTTGAAGCGATTGGAGAAGGTGGCGAATTACGAGAAGATTGGTACTCCTTTTAAGAAATACGGAAAGTACTATTTTTCCAAGAATGACGGTTTACAAAATCAAAGTGTACTGTATGTACAGGATTCTTTGAATGGGGAGCCGCGTGTGTTCCTTGATCCTAATAAATTGTCCGATGACGGTACGGTGGCTTTGACTGGTATTTCTTTTTCACACGATGGTAAATACACTGCTTATACTATTTCACGGAGTGGATCGGACTGGACAGAAATATATGTGATGGAAACCGAGAGTGGCAAGAAACTTGATGATCACATTCAATGGGCTAAGTTTACCGATGCCTCCTGGCAGGGTGATGGCTTTTATTATAGTGCATACGATGCTCCGGTAAAAGGCAAGGAATTCTCTAATGTTAACGAAAATCACAAAATTTATTATCATAAGATAGGTACACCCCAGTCCCAAGATCAGTTGATCTATCAAAACCCTGCACATCCCAAACGATTTTATAGTGTAAGTGTGAGTGAAGATGAGACGGTGATGTTTTTGTATGAGAGTGGTGACGGACGTGGAAATGCTCTTTATATGAAAGACCTTCGTAAACCGGATTCTTCGTTTGTTCCTATGGCTACAGATATGGATTATCAATATTCACCTGTTGAAGTGATGGATGGGAAAATTTATCTCTTTACGAACTATGATGCTCCTAAGAGTTGTATTATGATAACCGATCCCGCGCATCCGGCTTTAAAAGACTGGAAAGCATTAGTACCTGAATCAAAGAATGTACTTTCGGGAGCTCAGGTCATTGGTGGAAAGCTTTTCCTGACGTATGATAAAGATGCGGCTAATCATGCCTATGTTTATGGTTTGGATGGAAAAGAAATGCAAGAGATTAAACTTCCTTCACTTGGCTCCGTAGGCTTTAGCGGAGAAAAAGATGATAAGGAATGTTTCTTTGGATTCACTTCGTTTACCATTCCGGGAGCTACTTATCGGTATGATATGGATACAAATAGTTATAAACTGTTCCGTTCGCCGAAAGTACAGTTTAATGCAGATGACTTTGTTACCGAACAAGTGTTTTATCCGAGCAAGGATGGAACAAAGATTCCGATGTTTATTACTTATAAGAAAGGATTAAAGAAAGATGGCAAAAATCCCGTATTCTTGTATGGATACGGTGGGTTTAATATCAGTCTTTATCCGGGTTTTTCATCTATGCGTATTCCGTTCCTGGAGAATGGGGGAATTTATGCTCAGGTTAATTTGCGTGGTGGAGGTGAATATGGTGAAGAATGGCATATTGCGGGTACAAAGATGAATAAGCAAAATGTGTTTGATGATTTTATAGCTGCTGCTGAATACCTTATTAATGATAAATATACCAATAAAGATAAAATAGCTATTGTAGGTGGCTCCAATGGAGGACTTCTGGTAGGAGCCTGCATGACACAGCGTCCCGATTTATTCCGGGTAGCTATAGCGCAGGTGGGAGTAATGGATATGCTTCGCTATCACAAGTTCACTATCGGTTGGAATTGGGCCAGCGATTATGGTACAAGCGCAGATAGTAAGGAAATGTTTGAGTACTTAAAGGGGTATTCGCCTTTGCATAATTTAAAACCCGGAACTAAATATCCTGCAACCTTGGTCACAACTGCCGATCATGATGATCGGGTTGTTCCTGCCCATTCTTTTAAATTTGCAGCTACTTTGCAAGCTTGCAATGAAGGAACTAATCCTACGGTTATACGTATTGATAGTAAGGCTGGACATGGAGGTGGAAAACCTATGAGTAAGATTTTGCAAGAACAAGCTGATATTTATAGTTTTATCATGTATAATTTGGGAATGAAACCAAAGTTTTAAAAAAAAAGAACTCTGTCATTTTATTGTTATTTAATCAAAATATCGCCATAAAATATAGGCTATGTAAAAAGAATATCTATATTTGCAGCGTTATTAGTTGACATTTTGATTTAATAGTTAAAATATAACAAGAAAAGGAGTATAACCTTTTAAAACGTAATATTATGAATATCGAACAAATTATGTCCTCTTTGGAGGCTAAGCATCCCGGCGAGTCTGAATATCTTCAAGCCGTGAAGGAAGTGTTACTTTCTATTGAAGATATTTATAATCGACATCCGGAGTTCGAAAAAGCTAAAATCATAGAAAGATTAGTCGAACCTGATCGCATTTTTACTTTCCGTGTAACATGGGTGGACGATAAAGGTGAAGTACAAACAAATCTCGGATATCGTGTACAGTTTAATAATGCTATCGGCCCTTACAAAGGGGGAGTCCGTTTCCACGCCTCAGTTAACCTTTCTATTTTGAAATTCTTGGGATTTGAGCAAACTTTCAAGAATGCGTTGACTACTCTTCCTATGGGAGGTGCTAAAGGTGGATCTGATTTCTCTCCGCGAGGGAAAAGTGATGCTGAGATCATGCGTTTCTGCCAGGCTTTCATTTTAGAATTGTGGCGTCATTTAGGACCTGATATGGACGTACCTGCCGGTGATATTGGAGTTGGGGGACGAGAAGTAGGCTATATGTTTGGTATGTACAAGAAGCTGACCCGCGAATTTACCGGAACTTTTACAGGCAAGGGACTTGAGTTTGGCGGTTCGTTGATCCGTCCTGAAGCAACGGGTTTTGGCGGATTATACTTTGTAAATCAGATGTTACAGACTAAAGGGATTGATATAAAAGGTAAAACTATTGCGGTTTCCGGTTTTGGAAATGTAGCATGGGGTGCTGCAACCAAGGCTACCCAACTGGGCGCAAAGGTGGTTACTATCTCCGGTCCTGACGGATATATATATGATCCGGAAGGCATCAGCGGTGAAAAAATAGATTATATGCTTGAACTTCGTGCTTCCGGCAATGATATCGTTGAGCCTTATGCAGAAAGATTTCCTGGTGCCATGTTCGTTCCGGGTAAACATCCTTGGGAGGTGAAAGTGGATATTGCTTTACCGTGTGCCACTCAAAATGAATTGGATGAAGAAGATGCACATAACTTGATTAATAATAAGGTGTTGTGTGTGGGCGAGATATCCAATATGGGTTGCACTCCGGAAGCTATTGATTTATTTATTGAACATAAAGTGATGTATGCCCCGGGTAAAGCTGTTAACGCCGGTGGTGTGGCAACTTCCGGTTTGGAAATGTCTCAGAATGCTATGCATCTTAGTTGGAATGCAGCAGAAGTAGATGAAAGATTACATGGCATTATGCATGCTATCCATGCACAATGCGTAAAATACGGTACCGAGCCGGATGGTTATATTAACTATGTGAAGGGTGCCAATATTGCCGGCTTCATGAAAGTGGCACATGCCATGATGGGGCAAGGCATCATATAAGAGATACTTTGTTTAGTTGTATTTGTATTTGTGGTTTGTACTGCTCTTGCCTGTGAAGGTAACAGGGCAGTACTTTTTTGTTCTTGTCTGCTTTTTAGGTCTCTATTGTTTCAATTCCAACTATTTTCTCCTAACTTTGTCATCTGGAAAACTTATAATAACAAAGAGATGTTACTACCAGAATTGAAACAGAGACGCGATAAAATACGTGTCCTTATGGCTCAGCAGGGAATTGATGCCGCTCTTATTACTTGTAATGTAAACTTGATTTATACGTATGGGCGTGTTGTTAGTGGTTATTTATACTTACCACTTAATGCTCCGGCACATTTGTTTGTAAAACGTCCTAATAACATAGAAGGTGAACATATTCATCCTATTGGCAAGCCCGAGCAATTGCTCGATTTATTGAAAGAATTTCAGCTTCCTTTACCGTCAACACTGATGTTGGAAGGTGATGAGTTACCTTATACGGAATACATCCGTTTGGCTGCGTGCTTTCCAGATGTATCATTGGTAAATGGTACTCCTCTTATCCGGCAGGCACGTAGTACGAAGACTCCATTAGAAATAGAACTGTTTCGGCGGTCAGGAATCGCACATGCCAAGGCTTATGAACAAATTCCGGCAGTCTATTCTCCTGGGATGACCGACCGTCAATTATCCATTGAAATCGAACGCCTGATGCGCTTGGAAGGATGTTTGGGCATTTTTCGGATATTTGGCAGAAGTATGGAGATTTTTATGGGAAGCTTGTTGGCAGGAGATAATGCTGTTGCACCTTCTCCGTATGATTTTGCCCTTGGTGGTGAAGGAGCCGACCCTTCTATCCCGGTAGGAGCAAATGGTACCGTCTTGGAGACCGGACAAAGTTTTATGGTGGATATGGGAGGAAACTTTTACGGATATATGGGAGATATGAGCCGGGTGTTTTCTATCGGTAAACTATCCGAAAAAGCATATGCTGCACACCAAACATGTCTGGAAGTGCAAGATGAGATTGCCGAAAAAACGAAACCGGGGGTAGTGTGCGAAGAACTCTATAATACGGCTCTTAATGTCGTAACTAAAGCTGGTTTTGTTGATTATTTTATGGGAGTGGGGCAGAAAGCTAAGTTTATAGGACATGGCATTGGATTGGAAATCAATGAGATGCCTGTGCTAGCCCCGCGCATGAAGCAGGAATTGGAGCCGGGTATGGTTTTTGCGCTTGAACCGAAGATTGTTTTGCCGGGTGTCGGACCGTTAGGTGTTGAAAACTCTTGGGTTGTGACTGCTGATGGAGTTGAAAAATTGACAATTTGCAAAGAAGAGATCATTGAATTATAATATCAATCACCTTCATAATATTCTCCTAAATAAAAGCGGGCAATAAAATCCCAATAGTGATGCAAAATATATTTGCCATTGTTATAGGGAAATTGTATATCCGGGAAAAGTCCGTTAGTCATACCATATTTGAGTAAGTCAAACGGGCATCTTCCTGGAATACAAAATAGATTGAATCCTTCGGATATTGTTTTTTTCTGACTATATGTTGGGTTACGGGAGTCTTTGAAACAGAAAGATATGTCGGGAGCGAGTAACATTCCTTTGGCATTGGCATAAATAACAAAGTTTTCTCTATCTTTAAAATCTGCTAGCAGGCTGTCTACACGATTTTCCCATTCCAATATTCTAATAAAGAAATCCGTCAATTCGTTGTAGCTTGTGAAATAGAGTAGAGGTTCTCCCTCACTATAAGTCAGGCACTTCTTGGCATCATTATTAGTAACATAGTCTATATCGGTGTTGGGCAACAGGGCAGGAACTGCATCCAACGATTGGGTTACAGCCAGCCAATCGGTTGGAGAGGGGTTTTCACAAATAGGAGCTTCCTCAAAACTGTTATCCATTTCTTTATAGATACGTCGTGCCAGTTCCAATAATTCCGGTAAAAGAGGGTCTTTAATAAGTATTTCCGTTTTAGTGGGGTTGGAATTTTGCTCAGATAAGAGAGTCCAAAGGATGAAAGACACATCTTCTTGGTTGATTTCGTCAGGAATATACTGGGGTAAAATATAGAATGGAAGATAAGCATGATATAGTTGATAATATCTTTCAGAAAAAGCCTTCCAACCTCCGTTTTGTCCGACGGCATCTTGCAGATAGATTGCACAAGATAGGGAGGCTCTTATTTTTTCACTTACAGTTTGCTGTTTGTATAGAAGAGAATTATCTATTAATTCTAATAGTCTGTTTGCAAATTGTACATACCAGCTATCTATTGTACTTACTTTAGTACGTTGATTGATTTTCAACCAATCCTGCATATGTATGCCGTTATGTCCCATATCTTAATCCTTATATTGTAAGTACATGAAGATTTTGCATTATTTTTTTTTCAATATCAGCACCTTATTTTGCTTATGCTAAACTTAATTTCAAAAACGGTGGCTTGGGGAACTTTAAAAAGACTTTAATTTAAAGTCTTTTTAAAGCCAGTTTTATAACTTGCTCCACGGGGGCGTTAGGTTCTTCTTGAAGTATGCTAAATACAACCTTTTGGGAAGGGGCGGGTGCAAAGCCGAGCATGGTAAGAGCAGCAACAGCTTCTTCCTGAACTTGTGTGCTGGCAGAAGACGCTACATTTGTTGAGCCGGTGCTTTCCATGGAAAGCCCGGTTTTTATTTTATCTTTTAGGTCTACAATGATGCGTTGAGCTGTTTTTAGTCCGATGCCTTTGACCGTCTTTAATAGTGTGGCATTTTCCGTGCTAATGATATTAACCAGTTCAGACGGAGAAAGGGCCGATAGAACCATGCGGGCGGTATTTCCTCCAATACCTGAAACCGAAATCAGCAATAAGAATAATTCACGTTCCCGTTTATCTGCAAATCCATAGAGAACATAAGCATCTTCTCTGATTGCTTCATAGATGTAAAGTTTACATTCTTTTTTCCCTTGAATAGCAGAATATGTATTTAAGGAAATATTAACGGCATACCCTAATCCGTTGCAGTCAATTACTGCGGTTGCGGGGCTGAGCTCAGCAAGGCCGCCTTTAATGTATTCTATCATGACGTTTATATAAAGTTTACATCTATAAGCTGGTTCCTCTAAAAGAAGAAACGGAGAATATCATTGAAATTAGCCCAAATCAATAATCCGAAGAGAAGAAACATTCCTACCATTTGTGCATGTTCCATAAACTTGTCACTTGGTTTGCGCCGTGTAACAATCTCATATATTAAGAAAAGGACATGTCCTCCATCTAAAGCCGGGATAGGCAGTATGTTCATGAACGCAAGAATGATAGATAAGAAAGCTGTCATATACCAGAATTGGTGCCAATCCCACGTTGCCGGGAAAATGCTTCCGATTGTTCCGAACCCTCCCAGTTGTTTAGCTCCTTCTTTAGAGAAAAGATACTTCATATTGCCTACATATCCTTTTAGCGTATTTATGCCCAACGTTACACCGGCTGGTATGGATGCAAAGAAGCCATATTCAATTTTCACTACTGGCAATAATTTGTCTGTATCCGATTGTGGGGTGACACCTATTTGGAACAATGAGTCAGTAGCAAATGTAATAGTGTCTTTTATTCCTTTGCGGATGTATGTTAAGGTTATTTCATGGGAAGCAGAATTTGTTTTTTGCCGGTTTAGCATTTCCTTTTTAAAATCAAAGAAAGAGACATTCTTGCCATTTAGTTGGGTGATACTGTCTCCCAATTGCAGTCCGGCAATGGCCGCAGGGCGGTTTGTTATCATACTATCTATAACAAACGGATAACGGAATGCTGCAAAACGTACGCTGTCAGCCATTAATCGTTCCATCATGTTTTCAGGAATGTAGACGGAAACAGGCTTTCCATTTCGTGATACGGTTACTTCACGTGCGTCTACTATTTGACTCAGCATGTCTCCACCATAACGTAACAAAGGTTTGCCATCGGCAGAAACTAAAATATCACCATCTCTGAAGCCTACGGATTTGGCTGTTTCATTGAATTGCATTCCCAGAGGAGCTTTTTGCAAAGGCACGTATTCATCTCCCCACGCGTATAAAATCATAGAGTAAATGAACAGAGCCAACAGAAAATTAAATAGTACACCTGCGGTCATAATAAGCAAGCGTTGCCATGCAGGTTTGGAACGGAACTCCCAAGGTTGTGCCGGTTGTTTCATCTGTTCCGTATCCATTGATTCGTCTATCATTCCGGATATTTTGACATAGCCTCCCAAAGGCAACCATCCCACGCCATATTCAGTTTCACTGTTTTTAGGTTTAAACTTAAATAAAGTAAACCACGGATCAAAGAAGATGCAAAATTTCTCAACCCGGGTTTTAAACAGGCGCGCAAAAAGGAAATGTCCTCCTTCGTGGATGATGACAAGCAACGAGAGGCTCATGATCAGTTGTAGAGCTCGAATTAAAAATGTTTCCATTAATATAATTTCAATTTTATAATTTACAGTTTATGATTTAAATGTTTATAAGTTCTTGCGCTATCCGACGTGCTTCCGCGTCGGTGGCAACATAATCGTCATACTCCGGCTTTTGCATAAAAGAAACATGTTTCATTGTCTCTTCTATAATATTACTCATGCCAAGGAATGTAATTTTATCTTGCAAAAATGCAGCTACCACCACTTCGTTGGCGGCATTAATAATACAAGGCATATTTCCTCCCCGGTGTAGTGCTTCATAAGCCAATGCAAGATTACGAAAGCGCGTAATATCTGGTTGTTCGAAGGTTAAGTTTGTACATTTACTGAATTCTAAACGGGGAAAAGAGGCCGGTATGCGGTCGGGGTATGAGAAGGCATATTGTATGGGCAGACGCATATCCGGCATCCCTAATTGGGCTTTTACCGCGCCGTCTTCAAATTGTACCATAGAATGAATAACGGATTGAGGATGTACCACTACTTCTATTTGGTCGGGACGTACTCCGAATAGCCATTTGGCTTCTATCACCTCAAAGCCTTTATTCATCATGGATGCGGAATCTATGGTGACTTTAGCTCCCATTTGCCAATTGGGATGTTTTAAGGCTTGTGCTTTGGTTACGGTGCCCAATTGTTCTAAACTATAAGTTCGGAAAGGCCCTCCGGATGCCGTAAGTATCACTTTCTCTATAGGGTTGCCTATCTCTCCACTTAGACATTGAAATACAGCGGAGTGCTCTGAGTCTACGGGGAGTATAGATGTTCTACAAGTACGAGCCAGTTCATTAATCAGTTCACCAGCTACAACAAGGGTCTCTTTGTTGGCAAGAGCAATTGTTTTGCGGGCACGAATGGCATTTATAGTGGGTTTTAGTCCTGCATATCCTACCATTGCCGTTAATACCATGTCGATAGATGATTCTTTTACTACCTGGCAGATGGCTTCAGATCCCGCATAAACCTTGATAGGAAGATCGGCGAGAGCTTCTTTTAGCTGGTTATATTTTGCTTCATTCGCTATAACCACAATTTCGGGCATAAATTTGCGGGCTTGAGTTATGAGATCTTCTACCTTGTTGTTGGCTGTCAGTACATAGGGCTCATACAAGTTGGAGTGTTCCTCTATTACTTGCAATGCTTGTGTACCGATAGAACCGGTAGAACCGAGTATGGCGATTTGTTTTTTCATTCTACAACTTAAAAAATAATGTAATGCTCCGGATTTACCGGTCGTCCCTTTTGCCACAATTCGAAATGCAAATGAGCTTCGGTATCAGATTGTCCGACGTTTCCCATTAAAGCAATGACTTCTCCTCCTTTAACTTCATCACCTTCATGCTTTAACAGTGAACCACAATGCTTGTATACAGATATGAAATTTTGGTTATGCTGTAATTCTATAACATATCCTGTTTCAGCTGTATATGTACTTAATATGACAGTTCCATCCAAAGAGGCTAAAACGCTCTCTCCTGGACTAGCTGCAAGTTCAATGCCATAATGCCTTTCCCCAGAGTTGAAAGGAGAGCTAATTATTCCTCTTGCCGGGCGGTAGAAAATAAGTCCGATTGTTTCCGGTTGGGATGCAATACTTGTCAAATTATACTTCTCTGTTTCTTCATATTGTTTACGGAAATCCTCTTCGCGCTGGGTACGTTCCATCAGGGAGTCTTTTCTCATGGCAGTCAAAGAATCAATAGATTGTACCGTATCCACCCGTATGTTTCCGCGAAATATATCTTGTATGTTCATGATAAACATATTTTGCCGGTCGACGAGCGTTTGCAGAGAATCCACTTGTAATGCATTCTCTACCATTTGGGCACGGACTTCACTATTCATATATCCAGGTAGGTAGTTGCGCAAAGGGGTAAAAGCGATGATAAGCGCTGCTACCACGAATATAAAAGTCAATGCAGTGATTAATACGGAAATGCCGTTTAATTTAGATACATATAGTCCGACTACTTCTTCGAGAGTATTTTCGTTGATAATAGTTAGTTTGTATTTAAACTTAATATTCTTCCAAAAGGCTTTATGTTGTTTTCTTTTTGGCATTCCTGTTTTTGTTTCTGTTTACGCTTCTTCTATTTCATCCAGGGTTAATAGTCCTTCGGGCAGACTAACAGTAATTACTTTATGTTTCTGGTCAATGCCAGCAATAAACTCTTCCTGTGCGGGAATGAGTAATTCCTCTTCTCCGTGTGATACAATGAATAAGGTATTAACGGTAGAAGTATCTACCTCTTCAATATCCCCTAAATATCCATGGTGAACTTCTTCCACTCGAAATCCAATAAAAAAATTCCAAGTCAGTTCTTCCGGTTCTATTTCTCCGGCATGTTTAACAGGAAAATAGACATCTATGTTGGTAAACATACGGGCTTGGTTTTCGCTATTTACTTCTTCTAGTTTCATTAAGACACTAGTATCTGAACGAAAGCGATATTCTTCTATAAAGAAAGGTACGAAAATACCATCAAGTAAGCATACTACATATTCACTTTCAGTTCGGTCGAAGATGTCGTCGGTGAAAGTGAATAACAGTTCGCCATGAACGCCATGCGGCTTATTGAAAATTCCTATTTTATATACTTCTTCTTTACGTATCATATACGTGCGATTCTTGCTCCAATACTATTTAAACGTCTTTCAATATCTTGATATCCCCGGTCTATTTGTTCAATGTTATGAATACGGCTGACTCCTTCTGCGCTCATTGCTGCAATTAGTAAAGCTATCCCTGCACGAATATCAGGTGAAGTCATGTTCCCTGCTTTTAAACGGAATACACGGTTGTGTCCAATAACAACAGCCCGATGTGGGTCACATAAGATAATTTGCGCACCCATATCTATCAATTTATCCACAAAGAACAGGCGACTTTCAAACATCTTTTGATGAATCAGCACGCTTCCTTTAGCTTGGGTGGCTACTACTAGCATGATGCTGAGCAGGTCGGGAGTCAATCCAGGCCAAGGTGCATCGGCAATAGTCATAATAGAACCATCGATAAATGATTCTATTTGATAGGTTTCCTGAGGTGGAATGTAAATATCATCTCCCCGCTGTTCTAATTTGATGCCAAGCCGGCGAAAGCTTTCGGGTATAATGCCTAAATTTCGGTAGGATACATTTTTAATTGTTAGCTCACTTTGGGTCATGGCTGCCATACCGATAAAGCTTCCCACTTCGATCATGTCAGGCAAAATGGTATGTTCTGTGCCGTGTAAGGATTCAACTCCCTCTATCGTGAGTAAATTGGAAGCAATACCCTGTATGCGGGCTCCCATTCGGTTTAACATGTTGCAGAGCTGCTGAAGATAGGGTTCGCATGCCGCATTATAGATCGTTGTGGTTCCTTTGGCTAGTACAGCTGCCATTACAATATTGGCAGTACCGGTTACAGAAGCTTCATCCAATAACATGTACGTACCTTTTAGTTCCTCTGCAGATACTTCGTATGCTTCTTTTTTTTCGTTATAAGAAAATTGTGCACCTAAGTTTTGGATGCCAATGAAATGGGTATCCAGCCGGCGGCGGCCTATTTTATCACCTCCCGGTTTTGCTATGATTGTTTTGCCAAAGCGAGCCAACATGGGGCCTATTAGCATCACGGAACCGCGAAGATTTGCACATTTTTTCAGAAAGTCATCACTTTCCACATAGCCGGTATCTATTTGTTTTGCCTTGAAACTGTATGAACCTATTTTCTTTGATTTTACAGTTACTCCCATATCACGCATCAATTGAATCAAATTATTGACATCCAGAATGTTCGGTATGTTGTGTATTGTAACCTCATCCGGGGTCAATAATGTGGCGCATATTACTTGCAGAACCTCATTTTTAGCTCCTTGCGGATGAATTTCTCCTGAAAGCTGGTGTCCTCCTTCAATTACAAATGATGCCATAAACTAATATTTCCTTTTATTGGAGTTATTTCGGTTGTTGTTTCTGTTGTTTTGGTTGTTTTTGGGACGGTAATTCATACTGATGCGTTCTGCCATAAGGCGGATTATATCATCTGTCATTTGCAATTTCCCATCAGAAAAGTCCGCAAGATCTTCGGCTATTTTTTTATCATCTATGGTGTCCTTATTCCAAGTCATATAATCTTTCTTCATGTGATTGCAGATTAATGCCACCAGATTTTGCTTTTCGTCTCCTTCAGGAAATTCGCATGCTTTCTTTATTAATATTTCTAATGTACGTCCATAGTGACGATAACGGATTTTAGTGTGCGGATAGGCTATTGAACCAGGTTTGGTGTTTAAATTGTCTTTACGTATTATTTCATATGGATAATCTATGTCTAATTTGAAGTCCGACATAATGGCCAAATGATCCCATAATTTATGCTTGAAATCGGGTACATCCCGTAAATGGGGAAACATGTTACCCATAATGTTTATAATGGCATTTGCGCAACGTTGACGTTCCGTCCGATTCTCAATTGTCAGAGCGTGGTCAACCATGTTTTGAATACTACGTCCATATTCGGGCAATGGCATTCGTTTTTGCTGGGTGTTATATTGCATTGTTTATCAGTTTTTAATTAGTTAGAGGATTATTAAATCAGTCCTTTTGCCAGTTCTATTTTACAATAGCTTTTTGGGCTTGGAAGCTACAAATTCTTTCAGATAGAATGGCTCGAAGTATGCTACATCTTTAAAATCTTTTTCTGCCATAGCTTTTTCAGCAAGCGGGAACATCATTTTTGCCAGAGGATGGATATCATCGATAAAGTATGCATTGGGGTGGGTGATTTTCCCTTTGCATTTATTTGCTCCATCCCCGAAGAAGTAAACGAGATGTTCGTCCAGAAAAGGTTTGTAGATATTTTCATCTACTATATCTGCTGCAATATCACGTATTGGCTTTAAGGCCCGGTCATAAATAGCGGCATACACTTCCATTCTGCGAGCATCAATCATGGGACATAGCAGAGCATCTTCCGGAAGCTCTTCATGATATAGCAACACCGGAACACATTGTACTTTTAACGTAGGAATTGCTATCAGTGGTAAGTCACGTCCATAACAAACCCCTTTTGCCATAGATATTCCTATACGTAGCCCGGTATAGGAACCCGGCCCACAACTAACTGCCACTGCATTTATCGGCATGGCATGGTTGTCTGCAAACGATAGTGCTTCATCTACAAAAACGCCCAATGAAACGGCATGTGAAGGACCGTTTAAATCTTCTTTCGTAAAGATATTCTGTCCGTCTTCACTTACTGCAACGGAACATATTGATGTAGATGTTTCTATATGTAAGATACACGACATATTTTCATTCCTTGATTTGTTGAGGCAAATTTACGGGATTATTTTCAGTAATTAAAATATTCATGTAATTTTGCACAAAACTATATAATGTATTATGATACAATCCATGACGGGTTATGGCAGAGTTACAGTCGAATTGCCCGATAAGAAAGTAAATGTAGAGATAAAGTCGCTCAATAGCAAGGCGATGGATATCTCGACGCGGATTGCTCCTGTTTACAGGGAGAAAGAAATTGAAATCCGTAATGAAATAGCAAAAGCATTGGAACGTGGTAAAGTGGATCTCAATTTGTGGATTGAGAAAAAAGATATGGAACAGCTTGCCACCCCTATTAACCAAGAGTTGATTGAAGCCTATTATAACCGTATTAAAAGCATTGTTGCTGCAACAGGGATTCCCGAGCCAGATGACTGGTTTTCTAATTTACTTCGTTTACCGGATGTGATGACTAAAAACGATACGTTGGAGCTGACTGAGGAAGAATGGGAGGTTGTTCACAGAGCTTTAGGCACAGCTATTGAACATTTGGTTGATTTTCGTAAACAGGAAGGTGCTGCCTTGGATAAGAAATTCAGAGAGAAAATAGCTAATATTTCTCGCTTATTGACTGATGTTGCACCTTATGAAAAAGAACGGGTGGATAAAATTAAGGATCGTATTTCTGATGCACTGGAGAAAACATTGAGTATCGATTATGATAAAAATCGCTTAGAGCAGGAGCTTATTTACTATATTGAAAAGCTTGATATCAACGAAGAAAAGCAACGCCTTAGCAATCACTTGAAATATTTTATTAGTACGTTGGATAATGGTAGCGGGCAGGGGAAGAAACTTGGATTTATAGCCCAGGAAATGGGGCGTGAAATTAATACTTTGGGAAGTAAATCCAACCATGCCGAGATGCAGAAGATTGTTGTTCAGATGAAAGATGAACTTGAACAAATAAAGGAACAAGTATTAAACGTGATGTAAAAGTTATGGCAGGCAAGCTAATTATTTTTTCTGCTCCTTCCGGATCAGGCAAGTCTACAATTATCAATTTCTTGTTGCTACAAGGATTAAATCTGGCTTTTTCTATTTCTGCGACAAGCCGTCCGCCAAGGGGTACTGAAAGAAATGGAGTGGAGTATTTCTTTCTGACACCTGAAGAGTTTCGCCAACGTGTAGCTAATGAAGAATTTTTGGAATATGAAGAAGTTTATCGTGATCGTTTTTACGGAACGTTAAAGTCTCAGGTTGAAAGTCAGCTGGATTCCGGACAAAATATTATTTTCGATGTAGATGTTGTAGGAGGGTGTAATATTAAGAAGTTTTATGGAGAACGTGCTTTGTCTGTATTTATTCAGCCTCCTTCTATAGATGAATTACGCCGTCGTTTAGTAGCTCGGGAAACGGATGCTCCTGATGTGATAGAAAGCCGCATTGCTAAAGCTACATATGAGTTGACTTTCGCTTCGAAATTTGATAAGATTGTTATTAATGATAATCTTGAACAGGCTGAAGCGGAAACTTTAAAAATAATTTCAGAATTTTTATTAAAATGATTAGAAGTGGAAATCTTTCTCCTAAAGCAAACAAGACTTTATTGATAGTCAATCTGATTATTTTCATTGGTGCTATTGTACTGGCTGTGGTGGATGTGTTTTACAGAGAATATATTCAGGCTGTGGCCATGTTGCTTGTAATGGTTGTAACAGCGCTTAATGCATACGGTTGTAGAAAGCGTATGAGGGGGAAACTATGAAAACGGGGATATTTTGCGGTTCGTTTAATCCAGTGCATCTTGGTCATTTAGCCCTAGCTAATTATCTTTGTGAATATGAGGGGCTGGATGAGGTTTGGTTTGTAGTGAGTCCTCATAATCCTTTAAAAGAAGAGAGAGATTTGATGGACGATGAATTCCGTTTAAAATTAGTTCGTTTGGGCATAGCGGATTATCCTAAATTTCGCGCTTCCGATTTTGAATTTCATTTGCCACGTCCTTCTTATACCATACATACTTTAGATTGCTTAAAGCAAACCTATCCCGACCGGGATTTTTATTTAATTATGGGGGCGGATAATTGGATTTCATTTGATCAATGGAGAGAGTCTCAACGTATTTTAAATGAAAATAAAATATTGATCTATCCACGCCTTGGCTATCCTATACATTCTGAGACTCTACCGCCTCATGTGAAACTTACTTCATCACCTCTTTTTGAGATTAGTTCTACTTTTATTCGTAGAGCATTGAAAGAGGGGAAAGATATACGTTTCTTTCTCCCTCCATCAGTATTCAAATCTCTAAAAGAAGATTTATGAATGTGTTTTCTTTTTTTAGCCCGCGGGCAAAGGTTGGTTAAAAATCTATTTCTTTTATTGGTTGTTGGTGAATAGACCCTGTCTTAAGCGGAGTCTGTTTCAGTTTGTCTATGTCTTATTGCGATGCAAAAGTATATATAAAAAGGTCGTAAACAAATAAATTATAAAAAAAGTGCGGCATAAAATAACAATTTTATTGTTTTATGCCGCAAAAAATGAATAAAAGTGCATTATTTATTCTTTTTAAGAGATTTAATAGTTGGTATAAACACTAATGCACCGGAAATGAGGATCGTTAAGATTGTCGGTCCATCAATTTGTTTGGCTGTCACCAGTACAATATAGCATAGTGCCGCCCAGAGCAATATGATACAAACTATTTGTGGCTTTGATAAAGGACGTTTCATTTGCTGTTATTTTAGGCTTTTAGAGCTTGTTCAATGTCCTCAAGAATATCATCTACGTTTTCTATGCCTACGGAAAAGCGGATTAAGTCAGGGCGAACTCCTGCTTCAAGTAATTGTTCATCGCTCAATTGGCGATGGGTATGGCTGGCAGGGTGCAAGACACAAGTGCGTGCATCAGCCACGTGGGTTACGATAGCTGCCAGTTTTAATGAATCCATGAATTTGATGGCTACTTCCCGTCCGCCTTTCAATCCAAATGAAATAACGCCGCATGAGCCGTTTGGCATATACTTTTGTGCTAACTCATAATATTTGTTATCAGGTAGACCGCAATAATTTACCCATGCCACCTTATTATTGGTTTGCAAGTATTCAGCAATCTTTTGTGCATTACGGCAGTGTTGTGGCATACGAAGATGGAGCGTTTCAAGCCCTATATTCAATAAAAAGGCATTTTGAGGACTTTGAATACTGCCCAAGTCACGCATTAATTGTGCAGTGGCTTTTTGGATGTATGCCATATTTCCGAAAGCTTTCGTGTAGGTTAGTCCGTGATAAGATTCATCCGGAGTACATAAGCCGGGGAACTTTTCAGCATGTGCTTCCCAGTCGAACTTACCACTGTCTACAATACAACCGCCTACACTGGTGGCATGCCCATCCATGTATTTAGTAGTGGAATGTACTACAATATCGGCTCCCCATTCAAATGGGCGACAATTAATGGGAGTTGGGAAAGTATTATCTACAATTAAGGGAACTCCATGATTATGAGCTATCCTTGCGAATTTTTCGATATCCAGTATGTCAAGCGAGGGGTTAGAAATTGTTTCACCGAATAAGGCCTTTGTGTTAGGGCGAAAAGCTACGGAAATCTCTTCCTCGCTGGCATCCGGGCTGATAAAGGTTACCTCGATGCCGAGTTTTTTCATTGTAACCCCGAATAAATTGAATGTACCTCCGTAAATGGCCGAAGAGCAAATGAAGTGATCACCTGCTTCACAAATGTTGAAAATTGCATAGAAGTTGGCTGCCTGTCCGCTTGAAGTAAGTATTGCTGCCACCCCGCCTTCTAGTGCAGCAATCTTGGCTGCTACGGCATCATTAGTCGGGTTTTGCAAACGAGTATAAAAATATCCATTCTCTTCCAAATCGAACAGCCGTGCCATCTGTTCGCTGGTTTCATATTTAAAAGTGGTACTTTGATAGATAGGGAGTACACGGGGCTCACCTTTTTTAGGAGACCAACCTGCTTGTACGCATAAAGTCTCCCGCTTAAATTGTTTTGCCATAATGCTATTTGATTTTGTATATTCTTCTGTATAAATGGTAGTTTGAGTGCAAAAGTAAGGAAAATAATCGTAAATTTGTCCGCAGTAGAATTAAAATGATACTCTGATAAATCGCTAACTATTAAAAGATACAAGTGAATGATGAATAGATGGGTAACGAAACGGCTGATGTGCTTGCTAATTGTTTTTTATTGTACGTTATTTTCTTTTAATGTTTTGGCCCAATATGAAAAAGATTCTCCGAGAGCAGGGGAAGGAATTTCTTCTTTTTTATTACGTAATAGGCGTCCTGGGCGTACTTATTATCAAGAATTTATTGAATTGAATAAAGAACGGTTTCAGGGCAAGGAGGAGCTGAGGCTTGGAGTGAAGTATATATTACCACCTTTGCGGAATAATCGGAAAAGTACTCAATCAGAACGAAAAAAATCCCGTGGAAAGAGGGTTGTGAGAAAAGAGTCCTATTATGAACCTTTATTTGGCAAATCTCTTGCCTCTGTTAAGGTCACTTCAAGACGCTTGGAAGGTGCCTGCTTTTATGTTGTTGGCGGACATGGGGGACCTGATCCTGGAGCTATTGGAAAGGTTGGGAATATAGAGTTACACGAAGATGAATATGCTTATGATGTGATTCTCCGTCTTGCAAGAGACTTGATGCAAGAAGGTGCTGAAGTTCATATAATTATTCAAGATGCTAAGGATGGCATTCGCGATGATCGCTATCTGTCTAACAGTAAGCGTGAAACTTGTATGGGTAGTTCTATACCTCTTAACCAAGTTGAGCGACTTCGGCAACGATGCGTGAAGATTAATGAATTGTATTGTAAGGATCGAAAAAAATATAAATATTGCCGGTCGATATTTTTGCATGTAGATAGCCGGGGAAAAAGAAACCAGACAGATGTTTTTTTCTATTATTCAAAAACAAAACCTGATAGTAAGCGACTTGCGACGACAATGAAGAATACTTTTGAGGCAAAATATGATAAGCATCAACCTAACCGTGGTTTTTCGGGAACCGTAAGTTCCCGTAATCTATATGTATTGGCTAATACTACACCTTCTGCCGTTTTTGTAGAATTAGGGAATATTCGTAATGCTTTTGACCAACGTCGTTTAGTGATCAACACCAACCGGCAAGCATTGGCCAATTGGTTGATGGAGGGTTTTATAAAGGATTATAAAAACAGTACTTCCCAATAATTTTGCATTAGAAGACTGAGAAAAAAGAGACTGATTCTCTTTGAGAAAGCAGTCTCTTTAGCTCTCCTTTGGCAATGAAATTAAGAGAGAGCGGCTCTTGACCTTTTACTATTGAGATTCTTATATCAGGATAAATACTATGTTAAACATAAAATTATCCGTGATAAGATTATCGTCTTGCTATTATTCTTGCCTTTGGTTGCGATAAATATCTTGCAATATGCGTGTACCTAAAATAGGTCGGTAATGCCCTCCCTCATAATAGTTATGGATGTCCGCCGTATATTTGTTTATCCCACTAAAGTCGAAAATGTTTCCTGCACCGAAGATTCTTTTAAGCATTTCCAGGTCTTTACGGTTAATACAGATCTGGTTATAATCAGGACTTATAATTATTTTTATAGCAGTATGATGCTTTTGGAGTAGCTTTTCTATTCTCCATAGCAAGTTAATTTGATTGTCGAAAAGAACAGGCTGGGCTTCTTTATATTTTCCGTCTCTATAATGGGGGTCTTTGGGGTTTTCAAACTTACTTGCTTCATCTTTCCAATATGCTTCTCCTTTTTCCTTTATCATAGTTTCTCGTGGATTTATGACATCATTGGTAACAGAATCTCTTACTGCACCGTATGGATTGATTATTCCTCTCATATAGTGGCGGTATTGGTGGAAAATCTTGTAGTCAATATAGGGAATTAGAAACTTTGGATAGAAAAATGCCTGACAAAAAGTCTCTTGAAATTTAAAGTTGCTAATGCCGGATACTGCCGGAGGTAATATATTGCTATATCCTGTCTTTAGCTGATATTTCTTTAACGATTCTTTGTCTAGAATCATTAAGACATTTTTGATTGGAGCTCCAGCTTTATCTAGAGCTTGTAATTTATGATAAATAGCCATCATGCTTTCTGCCGGACCGGAAAGTCTCATTGCTCGTCCGGAACCGATATGTTTTTCCCATTCTCTACAAGGATAGGCCATAGTACAAGAATTACCCATTATAAAAGAATTGAAGGTGATGCTATCACGGTTATTTAAGTACATTTGCCATTCAACACATCCTTCATTTAAGAGAACGGGAGAATGATCATAACGTGTGTAGTGTCTTAAAACCATGAAGGGGTCGTCTTTGAAATAGAAGCTCAACATGATTAAGAAGGGAATAAAAAGCATTAATAATTTCAGGATAAATTTTGTAATAGCAGCTTTTTCTTTGTCTCTTTTCATAATTATGTTTGTTGTTTTAGTTCTAGAATTGCAAGTATATGAAGCTGTCTGATGAAAACTGTCCTACGCTGAAAAGCACAATGGCTAGCAGGTAGTAAATTCCCCATCTCACCCAAGTGGGTTGTTTTGCCAGTAAGTCAAATAAATTATGTTTGGACATCAGGTATTCGTAGATTAGGATTAGCACGAGGGCTGAACTAGCAACAATGCAGTTATGATCCGACATTCCGATATTCAGTTCTTTCCAACTTGTGTTTACCTGGAAGGATATATTTTTTATATAGTATATGGCACTTGAAAGAGAATCCAAGCGAAAGAAAAGAAGTGAAACTGCGAAAATCAGATAAGTTCGTATGATGGACAGAGTTATAAATATTGGATTACCTAACCAGTTTTTTACTTTTTTACGGAAAGTGGAGGTTTTCATCTCATAGAAAATGACAACTCCCTGAATTACTCCGTAGGCGACATAGTTCCAACCAGCTCCGTGCCAAACGCCTAATCCGACAAAGGTGAGAAACAAACTAAGAAAGACACCAGTCTGACCATGTCTGCGTAGCGCAGAGGACAGTGGAAGATATAAGTAATCGCGTATCCAGAAGGATAGTGACATGTGCCATCTTCGCCAGAAATCTGATGTTGTTAACGCCGCAAAGGGACGATTGAAATTGGGAGCAAGTTGTAAACCAAATAATCGTGCTCCTCCCAAAGCCATATCCGTATATCCAGAGAAGTCCCCATAAATCTCCACCGGATACAGAAGACAGGCCATTAAGAGTTGAACACCTGAGGCACTGTGTATGGAACCAAATATTCCATCAAGATATGGGGCCAGATAATCAGCGAGAACCAGCTTTTTTATCATTCCGGTTACTATAAGCTCTGTACCGTAAACCAATGAATTATAGCTTATAGGTTTAGGTCTTCTGAGTTGTGGAAGTAGCTCACCCGGTCTTTCAATTGGACCGGATAGAAACTTCATGAAGAAAAGCATGTATACCATAAAAATGGATAAGTCTTTTTCCGGTTTCTCTTCTTGCCAGTAAATTTCTGTCAGATAAGACATTGCTTGGAAAGTGTAGAAGGAAATGCCCAGAGGAAATAGTATGCTGTTTGCGTGGGATGTTTCCGTTGAGGCTGTCAATCCTATGAGTGCCCTAAAATGTTCCATCAGGGGATTGGCATATCTGAATGCCAGCCAAACACCTATGAGTATCCCTATACTGACGATAAACGAACAGTTACGCCGTTTCTCCCTTTTCGAAGCATCAACCCACTGCCCGAAGTAGTAAGTAGCAAGTGAGATAAAAACAGCGGTAATTAAAAATCCAATATGGTAAAAACCTATAAATACGGCACTGGATAGTAATAGTACGTACTTTCTATATTTGGCATTTAGTGTGTAGAACAGGATAAATGTACTTATAAAGAGTACAATAAAATTAATAGAGATAAACGACATATCCTTATTTCATTTTGTTTTGAATCGCACTGCATATGTCGCCAACGCTCTTTAATTTCATAATATCTCTGAATGTGAATCGAACATTGAATTGTTTCTCTATTTCGTTGATCAGTATCATATTGGTTAGCGAAGTCCATCCATCTACATCTTGTGCAGTTGTTTCATCGGAGAGAATAATGTTTTCAACTTTTAAAACTCGGTTAAATATCCGGTTAAGCTCATTCAAAATTTCAGTTGTTTCCATATCTTATTTTATTAAATCCAATAGTTTCTTTCTGTCCGTTTTGTTACTGTTGTTTAGCGGAAAGTGCTCTATCTTATGTATCTGTTTAGGAATCATATAGTAAGGTAACTTTTTGCTTATATATTCATGCAGTTCAGTGGAGTTAAAGTGCGTGTCTTCTACGAAAAGATGCAACTCGCAACCTTGGTTCTCTATTTGTCTGGCAGTAACTACAGTTCCGGTTTTTCCATCAAAAAACTGACGAGCTACATACTCTATTTCGCTAAGTTCAATGCGGAATCCCTGTACCTTTACTTGGTAATCTTTCCTTCCATAGTAAATAATATCACCCTCTGCGTCTATTTTGCATAGATCTCCTGTTTTGTAGTAGGTCTTTCCATCTTTCCACTGTGCGAGACATGCTCCTGATTTCTCTGGGTCATTCCAGTATCCTTTCATCACCTGTTGTCCGCTGATCCACAGCTCTCCACATTCTCCAGCCAGGACAGGCGTATCGTCATCAGCCATCAATTGAATACTTATCCCGTCAAACGGCTTGCCTATGGCAACCATGCCATTATGATGTTTACATCCGGTAGGAGGTATAAAGTACGAAGTACAATAAATTGTCCCTTCCGTAGGGCCATAGAGGTTGACAAATGCAGCATTGGGGGCACAAGACTTGAATGCAGATAACAGTTCGGCATTGGAAGCTTCCGCGGTAACAATCAGATACTTTAGCTTGGGAAATTGTATTTCAGAGAAATAAGGGCGGACTAATTGGAGTAGTGATGGTGCTACTGCTGCAAATGTGATTTCGTATTTTTCTAAAATATCAATCACATTGAGATATTTTATTCCTTCTACAGGTACAGTGTAAATGCAAGCACCCAAAGTCAGAGGATATAAGAGGGAAACCACCGATACATCGAAAGTTAGTTCGAACATCTGTAGCATGCGATCTGTTTCACTTAACTGCCATCCTAATTTATGATAGGCATGGTAGAATGCATTTAGATTCTCCCGGGATATAGGTACTCCTTTCGGCTCTCCAGTACTTCCCGAGGTAAAAATGATATAGGCATTTTTCTGGTTATCTTGTGGAAGATATGCTACAGGTGGAGTGCTTTGACGCAATTCTGTTGTGCAAATCCTCTCCAGTACATTATCTAAAGGAAAGTTCTGAGCGTCTTCAGTATGTAGTAGTGAGTTTACTCCAGCTTGTTTAGCAATATTTTTATTCCGATCTTCGGGATAACTGGGATGTAAAATAACATAGGTTTTTCCGCAAAGCAGTACGGCTAGTATGGAAGCATAAGTTTCCAGTCTGTTTTCTGCCACTATACCTATTATGTCATCTTGTCTGTTGCATATCTGTGTGGATATGCTATACACTGCGTTTGCCAGTTGTCCATAAGTGTAAGTTATGTCGTTAATAACAAAAGCTTTGTTCTTTTTATATTTACCGAAGGCTTCATAAATATCGGTAATAATCTCTCTCTTTATTGACTTTGTCATATTTATAATTAAAGCAATGTGTTGTCTTGTTTGCTAAGTTGCTCTAAGTTTTTTACGTCTTATTGATTGTAATTAAGATGCCTTGCAATAGCGTTTGTTTAAAAAGACAACGCGTCTGATAAAACTCCCTATTTTTTTAATCTTAAAAAAGATAAAATACTATGGTTGCTTTCAGGGAGCTAAATCATTTGTATAAATAGATTGTCAGGCTTAATATTGCATGGATAAAGGTGAAATAATCTTAAAAAGAAATAGAAACTCACTTCTTCGTAGTATCATTATTTATCTCTTGTAGCAGTTGTTCAAAAGAGATAAATTCTTTTTGGGTTTCATTAGTGATGTAAAGGAGTTGATTCTGAGATTTTACTTTTAATCGGGGGAGTCCGCTCTGTTGTTCTTCCGGTGAGAGGCAAGCATAGCCATGGCGGTTGAGTGCATTGGTAGTCCAATGCAATAGAATATCATTAGGAGTTTCCACAACGATGAATCTCCGGCTTTTCACTTCGGGATAATACACCCCGTGTGCATAGTCGAATAAAATCTCATTGCGTGCGAAAAGGTCATCCATGCGGTGGCTCAGAATCATGTCTTCTGTCACACCGCACTGTAACCCATTTTCTTTGGAAAGTAACCAGAGTTTGTCGGCTAATACCAAAGCCTGTTCAATATCGTGTGTGGAGAGCAGGATCGCTTTGTTTTGTTCCACAGCAAGATTATGAAGCAAGGTCATGATCTCAATGCGACTGACCACATCGAGAAAGGCAGTGGGTTCATCCAGCAGAATAAGTGGACATTCTTGTACCAATGCTTTGGCAATCATTGCTTTTTGTCTTTCTCCGTCGGATAGTTCAGAAAGATAAGCCCGACTTTTATGGCTGATGCCTACTGCTTCTAGTGCTTCTTGTATCAGTGTATGGTCATTCTTTTGCAGACGTCCGAAGAAGCCTGTATGTGGCTGACGACCTAAAGCCACTAATTCGTAAACCGTTAATCCTCCAGCTTGGGTCTTGTCAGTCAGTACAATGCCAATGGTACGTGAACGCTCTTTTTCGGAATACTCACTCAATGGTCTGTTTTGCAACAGAAGCTCTCCTTCCAGTGGTGGTTGTGAGGCCGATAAAGTACGGAGCATAGTCGATTTGCCCGTGCCGTTGGCTCCGAGCAGACAAGTGAGTTCGCCAGCGTACAGTTGGAAAGAGAGGTGGCTGTGTACCCGCTTTTCCCGCTTGTTCATGCGGTAACCGATACCTAAATCGTTGGCTAGGATAACAGGGCTCTTTTCCATTAGTTGAAATACTGTATTTTACGTTGGTTGACAATAACATAGATAATAACCGGGGCTCCGAGTATGGGTGTTACGGCATTCAGTGGAATGACACCGGATTCTCCCGGCAGCACACATATCAAATTGCAAAGCAGTGCAATGGCGCCGCCTGTTAATAGCGTAACCGGTAGCAGGGAATTATGGTTGGAAGTTCCCAGCATCAATCGGGATACATGTGGTATTGCCAGTCCGATGAAAGCGATAGGTCCACAAAAAGCAGTGGTGACAGAGGTCAGTAACCCGGTGGCAATCAATAATAGGTTGCGTGTACGACGGATATTTACCCCCAGATTTTCGGCATAGCGCGTACCCAGT
Organism: Bacteroides sp.; assembly: GCA_022648295.1. Taxonomy (GTDB): domain Bacteria; phylum Bacteroidota; class Bacteroidia; order Bacteroidales; family Bacteroidaceae; genus Bacteroides. The sequence goes on along the minus strand of JALCME010000001.1, from coordinate 12,684 downwards.
AATAAGGCATTAAGTGGTTTAATCAATAGAATGGAAAACAATAACCCGGCTACACAAATGCCTGCAAAATAAGGTAATTGATGTAACGAAACCCCGCCAAAGTTTCCCATTCCCCAAATAATGTACGAGTGTACCCCCTCGGCTGTGGCAAAGAAGTTGAGTAACGAGATAGCGGAAGACGTGATATATCCAATCATAATACCTGTAATCAGTAGCATGATGTTGCTTTTAATCAGTGTGGAGAAGAAAAGAATTACTCCCATTACGATCATTGAACCGATAAATGCACCAAGAATTACGGAGAAGAACCCTGATAGTGAGAATACTCCTGTGGCTATAGTTCCTCCACCGGCAAGCATAACTAAGGCTACTCCCAGACTGGCACCGGAATTAATACCCAGGATAGACGGTCCTGCCAGCGGATTATTGAAAGCCGTTTGCAGCATAAGTCCAGAAGCTGCCAGAGCCGCACCGCATAGCAGGGCCGTCAGAGCTTGTGGAATACGTGATTCCCAAATAATGAAACTCCAACTCGCTTTCTCCACAGCATGTCCTGTCAATATACTCCATACCGCATTGGCCGGGATATGTACCGAGCCGAATAGTAGGTTGGCTCCTAACAACACTAGGATAATGAAGGTTAAAGCGATGCCGTATTTTAGACCTTTACTTTTCAAACTGATTTTATCTTTTCTTGAATTAGTCCGCTAATTTAGTGAAATATCTTAATTGGTGTGCCTTTAACAGCGATGGATGGAATATTTTGATTAAATCTTCCAGATACCAGTCCGGATGAAAAGGAGATTCCTCATAGAAAGGCACAGTATATGTGTTGCAACCGTAAATATGCCGTGCTTTAAAAGCTTGGAATCCGGAATAAGGCGCATAATCGCTTTCTAGTTCTTTGTAAGTTTTATCTTTTGCCTGATTATATTTAATTAGCCAAAAGTCAGCCTGCTGTCCTTTTTCCAGTATTGCCTCAAAAGACAAAGGCAATGAACCACTATGAACATCTTCTTTGAAGATATAATCAGCTCCTGCATCAGCATACAATCCGGCGACCGTACTTCTACCTCCCGGGGTGTACCATGTAGAACTTGTTTTTAAATCTGCCATTACGGTGGGACGATCTTTCTCTTGTTTTACCCGTTCTTTCAATGTGTTATAATTTTCTTCTACCCGAGTAAATAGAGAATCCGCCGCATTTGTTTTTCCGAATAAGAGTCCATAGAAGCGCATCCATTCCGCACGACCTAAGGCAGATGTCTCCATATAATCAGCACATTCAACGATTGGTACGTTTAGCTTTTCTATTCGTCCATATCCACCACTGTTCTCAAAGGGTGAGAGCAGAATAGCATCAGGATGAAGATCAATAATCTTTTCAATATCAGGATTCAGTCCGTCGCCTATATCAGCTATTTCCCCTTCCTGGCAGGCATCGTGTATTTCCTGTAGGTTGATATACTTCAAATCACATACTCCGGCAATACTTTTTATAGCTCCGAGTTGTTCCAGCAAACTGCAATGTACAGAAGAGTAAACTACTGCTTTGCTGAGTGGTGTGCGTATAATTGTTCCTCCTGGTAACTCTTTAGGCAACGGTAATTGCTTATCTATTAAAATATAGGTGTGCAATATCTTAGTTGTGTCCCACGGATTTTTCAGTTGAGCCACCGTATATTCTTTATGACGCACTAGCGAGAGATTATCTGCATAGTGCAAAGTAATGGTATCGCCATGTGCAGAAACGGGAGCAGTCTTGCTCTTTCCACCACAGGCGGAAAGGAGCAAGACTGAAAGTAGGACTATACTTGAATATAAAATTCGCATTTTATTGAAACTAATATTATTGAGTATCCTAACTGTTTTTATGATATTGTAAAGAATACGTATGAGTAAATCTTGTAAATTCTTAGCTTTTTCTATAGACTGTTATCAATTAAGGAAAACAGCCTGAGTAGGAGTTTGTCCACCGCAGTCAAACTTTTCTACAAATGCCCCATTCTTTGTAAACCGATAGATATTTCCATTGCTATTGCTATAGAATGTAGTGCCAATATAAATATCACCATTGTTGGGATTTACTTGAATCATGGAAATACTTGTGCTTGATAATTCGGACGGTATATTTTGCAAATAAGAAGAACTATTCATTTCGCCTGTTGAAATGTTGTAACTGCTGAATGCATTTATTGTAGATGTTTCAGGCCAGTTGGAATAATCGGTTCTTGAATCAATTAGGTATACTATCCCATCGCCTGCTGCCATATTGGTAGCATAACCTAATCGGGTCACATTATTATTGGAAGGGTCTATCATTTGGAGTACATAGCTTTCTGCACTATAATCCCACGAGATAAGGAAAACTTTATTGTCAGCCGTTATGAGTTTATTCGGATTTTGAGTTACGGTCAGGGTGTCTGTTAAAGTAAAGGTATTCAGATCTATAACAAATACATCAGTCATATAAATATAGCTACCATTCTCTATTTTATAAGAATTAGCAACATAAAGGTTATTGTTACAAATGGTAATTCCTTCCAGATTATTCCCAATGCCGGTCAATTTATCTTCCACTTCCAAAGTTTTAGCATTGATTTTAGCTATAACCCCTCCATAAAGTGAAGCATAGATATATCCTCCTTTTGCAGCCAAATAACGGATTCCTCCTGTCATATCTGAGTCTGAATCCGAATTGAACAGATGTCTGGCTTGTTCCACTCCTGCTGCATTAAGTCTGTTAATATAATTAGAGCCGTTTACACTTACATAGATATCGTTGTTGTAAGTAATCATATCTTGTCCTGTATCACCTAGCTTTGCTGAATTTTGCGTGTAAAAGAAATTACTGATAATATCTGCATCACCATTTGGAGCATAAAATTCAATGTTACTGTTATTGCTTCCCATGGTGCCTTCATTTAAAATATATACTCGGGAATCAGGCAATGTTACGGTTGAACCGCTGTCATCCCATGAATCATCGTCACTGCTACATGCCGAGAATGACAAACTTGTGAGTACGCTTAGTGCTAATAAGCAAAATGTGTTACTGAAGAAATGTTTTACGTTCATAATGTTTATTTTCTCTTGTTTATTATTTAGAAATTGAAAATGCCGCTAATTCTCCATGAACGTCCGGGCATTGGGTAATATTGTATTACGTCATATTGAGCATTGGTCAGGTTTATAATTTCGGCTTTGAGCTGCAAACTATAATTTTTCAATAAAAAGCGGTGTGATAAACTTAACGAATGCTCCAGATAACCGTCCACCTGGTTCTCTGGTATGTTTTGTGATAAACTATATCTTTTGCTCACTCCGACAATAGAATAACCGACATTTACAATTGGTGTCTCTGCTATCAGTGAAACGTTACCGCTATGCTCCGGAGTATAAGGTAATTGATCTTTGTAATTCTTTGCATCCGGATCTGTCAGGTCTATTGCTTTCTGTAGAGTGTAGGCACCGGAAAAGATTAAATTAATATTCTTGTTTATTTTGGCTGCACTTGCAAGAGTTACATCCATTCCCGTAATATGCACTTTTCCATAATTAGCCATCCTCCAGGCATAGGTGGTAGGAAAAGCCACAATTTTATCTTTTACATTATTGTAATATCCATCAATTGTCATGGAAAAATAGTCCATAAAGGGGAATAGCCTCTTGTTCCATGCAACTCCCAGATTGTATTCATTTGCCTTTTCAGGGCGTAAGCTTCTGTTTCCCAGCCTGTAATAGTAGAGGTCGTTGAAAGTAGGCGTTCTGAATGTGCTTTTATAAAGCAATCGTATATATAAATCCTCGCCGCCCCATGGCTTGATATTGGCAGAGATACTTGGAGACAAGCGTTTGAGATTGTTCGGTTGGTCACCTACTTTGACCTTTTCTGTGATGAATGTATTTACTAATGTTCCGGTTATGGATATCCTTTTCCATAGCCAGCGGGCATTGAGGGCCGTTAGTGATGTATACCTGGTGGGGAATGGGCATTCAGGAAGATTGCTTCTTAATGCATTTATATAACCGTCTTGTGACAGTGCTATTGATAAATTGGATAATGGTTGATAGAGCCCACTGGCGGATATGCTGTATTCGTTTTGCCGGTGAATAGCCTGATAGGTATTGTCCACGTATTCCACTCCTTTGTCTTCATACTTGTTCCAGCTGTGGTTGTATTTGGCTTGCACCAGCATTTTAAATTGGCTTGAAAATATTTTTTTATACTTTGTCTGGGCAAAGAAATTCTCATCCCAGAGCTTTTCATTGGAAATGGGATTGTACAGAATAACAGAACCGGGAAGTCCCCGTTTGGAATAATAATAATAGGATTTGACTTCCATCGTACTGTTATCTTTAAAGGTGTGGTATAAATTCCCTTCACCCTGATAGCTGTTTATTGTAGAGTTATTCCTTTTTTCTGTTGTTGTATATTTGCCATTTACCAATTCAAAAGGATAATTGCCATCAGCATGCAAATAGTTTCCGTTGACTGCTATTTTGGTACTCTTATTAATTTTCTGCCACCATCTGATTGCTGGGCTGACGTATCCGAATGAGCCTCCGTTGAGTTTGATTTGAAAAGTTTTGTTGGCTGATCCTTTGAAAGTTGGCTTTTCTGTCTCAATATTCAGGACCGCCCCCGATGCAAACAGTCGCGCAGACTGCAGCAAATTATCATCCTGTCCGATAGCGAGTGAAAGCATTTCTACATTATCCAATGAAAAGCGTCCGATGTCTATTTGCCCGGCCTGGCAGTTACTTACCAGCATACCATCATAGCTGACAGCTGTATGTGCTGCTCCCATATTTCTTACGGAGACTGTTTTCACCCCTCCTATACCTCCGTAATCTTTTACATTTGCACCGGCAAAGCGTCGTACCGCATCAGCCATATTCTGAATGCCCAATTGAGAAATATCTTCTTTACTTAAAAGCTGTATGGGTACGCTACTTGTTACTTTATTGGGTGCACGTCGTGCTTTCACCGTCACCCCGGGTATATCATGTACTTTTCCGGTGATGGAGTCGCTTGCCTGTTGTGCAGAAGTATTGGCCGATATCCATAGGATAACACAACACCAGCAGAATCGTAGCCGTATATTGCGGCATGGATTGCTTCTTATCATAAATGCTATTTTTTAATATGTGCTTCTTGTATCCGTCCTCGAGGATGCAAAATTTGAAAGGTCTTGTAGGTCTTCTGACTTACTCTGGTAAACCGCCTTCCCACCGTTTATTTCGGCAGTGGCATAGGGTAATGGTTTACCTCTAAAAAGAGCTCACAGCAGCGGGACTGTCCGGGACTTTCACCCGATTCCCTTTTCATGAAGAAATATCGACTAACACTTCTCCAACAAAACCTGTGGCAAAGATAAAAAAGTCTTTTGAATAATAATAATTGCTGGATGCAGTATTTTTGTTGTTGATGTATTTACTTAATAAATAATAAAGCTAATACAATTTACCTATGATTAAGAAAAAAAATGCCATATTGATTCTGCTTAGTGTATTTGTAGCCTGCCAAAAAGAGGAGGATATTTCTCAGGTAAAACTTAAAGCACGTAAGGATATTGAGCTTTCTGCATCAGAAAGAGTAATGATGAACAGGGGTACGGATTTTGCTTTCCGTTTCTTTAATCAGGTTTGTCAGACCGAAACAGAAAAACCAAATGTTTTTATTTCTCCCTTGAGTGCTTCCCTTGCTTTATCCATGACTGCTAATGGAGCAAATGGAAATACGCTGGCAGAAATGCAAACAACTTTGGGCTTTTCACCTTCATCTTTTTCTCCTGATGAGATGAACAGCTATAACCAAAAACTAACTACTGCATTACTTGATTTGGATAATACGACGCAGATCAATATAGCGAATTCTATCTGGATTAAGCAGGGATTTAAAGTTTATGATTCTTTTGTCGACTTGAATAAGGACTATTATGATGCAGAAGTGCGTAATCTTGATTTTACCTCTTCTACAGCAAAAGACGTGATTAACCAATGGTGTGCTGATAAAACGAACCAATGCATAAAGAATGTTATTAAAGAAATACCTGCTAATGTGAGGTTGTATTTAATCAATGCTCTTTATTTTAAAGGTACCTGGACTTCTAAGTTTGATAAATCAAATACTAATAATGAAAGCTTTAGTAATGCTGATGGTAGTAAGACTACGGTACCAATGATGAATCAAACGGCTTCTTTCAATTATCTCCAAAACGAATATTTTTCTATTGCGGAGTTTCCATATGGTAATGAAGCTTTCAGTATGGTTGTTTTGCTTCCTACAGAGGGTAAGACCTTGGATGAGAGCCTTTCTGGTTTAACTTATGAACATTGGAATGAGTGGATTTCGGAAATGCATGGGATGGAATTAGAGGTTAAACTCCCGAAGTTTGAATTGAAATACGATAAGGATTTGATAGAAGATATGAAGGACTTGGGAATGAAAGATGCTTTTGATGCTAATAAAGCCGATCTTTCTAAAATGTCGACTGCAGATTTATATATTGGTCTTTTGCAGCAATTTAACTATTTAAAAGTAAACGAAGAGGGGACAGAAGCAGCTGCGGTTACAGTTGTCGGGGCGTTTGAAACGTCTGTTGGTCCATCAGCTTCCGTTAATTTCTATGTAAACAGACCTTTCGCTTTTCTGATCAAAGAAAAGAGCACGGGTGCTATTCTTTTTATGGGAAAGGTCTCTCAACTTAATTAATAATTCAGTTTTTATGTATGGTTTACGTTGGTCGTAGAGGAGCAGTTGCTTGCTCTACGACCAACAAACCTTTGCTCTACGATCAACGCAGTGTTTCTCTACGACTAACTTTTATTTAAAAAGTTTTTGGGTAAACGTTGTTAAGTATGTACGCCAATTTCGCCAAATATGCCCACCTTCAGTTTCCATGTAAGTATAGGGATATTCCTTTTCATCCAGTTTTTTGCGAAAGCTTGCATTGTCTTTGTATAGAAAGTCGTCTTTACCTATACCTATCCAATACAGTTTGGGAGCATTTTTGAATTGGGTGGCTAATTTTGTATCCAGATTATCGTAAACATCATCGTTCTCTCCTTTACTTTGCTTATTGATTGCAGCAGAAAAGAGGCCGACATAATCAAATTTATCGGGATACCGGGCTGAAATGTAGAGTGATTGGAAACCACCCATGGATAAACCGCAAATAGCCCGGCCTCCCTTGTTCTTAAGAGTACGGTAATGCTTTTCTACATACTTCATGACATCGGGAAATGCTTTCTCTATAGAACCTTCCATCATTTTGGGGAGCATTAGTACGGGTTTAACCATACTGTTAGGTGCTATTCCTGGAGCTGCTTGCTGGGAAGCATTCCCATTGGGCATGACAACAATCATTGGTTTAGCTTTTCCCTGAGCTATCAGATTGTCTAATATTTGTGCGGCACGTCCCAGTTCGCTCCATGAATTTTCGTCTCCGCCTGCACCATGTAGTAGATAGAGAACCGGATACTTCTTATTGCCAGTATCGTAACCGGCCGGAGTATAAACAGTCATCCGGCGTTGTCTCATGCCGAGAGTCGGGCTGGCATACCATATTTTAGACAAGTTCCCGTGTGGCACATCCTGTACCATATAGTTATCAGCCACTCCATTGTCTATTAGAAAAATGCTACTGATAGATGCTACGTCGCGTACTTGGTAAACATTATTCGGGTCGTTCATTTTTTGCCCATTGACAATGAAAGAATAACTATATAGTTCCGAGGGGAGCTTATCAGAGGTATATTCCCATATGCCGTCTTTGCCTTCCTTTAATTCAGCTGTTCGTGCAACATTAAATGTCCCATCAGGGGTCTCGGCTTTGTGTGGAAGGATGAAGTCTCCTTGTATTTCTACTTTGGAAGCTTTTGGAGCTTGAATACGAAATGTGACAGTGTTGTCATCATTGATTTGAGGCGAAATGATGTCGCTATTGTTCCATAATGCTTGTTGTGAGAAAGCGGTATTTTCTAGCAGACATGCAACACAAAGTGTTGTAAATGTGATTAGCTTTTTCATAATTTTGATTTCAGAAGTTGAACTTTATTATATAGTAGTAGACTTGACACAAAGATAAATAAATGATGTCTCCCTTTTATGCTATTCCAATGTTTTTTTATAGTTTTGTCCTTAATAGAAAAATATCGTAAAGTTATTTTTAATAAATTGTATCTGATATGTAACAGAGACTTTTCGATATGCTGTCTTGTCCTTTTTTGAAGTAAGAATTGAGTATGGGTAACTATATATTGGTGATAATTGCGATTTATCTCGCATTTATTATGTTGATCTCTTATCTCTCGGGAAAGAGAAACTCGAGCAATGAAACGTTTTTTCTAGCTAATCGGACCACTCCTTGGTATGTGGTGGCTATCGGGATGTTGGGTGATTCCATATCGGGAGTCACTTTTGTTTCGGTGCCGGGGATGGTAGGCGGTTTTGATATGACCTACATGCAGCTTGTTTTCGGTTTCTTTTTTGGCTATGTTGTGGTGGCTTATGTGCTTCTTCCCCTTTATTATCGTATGAACCTGGTTTCTATTTATACTTATCTTGAGAAGCGTTTTGGCATATATTCTTATAGAACAGGTGCTTCGTTTTTTTTGCTTTCTAAAACAGTGGGAGCAGCTGCCAAACTTTATTTGATCGTACTGATACTGCAAACACTTGTTTTTAACCAGTTGGGTGTTCCTTTTTATGTGACAGTGACAGGGGTGGTAATGATAATCTGGTTGTATACTTTCCGTAGTGGTATGGGGACTATTATCTGGACTGATGTATTACAAACTATTTGTTTGCTTACGGCACTCGGACTGATTGTTTGGCAGGTTTCTTTCAGGTTAGACTTCGGGTTGTCTGATATTGTAGCCACTGTGAAATCTAGTCCGCATTCCCGTATCTTCGTTTTTGATGATTGGCATTCCCGTCAAAACTTTTTCAAACAGTTTCTGAGTGGTATTTTTATTGTTATTGTAATGACGGGCTTGGATCAAAATATGATGCAGAAGAACCTGACTTGCCGTAACCTGAAAGAAGCACAGAAGAATATGCTGACTTACGGCTTCGGTTTCATTCCGATGAATTATCTTTTTCTGATTCTGGGTATTCTGTTATTGACTTTTGCAGCCCGGTTTCATATCAGCTTGCCGGTTCATTCCGATGAAATTCTTCCGTTACTCGCTTCACAATACCTGGGAATACCTGCATTGCTTTGTTTCGCTTTGGGCATTGTGGCAGCTTCTTTTTCCAATGCCGATTCTGCATTGACTTCGCTGACCACCTCTTTTTGTGTGGATCTGTTGGGTATGGAGCATCATCATAAAGGAAACGCCCGGTTAATCCGGAATATTGTGCATTTCTCTATCTGTGTGCTTTTTATTCTGATTATTTTGTTTATTAATTATATGGGGCAGACTAATATTTTGAATACCATTTATGTAGCGGTGTCTTATACTTACGGTCCGTTGTTAGGGCTCTTTGCTTTCGGACTCTTCTGTAAACGATCGGTACGTGACAGGCTAACGCCATATATTTGTATTATGGCTCCTTTGTTAAGTTATGCTGTGGAGTGGGGGTTGAGGACGATGTTTGATTATCAGGTAGGATATGAAATCCTTTTATTTAACGGGGCAGTGACGTTCCTTGGTTTATTTCTTATTAGCAATAAACAATCAAGTGTAGCAATGCCTATCAAGTTTTAAAGGAGCGCCTTCTAATAATGATTTCCCGGAAAAGGTTGTTTTTGCTTGAATAAGGCTCTATAATGGTTAACTTTGCCTCATCTTTTTAGAATGAATAGATGAAAGTAAAATGGATGAAACGGATAATGATAATGATTTTCAATAGGATGGAATCAAAGATATGTTCTTTATTTAAAATAGAAAAGTTGGTATTAGTAGCGATGATATTGTTGCAGGTCATCATTCCAGTACGGGCACAGACTGTACAGGATACTACCCGACAGATAAGGCTGGATGAGGTGATGGTGACTGCTGCCAAAGTGGAAGTTCCCATTAATCAGACGGCAAAGTTTGTGACAGTTATTACGAAAGATCAGATTGCCGCGGCACCGGTGCAAAGCATTCAGGAGTTGTTGGCTTATGCTGCTAATGTGGATGTGATTCAACGTGGCGGGCATGGGGTACAGGCTGATGTTTCTATTCGGGGAGGAACATTTGATGAAAATGCCGTTTTGCTCAATGGCATTAATGTATCGAATGCGCAGACCGGGCATTATAGCTTTGATTTTCCTATTAACTTGTCTGATATTGAACGGATTGAAATTATTCACGGCCCTGCTGCGCTGATTTACGGTTCCAGTGCTTTTTCGGGAGGAATCAATATCATCACCAAGAAAGAGGTCAGTGAGAGATTATATGCCAAGTTGGAAGGTGGTATGCACCAAATGGGCGGAGTGGAATTACGTGGGACATCAAAGGTAGGTATTACGACCAATAGTATGTCGTTTGGTTACAGTTCGTCCGGCGGATATATCGCCAACAGTGACTATGATATTTATAATGCGCTTTGGCAAACCCGTTTCCACTTGAAGAAAGACTCAAAACTTGATTTGCAGTTGGGTTACAATAATAGGCATTACGGTGCAAATACCTTTTATTCAGCTAAATACCCCAATCAGTACGAGCGTATCAGCAATTACCTTGGTTCTCTGAAAGGAGAATTTGGCTCTGCATTGAAAGTGATTCCCATACTTTTTTGGGACAGGCATTATGATCAGTTTGATTTGATTAAGAATACCGATACTGGGCGGAATTATCATCGCAACGATACCTATGGAGGTAACCTGATTTTTCTTTATCAGTCCGTACTGGGAACCACGAGTTTGGGAGGAGAACTGCGGCGTGAGGATATAATGAGTAGTCTGCTTGGTAAACCGCTGTCCGAACCTCATGGAAAGTATAAGATGTATGATAGCCGTACCAATACCAGTGTGACGCTGGAACATACGGTCAACTGGAATCGTTTTGTGGTTTCCGCCGGGGTATTGCTGAATCATAACACGTTATTGAGCGGGGAATATAAGTTCTTTCCTTCGGTTAGTGTCACTTATAAAACAGATGACTATTTCTCCATATCCTCTTCGTGGAGTAAATCCACCCGTATGCCTACATTTACGGACCTGTATTATACCACTGAAACCCACAACGGGAATGAAGGTTTGAAACCCGAACGGTCTGAGTCTGTGGATCTGGCTTTTAAATATAATACTTCCCGCGTGAGAGCTTACCTTACCGGTTTCTTACAATGGGGGCGTGATATGATAGATTGGGTAAAAGATGATCCTTCGGAAACTAAATGGTCTTCCTGGAATCTTTCCACACTCAATACGCAGGGATTGGAGATGGGGGTAGACTTTAGCATGGGGCAGTTCCTCCCACTTTTAGGAAATAGCAGCCGGCTGGCATTGGATTATACCTGTATGCATTCAAAGCATGATGCTAAGAATCTGATCTCTATCTATGCTTTGAATTATTTGCGTGATAAGTTCACTGTCCGTTTTACCCATCCTATCTGGAAAGGCCTTTCCGCAGGATGGTATTTCCGCTATCAAAAGCGCATGGGGACTTACGAGCGGTATGTGGATTTAAAGAAAGTGGGGGATGAACCGTATCCGGCATTTTCCACCCTCGATTTGAATTTGAACTATACCTGCAAAGACTTGCTCTTCAGTCTGAATCTGAATAATCTCTACGATACTCATTATTTTGATTTAGGCAATGTTCCACAAGCCGGGTTTTGGCTATCGGGTTCAGTTAGCTATATCTTAAGGTAGGAAATCCTTACTACCAACTTCGCTCTTTGTTCGCTGTTCTTCGCTTCAGCTACTGCAAACAGACACGGAGATGGAGCGAAGATAGTACGAAGATGGTACGGAGAAGGTCTTGCTCTTCTGAACGATTTGCTACAAGGATGATTTTTAGACTGCGTTGGTATTAATTATATATATTCGGCTATCGAACAACGGTGGCAATATGGAGATCAGAAAAGCCTTTCTGGCAGATATTGACTGTCAGATGGCATTATTTGATTAAGCCTTCTTTGATGGCTTTCATTATATTGGCGGGAGCTCGTTTATTCATGAGTTCTTTTTTCATAAAATCCATGTAAGGAGCCACATGATTGAAAAACTGATAATATCCCTGACGTAAGTAATTTAATCCCGGTTCTCCCGCTTTTGTGTGAGTAAATCTGTCCTTAGGGCATCCGCCATTGCAAGCAAAAAGATACTGGCATTCTTTGCATTGTTCTGGTAATGAAGTAAACTTATGTTGACCGAATTTCTGCTGTTGCTCACTGTAGAGCATTTCCACCAATGTTTTGGAATTAATGTTACCCAGTTTGTACTGGGGAAATACGGATGGTTTTACTTGTTTATATTTATGTTACCTATTAAAATAATTATTTCCTTATGTAAGAAGCTGTTTTGAATTTATTGAAAAGCAATGCTATATAAATAGATAACATATTGTAAATCAGTTTATTAATTGAGTGTCTCTTTATAACTTTATGAGTACCAATTAATTAAAGGAATGAAACGATACTCAACTAACCTCACTGATAAACAATGGCAAGTTGTCGAAAAAATCTTAAATAGACAAGAAAGAAAGCGTAAATATACTCTAAGAGACATCATGAATGCAATCTTT